>JADGRQ010000026.1 GCA_017880775.1 Burkholderiales bacterium | reverse complement strand
ACACTCAGTCACCCTCATGCAGTTGCGCTTCGCTCCGTTCGCTGTGATCAACTTACGGTGGGACTTACACCCACAAGAGTGCGCCCGTGCCGGGCGCACCAAAAAAAAGCCCGCCTTGAAGGCGGGCTGTTGACCGCGATTTGCTCCGCGCTCAGGGCAGCATGCTGTGATCGTAGGTGCGGATGTCCCTATCCTTGGTCTCGGTAAGAAAGATCGAGCCGATGATCAAAGTCATGACCGAAACCACGATCGGGTACCACAGCCCGTAGTAAATATCGCCGGTCGCCGCAACCATCGCCGTAGCGGTCAGCGGCAGCATGCCGCCGAACCACCCGTTCCCGATGTGGTACGGCAGCGACATCGACGTGTAACGGATCTGGGTCGGAAAGAGTTCGACGAGGAATGCCGCGATCGGTCCATACACCATGGTCACATAGATCACCATGATGACGAGGATCAATTCCGTCATCACCCAATTGACCTTGGTCTTGTCCGCCGCACCCGCCACGTAACCGGTTTCCTTCAGCGCGGCCTCAATCTTCTTCTGGTCCCAGCCCTCGACCTTGGACGCGCCGATGGTGACGACCACCGACTTGCCAGGCTCGGCCGGCACCGACTTGAAGGACAGGCCCTGCTTGGTCAGGAAGTCCTTGGCACGGTCACAATCGGAGAACTTGCTCCACGGGCCGACGAAGAGGTGGAACTGACATTCGGTCGCCGCGACGGTGATCTGATTTTTCTGCGAATACTGCTCCAGCGCCGGATTGACGTAGTGCGTGAGACCCTGGAACAGCGGGAAGTAGGTCACCGCCGCGATCAGGCAGCCCGCCAGGATGATCTTCAAGCGCCCGATCTTGTCCGAGAGCCAGCCGAAGACGATGAAGAACGGGGTGCCGATCAGCAGAGAAAGCCCGATCAGCGTGTAGGTCGACACGTAATCGAGCTTCAGCGTGATGGTCAGGAAGAACAGGGCGTAGAACTGCCCCGTGTACCAGACCACGCCCTGCCCGGCAGTCGCGCCGAGCAGCGCCAGCAGCACGAACTTGTTGTTCGGGTACTTGAAGAAGCTGTCGGTCAACGGCGATTTCGAACCTTTGCCCTCCGCCTTCATTTTCTGGAATATGGGCGACTCGTGCAGCTTGAGCCGGATGTAGATCGAAAAGGCGAGCAGGACCAGCGAGAGCCAGAACGGAATTCTCCAGCCCCACTCCGCAAACACCTTGGCGTCCAACCAGATGCGGCTGGCCCCGATCACGGCCAGTGCAAGGAAGAAGCCCAGCGTCGCCGTGGTCTGGATCCACGACGTGTCGTAGCCGCGCCGCTCATGCGGCGCGTGCTCCGCGACGTAGGTGGCTGCTCCGCCGTACTCGCCGCCCAGCGCCAGCCCCTGCACCAGCCGCAGCGTCACGAGCAGAACCGGCGCCCACCAACCGATTGTCTGGTAGGTCGGCAGCAGACCGACGAGAAAGGTTGCCGCCCCCATGAAGACGATCGTTACGAGGAAGGTGTATTTCCGCCCGACCAGGTCGCCGATCCGTCCAAACACGATGGCGCCGAACGGGCGCACCAGAAAGCCGGCGGCGTACGTCGCGAAGGCAGACATCAGCGCCGCGGTCTCGTTTCCGGACGGGAAGAACAACGCGGCAAAAAACGGGGCCAGAGTCGCGTACAGATAGAAGTCGTACCACTCGAAAACCGTGCCGAGCGAAGAGGCGAAGATAACCTTTCGCTCTTCGGTGCCGACGCTCTTGATCGACTCCTCTTCGAGTATCCCTGCCTTACCCTTGGCCTGAGCCATCACTGCCTCCCCTGTCCGATTGTGTGATCTATTACCGCTGCCGAAGTCTACAGCGCACCGAATATCCTTGCCCGTGCTTACGCAAAGCTTACACGCGCATTTTCGTTGCACCGCACAAGACGCCCTAAGACGCCAGCAGCCCGTTGATCTTTTCGACCAGTTCCCGGGTAGAGAACGGCTTGGTGACGTAGAGGTCCGCGCCGGCCTCCATGCCCTTGTTGACCTCGGCATCACGCCCTTTCGCCGAGAGCATGACGATCTTGATATGCCTCCAGTCGCTTCGCTCCCGGATGCACCTGGATACTTCGTAACCGCTGCGCAGCGGCATCATGACGTCAAGCAATACCAGGTCGGGGACGTGGGCCTCGACCTGCCTGAGGGCCTCATCGCCGTCGCGCGCGATGTGCACTTCGTAACCGGCGCGCTGCAGAAGGTACTCGAGCGCGACGACGATGTTCGGCTCGTCGTCGGCGACCAGGATCTTCTTCCTCACAGGCCTGCTCCTGTCGGCAACGTGAAAGAGAAGCACGCACCGCGGCCTCGGCTGCTTTCGACCCAGAGCCGGCCGCCGAAATGCTCGACGATCTTGCCGCTGATATGCAGTCCGAGCCCGCTGCCGTGCGGCTTGTCGGTGAGCGTATCGCCTACCTGGCGGAACTTGTCGAAAATGACCGCCTGGTCCTCCGGGTCAATGCCCGGCCCGTTGTCGCGGACATCGACGCGCAGGCCTCCCGCCTGCTCCGAGAGCACGATCGCGATGCGGCCTTTGCCCGGCTCGCAGAATTTCACCGCGTTGGACAGCAGGTTGAGCATGACCTGGATAATCCTGTCGACGTCGGCCGAAACCACGCTCACCCGATCCGGGGTCCTCACCTCCACCTCGATGTGCCGTTCCTGGAATACCTGACTCATGGCGGTGACCGTATCGGAGATGACCTCCTTCATGTCCACGCTCGCGGCCCGCCACTCCGCCTTCCCCGACTCGATTTTGGAGACGTCGAGCACCTGGTTGATCAGCCGGGTGAGTCGCTCGCTCTCTTTCGTGATGATGCCGAGAAATTTCTTGCGCTGCTCGAGCTCGATCTCCGGGTCTTCGAGCAGGATCTGGGTGAAGGCGCGGATCGAGGTGAGCGGCGTGCGCAGCTCGTGGGTCACCGTCGACACGAAGTCGTCTTTCATCCGGTCGAGCTCCTTCAACCGCTCGTTGGCAGCGCGCAACTCGGCTGTCGCCGCTTCGAGCTCGTGCGACTTCTGCTTCAGCCGGTGGCTGTAGACAACGACTTGTGAAGCCTCGTCGAGGATTTCCCGCACCTCGTCGATATTGAGCGCCTCCTCCTTGACCACCGATGCGACCATCACGCGCGCCGACGCACTGCCGATGGCGCCGGCGAGCTGAACCTCTACGTGGTGCACCAGCTCGGCGTCGGCGCTCAAGCCGTCGTCCGGCCAACGCCGTCCCTTGCCGGCCGCATACTCGCGGAACGCGCCGTCCGCCGAGGCGACACCCTGGAACCGTGCCAGCAGGTTGAACAGATCGGGCGCGGACGCCGTGCCGCGCCAGAAGCGCGCGCCCTCCGCCTCGCCGGTCTGCCTGAACACGTCGACGAACAGGCTCGCCTGCCGGTGCTCGTCCGCGCTGGGCGAGACGGCCAGCGATACGCCGACATAGGCACCGACATTGGCGAGCATGCTCCAGATCATCGCGTGGGTGATCTGGTCGAGGCCCGAAAGTCCGAACAGCTCCAGCGGCTTGAGCAGCTCGATGCCGAACGGGCCGTGCTCCAGGAGTCCGATGGGTAGCCAGCCCGAGCGCGCCAGTGCGGGCAGCAGCAGCGTGTAGAGCCACACGGCAAAACCACCGAGCAGGCCGCACAGCGCGCCAGCCCGGGTGCCCCCTTTCCAGAAAATGCCTCCCAGCACCACCGGCGCAAACTGCGCCACCGCCGCGAACGAGATCAATCCGATCGACACCAGCGCATAGGCCTCGCCCGCGAGCTTGAAGTAAAGATAGCCGAGCAGCAGGATCAGCACGATCGCGCCGCGGCGTATTCCCAGCAGCAGCCGTGTGAGATCGGGGCGTTCATTGAGCCGCAGGCCGCGCAGCCTGAGCAGTACCGGCATTACCAGGTCATTGCACACCATCGTCGAGAGCGCGATCGTTTCGACGATCACCATGCCGGTCGCGGCCGACAGGCCGCCAATGAAAACCAGCAGGGCGAGCAGCTCCTGCTTTTCGGCCATGGGAAGCGTAAGCACGAAGGTGTCGCCGTCCACGCTGCCGTCCGGAAAGCGCAGCAGGCCGCCGAATGCGATCGGCAGCACGAAGACATTGATGGCCAGCATGTAGACAGGGAACAGCCAGATCGCCTTGTTGAGATGCTTCTCGTCGAGGTTTTCGATCACCGTGACCTGGAACTGGCGGGGCAGGAACATGATCGCCATCATCGAAAGTATCGTCAGCCATGCCCAGCTCGCATACCCGCCCGCCACGCCGTCGAGCGGGGTCATCATCCGGTGCAGTTTGGGCACGGCGGCGGCGCGCGCGAACACGTCGCCGAAACCGTCGTAGACGCCGTAGGTGACGAAGATTCCCACCGCGAGAAACGCGAGCAGTTTTACGGTCGATTCGAACGCGATCGCGGCCACCATGCCCTGATGGTGCTCAGCGGCATCCAGATTGCGCGTGCCGAAGGCGATGGTGAAGGCGGCGAGGATCATCGCCACCCACAAGGCCGTGTCCTGGCGGATCGGCTCCGCGTCGAGCTGGGCGGGCATGACGATCTCGGGGTACTGCACCAGGATCGAGTAGCTGGTCGATATCGCCTTCAGTTGCAGAGAGATGTAGGGCAGGATGCCGATCACCGCGATCACGGTGACCAGGCCGCCGAGCAGCGCGCTCTTGCCATAGCGCGAGGCGATGAAATCGGCGAGCGAGGTGATGCGGTTCTGCTTCGAGATGCGCAGTATCTTGCGCATGACGACCCACCACAGCGCGATCATCAAGGTCGGCCCGATGTAGATCGGCAGAAAACCGACGCCGTCGCTCGCCGCGCGGCCGACGCTGCCGTAAAAGGTCCACGCTGTTGCATACACCGCAAGCGACAGGCTGTAGATGTAGGGGCTGGCGATCACCGGGCGGCCGGCGTCGGCGCGCTGGTCCGCGAAATAGGCAATCGCGAACAGCAGCCCCAGGTAGGCGAACGACGTGAATATGATGACCGAGCCGTGAAGCATGCCGCCGCTTCAGTGCCTGTCCCGGCCGTGTGATTCGGCCACCATCGCCATCAGCGCAATCAACGCCACCCACGCGATGAAAATGTAGGCGTACAGCACCGGTATGCCGAACACCGAGCCCGGGACGTTGAACAGTGCGAGGACCGGGTAATTGAACAGCAGGATGCCGAGCATGCATAGCGCCACGAAGCGCTGGCCCCGGCTTTCGAAATCGCTCATCACGCGCCTCCCCGCGACAGTTGTAGTGAATTCAGACGCCGGCCTTCAGCCGCACGACGGTGACGCTGCATGGTGCCTCGGCGACGATCTGCGCGCAAATCCCGCCAAGCAGACGCGGCCCCCCGCCGGGGCGAGGGGCGCCAACCAGCATCAGTTCGGCGTCGTTCATCCTGGCGTAGTCGATGAGCGCGGCTGCCGGTTTTTCCGATTCCAGCACGTGGTAGGTCAGCCGCTCTTCCAGCAAATCGAGCGGCCTGGCCCATTTGCGCAGTTCCACCAGTCGCCTGATGTGGCGAACGGTCGCCGTAGGCTCGTCGCCCTCTCCGCTCAGCGCGGCGGCCGGAGGCACCACGGTGACGCAGGCGATGCGGCAGTGCGCGTCAGCGGCCACTACGGCTCTCGCCGCTGCGCGCAGCGCCTCGCACAGCGCTTCATCGATCGGCCTGGTAACGATCCCGACGACGACCGTGGGCGCAGGATTCTTCTGTGTCGAGGGCGGCGGGCATGGCGCCGGCTCAAAGCTTCTGGCCTGTAACCATCGTCGCGCGAGCGTGCCCCAGCCGGCGCGACGGCGCCGCGAGCCGCGCTCGGTGAGTTCAACCCGGGTCGGGTTCGCCAGATCGAACGCGACCTGGTCGGCCGAAGCGTAGCGTTCGCGCGCGTCGACCTCGAGGCAGCGAAGGATGATCTCCTGCAACCACTCGGGGGTCTCGGAGACAATGGCGCGCGGCGGAACCGGGTCGCGATAGAGCCGCTTGCGCAGCTCGGCGATGGAGTGCGGACGGCCGAATGGAATGCGCCCGGTGGCGAGTTCGTAGAGGATTCCTCCGAGCGCATAGATGTCGCTGCGCGGATCGCAGCGCACCCCGAGCACCTGCTCGGGCGACATGTATTCCCAGTTGCCGACAGGAATGCGGAGTGCTTCGGCGAGCAAATCCGGAAAATGGCTGTGGTGGGCGAGGCCGAAGTCGATCAGCACGGCTTCGCCGCTCGCACGGTAAATCACGTTCGTCGGCTTCAGGTCCAGGTGGACCACGTCCTTTCGGTGCAGCTCGTGCAACGCAAGAGCAAACGCGGCGCCCAGGCGGGCGATCTCCTCCGGTGCAATCGGCGCCCGGCGTATCCAGTCGTTCAGCCGGACGCCTTCGACAAACGCCATGACCAGGTACGGGGTGGTCTCGACGTCTCCGTAGGCCACCAATGTCGGATGATGAGGGCCCTCGCCCAAGGCGCCCAGCACCATGCGACAGACCTCGAAACCGATGACGTTCACGGCGCGCTCCCCTGGTCCGAGCCGCGGAATCTTCATGACCAGTGGAAGCGGGCCCCGCGGCCCGGTCAGGCGGTAAATGAACGCCATGCTACCCGCGTGGATCATCTCGCCCAGGCAAAACCCGTCGACCTCGCTCCCCGGGCTGGGCGCGCTCATTTATGCCCCGCGTTCGAGCCGCCGCGCGAGCCGCTCCGGAAGTCCGGCGGAGCGGATTTTTTGCGCCGCCGATCGATAGTCGTAGGGAACGCGGAAAAAGGTGAGCCGCGCCCTCTCGAGGTCCGCGAGCGCGTAGCACGCCGCATTGCTGCGATCGCGCGGCTGGCCAGCCGAGCCGACGATAGCAAGCCACTGGCGATGCTTGTCGGTGGGGATCGGCGTTCCCGACACTGGCCGGAAAGGCATGGGCCGGCCCGCGGCTCCTACATAGTAGAGGCTCTGCTCGTGCACGTGGCCGCAGAAGACGATGCCGGCACCTGCGGCCCGGATGCTTTGCTCCGCTTCGGTCGGTCCGGTGACATAGATCCACCGCTCCGGCGCGACGGCGCTCGCGTGCACGAACAGGATGTTGTCGTCCCTCATGGTCAGGGGCAGGCCGGCGAGGAAGGCACGCTGCCGCTCGCCGAGCTGGGATTGCGTCCAGTCGATGGCGGTCTGCGCGTTAGGATTGAGCGTGTCGGTAGCGCGGCCGAGCGCCGCCTCATCGTGGTTGCCGAGCACGACCACTGCACCATCGGCGGCGTACTGCTGGATCAGGTCGAGCACGGCCACGGGATCCGCCCCATAGCCTACGAGGTCGCCGAGAAAAGCGAAACGTTCAGCACCCAGAGCCGTGGCGTGGCTCAGGCAGGCCGTGATTGCCTCGAGGTTGCTGTGAATGTCGGCGAAAAGAGCCAGCTTCATCGGGATCGCGGGTCAGAGCGACGATTTCGCTCTGCAGTATAGTGTCCATCGACGCGGTACGGAAAAGCGCTTGCGCCAATTTGATCATCGCCCTTCTCTCCGACGTTCACGGCAATCTCGAGGCGCTGGATGCGTGTTTGAAGCACGCGGGCGCAAACGGGGCCGGGCGCTATGCGTTTCTGGGCGATCTGGTGGGATACGGCGCCGATCCGCAAGCGGTCGTCGACATCGTCGCGCGGTATGCCGCTGAAGGTGCGGTCGTCGTCAAGGGCAACCACGACGACGCAGTCGAAAAGACCCCGGGCTACATGAACGAATCCGTGCGTGCCGTGATCGACTGGACACGCAACACGCTTTCCGACGAAGGCAAGGTCTTTCTCTCATCATTGCCGCTGTGCATTCGCGAGGGCCCGATATGTTTCGTGCACGCCTCCGCCGCATCCCCGAAGCGCTGGTACTACATCGACAGCCCCGCCGCGGCGCACCGCAGCATCGATGCGGCGCAGACCGCGTATACCTTTTCCGGGCACGTGCATGACCAACAGCTCTACTTCCAGGCTGTGCCCGGGAAGACGACGGTATTCCGCCCGGTGCGTGGCAGCCCGGTTCCGATTGGTCGCCACCGCCGCTGGCTGGCGCTCGTCGGTTCGGTTGGCCAACCACGCGATCGCAATCCTGAAGCCGCTTACGCACAGTTCGACACCGAGCGCGAGAGGATCACGTTTTATCGGGTTCCCTACGATCATGTGGCCGCCGCACGCAAGATCCGGCAGGCCGGCCTTCCCGCCTCGATCGCCTATCGCGTCGAGCACGGTATCTGACCTGCGCCCCGCAATGCCCGGGCGGCATGCCATGAGCACCGAGATCGACGGCTTCATTGTCGGGGAGCGCATCCACTCCGGGGCCATGGGTGACATCTTTCGCGTTACCGGGCGGAACGCGGGCGTTCCGATGATCATGAAGCTGCCGCGCTTCGCGCCTGGCGAGTCTGCCGAGAGCCTCATCAACTTCGAGACGGAGGCGATGATCCTGCCGGCGCTATCCGGGCCGCACGTGCCCCGCGTCATCTCGGTGGGGGATCTCGCGAAGACGCCATACATCGTCACCGAATGGATCGAGGGTGAGAGCCTCGAGCAGGTCCTCAAGCGCGGCCCGCTTCCCGTCCCGGAGATCGTGCGCATCGGCGCCGCGCTTGCCGATGCCGTGCACACGCTGCACCTGCAGGATGCCGTCCATCTCGACCTGAAGCCCGACAACGTAATCCTCAAAGCTGACGGCGAGGTCGCGCTGATCGACTTCGGGCTGACGTTCCACGCGCGTTTTCCCGACCTGCTTGCGGAGGAGCAGCGCTTTGCCGCCGGATCCGCACCGTACATCTCGCCCGAGCAAGTCCTTGGCATCCGCTCGGACCCGCGCAGCGACATTTTCTCGCTCGGTGTAGTGCTCTACGAGCTGGCGACGGGAAAACTGCCCTTCGGAGTGCCCGCCACAATGGCCGGACTGCGCGATCGCCTTTGGCTCGACCCGGTCCCGCCGCGCATCCGGTCGCGCGAGGTGCCCCCGTGGCTACAGGAGATCATCCTTTGCTGCCTGGAACCGCGCGCCGAGAATCGGTACCAGTCGGCGGCTCTCATCGCGTTTGACCTGCGCCAACCCGATCAGGTCGCCCTCACCGAGCGCGCCTACAAGTCCAGGCAAGCGGGATTCTTCATGCAGGCAAGGCGCTGGTGGCGTGCACGCGGCGAACGGGCAGCGCCACGGCGGATGCCCGCGACGCAGGTCAGCACGTCGCGTGTGGTCCTGGTCGCTGTGGACACCATGCATCCCGACGATGCGCGCCACCCGAGTATGCAGCGGACGGTCGCAAGGATCCTGTCGATCCCCGCGGAGTATCGCCTGATCTGCGTGTCGGTGATTCGCGGCGGACCCGGGACGGGAGGCATGGGCGGTGCCACGAGTCCGACAGACCCCTACCACGACCACCTGGTGCGCCTTCGCCATTGGGTCGAGCCGCTGCGCCTACCGGCGAGCCGCCTCTCCCTGCACGTCATGGAGTCGGCCGATCCGGCCGAAATGCTGGTCCAGTTCGCGCAGCGCAACCACGTGGACCTCATCGTGCTCGGCGCGCCCAGTCCAAACCAACTCAGGCTCGCGTGGTGGCGCTCGGTCGCGTCCGGCGTCACGGCAAACGCGCACTGCAGCGTTCATGTAGTGCGCGTGCCCGATAGTGCGGAAACCTGAACGCCGGGGACGCCAGGACGCTGGCCCTTGACCTGGGCATTTCCCTCAGGTGGCCTGCTTGAGTTGCTCGAGAATCGCCGGGTTCTCGAGCGTGGAGACGTCCTGCGTGATCGCCTCACCCTTGGCGAGCGAGCGCAGCAGACGGCGCATGATCTTGCCGGAACGCGTCTTCGGCAGGTTGTCGCCAAAGCGGATCTCCTTGGGCTTCGCAATCGCGCCGATTTCCTTGCCGACCCAGTCGCGCAATTCCTTTGCTATCGCCTTCGCAGCATCTCCGCTGGGCCTCGGACCCTTGAGCACCACAAACGCGACCACCGCTTCGCCCGTCAGGTCGTCCGGCCGGCCTACCACTGCGGCCTCTGCCACCAGCTTCGTGTTGGCGACCAGCGCCGACTCGACTTCCATCGTTCCGAGCCGGTGCCCCGAGACGTTCAATACGTCGTCGATGCGGCCCATGATGCGATAAAAACCGTCCTCGTCGACGGCCGCGCCATCGCCTGCAAGATAGTACTTGCCCTTGAAATCCGCGGGGTAGTAACTCTTCTTGAAGCGCTCCGGGTCACCCCAGATGGTGCGGATCATGGACGGCCACGGGCGCTTGATGACGAGGATGCCTCCTTTGCCATTCGCGACGTCTTGGCCGGTCTCGTCCACGATCGCCGCGATGATTCCGGGAAGCGGTTGCGTACACGAACCGGGCTTGAGCCCGTGCACCCCGGGGAGCGGGGTGATCATGTGGCTGCCGGTCTCGGTCTGCCACCAGGTATCGACAATCGGGCAGCGCTCCTTGCCGACCGTGGTGTAGTACCACATCCACGCCTCGGGGTTGATCGGCTCGCCCACGGTGCCGAGGATGCGCAAGCTGGACAGGTCGTATTTTTTCGGCTGCTCCGGACCCGCCTTGATCAGCGAGCGGATCGCGGTCGGCGCAGTGTAGAACACACTGACCTTGTGGTCCTGGATGATCTTCCAGAAGCGGCCCGCATCCGGATAGGTCGGAATGCCCTCGAACATGACTTCGGTGGCGCCCACCGCGAGCGGCCCGTAGGTGATGTAGCTGTGGCCCGTGACCCAGCCCACGTCGGCGGTGCACCAGAACACGTCGGTGGGCTTGTAATCAAAAACCCACTTCATCGTGAGTATCGTCATCAGCAGGTAGCCGCCGGTCGAGTGCTGCACGCCTTTGGGCTTCCCGGTCGAGCCCGAGGTGTAAAGGATGAACAGCGGGTGCTCCGCGTTGACCCAGGTCGGTTCGCAGGTGTCGGCCTGCCCCTGAATGACGTCGTGCCACCACTTGTCCCGCGGCGCCTGCATCTTGACCGCGGAGCCGGTGCGCTTGTATACGATGACATTCTTAACCTTTTCACAGCCACCCATCGCGATGGCTTCGTCCACGGCGGCTTTGAGCGGGATCTCCCTGCCGCCACGGAACTGCCCATCGGCGGTGATGACCTCGGTTGCGCCGGCGTCGATGATGCGCTCCTGCAGGCTTTTGGCCGAAAAACCCCCGAACACCACCGAGTGCGTCGCGCCGATGCGCGCGCAGGCCTGCATCGCAGCAACCACCTCGATCGACATCGGCATGTAGACGAGCACGCGGTCGCCCTTCTTCACCCCGTGCGCCTTCAGCGCATTCGCGAGCTGGCACACCTTGTGGTAGAGCTGCTGGTAGGTGATCTTCGTCACCTTGCCGTCGTCGGCCTCGAAAATGATCGCCACCTTGTCAGGCTGCGTCTTCAGGTGCCGGTCAAGGCAGTTGTAGGAAGCGTTCAGCTCGCCGTCGTAGAACCATTTGAAAAACGGCGCGTTCGATTCGTCCAGCGTCCTTGTGAACGGCTTTGACCACAGCACGTGCTCGCGCGCGAGCTTCGCCCAGAAACCCTCGAAATCGCGCTCGGCCTCCTTGCACATCGCCTCGTAGGCGGCCATGCCGGAAATGTTCGCCTGCTTGACGAACGCGTCGGCAGGCTTGAACACGCGGGTTTCGTTCAGTACGGATTCGATGTTGGCGGACATTCGGTGTCTCCTGTTGCGTATGAATGACGAGAGGTTGCGGATTCTCCGGCCGCCGACTTACGCGGGTCTTACGCCCTTGTCCGGACTGGTTGAATAAAAACACCAAATCAAGGCGTTGTAAAGGGCGCCGCAAGAGCCGGGAAGCCTTTCAGCGCCGCCCATATGCTAGAGTTCATCGTTGATCCTGGCGCCTTCCCCAATGACGACCATCAAGCAAGCTGACCTGACCGAGAGCATCAGCGACGCGCTGCAATTCATCTCCTACTTCCACCCGGCCGATTACATTCGCGCGCTGGGCCGCGCCTACGAGCGCGAGCAGTCGCCGGCCGCGAAAGACGCGATCGCGCAGATCCTCACCAACTCGCGCATGTGCGCCGAGGGCCACCGCCCGATCTGCCAGGACACCGGCATCGTCAACGTGTTCCTCAGGATCGGCATGAACGTGCGCTGGGATGCGAGCGTGGGTCTCGATGACATCGTCAACGAGGGAGTGCGCCGCGCCTACCTCCATCCGGACAACACGCTGCGCGCTTCGGTGCTCGCCGATCCCGCGTTCGCGCGCAAGAACACCAGGGACAACACGCCCGCGGTGATCAACGTGCAGCTGGTGCCGGGCGATACCGTTGAAGTCGACGTTGCGGCCAAGGGCGGCGGTTCTGAGGCGAAAGCGAAGTTCGCAATGCTCAATCCGTCCGAATCCATTGTCGAGTGGGTGTTGAAGACCGTCCCGACGATGGGCGCCGGCTGGTGCCCGCCGGGAATGCTCGGCATCGGCATCGGCGGCACCGCGGAAAAAGCGATGCTGCTCGCCAAGCAGGCGCTGATGGAACCAATCGATATGGCCGAGCTGAAGAAACGCGGCCCGCAGTCCAAGCTCGAGGAACTGCGCGTCGAGCTCTACGACAAGGTCAACGCGCTTGGCATCGGCGCACAGGGCCTGGGCGGCCTCTCGACCGTGCTCGACGTCAAGATCCTCGACTATCCGACGCATGCGGCGAACAAGCCGGTGGCGATGATTCCGAACTGCGCCGCAACGCGCCATGCGCATTTCGTCCTCGACGGCTCCGGTCCCGCGCACCTCGAGTTGCCCAAACTCTCCGATTGGCCGGCGGTCACGTGGAAGCCCGACGCCACAGCTCTGCGCGTAAATCTCGATGGCCTCACACGGGAGGAAGTCGTGAACTGGCGGCCCGGCCAGACGCTGCTGCTCTCGGGCAAGCTGCTCACCGGGCGCGACGCAGCGCACAAGCGCATCCAGGACATGCTCGAGCGCGCGGAGAAGCTGCCTGTGGACTTCACCAACCGCGTCATCTATTACGTCGGCCCGGTCGATCCGGTCAGAAACGAAGTGATCGGTCCCGCAGGCCCGACCACCGCCTCGCGCATGGACAAGTTCACCGAAATGATGTTGGCCAGGACCGGCCTGATCGCGATGATCGGCAAGGCCGAGCGCGGGCCGGTCGCGGTCGACGCGATCCGCAAGCACAAGGCCGCGTACCTGATGGCCGTCGGCGGCGCCGCCTATCTGGTATCGAAGGCAATCCGCAAGTCACGCGTGCTCGCATTCGCCGACCTCGGCATGGAGGCCATCTACGAGTTCGAGGTCGAGGACATGCCGGTCACTGTGGCGGTGGACGCCGCGGGTACCTCGGTGCACCAGACCGGCCCGGCCGAGTGGGAATCAAGGATCAGGGAGTTCAGGATTCCGGTCACGGCAGCGTGACGCCGAAGACCAACTGGCCTGCGGTCTGGGTGGTCTTCGCGGGCGGGCTTGCCGCGGGCGCGCACATCGGCAAGGTTCCTCCCGCACTGCCGGCGCTCCGGGTCGACCTCGGCTTGTCGCTGCTGCAATCCGGATTCGTTGCGACCACGCTGTATGCGATCGGTGCCCTCGTCGGCATATTCGGCGGGACCATGGCGGACCGCTACGGACAGAAACGATTTGCGCTCATCGGCCTCGCAACCATGAGCGGTGGGGGCCTGATCGGCGCGCTCGCGCAGGGATTCGTGCCGTTGCTCGCATCACGCTTTTTCGAAGGCATCGGTTTTATCCTGTTCACCGTTGGCGCCGCACCGCTGCTCGTCGCAGCCACGCGGCCTGAGGACCGCCCCGCTGCGTTTTCGTTATGGAGCGCCTACATGCCGACCGGCGGAACCCTTGCGCTGCTGGCCGCGCCGCTTGCGCTGGCGAGCTTCGGCTGGCGCAGCCTGTGGCTGGGAGTCGCCGCCTGCACGGCACTGTGCGCGGTGCTCCTCGCGCGCAAGGTCCCTGCACCGTCGTTTGGCGGAGGCGTCGGCTCGATCCGGTTGCTCACCGAGTCGGTCACGCGGCCCGGCAGCCTCGCGCTCTGCGTCGCCTTCATCTGCTACGTCGGGCAGTGGAGTTCCCTGATGGTCTGGCTGCCCACCTTCGTCGTGGACGAACGCGGCATGGACCCGACCAGCGCGTCGCTGCTCACCGCGCTGTTCGTCGCCGTGAACATTCCGGGAAATCTGCTTGGCGGCGTGCTGATGAATCGCGGAATGCCGCGCTGGGCGATGATGGCGGGCGCCAGCTTTGCGATGGGCGCCATGACGCTCGGTATCTTCGCGTCTTCGATTCCGGATGCGTGGCGCCTTGCTTCGGTGCTGGTTTTCTCCCTGCTCGGCGGCTTGATTCCGTCAGCGGTGTTTTCCGGTACGGCGGTGCACGCGCGCAGCCCCCAGCACATCGGCACCACCAATGGCATGGTCATGCAGGCCTCTCACCTGGGCCAGTTCGTGATCCCGATCCTGATCGCATGGGCCGCATCGCGCACGGGCGGCTGGGAGGCCTCGCTCGGAACGATGCTCGCGCTCGCCGCGATCGGCCTGCTGTCGGGTTTCGCGCTGCGCAGCTTCGAGCGCCGTCTGCCGGATTAGAATCGACCTTTCTACGGGAGCACGCCATGGCAAAGCCTGACGTCCAGATCTGTGAAGTCGGCCCGCGCGACGGGCTGCAGAACGCGCAGCACCTGATGCCGACGGCGGCGAAGAAGGCCTGGATCAGTGCGCTGGCCGCCGCGGGCCTGACCGAAATCGAGGTCGGCTCGTTCGTCCCGGCAAGGCTTATCCCCGCGATGGCCGACACCGGCGAGATCGTCGCGCACGGCCGCAGCATTCCGGGCCTCACCGTGGTGGCGCTGGCGCCGAACGTGAAAGGTTTCCAGCGGGCGCTCGAAGCCGGCGCGCACAAGGTTACGTTCCCGGTCTCGGCGAGTCGCGCGCACAGCCAGTCGAATGTGCGTATGTCGCCGGAGGAAATGATTGCCCAGGTGAAGCAATGCATCGCATTGCGCGAAACGCTTCCAGCCGACCGGCGCCCGCAAATCGAGGGCGCGGTCGCAACTGCGTTCGGCTGCACGCTGCAGGGGTCGGTGCCGGAGGACGACGTGGTGCAGTTCGCCACGATGCTCGCCGAGGCAGGCTGCGATGCGGTGGCGCTCGCCGACACCGTCGGCTATGCGAACCCGGCGCAGGTGAAGCGCGTGTTCCGCCGCGTGCGGGAGTCGATCGGAGGGAAACTCGAAGGTGCGCACTTCCACAACACGCGCGGCCTCGGTCTCGCCAATGCGCTCGCGGCATATGAGGAAGGGGTGCGCAATTTCGATTCTTCGATGGGCGGGCTCGGCGGATGCCCGTTTGCGCCGGGCGCGAGCGGCAACGTCATCACCGAGGATCTGGTGTTCATGTTCGAGGCAATGGGCATCACCACCGGCATCGACCTGGAAAAACTGTTCAAAGCGCGCGAGGTGCTGGTGCACGCCATCCCCGAAGAGCCGGTCTACGGCCATACGCCGGTGGCGGGATTGCCGAAGGGATTCAGGCAGGCCGCCTGATGCCGCGGTTGCCGCTCGAGGGCGTGCGCGTGGTCGAGTTCGCGCACATGGTGATGGGCCCGTCCTGCGGGCTGGTGCTCGCCGACCTCGGCGCGGAAGTGATCAAGGTCGAGCCGCTCGAAGGCGACAACACGCGCCGGTTGATGGGAGCGGGCGCGGGTTTCTATCCCATCTTCAACCGCAACAAGAAGAGCCTCGCGATCGACCTGAAACGCGCCGAAGGTCGCGAAATCGCACTCAAGCTGATCGACACCGCCGACGCTCTCACCGAGAACTTCCGGCCGGGGGCGCTCGAGAAATCCGGTTTCGGCTACGACACGCTGTCAAAGCGCAATCCGCGGCTGGTGTACTGCACGCTGAAAGGATTCCTGAGCGGACCCTACGAGCATCGCCCGGCGCTCGACGAGGTGGTGCAGATGATGGGCGGCCTCGCCTACATGACCGGCTTGCCCGACCGCCCGTTGCGTGTCGGTTCATCGGTGAACGACATCATGGGCGGGATGTTCGGTGCGATCGGGATTCTCGCCGCGCTGCGCGAGCGCGATTCGACCGGGAGGGGCAAGCTGGTGAGGAGCGCGCTGTACGAGAACACCGTTTTTCTCGTGGCACAGCACATGGCGCAGCTCGCGATTACCGGCGAGGAGCCGCCGCCGATGGCAGTGAAGAAACCCGCGTGGGGGGTGTACGACATATTCGCCACCAAGGACAACGACCGGTTGTTCGTCGGCGTGGTGACCGACACGCAGTGGGTGGTGTTTTGCCGCGAGTTCGGCGCGGGCGAACTCGCCGCCGACGAGCGCCTGCGCACCAACGCCCAGCGGGTGGCGGAGCGCGAATGGATGCTGCCGCGGCTGGGAGAGATTTTCCGCGGCTACACGAAACCGGAGCTGGAGAAGAAACTTGAAGCGATCGGCCTGCCCTATGCGCCGATCACGCGGCCGCGCGACCTATTCGACGACCCGCACCTCAATGCCCGCGGCGGGATGATCAAGACGACCGATCCGCGCGGGTACGAATTCCGTGTTCCGGGACTCCCGCTCGAACTCGACGGCGAGCGCCTCGGGCAGCGCAGCGACCCACCCGCGATCGGCGAGCACAGCCGCGCGCTGCTCGGCCAGCTCGGCTACGCGGCGCAGGCGATCGATGCGCTGTTCGCCGAACGCGTCGTTGCCTGAGAAAGAAAAGAACGTACCTACCCACAGACAAGGAGAACTGACATGGACCTCGGACTCAAGGGCAAGCGGGCGGTCGTCACCGGTGGCAGCAAGGGAATCGGCCGGGCCATCGCGGAAGGATTCGCCGCCGAAGGGGCGAACGTCTCGATCTGCGCGCGCAACGCCGACCAGGTTGCCGCGGCGGTCGCCTCGTTGAAGGCGAAAGGCGTCAAGGCCTTCGGGCGCGCGCTCGACGTGGCCGACGGACCCGCATTGACTGCATGGATTGCTTCGACCGCCGGCGAGCTGGGCGGCATCGACGCGCTGGTGTGCAACGTGAGCGCGCTTGCCGTCGGCGATTCGGCCGAAACGTGGGAGAAGTCGTTTCGCACTGACATGATGCACGCCGTCAATGCCGTGGCGGCGGCGGTGCCGTTCCTCGAGAAATCGACCGCCGGCTCCATCGTGCTGATAACCAGCGTCTCCGGCTTCGAGGTGGATTTCGCCGCCGGCTCCTACGGCGCGTTCAAGGCCGCGTTGATCCACTACGCGAAGGGATTGAGCCGACAACTCGTCGCCAAAGGCATCCGCGTGAACAGCGTCTCGCCGGGCAATACCTATTTCGACGGCGGTATCTGGCAGACGATCGAAAAGAACATGCCGGATCTGTACAACTCGACGCTCAAGGTCAATCCGACCGGCAAGTTCGGGACTCCCGCGGAGGTCGCGAACGGCGTCGTGTTCATATCGAGCCCGGTGGCCAGCCGCATTTCGGGTACCAACCTGGTGATCGACGGCGCCCTTACCGTGGCCGTGTAGGAGATCGACCCATGAGCGCACATAACCGTCACACGATACACAGGGAACACATCCACCACGGCTGGAATAACGCGTTTCCGCCGTGCCTGAAGATCGCGCCGGGCGAGACCGTGCATTTCGAAACCGTCGACGCCTCGTCCGGGCAGCTCACGCGAACCTCGACGGCGGCCGACCTGGAAAAGCTCGACCTGGCGCGCGTCAACCCGGTGACAGGGCCGGTGTACGTCGACGGCGCGAAGCCGGGCGACGCGCTGAAGATCACGGTCCTGTCGTTCCGTCCGTCGGGCTGGGGCTGGACCGGAAACATTCCCGGTTTCGGGCTGCTCACCGACCAGTTCCCGAAGGCGAGACTGCACCACTGGAACTACGATCCGGGCCTCGCGCCCGCGATGTACGGGCCCGGCGGACGCGTGCCGCTCAGGCCGATGTGCGGAACGATCGGTGTCGCACCGGCCGCGCCCGGCCTGCACAGCATCATCCCGCCGCGCAACGTCGGCGGCAACATGGATGTCCGCGACATTACCGACGGCGTCGAACTCTATCTGCCGGTCGAGGTCGACGGGGCGATCTTCTCCGTCGGTGACACGCATGCGGCACAGGGCGACGGAGAGGTGTGCGGCACAGCGATCGAGACCGCGATCGACGTGGCCCTCAAGTTCGATCTGGTGAAGGGCGCCAACCTGCGCTTTCCGCGCTACGTCACGCCGGGGCCGGTGACCAGTCATTTCGACAAGAAAGGTTATGAGGTGACGACCGGCATCGGACCCGACCTCATGGCGGGCGCCCGCGCGGCGGTGTCGGAAATGATCGAGCTGCTGAGCAAGCGCTTCGGCTATTCACCGATCGACGCCTACATGCTGTGCAGTGTCTGCGCGGATCTGCGCATCAGTTCGATCGTCGACGTGCCCAACTGGGTGGTTTCGTTCTACTTCCCGAGAGTGGTGCTGGAATAGCGACCAATGAATTGGACCAGTGTCGAGGAAGAGGTCAATCACGCGGGTTTGGTCGATCTGCGCGAGCTGAACTTCGACAACAGCTTCGTGCGGGAACTCCCCGCTGATCCGCTGCTGCACAACGTGCCCCGGCAGGTGCGAGGCGCCTGCTACACGCTCGTCGATCCGACACCGACTGGATCGCCGCAATTGCTGGGCTGGTCCGACGCGGTGGGCCGAATGCTGGGCGCATCGCCCCCGGGGTCGTCCACCGGCGCGGTCGCCGAGGTTCTCGGCGGCAACCGGGTGCTCCCCGGCATGCAGCCGTACGCGGCGCGTTACGGCGGACACCAATTCGGTCATTGGGCGGGGCAGCTCGGCGATGGTCGCGCAATAACCCTCTCCGAGATTGTGAGCCCGGACGGAACGCGCTATGACCTGCAACTCAAAGGGGCCGGCAGAACGCCGTACTCGCGCACCGCGGACGGCCGCGCGGTGCTGCGCTCCTCGGTGCGCGAGTTCATGTGCAGCGAGGCGATGCATCACCTCGGCGTGCCGACCACGCGGGCACTGAGCCTGGTGTCCACCGGCGAATCGGTGGTGCGCGACATGTTCTACGACGGAAATCCGCAAGCTGAGCCGGGTGCCGTCGTCTGCCGCGTCGCGCCGTCGTTCGTGCGCTTCGGCAATTTCGAGATCCTCGCCGCCAGCCAGGAGCTGGATGCGCTCAAGCGGCTGGCCGATTACGTGATCGCCATGCACTTCCCTGAGCTCGGTGCACCTTCCGCCGCGGCGTACGTCAACTGGTTCGAAGAGATCTGCCGCCGCACCGCCGTGATGATCGCCGAATGGATGCGGGTGGGATTCGTGCACGGCGTGATGAACACCGACAACATGTCGATCCTCGGGCTGACCATCGACTACGGCCCCTACGGCTGGCTCGAAGGCTTCGATCCGCAGTGGACGCCCAACACCACCGACGCGGAAGGCCGGCGCTACCGGTATGGAAATCAACCGCAAATTGCGCAATGGAACCTGGTGCGGCTGGCCAACGCGCTGTTTCCGCTGATCGACGACAAGGCTGCCCTTGAACAGGGGCTCGCGGTGTTCGGCGAAACGTACGAGCGTGAATCGAGCCGGACGTTGGCGGGCAAGCTCGGGCTGTTGTCGCTCGACCGGGCAGGCGACGGCGAACTGGTGGGAGAGCTGTTCGAAATGCTGCAGCAGGTCGAGACCGACATGACCTTGTTCTTCCGCAACCTGTCCGACGTGCCGGTGGGTGAAGCGGACGACGACGCGCTGATCCAACCGCTGCGCAAGGCGTTCTATGACGCCGCAGCGATCACGCCCGAACGGCGCAGCGCCCTGGCGGGCTGGCTGCGCCGGTACATCGCTCGCGCCGGACAGGACGGGGTGCCCGTGCCTGAGCGCCGGGAGCGCATGAACCGCACTAATCCAAAGTACGTGTTGCGCAACTACCTCGCCCAGCAGTCGATCGACGCGTTGGAACAAGGCGATGCTTCGGTCATGGAGCGCGTGATGGCGGTGCTACAGCGACCCTATGACGAACAGCCGGGTCAGGATGAACTGGCGAACCGGCGACCCGAATGGGCTCGCAACAAGGCCGGATGTTCGGCGCTGTCATGCAGTTCTTGAAGAAACCCTGAAGCCTGTCGTCCCGGCGAAGACGGGGACCCAGACATCGACGCCGCTTTTCACGGTTTGATATTGACGTATGCCTAATCAGTAAATGGCCGGAATATCCAGGAAGCAAGCGGGCTTCGGCCCATTCATGGTTCCCAGGATGGGGCGCAGGCCGCCAAGCCATGCATCAATACTGCGCCCGGCATTGCGTTGGCCATAAGAGGGAGCCGTGAACACTCATATTGCCGTTCTGCTCTTAGCGTCGGCCACAGCTTTCAGCAGCACTGTCCAAGCGACGCCGCTCGAGCAACTTCGCGATGCGCCGGTGTCCAAGCTCGAGTTCGCCAGCTTTAAACTGGAGGTTGCTCTCATCGGAATCAAAGATTGGCCCTTCCCAATTGAAGGTGCCAGCGTTTCGTACAAACTCGATCCGGACCAAATCGAAATAGTCGTTGCCGTACGGAAAGTCAGGGCTGAGTCATTTCGCACTGCCTGTGCCCGAACCCTTGGGCGAGTCCGTGAGTTTCTATACGTAGATGCTAACGGGGTTGCGCCTATGGGACGGTCTTACATAGGCTCCTACTTCCGGGGCTCGTGGCGTGGTAACGCACGCGAGGCCGCTTTACGCGCGTTGGACGCGATTACGCTAATACGGGTTGACGTCGTCGGAAGCGGGAGTTGCCACGCCGCGCTCATAAAAGCTCCCGTCACGTTTTGAGCGATATTCTGGGTCGACGGTCGGTTCGAGTACGAAGAGACGCGCATGATCGCGCCCGCACCGAAAACCGGGATCCTGTACTACATAGCTTTTGTTGATCGAGGCGAAGTGCGAAGGATAATCAGCCTGCGCCGCGCCAAGCGTCGAGCGGTGAAGCACTATGTCCAAAGTCTTTAAGCGGCCTTCCGTGGCATTGCCCACCACGGAGGAAGACAGGGCAATTACTGCGGCGGCCAAGAACGATCCCGACGCTCAACCACTTACGCCAAGGCAGTTAAAGTCCATGGTGCCCATGCGAGCGTTGCGCGGTCGTCCGAAGTCCGAGAACAAGAAGCTACTCGTTTCGCACTGCACCCGCGCCTCAGCCACGCGCCGCAACTGCGCCAGCGCAAGCAGTGCGAAGGCAGCCCTACTTGAATTCGATCTCGACGAACGCGAACTCGTAGTCGTTCGCGTTGATCACGTCGTGCTCGACGCCAACCTTGCGGAAGTAAGGCACACCCCTCTTCAGCTCGGCATACGACTCGGTGCCGCCGGCGCCGACGATCTTCAGCCGGCCGTCGAGTAGCGGCACCACCACGTAGTCCATCCCGTGGCGGTGCCATCCCGTGGCCGCGCCCGGCGCAAAGCGCCACTCGGTGACGCGCGTGCGCTCGTTGTCGACGAAGATCGTCGGCTGCGCCGGTTTGGCCGGATCTGCCAATTATTTGAGCGCGTCGGCGCCCGCCTTGGCGACTATGCCGTCCTGGTCGGAGGCGGCGCCCGAGACGCCGATGGCGCCGATGACTTTTCCGTTCAGCACGATCGGCAGCCCGCCCTCCACCATGCTGGCGTTGCGCAGACTCATCACACGCAGCCCGGCGCCACCCTTGGCGACGATGTCTTCGAACACCTTCGTGGGGCGGCGGTAGATTGCCGCGGAAACACCCTTGTCGATCGCAACCCGAATGCTGGCGGTCTGCGTGTCGTCCATTTTCTCGTACGCGACCAGATTGCCCGCGGTGTCGAGGATGGCGATCGCCATTGGCCAGCTGTTTTTGCGCGCCTCGGCCTGTCCGGCGGCGATCGCCCGCTTCGCCTGCTCGAGGTTGATCGGCGGGCCATAGGAAGGCATCTGCGCCCAGGCGGCAAAGGTCGTGAATGCAAACAACGCCGCAAGCGCGGCCTGACGATGAAATTGCATGGGTAGTCTCCAGTATTCGTGTTTGTGGTGAAGATGCGCCAGGAACCTTCCGGGCGCACGCAAACACCCTAGCACAGGGAGATATTCCCCCGCATTGATCAGAGCGTGCTTATTCCTGCCTGCGCGATTCTCTCGTCCTCGTGCGACTGCACGCCGGATACCCCGACAGCACCGATGCAGTGCCCGTCGATCATGATCGGCAGCCCGCCCTGCACCGGCAGGATGCCCGGCATCTTCATGAGCACGGTTCGGCCCGCGGCGATGCGGTCCTCCCAGTGCTTCGTCGGGCGGCGCGACAACGCTGCCGTGCGGCCTTTCTCGACGGCGATGGCCGCGTTGGCCGGCGTCGCGCCGTCCATCCGCGAGAAATGCAGCAGGTGTCCGCCGTCGTCGAGGATCGCGATGGCGACGATCCAGTTGTTCCTGCGCGCCTCGGCCTCGGCCGCGGCGCAGACCTTTGCGCAGTCCTCCTGAGTCAGCACGGCCCGGGTTTTCATGCGCTCCGCGCCGCCAATGCAGCCTTGAGCTGCTCGAGGGCGCCCGGGTCTTCGATGGTGGTGAGATCACCGGGGTCGCGCCCTTCCGCGAGCGCCTGGATCGCGCGGCGCAGCGTCTTGCCCGAGCGCGTCTTCGGCAGCAGCGTGACCAGGTGCACCGCTTTCGGCCGCGCGATCGCGCCCAGTTGCTTGTCCACCGTGTCCATGATCTCTTTCTCGAACGCCTTGCGTCCCTCGATCGAGCCGAGCTTCGATGCATCCTTCGCCACCGCGAAGGCAAGCGGCATCTGGCCTTTCAACGCATCGGCCACGCCGACCACCGCGCACTCGGCAATGTTCGAATGCATGTTGACCGCTTCCTCGATCTCGCGCGTGCCGAGGCGGTGCCCGGCGACGTTGATGACGTCATCGGTGCGCCCGAGGATGAAGTAGTAGCCGTCCTTATCGCGGATGCCCCAGTCGAAGGTCGAGTAAACCTGCTTCTTCGAGAAAGTGGAGAAATAGGTCTTCACGAAACGTTCGTCGTCGCCCCAGATCGTGGTCATGCACCCGGGCGGCAGCGGCGGCTCGATCACCACCACCGCCTTCTCGCCCGGCCCCGCCTCGCTAGCATCCGTCTCGCGCAACAGTTTCAGGTCGTAGCCGTACACCGCAAACGACGGGCTGCCGAACTTGATCGGGGTCGGTTCCACCCCCGGCATCGCCGAAAGGATCGGCCAGCCGGTCTCAGTCTGCCAGTAATGGTCGATCACGGGCTTGTCCAGGCCCTGCGAGATCCAGGCATGGGTCGGTTCGTCGAGCGGCTCGCCGGCGAGAAACAGGTGGCGCAGCGAAGAGAGGTCGTATTTTTTCAGCCAGGCGAGGTCGTGTTTCTTGAGCACCCGGATTGCGGTCGGCGCCGAAAACATCACCGAGACCCGGTAGTCCTGCACGATCTTCCACCAGACGCCGGCATCGGGCCGGACCGGCACGCCTTCGTAGAGGATGCTGGTCATGCCGGCGATCAGCGGCGCGTAGATGATGTACGAATGCCCGACCGCCCAGCCGATGTCCGAGGTGGTGAAGATCGTTTCGCCCGCATGGCCGCAATAGATGTGCTGCATCGACGCCGCCATCGCGACCGCATGCCCGCCGACGTCGCGCTGCACGCCCTTGGGCTTGCCGGTCGTGCCGGAGGTGTAGAGGATGTACGACGGCTCGCTCGCCTCGAGCCAGGTGCACGGCACCTGCGCGCCCGCGTGCTTCGCGGCAAGCCCGGCCCAGTCCACGTCGCGCCCCGCTACGACCGGCATGTCGGCATCGAGCCCCCTGCGGAAGATGAGCACATGCGCCGGCGGATGCCGGGCAAGCCTGATCGACTCGTCCACCAGCGCCTTGTAGGGCAACACCTTGCCCATGCGGCTGCCGCCGTCCGCCGTGACCATGAGTTTGGGCTTCGCGTCATCGATGCGGGCCGCAAGGCTCGCCGCGGCAAAGCCCCCGAACACCACCGAGTGGACTGCGCCGATTCGCGCACAGGCGAGGATCGCGAACACCGCCTCCGGTATATTGGGCATGTAGATGATGACGCGATCACCCTTGCCCACACCGAGCGCGACCATCATCGCCGCAGCACGCTGCACTTCCTCGTGCATTTCGCGGTAGGTGTAGCTCTTCTCCCTGTCCACCTCGGTGGAAATCCACACCAGCGCCTTCTGGCCGGCACGATCCCGGAGATGCCGGTCGACGGCGTTGTAGCACAGGTTGGTCTCGCCGCCTACGAACCACTTTGCGAACGGCGGCCGCGAGTAGTCAAGCACCTTCGTGAACGGCTTTTCCCAGTGGACCATCTTCGCCTGCTCGGTCCAGAACGCATCCCGGTCGTGCAGCGACCGTCGGTGGAATTCCTGCAACGCACGCATGCGCGAATCTCCTGTTACGGGGCGAGGTCGACGACCACGCGCCCGGTGACCTTCGCCTGGATGAACGCGTCGAACGCCTGCGGAAGTTGCTCGAAGGCAATTGTTTTCGCGATTTCTTTCAGCATCGGCGGGCGCATGTCGGTCGCCAGCCGGCGCCACACCTCGCGCTCGAGCTCCGGCGTCGGACAATCGGTGGAATTGATGCCGAGCAGGCTCACCCCGCGAAGGATGAATGGCATCACGGTAGTGTTCAGGTTGGTGCCGGCGGCAAGGCCGATCGAGGCAATCACGCCGTTGAACTTCATGGTGCTTGCCATCCACGCGAGCACCTCGCCGCCGAGATTGTCCACCGCACCGGCCCAGGTCGCCTTGTCCAGCGGTTTGATCTTGGCCAGGTCGATGCTCGAGCGCAGCATCACGTCCCGTGCGCCGAGCTTCTTCAGGTAAGCGCTCTCGCCTTCCTTGCCGGTCAGCGCGACCACGTGGTAACCCAGCTGCGCAAGCGCAGCGATCGCGATTGAGCCGACGCCGCCGGTTGCGCCGTCCACGACCACCGGCCCGTTCGAAGGCCTCAGGCCGTTGTGCTCCATGCGCACGATCGCAAGGCCGGCGGTGTAGCCGGCCGTGCCGAAGGCCATGGCATCCCACAGCGTCATGTCCTTCGGCAGCTTGACCAGCCAGTTCGCAGGGACGCGCGCGTATTCCGCGTAGCCGCCGTGATGCTTCACGCCGAGTTCGTGGCCGACCGCAAGCACCGCGTCGCCCTTCGCGAAACGGGCGTCGGAGGACGAAACCACCGTTCCCGACAGGTCGATGCCGCCGATGCAGGAGGGCCGCATCAGGATGCGGCCCTTGCCGGTCGCAGCGAGCGCGTCCTTGTAATTGACGTCGGAGTACGCGACGCGCACCACCACCTCGCCCGGGTCGAGTTCTTCCAGCGTGCATTCGACGAACGCCGCCTGCACGCCCTTGTCGATCTGGGTGATTTTGTAAGCCTTGAATTTTTCCATTGAACCTCCCCGGGGGAATTCTAACGCCTCGGCCTTTCGGCCTGAAGGTATTCCCGCGACTGCATCTCCGTCAACCGGCTGACGGTGCGCGCAAACTCGGCGGCGGCGGTCTTCGCATCGCCGCCTTCGGTGAACAGCGCCTCGGGCGCCGTCTCGGCGGAGCACACCAGTTTCACGCGCTCATCGTAGAACACGTCGGCCAGCCAGGTGAAGCGTCGCGCGGAATCGGCGTTCTGCGGTCCCATGCGCGGAATGTTCGACAGGATCACGGTGTGAAACCGCACCGCCAGGTCGACGTAATCCGTGTACGAACGCATGCCGCCGCACAGCACGCGGAAATCAAACCACACCAGGCCGCCCGCGCGCTTTACGTACGGGATCTCGCGGCCTTCGACATCCAGCGGGTGGTGCTCTTCCACGACGTCGGCGAGGTTGGCGAACACGGCTTCGAGCGCCAGTTCGGCCCCCGGGCCGAGCGGCGCGTGATAGACCTGCAGCTTCTCCATCGCTCGAAGGCGGTAATCGACGCCGCCGTCGACCTGGATCACGCAGAGCCGCGACTTAATTGCTTCGATCGCGGGCAGGAAGCGCTCGCGCTGCAGGCCGTTGGGGTAGAGCTGGCCCGGCGCATAGTTCGACGTCATCACGAACTCCACGCCACGCGCCATCACCTGCTCGAGATACCTCCCGAGGATCATCGCATCGGCGATGTCCGAAACGTGGAATTCGTCGAAGCAGATCAGCCGGTAACGCTGGCGGGTCTTCTCCGCCAGCACCGCGAGCGGGTCCTCGACGCCTTTCAGGTCATCGAGTTCGCGGTGGATCTCGCGCATGAAATGATGGAAGTGCACGCGGCGCTTGCGTACCAGCGGCACGCAACGGTAAAACGCGTCCATCAAAAAGCTCTTGCCCCGCCCCACGCCGCCCCACAGGTACACCCCCTTGGGTAACGGCGGCTTGACCAGCAGGCGCTTCAATGCGGTGTCGCGCCGCGCCTTGTAGGCGGTCCATTCTTCGTAGAGCCGCTGCAGGCGCGCCACCGCGCGCTGCTGCGACTCGTCGGCGAGGAAACCGCGCTTGGCGAGGCTCTCCTCGTACAGCGAGACGACGGTATTCATCACCCCTTTGCTACGTCCGCCAACCCCAGTTCCAGTATCGGCGCATCGCGCGTCAGCAATGTCAATTTCTCATCCTGCGCCTGCGCGATGAGCAACCTGTCAAACGGGTCTTGGTGTGCGCACATCAGGCTGCGCACGGCTTCGATGTGTCGCGGCAAAATCGGCAGCAGCACAAAGCCTTGTGCCTGAAGTTGTTCGGTGATCGCGCCTTGGGGCAGAGGCAATTTCCCCTTGGCGCTTTTCAGCACCATTTCCCAGATGCTGGCGGTGCTCACGACGATGTCGGATTTGGCGATAATGCGTCGAGTGGCTTTGCCCAGGCGGGCATCTGCCGTCATCCACCAATAGATGAGGTGGGTGTCGAGCAGGTATCGCTTCACGGCCATTTGCCACCGGTCACTGCATCGGCGATGGCTGCATTGGTAGCGGACGTATCCCAATCAGCTTTGGCTTTGGGCAGCCCCGACCATGCACCGGGCTTGCGCGCGAAATCCTGCGCGCCGACTTTGACCAGCCTGACGACCGGAACGCCTTTGTTGGCGATGACCACATCCTCGCCCGCCAGCGCGGCTTGCACCAGTTTGGAAAGCTGGTTCTTGGCTTCGAGCATGTTGCATTGCATGGCGATTCCTTGACCCGGTTTGAAGAGTGCTGCAGTTTACACTTGTCTGGCTAGGTTAGCCAACAGCACCGCAGGCACGCCTGCGCGCGCGTCCAGGCGACCGTGGTCGCCCGCCGTGAATCCAGTCAAATGTTCAGCGCGCGCTTGTCCACCGCGAGCGCCGCGTCCTTCATCGCTTCGGAAAGCGACGGATGGGCGTGGCAGATCATGCCGATGTCCTCGCTGCTGGCGCCGAACTCCATCGCCACCACAGCCTCCGCAATCAGCTCGGAAGCGAACGCCCCAATGATGTGGACGCCGAGAATGGCATCGGTTTTCACGTCGGCGAGAAATTTCACCAGGCCGGTGGTGTCGCCGAGAGAGCGCGCGCGGGCATTCGCCGAAAACGGGAAGCTGCCGGATTTGTACTCGACGCCTTCCGCCTTGAGCTGCTGCTCGGTCTTGCCTACCCAGGCGATCTCCGGCGTGGTGTAGATCACCCAGGGGATGGTGTTGAAATTCACGTGCGCCTTCTGGCCGGCGATGCGCTCGGCCACCGCCACGCCTTCTTCTTCGCCCTTGTGGGCGAGCATCGGGCCGCGCACCACGTCGCCGACCGCCCAGACGCCGGGCAGGTTGGTGCGGCAGTCGTCGTCCACTGCCACGAAGCCGCGGTCGCGCTTCAGGCCGACGCCTTCCGCATTCAGGCCGATGGTATTGGCGACCCGGCCGATGGAAACGATGAGCCGGTCGCAGTCGAGCGCCTTGGCGGAACCATCGGAGGATTTGTATTCGACCTTGACGCTGCTCTTCGACGAAGAAACCTTTGAAACAGAAACCCCGAACTCCATCTTCAGGCCCTGTTTCGCGAATACCCTCCCCGCCTCCTTCGCGATCTGGTCGTCCGCCGCGCCGAGGAATATCGGCAAGGCCTCCAGGATCGTGACGTCCGACCCCAGTCGGCGCCAAACGCTGCCCATCTCCAGCCCGATCACCCCGGCGCCGATGATGCCGAGCCGCTTGGGCACTTCGGGGATGGCAAGCGCGCCCGTGTTACTGAGGATCAGCTTCTCGTCGAAATCGGCACCCGGCAGGGCGCGGGGGTTCGATCCGGTCGCGATGATGACGTTCGTCGCCTGGATGGTTTCCCCCCTGACGGAAACCTCGATCCCCTCGGTCCCCGCTTTCACGAAGCTGCCGCGGCCGTGGAAGAAGGCGACCTTGTTCTTCTTGAACAGGTACAGGATGCCGTCGTTGCTGGACTTGACCACCTTGTCCTTGCGCTTGAGCATCTGCGCGAGGTCCAGTTCCAGGCCTTTCACCTTGACGCCGTGCTCCGCGAAGCCGTGCGCCGCCTGCTCGAAGTTCTCGGAGGATTGCAGCAGCGCCTTCGACGGAATGCAGCCGACGTTGGTGCAGGCCCCGCCCAGCGCGGGTTTGCCGTCGGCGCCCTGCCATTCGTCGATGCAGGCCGCCTTCAGGCCGAGCTGCGCGGCGCGGATCGCGGCGATGTAGCCCGCCGGCCCGCCGCCGATCACGACCACGTCGAAGGCGTTGGCCATTTCAGATCTCCAGCAGCAGGCGCGCGGGATCCTCCAGTGCGTCCTTGATCGCGACCAGGAACAGCACCGCCTCGCGCCCGTCGATGATGCGATGGTCGTAGGACAGCGCGAGGTAGTTCATCGGCCGCACCACGATCTGGCCGTTCTCCACCACCGCGCGGTCCTTGGTCGCGTGCACGCCGAGGATCGCCGCTTGCGGCGGATTGATGATCGGCGTCGACAGCATCGAGCCGAACACGCCGCCGTTCGAGATCGAAAAGGTGCCGCCGGTCAAATCCTCTATCGCGAGCTTGCCGTCCTGCGCCTTCTTGCCGAATTCGGCGATTCTCGTTTCGATCGCGGCGAAACTCAGCTGGTCGGCGTCGCGCAGGATCGGCACCACCAGCCCGCGCGCGCTACCCACCGCGACGCCGACGTCGAAGTAGCCGTGATAGACGATGTCGGTGCCGTCCACCGAGGCGTTGACCACCGGAAATTTCTTCAGTGCTGCCACCGCCGCCTTGACGAAAAACGACATGAAGCCGAGCCGCACGCCATGTTCCTTTTCGAAGCGCTCCTGGTAACGTTTGCGCAGTTCGATCGCGGGCTGCATGTTGACTTCGTTGAAGGTGGTCAGGATCGCGGCGGTAGACTGCGACTGCACCAGCCGCTCGGCGACGCGCTGGCGCAGACGCGACATCGGCACTCGCTGCTCGAGGCGCCCGGAAAGCAGCCGCTCTACGCTGACCGGGGGAGGCGGCTGCTCCAGCGCGGGATTCGCGGCCGGGGTCGCAGCCCGCATCACAGCCGACGGTGGCTTGCCGCTTTCGGCGAGCACGTCGCCCTTGGTGACGCGCCCGCCCTTGCCGGTACCGTGGACCTTGTCGGTGTCGACGCCGCGCTCGGCCGCGATTTTCTGCGCCGCCGGCATCACGGGCGGGGATTGGCGCGACCGCTCGGAAACACTCGGGGCCTGGGGCTGGGTCCCCGCTTGCGCGGGGACGACGGCCGCGATCGCAGCCGTCGCTTCGGTGTCGATCCTGGCGATCACCTCGCCCGCCACCACTGTGCTCTTCTCGCCCTTCAGGATGCTCACCAGCACGCCATCGGCCGGGCTGGGGAGTTCGAGCACCACCTTGTCAGTCTCGATGTCGATCAGGTTCTCGTCGCGCTTGACCGCCTCCCCCTGCTTCTTGTGCCACGCAAGCAGGGTCGCTTCGGCGACCGATTCCGAAAGCTGCGGCACTTTGACTTCGATCAGCATGTGGTTTCCGGAAGAAACTGCTCAGGCGCTGCGCCGTGCCTTGCGCCCCTTGCGCCCGGTACCTTGCACCGGGACCACGAGGTTGTCGGTGATATCGGCGAACGCCGCGTCGACCAACTGCTTCTGCTGCTCATTGTGCAGCGAGAGATACCCCACCGCGGGCGAGGCCGACGAGGCGCGCATTGCGTAGGCGAGCAACTGGTCCGGGCGCATGTGGCGCAGCAGGTAGTGCTGGATGCGGTGCCATGCGCCCTGGTTGCCCGGCTCTTCCTGGCACCAGAGGATTTCGCGCGCGTTGGCGTAGCGGTCGATCTGCGCCTGGAACGCGTCGTGCGGAAACGGGTAGAGCTGGGTGATGCGCGCGATCGCGACGTCCTTGATGCCTTTCTCTCTGCGCGCTGCCATCAGGTCGAAAAATACCTTGCCGGCGCAGAAAATCACCCGTTTGACCTGCTCCGGCCGGATATCCTCGTTCCAGTCGGCATTCACCGGCTGGAACTTGCTCTCGGCGAACTCCTGCAGCGGCGACACCGACTCCTTATGCCGCAGCAGGCTCTTGGGGGTGAAGATGACGAGCGGCTTGCGGTAGGGCCGGATCATCTGGCGGCGCAACAGGAAGAACATCTGCACCGGGGTCGCGGGCACGCACACCTGGATGTTGTAGTCGGCGCACAACTGCAGGAAACGCTCGAGCCGGCCCGAGGAGTGTTCCGGCCCCTGCCCTTCATAACCATGCGGCAGCAGCATCACCAGCCCGCAGACGCGCCCCCACTTGACTTCACCGGCCGCGATGAACTGGTCGATCACCACCTGCGCGCCGTTGACGAAGTCGCCGAACTGCGCTTCCCAAACCACCAGTTCGTTGGGCTCCGAGGTCGAATAGCCGTATTCGAAGCCGAGCACGGCTTCCTCCGAAAGCAACGAATCGATGACGACAAAATCGCCCTGGTTGGGCGCGATGTTGCGCAGCGGTATGTAGCTCCCCGAGTCCCACTTCTCGCGATTCTGGTCGTGCAGCACCGCGTGGCGATGGAAAAACGTGCCGCGCCCGCTGTCCTGCCCAGAAATGCGCACCGAGAAACCGTTCTTCAGCAGCGACGCGTACGCGAGGTTTTCCGCCATGCCCCAATCCACCGGCGTCTTGCCCTGCCCCATCAACCGGCGGTCGGCGATGATTTTCTCGACCCTGGCTTGAAGCTTGAAATTCGGCGGAATGGTGGTCAGCTTCTCCGCCAGCATCTGCAGGTCGGCAAGCGGCAGCATGGTGTCGTCGTTCTCGTTCCATCTCGTGTTGAGATACGGCGCCCAGTTCACGGCGAATGGCGGCTTGTAGTTCGACAGGATGGTCTTGTTGGTGTGGTGGCCCCCGTCGAGCGCGGCCCGGTAGGTTGCAATCAGCGCGTCGGCGTCGGCAGCGCCGACCACGCCCTGCGCGACGAGCTTGTCGGCATAGAGCTTGCGCGTGCCGGGGTGCTGATTGATGATCTTGTACATCAGCGGCTGCGTGACCATCGGCTCGTCCTGCTCGTTGTGGCCGAGCTTGCGGAAGCAGACCAGATCGACCACCACGTCCTTCTTGAACCGCGTGCGGTAATCGAGGGCGATCTCGATCGCCATCATCGCGGCCTCCGGATCGTCGCCGTTGACGTGGAAAATCGGGGCTTCGACCATTTTCGCGACGTCGGTGCAGTACAGGGTCGAACGCGTGTCGCGCGGATCCGAGGTCGTGAAGCCGATCTGGTTGTTGACCACGATATGCACCGTGCCGCCGGTGCCGTACCCGCGGGTCTGCGACAGGTTCAGGGTCTCCATCACCACGCCCTGGCCGGCGAATGCGGCGTCACCGTGGACCAGCACCGGCAACACTTCCTTGCCTTCACGGTCCTTGCGGCGGTGCTGGCGCGCGCGCACCGAACCCTCGACCACCGGATTCACGATCTCGAGGTGCGACGGATTGAACGCGAGGGTCAGGTGCATCGGCCCGCCCGGCGTCATGATGTCCGACGAGAACCCCTGGTGGTACTTGACGTCCCCCGCCAGCAGCGCATGGTCATGCTTGCCTTCGAATTCGGAGAACAGGTCCTTCGGCATCTTGCCGAGGATGTTCACCAGCACGTTGAGCCGGCCGCGATGGGCCATGCCGAGCACCAGTTCCTGCACGCCGGCCTCGCCTGCGCGCTGCAGCAGGTTGTCGAGCATCGGGATCAGCGTGTCGCCGCCCTCGAGAGAGAACCGCTTCTGCCCGACGTAGCGCGTGTGCAGGTACTTCTCCAGGCCTTCTGCCGCGGTAAGCCGCTCGAGAATGTGCCGCTTGTATTCGGCCGGATAGCTCGGCTTGGCCCGCACCGGCTCCAGGCGCTCCTGTATCCAGCGTTTCTCGGCGCGGCTGCTCAGGTACATGTATTCGACCGCGAGGGTGCCGCAATACGTCTCCTGCAGGGCCTGAATGATTTCGCGCAGCGTCGCCTGCTCCGGACCGATCAGCGACCCGGTGTTGAACACCGTGTCCAGGTCGGCCTCGGTCAGGTCGTAGTAGGCCGGCTCGAGTTCGGCGATTTGCGGCCGCTCCTGCCGCTTGAGCGGGTCGACGCGCGCGAGAAGCCCGCCCCGGAAGCGGTACTCGGCAACGAGTTGGATCACGGAGACCTGCTTGCGGTCGAGCCCCGTCGATGCGCCCGGCGCGCGTGCGACGCCCAGCTTGGCTCGCTGGGCGAAGGATTCGACGATCGGCGCGTGCGCGACATCGCGCCCGGCGCTTGCGCCCGCAACCAGTTGCAGCTTGTCGAAATATTCGCGCCAGGCCTGCTCCACGGCCGTCGGATCGTTCAGGTACGCCTCGTAGAGTTCCTCGACATACGGCGCATTGCCGCCGAACAGGTACGAATTCGACAGAAGCTGCATCATCATCGCGGGACTCCCCTCAACGCTTGTCGATCGGCACTACCTCGCGCCGCGCTGCGCCCTGGTACAGCTGGCGCGGGCGGCCGATCTTGTATTCCGGGTCCGAGATCATCTCGTTCCACTGGGCGATCCATCCCACGGTGCGCGCCAGCGCGAAAATGCAGGTGAACATCGACGTCGGGATGCCGAGCGCGCGCTGCACGATACCGGAATAGAAATCCACGTTCGGGTAGAGTTTCTTCGAAACGAAGTAATCGTCCTCCAGCGCGATCTTCTCCAGCGCGATCGCCAGCTTGAACAGGCGATCGTTGTGCAGGCCGAGCTCGTTCAGCACCTCGTGGCAGGTCTCGCGCATCAGCTTGGCGCGCGGATCGTGGTTCTTGTAGACGCGGTGGCCGAAACCCATCAGCTTGAACGGGTCGTTCTTGTCCTTCGCGCGGTTGACGAACTTTCCGACCTGCGCCACGTCGCCGATTTCCTCGAGCATCTGCAAGCAGGCCTCGTTGGCGCCGCCGTGCGCCGGGCCCCACAGGCAGGCGATGCCGGCGGCGATGCAGGCGAACGGGTTCGCGCCCGACGATCCCGCCAGGCGTACGGTTGAAGTCGACGCGTTCTGCTCGTGGTCGGCGTGCAGGATGAAGATGCGGTCGAGCGCCTTCACCAGGACTGCGTTGACCTTGTATTCCTCGGCCGGCACCGCGAACATCATGCGCATGAAGTTGGCGGTATACGACAGGTCGTTGCGCGGATAGACGAACGGCTGCCCGATCGAGTACTTGTAGGACATCGCGACGATGGTGGGCATCTTGGCGACCAGGCGGAACGCGGAGATCGAGCGGTGCTCGGGATTGTTGATGTCGAGCGCGTCGTGGTAGAACGCCGACAGCGCGCCGACCACACCGACCATTACCGCCATCGGGTGCGCGTCGCGCCGGAAACCCTGGTACAGGCGCGCCAGCTGCTCGTGCACCATCGTATGGTGGATGACCATGCTGACGAAATCGTCCTTCTGCTTGCGGTCCGGCAGCTCGCCGTACAGCAGCAGGTAGCAGACTTCGAGGAAATTGCAATGCTGCGCAAGCTGTTCGATGGGATAGCCGCGGTACAGCAGCACGCCCGCATCGCCGTCGATGTAGGTGATGGCCGAGCTGCAGCTCGCGGTCGACAGGAAGCCCGGATCGTAGGTGAATACCCCGGCCTTGCCGTACAGGGTGCGGATATCGACGACGTCCGGCCCGATCGTGCCGGGCAGCACCGGGAAATCGAGCGTGCGTCCGTCGTTGAGGCTGAGCGTGGCTTTCTTGTCCAAGGTCGTTCTCCTGGGTTATGCGGCGCGCAGCCGCTCGATGAGAGTGCGGTGGCGTGAATCGAAGCGCTCGCTGCGGCCGATCACGATGTCCCACAATTCGTTGTCCCCGGTTTCGAGGAGCTCCCGCAGCCGCACCAGCTCCTCGTCCGTCAGCTGCTCCGCTTCGCGCCGCAAAAACCGCTCCAGCACGAGATCCAGCTCCAGCAGGCCGCGCCGGCATTGCCACTTCAGGCGGTTCCACGACACGCTGTCCATGGGGCGGGTCACACCGAGCGGCGGACCATCATCTCCTTGATCTTGCCGATCGCATGCGTGGGGTTCAAGCCCTTCGGGCAGGCATCCACGCAGTTCATGATGCTGTGGCAGCGGAACAGGCGGTACGGGTCTTCCAGGCTGTCGAGCCGCTCGCTGGTGGCCTGGTCGCGGGTATCGGCAATGAAGCGGTAGGCCTGCAGCAGCCCGGCCGGTCCGACGAACTTGTCCGGGTTCCACCAGAAGGACGGGCAGGCGGTGGAGCAACAGGCGCACAGGATGCACTCGTACAGCCCGTTCAGATGCTCGCGCTCTTCCGGCGACTGCAGCCGCTCACGCTCCGGTGGCGCGGTATCGTTGATGAGGTAGGGCTTGATCGACTCGTACTGCCTGAAGAACTGGGTCATGTCCACGATCAGGTCGCGGATCACCGGCAGGCCCGGCAGCGGGCGCAGCGTGACGTGATCGGGCAGTTCGGCCAGCTTGGTGATGCACGCCAGCCCGTTCTTGCCGTTGATGTTCATCGCATCCGAGCCGCATACGCCCTCGCGGCAGGAGCGGCGGAACGAAACCGAATCGTCCTGTTCCTTGAGGCGCACCAGCGCATCGAGCAGCATGCGGTCGCTCGGCTCGAGCGCGACCTGGTAGTCCTGCATGCGCGGCGCGGCGTCGCGGTCCGGGTCGTAGCGGTAGATGGAGAGGCGCATCAGTAGGTCCTGACCTTGGGCTGGAAGCTGTCGACCGACATCGGCTTGAGGTGCACCGGCTTGTAGTCCAGCCGGTTGCCCTCCTTGTACCACAGCGTGTGTTTCATCCACTTCCCGTCGTCGCGGTCGGGGAAGTCGGCGCGCGACTGCGCCCCGCGCGACTCCTTCCTTGCCTCGGCCGAGACGATCGTCGCAAGCGCCGCCTCGACCAGGTTATCCAGTTCGAGCGCCTCCACGCGCGCGGTGTTGAACACCTTCGACTTGTCGGCGATGTATGTGCGCCCGGCGCGTTCGGCGATTTGCTTCACCTTCGCCACGCCTTCGATCAGCATTTCGGGAAACCGGAATACGCCGCAATGCGCCTGCATCGTGCGGCGCAGGTCGGTCAGGACGTCAGCCACCCGCTCGCCCGAGGACGCGCCGTCGAGGCGCGCAAGCCGTGCAAACGAGCGTTCCCCTGCTTCCTTGGGCAGGTTGCGATGCGGCTTGGGCAGCGAACCGATGTCCCTGATCATCTGCTCGCCCGAGGACTTGCCGAAGACCAGCAGGTCGAGCAGCGAGTTGCAGCCGAGGCGGTTGCCGCCATGCACCGAGACGCACGCGCACTCGCCCGCGGCGTAGAAGCCCGGTACGGTCGACTCCGCGCTCGCGCCCTCGGGTGCCACGACGTGCCCCATGAAGTTGGCCGGGATCCCGCCCATCTGGTAGTGCGCTGTCGGCACCACCGGGATCGGCTCGCGGATCGGATCGGTATTTGCGAACTTGATCGAAATTTCGCGGATCCCGGGCAGGCGAAGGTTGATGACCTCGGGGCCGAGGTGGTCGAGTTTCAGAAGCACGTGGTCGGCATCCTTGCCGCAACCGCGCCCTTCCTTGATCTCGGTGGTCATGGCGCGCGACACCACGTCGCGGCTGGCGAGGTCCTTGGCGTTCGGCGCGTAGCGCTCCATGAAGCGTTCGCCGTCCTTGTTCAGCAGGTAGCCGCCCTCGCCGCGCACGCCCTCGGTGATCAGCACCCCCGCGCCGTACACGCCGGTCGGGTGAAACTGGTAGAACTCCATATCCTCGAGCGGTATGCCGGCGCGCGCCGACATGCCCAGTCCATCGCCCGTGTTGATGAAGGCGTTGGTCGAAGAGAAGAACATGCGTCCCGAGCCGCCGGTGGCGAACAGCGTCGCCTTCGCTTGGAAAATCGAGACCTCGCCCGTCTCCATTTCCAGCGCGGTCACGCCCAGCACGGCGCCGTCCTGCGGGTCGCGGATCAGATCGAGTGCCATCCATTCGACGAAGAACTGGGTGCTGGCACGCAGGTTCTGCTGGTAGAGCGTATGCAGCATCGCGTGGCCGGTGCGGTCGGCCGCCGCGCAGGCGCGCATCGCCATCTTTGCGCTGCCGTATTCCTGCGTGTGGCCGCCGAACGGGCGCTGGTAGATCTTGCCGTTGTCGAGGCGGTCGAAGGGCATGCCCATGTGCTCGAGCTCGACCACGACTTCGTTGGCGCGCCGGCACATGTATTCGATCGCGTCCTGGTCGCCGAGGTAATCCGACCCCTTGACGGTGTCGTACATGTGCCAGTGCCAGTTGTCCTCGGACGAGTTGGCGAGCGGCGCGGCGATGCCGCCCTGCGCCGCCACGGTGTGCGAGCGCGTCGGGAACACCTTGGTGAGTACCGCCACCCTGAGATTGGCGCGCGCGAGTTCCAGCGCCGCGCGCAGCCCGGAGCCGCCGGCGCCGACCACGATGGCGTCAAATTTGCGTATCGTTACGGCCAAGCCTTATCTCCAGAGAATCTGGACCGTCCAGCCGAGGTAGGCGGCGATCGTAAGCAACACCAGGACTTCCAGCGTGAAGCGCCACGCGAGCGCCTTCACGTAGTCCATCAGGATGTCGCGCATCCCGACCCACACGTGCCAGGCAAGGCTCGCGGCAAACAGCAGCGTCGCGACGCGCATCGAGCCTTGCGCGAACCGGTCCTTCCACAACGCGTAGTCGAGCGGCGGGCCCGTCGCGAACACGTACAGGATGATGAGCGTATACGCCGCCATGATGACCGCGGTGATGCGCTGCGCGAGCCAGTCGCGCAGGCCGTAGTGGGCGCCGGTGACGATGCGATTCACCACAGGTTCCAGCCGAAGCAGGCGGTGAGCGCGAGGCTCGCGGCGAGCACCAGCCAGCTGGTCATGCGGGCGGTGGCGAGGTCGATGCCCTTATGCAGGTCAAGCAGCAGGAAACGGATGCCGGCGCAGAAATGGTGGCAGTAGGCCCAGATGATTGCGAGCAGGCCGAGCTTCACCGGCCAGAGCTTCATGTAGCGCCTGACCGACTCGAAGCCTGACTCTGAAGACAGGCTGCGGTCGAGCATGAACAGCAACCAGAGCACCGCCAGAAACAGCAACGCGCCGCTGATGCGGTGGAGAATCGAAACGAAACCCGGCAGCGGCAGCCGGATCGCGACCAGGTTGAGGTAGACGGGTCTTTTCTTCCTGACCGCCGCATCGGACATTTTGGGATTATATCGTTACCGCGCGTTGGCCTGAACGACTGAAAAGCGGCTGGTGCACCGAATTGAAGCAAACACGGTGCGGTAGAATTGCCTGTCGTTCGGGTTTCGTCGAATACTTTCCGGAGCTCCCCATGTCAAAAGCACCCATCCGAGTCGCCGTCACCGGCGCCGCTGGCCAGATCGGCTACGCCCTGCTGTTTCGCATCGCCAGCGGCGAGATGCTCGGCAAAGACCAGCCGGTGATGCTGCAGCTGCTCGAGATCCCCGACGAAAAGGCGCAAAAGGCGCTCAAGGGCGTGATGATGGAACTGGATGACTGCGCGTTTCCGCTGTTGCACGGAATGGTTCCCGCCTCCGAGCCGATGGTCGCGTTCAAGGACGTGGACGTGGCGCTGCTGGTCGGCGCGCGCCCGCGCGGCGCCGGCATGGAGCGCAAGGACCTGCTCGAGGCCAACGGCAAGATCTTCCAGCCGCAGGGCCAGGCGCTGAACAAGGTGGCCAAGCGCGACGTGAAGGTACTGGTGGTGGGCAATCCGGCCAACACCAACGCGCTGATCGCAATGAAAAACGCCCCCGACCTCAAACCTACCCAGTTCACCGCGATGATGCGGCTCGATCACAACCGGGCGACTTCGCAGATCGCACAGAAAATCGGCAAACCTGTCGCCTCGGTGCGCAAGGTCGCCGTCTGGGGCAACCACTCCGCGACGCAGTATCCCGATGTCTTCCAGGCCGAATGCGACGGCAGGAAGGTCTGGCCGATGATCGATGACCAGGCGTGGCTCGAAGGCAGCTTCATTCCCACCGTGCAGAAACGCGGCGCCGCAATCATCGAGGCGCGCGGCCTGTCCTCGGCGGCGAGCGCGGCGAACGCGGCGATCGACCACGTGCGCAACTGGGTGCTCGGCACTGCCGAGGGCGACTGGGTGTCGATGGGGATTGCGTCCGACGGCAGCTACGGCATCGCCGAAGGCGTGCTCTACGGCTATCCCGTCACATGCAAAGGCGGCCAGTTCCATATCGTCCAGGGCATCGAGGTGAGCGATTTCAGCCGCAAGCGCATGGATGCCACGCTCAAGGAGCTGCACGAAGAGCGCAACGGCGTCAAGCACCTGCTCGGCTAGGACGCGAGACATGACGCCAGGGGCGAAATTCAGGCAGGCGCTCGGAGAAGAGCGCCCGCTGCAGGTCATCGGCGCGATCTGCGCCTATCACGCGCGCATGGCGCAGCGCGTCGGCTACAAGGCCCTGTACCTTTCGGGCGGCGGCGTTTCGGCAGGCTCGCTCGGCCTGCCCGACCTGGGAATTTCCAACCTCGACGATGTACTCACGGACGTGCGGCGCATCACCGACGTGTGCGAGCTGCCTCTGCTGGTGGACGCGGACACCGGCTTTGGCGCAAGCGCCTTCAACGTGGCGCGCACCGTCAGGTCTCTGGTCAAGTGCGGCGCGGCCGCGATGCACATCGAAGACCAGGCCGGCGCCAAGCGCTGCGGGCACCGCCCGAACAAGGAAATCGTCCCGGCCGACGAGATGTGCGACCGCATCAAGGCTGCGGTGGACGCAAAGACCGATCCCGGATTCACGGTGATGGCGCGCACCGACGCGCTCGCCAGCGAAGGCCTCGAGCGCACGGTCGAGCGCGCGGCGAAATACGTCGAGGCCGGCGCCGACATGATCTTCCCCGAGGCGATGACCGAACTGGCGATGTACAAGCGCTTCGCCGACGCGGTGAAAGTCCCGGTGCTCGCCAACATCACCGAGTTCGGGGCGACCCCGCTGTTCACGACCGACGAGCTGCGCTCCGCCGGCGTGGCGATCGCGCTCTACCCGCTGTCGGCGTTCCGCGCAATGAACCAGGCCGCTCTCAACGTCTACCGGAGCGTTCGCAAGGACGGCACGCAGAAGAACGTGGTGGACACCATGCAGACGCGCGCCGAACTGTACGATTACCTCGAATACCATGGGTTTGAGCAGAAACTCGATCAACTGTTCGCCGCCAGGAAGTAAGCGAGACCATGAGCGAAACCGCCGCCGCACCAAAACCGAAGAAATCCGTCGCGCTGTCCGGCGTCACCGCCGGCAACACCGCCCTGTGCACAGTGGGCCGCACCGGCAACGATCTGCACTACCGTGGCTATGACATCCTCGACTTCGCCGACGAAGCCGAGTTCGAGGAAATTGCCTATCTGCTGGTGCACGGCAAGCTGCCGAACGCCGCCGAACTCGCTGCCTACAAGTCGAAACTCAGGGCATTGCGCGGCATCCCGGCCGCGGTGCAGGACGTGCTCGAATGCATTCCGGCCAATACCCATCCGATGGACGTGTTGCGCACCGCGTGTTCCGCCCTCGGATCGGTGCTGCCGGAGCGGGAAGACCATAAACTTGCGGAAGCGCGCAACATCGCTGATCGCCTGATGGCGAGCTTTGGCTCGATGCTGCTGTACTGGTATCACTTCTCGCATTCGGGCCGGCGCATCAAAGTGGAGACCGACGCTGACTCGATCGGCGGGCACTTCCTGCAGCTGCTGCACGGCCGACCGGCGAGCGATCTGTGGGTGCGCGCGATGCACACCTCACTCATCCTCTACGCCGAGCACGAGTTCAACGCCTCGACGTTCGCCGCGCGGGTGATCGCCGGCACCGGCTCCGACATGTATTCGGCGATCGTCGGCGGGATCGGCGCGCTGAAAGGCCCCAAGCACGGCGGCGCCAACGAGTTCGCCTTCGACGTGATCGGCCGCTACGACACGCCGGACGAAGCTGAAGGTGACATCATCAAGCGGATCGCGGACAAGCAGATCATCATCGGCTTCGGCCACCCGGTCTATACCATTGCCGACCCGCGCAATCAGGTCATCAAGGAGGTCGCGCGCCGGCTTTCGGAAGACGCGCGCGACATGAAGCTGTTCGACATCTCGGCGCGCCTCGAGCAGGTCATGTGGCGCGAGAAGAAGATGTTTCCGAACCTCGACTGGTACAGCGCCACCAGCTACCACATGATGGGCGTGCCAACCGCGATGTTCACGCCGCTGTTCGTGATCTCGCGCACCAGCGGCTGGTCGGCGCACGTCATCGAGCAGCGGATCGACGGCAAGATCATCCGCCCGAGCGCGAATTACACCGGCCCCGAAAACCGCAAGTGGACGCCCATCGAGAAACGCTGATCATGTACGAATCCGACCTGACCAAATTCATGCGCCAGTACCTCCAGCAGCACCCGGAGGAAATCGCATCGCAGCGCGTCGGCCGCGCTGCCTGGTGGGACAAGGATGCCGCCACGCGCACCGAGCCGCTCGAGCCGGAGAATTCCCCGAAGTCCGGCGGCGCGGAGTATACGTTCAAACCATCGAACAAGACCTGAGGAACCTGTAGTGTCTTCGCATGTCTCGAACGTCCGCCGCAAGCCCGACGAGGTCCTCGTAAAGATCGCCGATTACGCCACCAACTATGCGATCAAGAGCGGCGAAGCCTACGAGACCGCGCGCTACTGCCTGATGGACACGCTCGGCTGCGGATTCGAGGCGCTCGAGTATCCGGCGTGCACCAAGCTGCTCGGACCGATCGTCAGGGGTAGCGTGGTGCCGAACGGCGCGAGGGTGCCGGGCACGCAGTTCCAGCTCGACCCGGTGACGGCCGCATTCAACATCGGCGCGATGATCCGCTGGCTGGATTTCAATGACACCTGGCTGGCCGCCGAATGGGGCCATCCGTCGGACAACCTTGGCGGCATCCTCGCGGCGGCCGACTGGCTGTCGCGCACCGCCGTCGCGGAGGGCCGCGAGCCGCTCGCGATGCGCGACGTGCTCACCGGCATGATCAAGGCGCACGAAATCCAGGGCGTGCTGGCGCTGGAGAACTCGTTCAACCGCGTCGGCCTCGACCACGTGGTGCTGGTGAAGGTTGCCTCGACGGCGGTGGTCGCGAACATGATCGGCTGCAGCTACGACGAGGTGGTCAATGCGGTGTCGCAGGCGTGGGTCGACGGCCAGAGTCTGCGCACCTACCGCCACGCACCGAACACCGGCTCGAGAAAGAGCTGGGCGGCGGGCGACGCGACCAGCCGGGCGGTGCGCCTCGCGCTGATCTCGAAGACGGGTGAAATGGGCTATCCGTCGGTGCTGACGGCAAGGGGCTGGGGCTTCTACGACGTGCTGTTCAAGGGCAAGCCGTTCCGCTTCCAGCGCCCTTTCGGCAGTTACGTGATGGAGAACGTGCTGTTTAAGGTCTCGTTTCCGGCGGAGTTCCATTCGCAGACCGCGGTCGAGTGCGCGATGGACATTCATGCCGAGATGAAAAGGCTCGGCAGGAGCGCCGGGGACATCAGGAAAATCACCATCCGCACGCACGGAGCCTGCATCCGCATCATCGACAAGAAGGGGCCGCTCAACAACCCGGCTGACCGCGATCACTGCATCCAGTACATGGTCGCGGTGCCGATTCTGTTCGGCCGGCTGACCGCGGGCGACTACGAGGATGCGGTGGCGGCCGACCCGCGCATCGACGCGCTGCGCGCGAAAATCGTCTGCGTCGAGGACAAGGGCTTCACGCGCGACTACCACGACCCGGAAAAGCGCTCGATCGCCAACGCGCTCAAGGTCGAGTTCAAGGATGGCAAGAAGCTCGGCGAGTTCGTCTGCGAGTACCCGATCGGCCACAAACGCCGGCGCGAGGAAGGCATGCCGATGCTGGTGGAGAAGTTCAAGACCAACCTTGCGCGTCGCTTTCCGGCCAAGCAGCAAAATGCGATTCTGGCGGCCTGCATGGACGCGCGGAAGCTGGGAGCAATGCCGGTGAACCGGTTCACCGACCTGTTCGTCATCTAAAGCGCCGTGCGCCGCCCGATCGCATGGCTGTTTCTGCTGCTGGCACTGCCCCTTGCGGCGCTTGCGCAGCAGCGCGACGCCGTCGATCATTTTTTCCAGCCCTTCCTGGGCGACTTCCGCGCCGAGGCGGCAGACGCGAAGAATGCAGGCAAGAAGGCGCTGGTGGTCATGTTTCACTTCGAGGAATGCCCGTATTGCGCCCGCATGAAGAAGGAAGTGCTGTCGCGGCCGGAGGTGCAGGAGTTCTACCGACGCGAGTTCGCGGTCCTCGGCATCGACACGCGCGGTGCGCAGCAGATCATCGACTTCGACGGGGTGAGCCGGACCGAAAAGGACTACGCGCGCTCGATTCCGATCAAAGGCACGCCGACGTTCATTTTCTACGGGCTCGACGGCGGGCAGCTCTACCGGCACGTCGGCGCCGTGTACGATGCGGCGGAATTCCTGCTGCTCGGCGAATACGTGGCGAGCGGCGGTTATCGCTCCGGCAGCTTTGCGCAGTTCAGGCAATCGAAGAAAGGAAGCTGACCATGCTCGACGACACTTTCGAACGGCGGATCGCGGAACTCTCCGAGGAAATCCGGCATTACCCGACGCCGATCGCCCGCTGCGACGAGCAACTGACGGACCTGATCGAACGGCGCGCAGACCTGATCGAGCAACTGAAGCGCGCGGGCGCGCACGCCGGCGGATGCAGTCCGCTCGGCATTTGGATCAACGACGGAGGCCTCAATGGCGCATAACCTGCACGACACGCTGCAGCCCCTCAAGGACGGCAAGTTCTATTCCCTGAACAAGCTCGGCAAGGCGCTCGGGGTCGACGTCTCGCGCCTGCCGGTCTCGATCCGCATCGTGCTCGAGTCGGTGCTGCGCAACTGCGACGGCAAGAAAGTCAACGAGGAGCACGTGAAGCAGCTTGCGAACTGGAAGCCCGTGGCGCCGCGCGTGGACGAGATTCCGTTCGTGGTGGCGCGCATCGTGCTGCAGGATTTCACCGGCGTGCCGCTGCTCTGCGATCTCGCGGCGATGCGCGGCGTGGCGCACAGGATGGGCAAGAACCCGAAGCTGATCGAGCCGCTGGTCCCGGTGGACCTGGTGGTGGACCACTCGATTCAGGTGGACCATTACGGCACCCGGAGCGCGCTCGACCTGAACATGAAGCTCGAGTTCCAGCGCAACGGCGAGCGCTACCAGTTCATGAAATGGGGCATGCAGGCGTTTGACACGTTCAAGGTGGTGCCGCCCGGCGTCGGCATCGTGCACCAGGTGAACCTGGAGTACCTCGCGCGCGGCGTGCACAAGAAGGATGGCGTTTATTATCCGGACACACTCGTGGGCACCGACAGCCACACGACCATGATCAACGGCATCGGCGTGGTGGGCTGGGGCGTGGGCGGCATCGAGGCCGAAGCCGGGATGCTCGGCCAGCCGGTCTACTTCCTCACCCCGGACGTGGTCGGCGTGAACCTCAAAGGCGCGTTGCACCCTGGGTGCACCGCCACGGACCTGGTACTCACCGTCACCGAGATGCTGAGAAAAGCCAAGGTGGTCGGCAAGTTCGTCGAGTTCTTCGGCGAAGGCACCGCTTCGCTCGCCCTGCCTGACCGCGCCACGGTCGCCAATATGGCGCCGGAGTACGGTGCCACCATGGGTTTCTTCCCGGTCGACGACAGGACGATCGAGTATTTCAGGGGCTCAGGCCGCACCGACGAGGAGATCGACGCGTTCGCCGCGTACTTCAAGGCGCAGGGTCTGTACGGCGTGCCGCGCAAAGGCGACATCGACTACAGCGAGACGCTGGAACTCGACCTGTCGACGATCATGCCTTCGCTCGCGGGCCCGAAGCGACCGCAGGACCGCATCGATCTGGACAAGGTCAAGAGCACGTTCACCAGCCTGTTCTCCAAGCCGGTCGCGGACAACGGCTTTGCCAAGAAGCCTGAGGATCTCGCAAAGGGCCACATGACCTACGACGGGATCGAGGTGAAGAACGCCGATGTGCTGATCGCCGCCATCACGTCGTGCACCAATACCTCGAACCCCGGCGTGCTGCTCGCCGCAGGCCTGCTGGCGAAGAAGGCGGTCGAACTGGGCCTCAAGGTGAAGCCGCACATCAAGACTTCGCTCGCGCCCGGATCGAGGGTGGTGACCGAATACCTGACCAATGCGGGCCTGCTCCCGTACCTGGAAAAGCTCGGCTTCTTCCTCGCCGGCTACGGCTGCACCACCTGCATCGGCAACGCCGGGCCGCTTGCGCCGCCGATCGAGGAAGCCATCGTCAAGAACGACCTGGTGTGCGCGGCGGTGCTCTCGGGCAACCGCAACTTCGAGGCGCGCATCCATCCGAACATCCGCGCCAACTTCCTCGCCAGTCCGCCGCTGGTCGTCGCATACGCGATCGCGGGCACGATGCTGAAGGACTTTCGCACCGAGCCGATCGGCATTGGCAAGGACGGACAACCGGTATTCATCGGACACGTCTGGCCTTCACGCGATGAAATCGTCGCGCTGCTCAAGTACGCGATGGACGCGAAAACCTTTCGCCGCCTGTACAGCGACCTCGGCAAAGACAACGTGCTGTGGCAGAAGGTGCCTTCGGCTTCCGGACAGGTATACAACTGGCCTGCATCAAGCTACATCGCCGAGCCGCCGTTCTTCAGGGATTTCGGCATGCAGCCGGGCAAGGTTGCCGGAATCGCGGGCGCGAAGGTGCTCGCCATATTCGGCGACTCGGTGACCACCGACCACATTTCGCCGGCCGGTTCGATCAAGCCGACCTCGCCCGCGGGTATCTACCTGCAGGAAAACGACGTATCAGTGGCGAATTTCAACTCTTACGGCGCGCGCCGCGGGAATCATGCCGTGATGATGCGCGGAACCTTCGCCAACGTGCGCATCAAGAACCTGATGCTCCCCGGCGTCGAAGGCGGCATGACTCTGTACAAGGGCGAACGCATGCCGATCTACGACGCGGCGATGCGCTACATCGCCGACGGCACGCCTACCGTCGTGTTCGGCGGCGAGGAGTACGGCACCGGATCGTCGCGCGACTGGGCCGCGAAGGGCACGCAGCTCCTCGGCGTCAAGGCCGTGATCGCGCGCAGCTTCGAGCGCATCCACCGTTCCAACCTGGTGGGCATGGGCGTGCTGCCGCTGCAGTTCCTCGGCACCGACTCGGCCGCGTCGCTCGGCATCAAGGGCGACGAGGTGATCGACATCCTCGGGCTGGACAGCATCGTTCCGCAGCAGGAACTGATCCTGGTGATCAGGGGCACGGATGGCTCGCGGCGCGAACTGAACGTCAAGTCGCGCATCGACACTCCGATCGAGGTGGATTACTACAAGCACGGCGGGATACTGCCGTTCGTGCTGCGGCAGTTGATGGCGGCGTAAGGACGGTCAGAACTGCAGGCTGGCCTGCAGGCCGAGCAACGCGTTGCGGCGCGGCGATGGCTCGTAGTAGCGGCCATTGCCTTCATTCACGATGACCGAGCCTACGTAGTTGCGGTCGGTGAGGTTATCCACACGGAGGAACTCCGTAAAGCGCCAGCCGGCGCCGCGCTGCACCAGGCCGCCGGCCAGGTTGATCGTCGTATAGCCGTCGGCGAATTCCAGGTTGGGGTCGTTCACCGCCACGCGCGACTTGCGTGTGCCCTCCAGCTGCGCGAAGAACGGCTCCTTGCGGTAACGCAGTTCGGCATAGAGCACGTTGCGCGCGACACCCGGAATCAGGCTCCCCGCCGCAACAGGCACCGGTGGTCCGCCCGTGATGATGACGGTGTTGAAAGCCTCGCGGTACGCCGCATTCAGGTAGGTATAGGCGGCGCGCGCCTCGAACGGACCGCCGGTGAGGGTTTCGGCGCTCAGCTCGAGACCATTGCGATCCGTATGACCCACGTTCTTGAAGGTGGCGCGCCCGGCCGCGTTCTGGTCGACCACGATCTCGTTCTTCGTAACGATGTCGAACAGCGCCGCATTGAGCCTTGCGCGCCCGGGAATGATGGTCTTCACGCCGAGTTCGGCGTGGCGGCTGCTGCTCGCATCGAGCGCGAAGTTGAATCCGCTCGCGTTGTTGCGGTTCGCCAGTTCGGCGAACGTCGGGGTTTCGAATCCCCGTCCCGCATTGGCGTAGAAGCTGGTCAGCGGCGTGGCCCTGAACACGATGCCGCCCACCGGGGTGGTGGCGCTGTAATCGCGTGCGCCGCTGTCGTTGCCGTTGCCGAGGAAAAAATCCTGCGAATTGAAGTGCACGCGGCTGGTGCGCAGGCCGGCATGGGCCGACCAGCGCTCCGCGAACTTCCACTCCCCCTGCGCGTACAGGCCGGTGGTCGTCACGGTGTCGTCTTCGTCGCGTTTGAGGGCGCCGGAGACACCCAGGTTGTTGATGAAGCCCTTGCGCCGCTCGTCCAGGCTTTCGTGCTCGGCGCCCAGCGAGATCGTGAACGGCCGGCCGAGCAGGTCCGCTTCCTGTGAAAAGCGGAAATGCGCGCCGCTGTATCCGCGGTCCAGGTTCACGACGGCGCCGGAGTGCGTGGCCGGGGCCTGGCTCGCGAGCGGGATGTTCAGGTATTGCTCCACCCAGCGCGCGCCGGAGTAGAGCGTGGCCTGGATCTGACCGCCGCCCTCGAGGCGGTGGTTGAACGTCATACCCGCCTGATCCTGGATCACGGTCTTGCGCGCGTTCATGGTGAGTTGGGTGGCCACCACCTGCCGCGGATCCTGATCCATGAGCGTGCGCGTCAGCCCGCCCGGGTCCTGCGTCTGCAACTGCCGCAGGCTGTTGACCACCAGCGTCAGCGTGCTGTCGTCGGACAGCGTGTACTTGAACTTGGAATTCAGTTGGTCGCGCGTCGCCGCGCTGTGCTGCCGGTAGCCGTCGGTGGAGAAGCGCGACCCGTCCAACAGATAGTTGAGCGAGCCTTCCTGCCCGCCGAACTTGAGCGTCGCGCGCGCGCTGCCATAGCTGCCCGCCCAGTAACCCGCGTCGAGCATCGGTTGCGGCGGACCATCCTCCGTCACTACATTGATCACGCCGCCCGATGCGTTTCCGTACATGCTGGAAAACGGGCCGCGCATCACCTCGATGCTCTGTGCCGAGCCGAGCGCAATCGTGGCGGCCTGCCCCTGCCCGTCGGGCATGGTTGCAGGAATGCCGTCGACGATCAGTCGGATGCCGCGCACACCGAACGTAGCACGCGCGCCAAACCCGCGCGAGGAGATCTGCAGATCCTGCGCATAGTTCTGCCTGTTCTGCACGAAGATTCCCGGCACCGCCCCGAGGCTCTCGGAGAGATTCACCAGCGCCCGTCCTTCGCGGATTTCATCCGCATAGATCCGGTCGACCGCGGCCGGAATCTCCAGCATCGGCCGCGCGACGCGCGTCGCCGAGACCACCACGCCGTCTTCCTCCTTCGCAGGCGCAACGGCGGGTGCGGCAGCCGTCTGTGCAAAGGCGGGTACCGCAGCGCACCACGCCAGCAGGATGGCTGCGCCTGACGCCGCAATAACTGGCTTCGCTGTCGAGTTCACGGGGGCGGAAGATTAGCCCGAGCTTGCGGGCATGTCGACCGAGGACCGAGATGTTGCGCGGCCTGCTCCAGCCACGATTGTTGCGCAGCAGATCAGCTTGCCCTAGCGCCCGCGGCCGCGCTTGAATCCTTCCGTTGGACGCCGCTGGTTTTTCCCGCGTCGGCCAGGACGACCGGGTTGGCCGCCGCCGAGCCGCCCGGGCTGACCGGGTCGCCCAGCGCCTCCCGTGCCCCCGGGACGCCCGTGCAACTGGGGCAGCTCGGGCTCGGCATGCCGCCTGTGGGACGCGGCGAGTTTCTTCGCTTCCATCGCCTGCGCGCGCCGCGCAATGCTGTCCTCGCTTTCCTCATAGAGCGGCATTGCGCCGTCCATGGTGTACTGCTCCTCGAGCGCAAGCACCGTCACTTCCAGCATGTATTCGCCCATCGCGATTTCGAGCTGGTCGCCGGGTTTTATTTCATGCACCGCTTTCACGCGCTCGCCACCGACCTTGACCTTGCCCCCGTCCGCGGCGGCCTGCGCGAGTCCGCGATTATTGTAAAAACCTGCTGCCCACAGCCATTGGTCTATTTTCATTTAAACAATACGCAAAAAATCGAGTTGGGTCGGAATCCGGCTTGCAGGGACCGATCAGCACATGCCGATGCACGGCGCTCGATTTACGCCGTGCGTGCACTTCCCTCCGGGGATTCCTCCGGCAACGCACGAAGTTTACCGCGCTCAGGCCTTCGCCAGCGCCCCCACCGGGCAGGACACCCCGGTGCCGCCCAGGCCGCAATAGCCTTTGGGATTCTTGCCGAGGTACTGCTGGTGGTACTCCTCGGCATAGCAAAACTCGGTGGCCGCCCGGATCTCGGTGGTGATTGCGCCGTAGCCCGCGCTTTTGAGCTGCTGCTGGTACCGATCGCGCGAGGCGAGCGCGGCCTGCAGATGCTCCGGCGAATACGTGTAGATCGCAGAGCGGTATTGCGAGCCGGTGTCGTTGCCCTGGCGCATGCCCTGGGTCGGGTCGTGCCCCTCCCAGAACACCTTCAGCAGTTCTTGGAAACCGATGATCTTCGGATCGAACGCGACCAGCACCGCCTCGGTATGGTTGGTCATGCCGCTGCAGACTTCCTCGTAGCTGGGATTTGGCGTATTGCCGCCCGCGTAGCCGACCGCGGTGGCGTACACCCCGCGCGTCTGCCAGAAAATGCGCTCGGCGCCCCAGAAGCAGCCCATGCCGAACAGAACCTGCTGGATGCCGGCCGGAAACGGCGGTTTGAGCGGACGCCCGTTGGCGAAATGCGCCGCGGACACAGCCATCGCCTGCGCGCGGCCCGGAAGCGTACTTTCCGCTGGCAGCAGGGTCTTGAGCTTCTTCATGAACGCGAACATGGCCAGCCTCCTTGCTTCCTTGTTGCCCCGAACAACGGCTTATTGTAACGTCGCCGCATCCCCTTTCTTCCCCGATTTCACTTGCGCATCTGTATCTATGGCGCCGGAGCGGTGGGCGGCCTGATGGCCGCCTGGCTCGCGCGTGCGGGTCACCAGGCTTGCGTGGTGGCGCGCGGTGCCCAATTGGAGGCGATCCGGCGCGACGGACTGCGCGTGCGCGATCGCGAGAGCGGTGCCGTGCTGGTCACACGAATTGTCGCCCACAGCGACCCGGCGAAGCTCGGGCCGCAGGACGCCGTGATCGTCACCGTCAAGGCGCAGGGCCTGCCGGAGGTCGCGAGCCGCATTCCTGCGCTGCTCGGCGCCGACACCACTGTCGTCACCGCGATGAACGGCGTGCCGTGGTGGTATTTCGATCGCCTACCGCTGGCGAAGGGCCGCAGGCTCGAAAGCCTCGATCCGGAAGGCCGCCTCGCGCGCGCGATGCCGACCGAACGCATCGTCGGCTGCGTGATCCACCTCGCTGCATCGACGCCCGAGCCCGGCCTGATCGTGCACAACATGGGCAGGAAGCTGATCCTCGGGGAGCCCGGCGGACGCAATACCGCGCGTACCGCGAGCCTCGTCGCCGCATTGTCCGGCGCCGGGTTCGAGTGCGTGACCAGCCCGCTGATCGAGAAGGACTTCTGGGTAAAGCTGCTCGGCAACGTGAGCTTCAATCCGGTCAGCGCGCTGACCCTGTCTACGGCCGACCGCCTCATCGGCGATCCGCTGCTGAAAGCCTACATGGTTGCCGTGATGCGCGAAGTGCTGGCGATCGGCCGCGCAGTCGGCATCGACGCCGCCATCGACCCGGAGGCGCGCATCGACATGGCGCGCGCGCTCGGCAAGTTCAAGACCTCGATGCTGCAGGACCTGGAAGCCGGCAAGTCGCTCGAGATCGACGGCTTGCTGACCGGCACGCTGGAAATCGCGCGTTTCGCCGGCGTTGCAGCGCCTTTCACCGAGAGCCTGCTCGGCCTGATTCGCGTACGCGCCGAGACCACGGGCCAGCATGGCGCGGAGAGGCCGGTCGCGGCGTGAATGCGCCTTCGCGCTAGGCCGTCAGCGCCGGCGTGTCTCCGGGTACGAAGAAGTCCGGCAGGAACTTCGTCGCCCCCGGTACCGCTGCGTAGCGCGAAAAATCGCGCACGCCCGCCGCGTGCAGCACCAGATCGTCGATGCAGAAGTTGCCGGTGAATTCGCGGCTCGGCTTGCACAAAATCACGTGTGCCGCGTCGGCCATGACCTCGGGCGTGCGGGACTGTTTCATCATCGCTTCGCCGCCGAGCATTTGCACGGCGGCGGTGGCGATCGTGGTGCGCGGCCACAGCGCATTGGCGGCGACACCGTCCTTTCTGAATTCGTCGGCCCAGGCCAGCGTGCACAGGCTCATGCCGTATTTGGCCATGGAATAGGCGACGTGCGGCGCAAACCATTTGGGCGACATGTCCAGCGGCGGGCTCAGCGTCAGGATGTGCGGATTGGCGGATTTCTTCAAATGCGGAATGCAGGTGCGCCCCGCCAGAAAGGTCCCGCGCGCGTTGACGCCGTTCATCAGGTCGTAGCGCTTCATGTCGGTGGCGAGCGTGCCGGTGAGCTGAATCGCACTCGCGTTGTTCACCAGAATGTCGATGCCGCCAAAGGTGGCGACGGCTTTTTCAACCGCCGCGATGACTTGCGACTCTTCGCGAATATCGCACTGCACGCCGAGCCCTTTGCCGCCGGCCTTCTCGATTTCCGCCACCGCGGTGTGGATGGTTCCGGGCAGTTTGGGATGCGGGTCGCTGGTCTTGGCGGCAATCACCACATTGGCGCCGTCGCGCGCAGCACGCACTGCGATGGCCAGCCCGATACCGCGGCTGCCGCCGGTGATGAACAGGGTCTTTCCTTGCAGGCTCATGGGGTCTCCTGATGATGTGCCGCGTGATGCGCCTCAGCGCCAGTCGACGGAGCCGAAGTGCTCGTGCCCGAGCAGCGTGTAGAAAATCCCGAAGGTCCCGCGTGTCTGCGTCCTGTCGCCGAGGTCGGGGTAGGTCGCGTCGCGCCGGTTCCACAGGTACTTGATCGCGATCGCATGCTGCTTGTAGATGCGCACGGTCAGCGCCACGTCCGCACGGGCGATGTTGTCGTGGCCTGCCCTGCCGCCGGAGGTCGCGCGGCTTACGAAGTACTCGCGTCCCGTCACGTCGAGCGAGGCCGTGTCGCCGAAAATCAGGCGCATCGCGAGGAGCGCCTGCGGCGCGACGCCATAGTGGTAGTCGGTTTCACCGGCGCCTTTGACGGTTCCGGCCGCGGCATAGCCGACGCCCGCGAGTGCCGAGCCCTGGAGCGAGACGTTGCCGCCCAGCCGCCACTCCCCAGTGGTGCCGAGCGACAGCGCCGTGCTCGATATGCGGTAGGTTTGCGGCGAAATGTAGTCATAGCTGCCGTAGAGACCCCATATCCCCCGGTAATCCTTGCCTTCCCCATATTCCTTGCCGACCAGCAGCCCGCGCGTCATCACGTTCTCGAACACGTTCGCACTTGAAGCTGTGGCCTGAAAGGTGAAGTAGTCGAATGGGCGGTTATAGCCGTAGTTCGGGCTTCCCGGCAGGCCGTACTCCAGCGAGAAGTCCGCCTGCGCCTCGTTGCGTTTGAGCTGCGTTGAGGTACCCGGGACGTTCTGCGTGGTGCCCATGAAGCCGAGCCCCACGCGGGCGTAGCGCACGGCATCGTTGCTCGAGAAGACCCCGTCGAAGCGATCGCCGAAGGCGAGGCGGTTGAAGCCCGTGGCCGGCGAAATCGCCGCCGCGCTGACCTCCCGCCAGAAGCGCGGAACGCCGTCCGCTTTCTCGAGCACCAGGCTCGACATGCGGAACAGCGCCTCGCCGAGAAACGTGCCGCCGACTCCGCTCGCGACCTGGTCATTCCTGGAGGGCCGCGTGGTTTCGCCGGCAATCTCCCACGCGGCGCTGCCCGCAAACGCGTAGCCGAGCGACTCCCAGTAGTTGAGACCGGCGGAGCGCGCGAACCCGTGATACATCGATCCTTGGTACGGATGGCCGAGCTGGTTGATCTTGAAGGGATCGCTGTCGGTGTTCCAGCTGCTGCGCAGGTTTGTCTTGATCGAAGACAACGTGACGTCGTAGACGCGGCGGTCGCTGCCAAACCACCGGTTGTACCGGTTGAGCAGGAAGTCGAAGCCGACGATTTCGAGGGCCGGAATGGAATAGCTCTTGCGCGCTTCTATTTCCGCAGATACATCGGCCTTCGGCGCATCGGAAGTACGCGCCGCCGCTGGACTCGGTTCATCGAGCGATGCGGGCTCCGCGGCGAATGCCGCACACGGGAACGCCGTGCATAGCGCAAGTGCAGCAGTGAGAAGCGTTGCGCGCAGCCCTTCACTGCGCCGTAAGCCGCGCGCAATTTGCGCATGGTTCGCGCATGAACGGCGGCTTACGCCCACAGCCCGCATCTCGGACTCCCTGACGCTTGGTGCGACAAAGCATACGACAATTCGTCAGGACTTGCTCGCGCCGCAGAGCGTGCGACCAGACGCTCCGTTTGCAATTTTTACACGTTCGCCGAATGGAGAGTCGGTAATTCGCCTTGCGTTCATGGCTTTGACGCAGCCGCTTCGGGTGCCCAGCCGCCGCCCAATGCCTTCATCAGATCGACGCTCGCCGAGAGGCGCGACTGCCGGTTGCGCACGAAGGCGAGCGCGGCGTCGTTGGCCGTGCGCTCGGCGTCGAGCACTTCGAGATATGCGGAGTAGCCTGCCTCGTAGCGCAGGCGCGCAAGGCGCAGCGCGTCGCGCGCCGCTTCGACGCGGGCCCGGTAGTCGTCTTCCGCCGCGGCGGTTTGCTGCGCATTGGCAAGCGCATCGGCCACTTCCCTGAAGGCGGTCTCGATCGCCTTCTGGTAGCCGGCGAGAGATTGCTGCGCGCGCGCCTTCGCGGCGTCGGTGAGCGCGGCGTAACGGCCTGCGTCGAAGATCGGCAGGGAGAGTCCGAAGCCGAACGACCAGATGCGCGAACTGCCCAGCAGGAGCGTGGAGAGCGCACTGCTCTCCCAGCCGTCGTTTCCGGTCAATGAGATCGTCGGCAGCATGGCCGCTTTGGCAACACCAATGAGCGCGTTGGAAGACACCAGCGCCTGCTCGGACTGGCGGATGTCCGGGCGGCGCTCGATCAGCGCCGAGGGGAGGTCCGCGGGCGGCAGCGGCGGCACCGGCAGGACGAGCAGGTCGCCGCCGGCCACCGCGATGTCCAGCCGTCCCGTCAGCGTGCCGAGCAGGTGTTCGGCGAGCGAGCGCTGGCGCTGCAGGTCCTTGAGCTGCGAAGCGCTGTCGGCAAGCGATGCCGCGGCCTGCGCAACGTCGAGGCCCGAAGCGATGCCGCCGCGCGCCCGGCGGCGGATGAAGTCCAGATATTGCTCGCGGCTCGCCAGCGTCTGCGCTGTGACCGTGATCTGAGCGTCGAGCGAGCGCAGCGAGAAGTAGGTCTGCGCCGTGAGGCCTGCCAGCGTGAGGGCGACCACGTCCCTCGCGTAGCGCGTGCCCAGCGCCTGCGCGCGCACCGACTCCGCGGCGCGCCGCAGCTTGCCCCAGAAGTCGAGCTCGAAGGAAGTCGACGCAGCCACGCGTATGTCGTTGCGCACGGCGGGGAAGGGCGCGGGCGCGGGCACCGCCACGTTCTGACTGAATCGCGTGCGGCTCGGCGCTGCGCCGACGTCGATCTCGGGCAGGAATGCCGCGTTCGCGGCGCGCAGGTTGGCGTCGGCTTCCTCGATGCGCGCAACGGCAAGCCGGATGTCACTGTTTTTCTCCAGCGCGGTCGCGACGAGCTCGTCGAGCCTTGCGTCGCCGTACAGCGCCCACCAGTCGGTGCGCAACGGCGCGCCGGCCGCCTGCCCGGACGGCGCATCGGGGTAGCTCTGCGGCAATTCGAACGCAGGCCGTTCGTAATCGGGACCTACCGCCGCGCAGGCGGCAAGGAGAGCGGCAGCAAGCGCAGCAAGCGCAGCAAGCGCAGCAAGCGCGGATCGACGCAGTCTCATGGCGTGTGTTCCCCGGCTGCCGCGGCCGCCCGCTGTTCCGCCGACGGTTTCTCCTTGCGGCGCGCCAGCATCACGAAGAACAGCGGGATGAATAGCGTTGCGACGAATGTCGCGGCGAGCATTCCGCCGAACACGCCGGTGCCCATGGAGCGCCGCGCCGCGGCGCCCGCGCCCGTGGCGATTACCAGCGGCACCACGCCGAGAACGAAGGCGAGCGAGGTCATCACGATCGGGCGGAAGCGCAGGCGCGCAGCCTCGACGGCGGCCTCCAGGAGAGGCAGGCCCGCGGCCTGCTTCTGCGCGGCGAATTCGACGATCAGGATCGCGTTCTTCGCCGCGAGGGCGATCAGCGTCACCAGACCGATCTGGAAATAAATGTCGTTGCTCATGCCGCGCAGCAGCACCGCGACCAGCGCCCCGAGCACGGCGAACGGCACCGCGAGCAGCACCGCAACCGGCAGCGACCAGCGCTCGTATTTCGCAGCGAGAATCAGGAACACCATGATCAGCGCGAAGCCGAAGGCGAACAGCGAGGCGCGGCCGACGCGTCTTTCCTGAAAGGCCTGGCCCGACCATTCGAGGACGTAGCCCGGCGGCAGCGCTTTTGCCGCGACCTCCTCGACCGCCGCGATCGCCTGCCCCGAACTCACGCCGGGAGCGCCCGCGCCGAGAACCTTGGCGGCCACGTAGCCGTTGAAGCGATCGAGCTGATCCGCGCCCACGCGGCTGTCGATGCGCAGCAGGGTCTTGAGAGGCAGCATCTCGCCGCTGGTCGCGGAGCGCACGTACACCGCGCCGAGGTCCTCGGGCTTCGAGCGGAAGGCGGCCTCGGCCTGGATCTGCACGCGGAAGGTGCGGCCGAACTTGTTGAAGTCGTTCACGTACAGGGCACCCATCGTGCTCTGCAGCGCATCGAACACGTCGTTGACCGGGATCCCGAGCGCGAGCGCCTTCTCGCGGTCGACTTCGACGAAGATCTGCGGCACCGTCGGGCGAAAGAAGCTGTTGATGCCGGAGAGTTCGGGGCGCTTGCGCAGCTCGCCTGAGAATTCCTGCAGCACCTGCGCAAGCTTCTTCGGGTCGCCGTCGGCCCGGTTCTGCACGTAGGCCTCGAATCCGGCCGCGGTTCCGAGGCCGCGGATCGGCGGCGGATTGAGCAGCAGCGCGATGCCGTCGCGCATCGGCGCGGTCTTCATCGCGCCGTAGCCGATCAGGTCGTACGAGGTGATCGGGCGTTCGTCCCAGGGACGCAGCGTCACGAACATCGTGCCGGCATTGGTCTTGTTGCCCCCGCCGATCAGGTCGAAGCCGGTAATCGAGAAGACGTGCTCGACCGACGGATTCTGGGCGAGCGTCTCCTGCACGCCCGCGCCGAACCTGCCGGTGCGCCCCAGTGTCGCGCCGTCGGGCAGGATCAGCGCGCCGTACAGAAAGCCCATGTCCTCCGAGGGCACGAAGCTGCCCGGCACGGTGCGGATCAGCCAGACGGCCGCGCCGAGCACCGCGGCGAAGGCGAGCAGGGCAACAAGGCTGTGCTTTAGCACCCAGCGCACGCCGCGGATATAAGCGCGGGTCAGCGCCGCGAAGCCGCGATTGAACGGCCGGAAGATTGGCGACTCCTTGTGGCTGGGCTTGAGCAGCAGTGCGCACAGCGCGGGCGTGAGCGTGAGCGCGACCAGGACGGAGATGACGGCCGAGATCGCCACCGTCACGGCGAACTGCTGGTAGAGCCTGCCGGCGATGCCGCCGAGGAAGGCCACCGGGATGAACACCGCGCACAGCACCAGCACGATCGCCACGATCGCGCCGGACACCTCCTGCATCGCCTCGATCGCAGCCTGCCTGGGGGAGAGCCCGCTTTCGGCCATCAGGCGCTCGACGTTCTCGAGCACCACGATGGCGTCGTCCACGACGATGCCGATCGCAAGCACCATCGCGAACAGGGTGAGCGTGTTGATCGAGAAGCCGAACGCGTACAGGCCGGCGAACGCGCCGATCAGCGAGACCGGCACGGCGATGATCGGGATCAGCGTCGCGCGCCAGCTCTGCATAAACACGAACACCACCAGCAGCACCAGCGCGGCCGCGATCAGCAGCGTATGGATCACTTCATTGATGGAAGCCTGCACGAAGCGGGTGGTGTCGAACGGCACGAGGTAGCTGACGCCTTGCGGAAAGCCCTTCGACGCCTCGGCCATCGCCGCGCGCACCGCGTCGGCGACCTTAAGCGCGTTGGCGCCCGATTGCAGGAAGATCGCGGTGCCGATGGTGGGTTTGCCGTCGACCGTGACGAACTGGTCGTAGGTCTGCGCGCCAAGCTCGAGGCGGGCCACATCCTTCAGGCGCAGCACGCCGCCCGGGCCGCTCGAGCGCAGGATGATCTCGCCGAACTCCTGCGGCTCGACCATGCGCCCCTGCGCGGTCACCGTGTAGACCAGCGACTGGTCGTCGGGCGCCGGTTCCTGACCGATCTTGCCCGCGGCGTACTGTGCGTTCTGGGCGCGGATCGCGTTTGCCACGTCGGTGGTCGTGACGCCCAGCTGGGCCATGCGGTCCGGACGCAGCCACACGCGCATCGAATAGTCGCGCGCGCCGAAGATCGTCGCGTCGGCCACGCCGGGCACGCGCCGCAGCACGTCGAGCACGTTGACGGCGATGTAGTTGGAGAGGAACAGCGTGTCATAGCGCGGGTCGGTGGAACTCACCGCGATTGCCATCAGGATGTCGGTCGAGCGCTTCTGCACCACCACGCCGGTGCGCCGCACGTCATCGGGCAGGCGCGGCAGCGCGATCTGCACGCGGTTGTTGGTCTGGATCGTGGCGTTGTTGATGTCGGTGCCGACTTCGAACGTCGCGGTGATCGTCAGCGTGCCGTTCGACGCGGAGCTCGAGTTGAAATACAGCAGGCCCTCGATGCCGGAGAGCTGCTCCTCGATCGGCCCGGCGACCGTGCGCGCAAGGGTCTCAGCGCTGGCGCCGGGATAGGTGGCCGTGATGGTCACGGTGGGCGGCGCGATCTCCGGATATTGTGCGACCGGCAGCACTTGCGCGGCGATCAGCCCGGCGAGCGTGATCACGATCGAGATGACGCCGGCGAAAATCGGCCGGCTGATGAAGAAGCGGGACATGCGCGCTCCTTACTTCGTTGTGGCGGGAGCGGGCGCGGGTGCAGCCGCTTCCGCGCCCGTGGCCGGCGGCGCCTCGCTGACGGGCGATCCCGGCCGGATCTTGAGCAGGTTGTCGACGATCACGCGGTCGCCCGCTTTCAGTCCGCCGAGGATCATCCAGTCGGATCCCGCCCAATCGCCCACCTTGACCGGCCGCAGAGCAGCCTTGCCTTGCGCGTCGAGCACGAACACGAGAGAGCCCTGTTCGGTCTGCAGCACGGCAGGCTGCGGGACGAGGAACACGTTGTCGCGCTCGCCGGCGACAATCTGCACGCGCACGAACTGGCCGGGCAGCAATTGCTGCCGCGGGTTGTCGAATTCCGCGCGCAGCTGCTGGGTGGCGAGCTTTGGATCGATCTGCGTCGCCGTGAAGTTGAGGCGGCCCTTGCCCGCATACGCGGATCCGTCCGGAAGGAGGAGCCGAAGGTCGGTGCCGGCGCCGCGCGAGAGACGGCCGTCGGGCAGTTTCGCGAGGTCCGATCCCGACAGGCTGAACCTCACCCAGATCGGATCGATCTGGTTGACGGTCGTCAGCAGGCTGTCGGCGCCGGTGGAGATCAGGCTGCCCTCCGACCGCGCCGCGCGCCCGCTCACACCTGCGACCGGCGCCGTGACGAGGGTGTACGAGAAGTTCAGTTCAGCCTGCTTCACGTTCGCCTCGGCCGCCTGCACTGTCGCATCGGACAGCTTCAGGTTCGAGGTGGCGTCGTCGTATTCCTTCTGGCTGATCGCCTTCTCGTCGGCGAGTTGCTTGAGGCGCACCGACTCGCGCTTCGCCTGCTCGTTGCGCGCGCGTTCCTGGGCGAGCTGGGCCCGCGCCTGGGCTTGCGCGATCTCGAACGGCGCCGGATCGATCTGGAACAGCGGCGCGCCGGCGCGAACCACTTCGCCTTCGTTGTAGAGGCGCTTGAGCAGGATGCCCGCAACGCGTGCGCGCACTTCGACCTCCTTGGAACCCTCGACCTGGCCGACCAGCTCGAGCCTCACCGGCACGCGCTGCGGTTGCGCCACGAGGATTTTTGCCTGCACCGCAGGTGGCAGCTTTGGGGCGTCGTCGGGGCCGCCTTTTCCGCAAGCGGAGAGCACGGCGACGAGTGTCAGGCAGACGGCTGCGGTACGCGGTTTGCGGGAGATCATGCTCGCGGGGCGGATGGCAGGGAGAAGCCGGCGACTATACAATCACTCCTGTATGTTAACAAGGCATTGAGCCGGTAATGCGCAGGACCAAGGAAGACGCCGAAAAAACGCGCCAGCGCGTCATCGCCGCCGCGGCGGAAGTGTTCGCACGCCAGGGGGTGGGACGCACCTCGATGGAGCAGATCGCACGGCGAGCGGGCGTAACGCGGGGCGCCGTCTACTGGCACTTCGCCAACAAGGCGGAGCTGTATTTCGCGATGCGCGAGACGGTGACTTTGCCGATGATCGATAGCGTCGACCTGGCATTGAAACGAGGCGGCGAGGCGGACGCGCTGGGCGCGATCGAAGACATGCTGACCGGCATCCTCGACGCGCTGGAGTCTCACCGGGCCACGCGCCGCGTGCTGCAGATCATCCACTACAAGTGCGAATACGTGGACGAATTCGCCGCCGAGCTCGATATGCATCGGCTGCGCACCGGCGAATTCGTCACCAAGCTCGCCAGGGCGTACCGCAAGGCGAAGCTCGCGGGTGCCCTGCGCGCGGGTCTCCAGCCCGAGCTCGCGGCGCGCGATACATGCGCTTTCACGGTGGGCTTGATCCGCATGTGGCTGATGGACGAGGGCGGCGTTCTGGTGCGGCGGCAGGCGCGAAGCCTGATCAAGGCGCACGTCGCCGGCCTGCGCGCAGTCAGGCCGAGGGCACCGCCACCTGGCAGCGGTTGACGCGGTCGGGCGCCGATCGGTGCATTATTTCTGGTATTGCGTCGAAATCCGCCCGGCTCGCGCACACGGGCGATGCCGCGGCGGCCGAACAGGCGTACTACCGCGCGCTGCGAACTAGTGTTCGACGCCTCGCTGTCGGCGGCCCCGCCGCGGGGATGACACGCCCAGGCGGCCAGCAACCTTCTTCATAACTCCCGGTTTCCCACGCTGGTTTCGCCAATGAGTATGGGTAAAAAGAAGAACCGCCTGCCGACGTGATGACTTGCCTCCGCTGGCGAAAGCTGCTTGGACATTCCGGCGCGGCCCTAGCGTATGCCGAGTCGCCTGACATTTCCGCTGACGCGCGTGTGCACGGGTTTTAACGCGCGCAGTGCGAGGTGGGCCATGGAAGCGGAGAGTTTTGACGCCGCAACGACCGAACTGTTCATCGTATCGCGCACTAGCTTCGATTGCCGGTCGACAGACTCGGCGCCGGTGCGGCTCGCGGCGATCGATATCAGCGCTACCGACGCCGACAGCATCTGTTTGAACGCAAGCGCCGCGAACTGTTGGTTCAGCATCAGCATCCGTACGCCCACGGCTTGCGCCGATTCCAACGCGGCGTCGCCTTTTTCCTGGCCCATCAAGGCAAACTCGCGCTGGTCGCGCGCACTTAGTACGGAACCGGCGAGCGCGAGACGGCTCGTCCGGTGGCCGATGACTTGCGCCGAAGCGGTTGCCATTTCACCTGTTTTCCACGCCAGCCGGCTCCACATCAAAAAAGGATTCATAAACAAGATCAGAGCTCGGCTTGAATTCACTGTGCTTCCTAGTGAAAAAGTAAAAAAACAGTTACCAGCACGACGACCGGCACACCCAATATCCAATCCCGGAAACATTTGCCGATGATCGATGCTCCTTTTCCTATTATTTTTTGGGATCGGGTTTCCCACCATCCTTGAATTCCGCACTCGAAGTATCGCCGGCCTGGCCCGGCATGGGCCGTTGAATGCCGTCATCCACCGCGTTTGGAGGCGCCGGCGGTGTTGGCACAACAGTTGGTTGGGCATTCTGTTGCGGCGCAAGCGGCGCGGGAGCAACAGTCTTCGGTGCAGCGCCCTTATCCCCGCAGCCCGCAATCATTGCCACGGCGAGCCCGACCGCCAGATAGTTTGTCATTTCGCATTACTCCAGTTTTTCGTTCCGGTGGATCACGCCTGCGACGCCTTCCATGTGGCAGTAGCCAACAGGACGTATGGCCGCCATTGTCAAACCGCCTGCAGCCGAGACAGCGAGCAATCCCGTTGCAGTTTGCATCACTGTTTTGACGAATGGGACCGCTTCGCCGACAGCTTATATCTTGCCCATCAAAAACAGGATCAAAACGATCAACAGCACCAGTCCAACGCCGCCGCTGGGACCATAGCCCCACTTGCTGCTGTGGGGCCAAGTGGGAATCACACCCACCAGCGCCAGAACCAGAATGACCAAAAGTATGGTTCCCAATGTCATTTCACTTCTCCTTGTCTCGCGTTCCGGCAGCGACTGGCAGGTCCAGCCGTTTTACTGCGTCCCTTTGAGGATCATGTCGTTCTTGACCGACTTCACGCATCGCAGTTGAATATAGACAATCCATTTTCCTCCCATCCGGAGAGCCCTTCTGTGCGTTGGCCGACATAGCCCGGGGAACGTCACAACGTCGCCGTTTTGAGTGGGTCAGCAATTTCATCAGCTTCGCCCAACTGCCGCCCGGGATCCGGCTGCCCGCGGAAATCCCGGATGAACCGAATTTGCTATCGTTCCTCGAGGAGAGACAACAGGTCTTCGGCATGCTCCTCTTCGCTGGCGAGTATTTCCTCCAGCATGCGGTGCGTGGTCGGATCCTGATCGCCGAGGTAGGCGATCATCTCGCGATAGCTCTCGATCGCGATTCGCTCGGCAATCAGATCTTCCTTGATCATGCTGTTGAGCGAATCGCCCTCGACGTATTCCGCATGGCTGCGTGCCGCCAGCCCGTCCGGCGAAAAATTCGGCTCGCCGCGGAGCTCGACAATGCGTTTAGCGATGAGGTCGGCATGTGACATTTCCTCAGTAGCATGCTCCAGAAATTCGGCTGCGACTGGTGCGGCGTGGATGCCCGCAGCCATGAAGTAGTGGCGCTTGTAGCGAAGCACGCAGACAAGCTCGGTCGCGAGCGCTTCATTGAGCATCGTGATCACGTCCTCGCGGTCGGCAGCGTAGCCGGAAGTTACTGCGCCTTTCTCGATATGCTGTCGCGCGCGGTCGCGCAAAGCCTTGATGCCGGAAAGGGGCGGCCGCGTCGACGACGCATCTTTTGGCGGGGTTGGTTTCATTCGCTACTCCTCGGTATTGTGGTTGCCGCGGGACGCGCCACGGCCTGGCCCTGGGATGGCGCCAGATTTCCGCCCTCATCTTCCCAGTTGCGCAAGTCTTCCTTGAGCTGCCGCTTCTCCAGGTGGCGGGTGTGGCGGCCGACGGCGTAAGCGGCCGCGGCGCATCCAGCCATCGCCAGAGAAAGAAAAAAGAATCTGTTGTTGATCATGGTTTCCTCATTTGAGTGGAAATACGTTATTCCGCCTGATGGCAATTGTCCGCTTCGAGTTCCACAGGCTCTGTGCGCCGGCGTACGTATGCCGCAAGTTCTTCCGACATCGCGTAGCGCGGTGCGATGACCCCACGCCTCTCAGGATTCGCGCCATTTTCACCGTCCAGGCTCATTATTGACCCCCGCCAACGCAAGCGATTGACGCCGGCAAGCGAATGAGACGCCGGCGCCAGATTTCTTTCGCTGTATGTTTGCTACCGCACGGAGCCCCCCGGACGAACGTGGGAAAAGAGTCCATCGGCTCGAGGCGGGCCCGCCGGAACAACGGCACAGGTGGACGTGGACATGGTCGGCACGTACGACCTCTGGCTGGTGATCCTATCGATCGTCGTTGCGGCCATCGCATCCCACGTGGCGCTCGACCTGACGGCGACGCTCGACGCAGTCAGCGCCTGAACACGGCTCGCGCAATGCCGCCACATCGACCTGCCCCTGCAGTCGGCCCCCGTCGAAAATCGGCCGCAACAGCGAGGCGCCGCACGAGCATCGAGCAGCGGCTCGCCATCGAGCACGGCGCAACCAATGTCCTTGCCAATTCGAACAGCATGGCCGTGGCCGCGCCGGAGATCATTCGCACCGTTTGCGAAACCTTGGGCTGGGCGTGCGGCTCCTGCTGGGCCTTCGACCCGCTGAAGGACACCATGGTTTGGGTAGGGACCTGGGGAGCCGCCACCGGTGGGGTCGGCGAGTTTCTCAAGGCCACCCGGCAAGTACGGCAATCGAAGCGCTCGGGCGGCCTGATCCGGCGCACCTGGCTGGACAGCGCGCCGGTCTGGCTGCGAGACGTGACTGCCGACAAAACATTCCGCCGCGCGCCCGTAGCGCTCAAGGCGGGGCTGCGCAGCGCTTTTGCCTTTCCCGTCAAGGCCGGTCCGAAGGTGATCGGTGTAATGGAATTCTTCAGCCGCGAGATCCATCAGCCCGACGCTGACCTGCTCGATTGCACGCAGTACATCGGCAGTCAGATCGGCCAGTTCTGCCAGCGCACCGAGGCGCAGGAACGGTTGCGTGAAATCGAAGCGCAGTTCCAGAGCACCATCGAGCTCGCGGCGATCGGCATCGCCCACGTGGGCGCGGAGGGCCGCTTCCTGCACGTCAACCGCTGGCTGTGCGAGCTGCTCGGCTACACCCGGGAGGAGCTGCTCGGCATGAGCGTGAAGCAGATCTCGCACCCGGACGACAAGAACATCACGGACGAGGCGCGGGCCCGGCTGCGCGCCGGCCTGATCAGCTCGTTCCAGATGGAGAAGCGCTATGTGCGCAAGGACGGCTCGGTGGTCTGGGTCGGACTGACGATCTCGGTAAAGCGCACGCCCTCGGGGGAGCCGCTGCACGACATTGCGATGGTGGAGGACGTCTCCGCGCGCAAGCAGGCCGAGGAAGCACTGCGCCAGAGCGAGGCGCGCTTTCGCAGCCTGATCGACCTTTCGTCGGACTGGTATTGGGAGCAGGACGACCAGTACCGCCTCACGTTCATGTCGAGCCGCGTAGGCGAAAAGACCGGCCTCGATCCTTCGGCGTATCTCGGGCGCAAGCGCTGGGATCAGCCGGCCCTGAACCTCACCGAAGCGGACTGGGACAAGCACCGCGCGCAGCTTGACCGGCGCGAACGGTTCCAGGATTTCGAGATGCAGCGCCCTGGCGCCGACAGCCGGTCGGTCTGGCTATCGCTCAGCGGCGAGCCGGTCTTCGACGCCGACGGCGTCTTCAAGGGCTACCGCGGCGTCGGCAGCGACGTCACCGCGCGCAAGCAGTCCGAGGAGCGCATCCAGTACCTTGCCACGCACGACGGCCTCACCGGCTTGCCGAACCGCATCATGTTCAGCCAGCTCCTCAACCTCGAGATCGCGTCCGCGCGGCGCCACGAGCGCAAGTTCGCGGTGCTTTTCATCGATCTGGACCGCTTCAAGGAGATCAACGACTCCCTCGGCCACGAGGCCGGCGACCAGCTGTTGCGCGAGATCTCCGCGCGCCTGAAGAGCACCCTGCGCGCCAGCGACGTGGTGGCGCGCCTGGGCGGCGATGAGTTCGTCGTGCTGCTGCAGGAAGTCGGCGACCGCAGCGAGGTCGCCGCGGTTGCGCGCAAGATCCTTTCGGCCGTCATCAAGCCGATGATGATTTCCGGCCAGGAGTGCCGCGTGACCGCCAGCGTGGGCATCGCCATGTTCCCGGAGAACGCGCAGGACGAGTTGTCGCTGATGAAGCACGCCGACATCGCCATGTACCTCGCCAAGGAGGAAGGCAAGAACAACTTCCAGTTCTACACCGAAGGCATCAAGTCGCAATTCCTCGAGAAATTGACGCTGGAGACCAATCTGCGCCGCGCCATGGAGCGCGACGAATTCTCCCTGCACTACCAGGCCAAGCTCGACCTCAACAGCGGGGCGATCTCCGGCGTCGAGGCGCTGCTGCGCTGGAACAACGCCGAGCTCGGCCAAGTGACGCCGGCGCAGTTCATCCCGCTGGCGGAGGAAACCGGCCTGATCGTGCCGATCGGCAAGTGGGTGCTGCGGACGGCGTGCGCGCAAAACGTGGCCTGGCAGGGCCAGGGCCTGCCACCGGTGCGCATCGCGGTGAACCTGTCGCCGCGCCAGTTCGCCGACCCGGACCTGATCGAGGACGTCGCCGCCGTGCTGCGCGACACCGGCATGGCGCCGGACCTGCTCGAACTCGAGATCACCGAGGGCATGGTGATGCACAAAACCGAGCGCGCGGTCCAGCTGCTCGGTGCCATCAAGCGGATGGGCGTGCGCATCACCATCGACGACTTCGGCACCGGCTATTCGTCGCTGTCGCAGCTCAAGCGCTTCCCGATCGACACGCTCAAGGTGGACCGCTCCTTCATCCGCGAGATCCCGATGGATTCGGAGGACCGGGCGGTCACCGAAGCAATCATCGCCTTGGGCAAGAAGCTGAGCCTCACCGTCGTCGCCGAAGGCGTCGAGACCGAGGCGCAGCAGACCTTCCTGCGCGAGCACGCCTGCGACCAGATGCAGGGCTTCTACTTCAGCAAGCCAATCGTGCCCGAGCAGTTCGCCGAACTGCTGCGCACGCACGTCCGGGCGATGGCCAGATAAAATGCTGCGTCTCCGCCCCGCCGATCTCCCTAGTGCTCGACATCCTGGTGCAGGTGCGGCGCGATAAGCGCGCGGCCAAAAAGTTCTTCCGCAACCCGCTCAAGGCTCTAAAATACGTCCTGCGCGGGATCATCACTGACCGCAGGCTGCCGCGCGAGCGCGATCCTCACCCGGCATCGCGCCGGTACAGCCGGTACACCGGTAAAGTAGCCGACGTCATAGCTGTCAACAGGGCTTCATACGGTCTCGAACCGCAAGACTTCGGCCGGTCGAAGGACCACGCCGAACGCGAGGCACGACCCTGCGATCGACCGGTTGCTCCGCTTCGCCGTCGAAGCGGGCGACCTGTTGCCGTGGGAGTGGAACATCGCCAGCGACACATTCCGCTGGGGTGCCCCGCCCACTTG
>JADGRQ010000046.1 GCA_017880775.1 Burkholderiales bacterium | reverse complement strand
AGCGGGCGTGGCGAAATTGGCATACGCGCTGGCTTTGGAAGCCAGTGGACGACGACCCTCGGGCTCTTGACGGGGACCGGGGCAGTCCGTGCAGGTTCGAATCCTGTCGCCCGCACTCCACAATTATGCTCCCACCTGTTGCGCGTATGTAAGCCGCTTGCCCTGCGCGGCCTTGATCGCCTTCACGATCCTCTGACCGTCCGTAAGATCGCGCATGTTGTAGCGGTACTGGAATTCGGCAAGATACCGGTGAAGATGCTTCTTGCTGACCGAGTGGTAAATCCCATTCAGGCCACGCTTGAGGATGCCAAAGAACCCCTCAATGCTGTTTGTGTGAACGTCGCCGCGAACGTATTCGTACATGGAGTGCTTCACCGACTCATGTTTCCATCCCTTATGCTTGAGGCCGCGATAACCGGACCAATCGTCCGTCATGATCCTGGAACCGGCCTTGACGTTCTCAGCGATAGCGGCCTTGAGAGTCTTACCCGTTACGTCAGCTATGACCTTTGGGCGAATCCTACCGTTGCGCTCAAGTAAACCGAGAACGGTTGTCTTGGATTTCTTGTTCGCCTTGTTGGTCTTGCGGCTGCCATGGAAGCGGCGCGGCTTGCCACCGATAAAGGCTTCGTCCACTTCAACGATCCCGTTGAGTGGCTCAATGTCTTTCTCGTCCATCGCATGGCGGACGCGGTGAAGCATGAAAAGGCTGGTCTTGTAGGAAAGACCGGTCTGACGGTGAATCTCAAGGGCGCTCACGCCTTTCTTTGATGTAGCGGCACGCCAGAACACGAAGCACCAATGCCGCAGCGGTGCGCGGCTATCCTCAAACACGGTGCCAATCCTCACGGTGAATTGCTCTTTGCAACCTTGGCAGCGCCACCGGAAATTGGTCTGACGTTCCCCCGTTTTGGAGTCCTTCATCTGATATACGGAGAAATCTCCGCAGCGTGGGCAATACGGCTTGTCGACCCAGCGTTGCTGTTCCATGAACTCCACTGCAAGCCGCTCGTTTGCACAGGCGGCTGGCAATTCGGTAATGACTGGATCGCCCTTGGTGGACTCGTTCTGCACTTGTCGTTTGGTCGGGTTCATAAGTAAACATTTTACTTGAATAAAGTATTTTGTCAAGTATAATGTTATGAAACATGGATGGCGCTACTATCATTTAAGACCTTGACTTTCCTAGTTATGTTCGCCCCTAGCGGATCGTGGATGCTCATTACTACGGTGTACGACCCCTTAGGAAGGTCTATGGCCACAGCTTGGGAGGCTGCATTCGTGCCAAAAATCCGCGCCATGCCGTCGACGTATCTAGCGAACACAGTCCGCTGATTGCCGCCTCCATGAATTCCTATTGGATTGCTGTGAGTTTCATTCCACAGGTACCCGAAGATAGTGGGCAGAAACAGGCTCCCATCTTCGTTATGCACTTCGAAGTTAACGACCACATGGAACTTACCTTTGCCTCTGGCTCTCAGTTCCATGTACCAATCTCGGCCATGCTGATAGAAGGTTGGTTGCTCAATTACGGGAGTTTCGTATTCGAAGATTTTTCTCGCTAGAGCCCAAATAACCCACGCAATAGCGATTGGTATTCCCCACCACCATTGTATTAAGTCGATCATTTCTTTGACCTTGCTTACCTGCATGGGCCATGTGTTCTTGGCCCATTGGATTGCCCCTGGAATGAATGGCGAGATCGCAGCCCAGAATTTCGGGATGCCGGATTCATCCCAAACGATTTCCTTGAGCCGTTTAAGCTTTCTCCACATGACAATCCCCCTTCGGTGGGAAAGGTACACCTCCGTAGGGATTCCGACCTAACCTCCGGGGGTATCCCCCCTTTAGCTAAGTACATACTCTCGGAGTAATCCGACAATAAAGTGGTAGCCGACACGGAGAAGCACACATTATTTCTGGCCGGAGTGAGCGTGTCGGCTAACACCGGCTGCACCCGACGCCGGAACACGCAAGCGGCCGCGGGTGAACCGCAGCCATTAACCCAGCTGCACCCTCAATAGCCAAGAGCGCCCAGATTCGCCTCGGTTGGGGAGCCGAGCGGAGCTCGAACCCCTTAAGGCAACCAAATTGATATGACCTCTCGCGAGTGTCCTTCTTTGGCCGCGTGCGGCCTTCCAAATAAGCGCGGCCAAGTCGGCGGCGCAGGGTGAGGAAGCCGTATCGCTGCGATACAGTGGCAAAAATTTCCGCATCGCCGGCGGCGAGTTCGGCGATCCCGCGCGCCGGGCCTTGCAAACTGAGTGGTCCCGCGATCGCTTGCGCCGAGCCGGTACATGGTCAATCCGGCTGCGAGGTCTTGGCGCTCAGGCCAAGATACGTCTCGATCACGCGCGGGTGGCCGGCGAGCCCGGCGGCCGGCCCTTCCATGACGATGTCGCCGATTTCGAGCACGTAGCCGTAGTCAGCGACCTGCAGCGCCGCGCGCGCGTTCTGCTCCACCAGCAGCATCGACACGCCGGTGCGTTTCAGATCGGCGATGATGCGGAAAATCTCCCGCACGACTCGAGGCGCGAGGCCCAGGCTCGGCTCGTCGAGGAGCAGCAGACGGGGCTTGGCCATCAGCGCGCGTCCGAGTGCAAGCATCTGGCGTTCTCCGCCCGAGAGCGTCGCGGCGAGCTGGCGGGTGCGCTCCGCGAGGCGCGGGAAGCGGCCGTAGACCTCCGTCATGTCCGCGGCAAGCGCGCGCGCGCCGGCGCCGCGGCGGTGAAAGGCGCCGAGCAGCAGGTTGTCCTCGACGCTCATCCCGGCGAAGAGCTCGCGCCGCTCCGGCACGAGGCACATGCCGCGCGCGACCCGGTCCTCGGTGGGCAAGCCCTCCAGTGCCGCGCCCGCGTAGCGCAGCGTGCCGCGCGACGCGAGCAGTCCCATGATCGCGCCGAGGAGCGTGGTCTTGCCGGCGCCGTTCGGGCCGATCACGGTGACGATGGAGCCCTCCGGGACTCGCAGGCTCGCGCGGTGCAGCGCCTCGACCTTGCCGTAGGCGACCGAGAGCCCTTCGACTTCCAGCGCCGCACTCACTCGATGCCTCCGAGGTAAGCCTCGATCACCACCGGGTCGGACCGGATCTCGCCCGGCAGCCCCTCGGCGATCTTCTCACCGAAGTCCATCACCACCAGCCGGTCCACCAGCCCCATCACGAATTCCATGTCATGCTCGACAAGCAGGATGCTCACTCCTTCGGCGCGCAGCCGGCGCAGCAGCCCGGCGAGCGCCTGCTTCTCCTGGTAGCGTAACCCTGCCGCCGGCTCATCCAGCAGCATCAGTACGGGATCGGCGGCGAGTGCCCGCGAGATCTCCACGAGGCGCTGCTGGCCGAGCGCCAGACTCGCCGATGAATCGCCAAGGTGAGCCGCCAGCCCGACGCGCTCGACCTGGCGGGCCGCCTCATGCAGCAGCCGCCGCTCCTCGTCGCGCTCGAGTCGCAGCATCGCGGCCACGGTACCCTGCGCGCCGCGCAGGTGTGCGCCGATGGCGACGTTCTCGAGCACCGACATGGCGCCGACGAGGTTCACGTGCTGGAAGGTGCGGGCGATGCCGAGGCGCGCGATGCGGCGCGCGGGGAGCGCGTCGATCCGCTCCCCGCGGAAACGGATCTGGCCGCCGTCGGCCGGCAGCACGCCGGTTACGAGATTGAACACGGTGCTCTTTCCCGCGCCGTTCGGACCGATGAGGCCGAGGATCTCGCCTCCGCGCATCTCGAACGAAAGCTCTCGCACCGCGGCGAGGCCGCCGAAGCTCTTGTTCACGCCGCGCAGCTCGAGCAGCAGCTTGCCGGCGGCAGGGCGAGGGCGCCGGGAAAGCCCCGGCGCGGCGACGGGCGGGCTCGCCCGCCGGGGATCGCCCCGGCCAAGACGCGCGAACACCGGCATAAGGCCATCGCGCGCGCGGTGCAGCAGCGCCAGCATGAGCAGCCCGAACACGATGGCCTCGTAGTTGCCGCTCTGCTCGAAGAACCTGGGCAGGATGTCCTTCAGCCACTCCTTGAGCATCGTAAGCAGCGACGCGCCGATCACGGCGCCCCAGACCTGGCTCGCGCCGCCGACCACGGCCATGAACAGGTACTCGATGCCGACGTTGACGGTGAACGCCCCGGGGCTGACGAAGCGCAGGAAATGCGCGTACAGCCAGCCCGAGAGCGACGCGAGCAGCGCCGCATAGAGAAAAATAACGAGCTTCAGCTGCGCGGCGTCGATGCCGAAGCTCTCGGCCATGGTGGCGCGAAAGCGCAATGCACGCAGCGCGCGCCCGGAGCGCGAATCCAGAAGGTTCCTCGCTGCCAGGAGAGCGGCGAGCGTCGCGACCCAGATGAGCGCGTAGGATTTGCGTCCGGTATCGACGGTCCAGCCGAACAACGAGAGCGCCGGAATGCTACCCAGGCCGTTGTACCTGCCCAGCACATCGAGGTTGCCGAACACGAAGTAGGCGCTGATGCCCCAGGCTATGGTGCACAGCGGCAGGTAGTGTCCGGAGAGCCGCACCGTGATCAGGCCCAACCCGAGCGCGACGAGCGCCGTCAGGCCGAGCCCCGCGGCAAGCCCGAGCCAGGGCGAGCCGCCGTAGAGCGTTGTGACCACGCCGGTGGTGTAGGCGCTGATGCCGACAAAGGCCTGCTGGCCGAACGACATGAGCCCCGTAACGCCGGTGAGCAGCACCAGCCCCAGCACGACCAGCGTCGCCAGGCCGATGTAGTTCATCAGCGTGACGTAGAACTCGGAAAGCGCGAACGGCGCGACGACCAGGAAGGCGACGAACGCGGCGAGCGCCGGGTGCGGCCGCAGCTTCGCGGCGCTCGCGGCCGTCACTCTTCGTCCTCCTCAACGTGGCGCGAGCGCAGCGACAGCCACGCCAGCATCGGGATGATCAGCGTGAAGACGATGACCTCCTTGAACGCGCTCGCCCAGAACGAGGAGAACGATTCGAGGAGCCCCACCGCGATCGACCCGAGCGCGGCGAGCGGGTAGCTCCCCATTCCGCCGAGTATCGCGCCGACGAAGCCCTTCAGGCCGAACAGGAAGCCCGTGTCGTAGTACAGCGTCGTGATCGGCGCGATCAGGATGCCGGACACCGCGCCGATGAGGGCCGCGAGCAGAAAGCTCAGGTGGCCAGTCAGCACCGTCGGGATCCCGACGAGGCGCGCTCCGACGCGATTCATCGCGGTGGCGCGCAGCGCCTTGCCGTAAATCGAGTGCTCGAATAGGAACCACAGGATCAGAATCAGCACTAAGCTCGCCACCACGACGCAGATGCTCTGCGCGCTGACCTCGAGCACGCCGAGCCGGAACTTTGCATCCCAAAACGGACGCGAGCGCAGCCCCTCGCTGCCGAAGAACACGAGCGACAATCCGGTCAGGACGTAGTGGACCGCCATCGACACGATGAACAGCACCAGCACCGAGGCATTGGCGAGCGGCTGGTAGGCGATGCGATAGAGGATCGGGCCGAGCGGCACCACCATCGCCAGCACGAGCAGCACTTGGATCCATTGATCGAACTTGCGCGGCGCGGCCCACGCTACGAGCACCGCGACCGCGACCGGCAGCAGGACGTAGAGCGCGGCAATGCGCGGCAAGCGGCGCCACGCTCGCTCGCGCAGGGCAACGAACGCCTCCATCGCCGCTGCGGCGAGGCCGCCGATGACCAGGATGTAGAGCGTGCCGGGCGTGCGGCCCGCTTCGAGGAGCGCGAGCGACAGCGCGGAGAAGGTGATGAACTCGCCTTGGGGCACGAAGATCACGCGCGTCACCGCGAACACGAGCAGCAGCGCGAGCGCGAGCAGCGCATAGATCGCGCCGTTCGTCACCCCGTCCTGGATGAGCCAGAGGAAGATGTCTTCGTTCATACCAAAAAGAAAAGGGGACGGTTGCCCGTCCCCCGTCGCGCGCTTAGTGGCCGCGGCGCTTCACTTCATCAGCCGCCAGGTGCCGCTCTCCACGCGCACCAGCACGCGGGCCCGTTCGTCCAAGCCGTTGTGGTTGGCCGGGGTAAGGTTGTACACGCCGTGCGTGCCGACCACATTTTTTACGTTCTCGAGCGCGTCGCGCAGCGCGGCGCGGAACTCAGGCGTGCCGGGCTTGGCCTTCTTTGTCGCCGCGGGAATCGCGGCGTCGAGCAGCATCACCGCGTCATGCGTGTAGCCGGCAAAGGCGTTTCGGCTGCCGGCGCCGAAAGCCGCCTCGTAGCGCTTGGTGAAATCGAGTGCCACCGCCCTGGTGGCATTGCTCGCCGGCAGCTCTTCCGGGACGATGAGCGGGCCGGTGGGCGCGATCGCGCCCTCGACGCTCTTGCCGCCCACCTTGATGAACTCTGCATTCACCGTGCCGTGGTTGTGATAGATCTGACCCTTGTAGCCGTGCTCGACGAGGGCGAGGTGCGGCAGCGCCCCGCCCGTGCCCGAGCCGCCAACGACCACCGCGTCCGGGTTGGCGGCGATGATCTTCAGCACCTGCCCCGTGACGCTCGTGTCGGCGCGCGCGTAGCGTTCGTTGGTGACCACCTTGTAGCCGTGCGAGGCGGCAAGGGACTCGGTCGCCGTGTACATGAGGTCACCCCAGCCGTCGGAAAAGCCTATGAAGCCGACGGTCTTCACACCGTGTGCCTTCATGTGCTCTGCGACCGCACTCATCATGAGTTCGGTGGGCTGCGGCACCGAGAAGGTCCACTTGTACTGGTCAGGCTTGACCGCGATCGGCGTCAGGCAAAGAAAGGGCGTCTGGGTCTCCGTCGCCACCTGCGCGATCTGCAGCGAGGAAGGCACGCCGTTCGAGCCCATCACCACGTCCACCTTGTCTTCGCTGATGAGCTTGCGTGCGTTCTTGCCGGCGTTGGTGGCGTCTGAGCCGTCTTCCAGGATGATGTATTTGACCGGCTGGCCGCCGAGCGTCTTCGGCATCAGCTGGAAGGCGTTCTTGTAATGAACGCCCAGCGACGCGCCGGGGCCGGTGGCACCGAGCGTCACGCCGACGGTGACGTCGGCGCGCGCGCCGAGGGCGCCGAGCGCACCTGCGGCGAGCAATGCGAATGCGATGGTAAGCCTGCGGTTCATCGTCTCCTCCCTGAGGAATGTCTGCTTCCGGAATGTGTGCTTCTATAATCCGGTTAGCCCAGGCGACTGTCAACCTTCCAGGTCAACAAAATGCGCTACCGAGTCGGCGTCGACGTCGGCGGAACGTTCACGGATTTTCTTCTCATGGATGCGGGCGGGCGCACCGCGGTCCACAAGGAGCTCTCCTCGCCGGCCGACCCGTCCGAGGCGGTGCTGCGCGGCCTGACCGAGCTCGCCCGGGGCGAGGCGTCGAATCTGGAGGCGTTTCTCGCCCGGGTCTCGATCATCGTGCACGGCACGACGGTGACCACGAATGCGGTGCTCACCGGAAAGACGGCGCGTACCGGCCTTCTCACCACGCGCGGCTTTCGCGACGCGCTGCAGATGCGCCGCGGCATCCGCGAAGAAATGTACGACAATCGCTATCACCCGCCCGAGCCGATCGTGCCGCGCTGGCTGCGCCTGCCCGTTACCGAGCGCGTGGCTGCGGACGGCGCGCTGGTCACCCCGCTCGACGCGGCCGGCGTCGAGCGCGCGGCGCAGCGTTTCCTTGGCGAGGACATCGAGGCGGTCGCCGTGTGCTTTCTGCACGCGCACGCCAACGCGAAGAACGAGCGCGCGGCGGCGCGGATCGTGCGCCGACTGATGCCGCACGCCTACCTCTCGGTGTCCTCGGAGGTGATCCCGCAGGTGCGCTACTACGAGCGCACCAGCACCACCGTGCTGAATGCCGCGGTCGGCCCGATCCTCGCGCGCTACCTTGGCAATCTCACCGCGAAGCTCGCCGCGGCGCGCTACCGCGGCGCGCTGCTCATCATGCAGTCGAACGGCGGCGTCGCGGTACCCGCCGCGGTTTCGCGGCTCGCCGCGACGACGCTGCTTTCCGGGCCCGCGGCCGCACCGGCGGCGGGGCTTGCCTGCATGACGCTGTACCACGACAAGAGCTTCGTCACCATGGACATGGGCGGCACCAGCTTCGACACCGCGCTGGTGCGCGACGGCGAGCCGGCGGTGAGCGCATCCGCATCCGTGAACCGCTACGCGCTCGCGCTGCCCAGCATGGAGATCAACACCATCGGCGCCGGCGGCGGGTCAATCGCGTGGATCGATCAGGGAGGGCTGCTGCGCATGGGCCCGGCGAGCGCCGGCGCCGATCCCGGGCCCGCATGCTATGCGCGCGGCGGCATCGAGCCGACCTGCACGGATGCGAACCTCGTGCTCGGCTATCTTTCGACGGAGTATTTCGCCGGCGGACGCATACGCCTCGACACCGGCGCGGCGCAAAGGGCGATCACGGGCCGCATCGCGAAACCGCTGGGACTTTCGCTCGAACAAGCGGCGCATGGCATGGTTCAGGTGATCAATGTCAACATGGCCGCCGCGATCCGGGAGATTTCGGTGCAAAAGGGTTACGATCCGCGCGAGTTCCCGCTGGTCTGCGCAGGAGGCGCGGGGCCGCTGCATGCGGCCGGAATCGCCGCCGAGCTCGGCATCGCACGCATCGTCGTGCCGCGCGATTCATCGATCTTTTGCGCCGCCGGGATGCTGCGCACCGACCTGCGCCACGACTACGTGCGAAGCTGCGCACAAACGCTCGGCGGCAGTGCTGCCGGCTCTGGCAGGGTGCGCCGGCTGGTGCGCGAGATGCTGGCGGAAGCGCGGCGTGCGCTGGCGGGGGAGGGCATCCCGCGGGCCCGCCAGCGGATGCGCTTTCAGCTGGATTTGCGCTATACCGGTCAGTATCATGAAGTTACCGTGGACGTGTCCGCGCAGTCGCTCGCCGCGGTCAACTGGAAGGCGGTGCGCGAGCGATTTCATGCGCAGCACGATCGACTTTATGGTTATGCGCTGCGGGCCGAGGGCACTGCGGTGGAACTGTTGAACGCCCGGCTGTCGGCGAGCGGCGTAACGCACAAGCCTGCGCTGCCGCGCGAGCCGCGTCGCGGGCGCGGCTGCGCTCGCGCGCTCAAGGGAAAGCGTCCTGCGTACCTATCGGAGCGCAAGGACTATCGCGAGATTCCGGTGTTCGACGGTGATCGGCTCGGCCACGGCAACCGGCTGCAGGGTCCGGCGATCATCGAGAGCGCGAACACGAGTATCCTCGTTCCCGTGAGCTGGCGCGCCGAGTACGATGTACTGGGCAACTGCGTGCTTTCCGCGCCTGCGGTTCGCAAGCGGCGATCCGCATGAAACGCAAGATCGATCCGATCGAGGTCGCGGTGCTGCAGCGGCGGCTGAAATCCATCACCGGCGAGATGGGTCTGACGTTGCTGCGCACCACGCGCTCGCCGATCCTCAACGAGGCGCGCGACTTCGTCACCGGGCTGTACGACGCGCGCGGCCGGATGCTCGAGCAGACCGAGTACATCCCGGTGCTCGCTTTTGCGCTGCAGCCGGCGTGCGAAAACGTGATCCGCTTCTTCGGCGACGACATCCATCCCGGCGACGTCATCCTGCACAACGACGTGTTCAGCGGCGGTAACCAGAACAACGACGTCGCCGTCTTCAAGCCGATCTTCGACGGCAAGACGCTCGTTGCCTGGGCCGCCTGCAAGGGCCACCAGGCCGACATCGGCGGCGCGGTGCAGGGCGGCTACAACCCGGAAGCGCGCGAGGTGTGGCAGGAGGCGCTGCGCATCCCCGCTGTCAAGGTCTACGAGCGCGGGCGGCTGCGGCGCGACGTCTGGAACCTGATCTTCGCCAACATCCGGCTCGGCATCGTCGAGGAAGACATCAAGGCGCAGATCGGCGGCGCCACGGTCGGCGAGCGGGGCTTCCAGGCGTTGCTCAAGCGCTTCGGGCGCCGCCGGCTCGATCAACTGCTCGATGCACTGTTCGACAGCACCGAGCGCCGCGTGCGGCACGAGATCGCGGCGATTCCCGACGGGATCTATCGCGGCGAGTCGCATGCCTTCTACGATGGCGTCACCGATGGCACGAAGATGAAAATCAATCTCGCGGTGACGGTGAAAGGGGAGGCGATCACGTTCGATTTCTCGGGCTCCGCGCCGCAGACCGCGGGGTTCGTGAATGCGCCGTATTCGGCCACGGCGTCGGCGCTGCTCCTTACCTTCCTGATGCTTATCGATCCGGACATCCCGCACAATGCCGGGATCCTGAGGCCGATCCGCATCGTCAATCCCGAAGGCTCGTTCCTGAACGCGCGCTTTCCCGCGGCGACCACGTTCGGCAATTCGATCACCGGGCCGACCTCGGACGCGATCTTCCGGGCTTTTGCCGAGGCGCTGCCCCGGATGGTGACTGCGGGCTGGAACCGGTTTCTGGGTTTCGCGGTGTCCGGGAACGACCCGCGCCACCGGCGCCCCTACGTGGACATCCTGTTTCTTTCATTGAAGGGCGGCTCGGGCGGCACCTGGAGCGCCGACGGCTATGACCATATCGGCCTGATCAACTGCGCGGGCGGGATCCTCGCGCAGGATTACGAGATGTTCGAGATCCACGATCCGCATTTTCTGCTGAAGCACGAGTACCTGCAGGACTCGGCCGGGGCGGGCCGCTGGCGCGGGGGGGTGGGCGTCGAGACAGAATTCGAAATCCGCGGCGAGAACGTGACCGGCGTCGCTTTCGGCGACGGCGTCGAGGAGGAGGCGCGCGCCTTCGGCCTGTTCGGCGGCAAACCCGGCTCCAGGAACGAAATCCGGCTCGACTATCCCGACGGCACGGCGCGGTTCGCCAAGACGAAGGAAATCGTCCGCGGCATTCCGCGCGGCACGCGCTTCAGCCAGACGGCGGGCGGCGGCGGCGGCTATGGCGATCCCTTCGAGCGGCCGCCCGGGGAAGTGCTCGCCGACGTGAAAAACGAGCTGGTCAGCGTCGCGGCGGCGCGCAAGGACTACGGGGTGTGGATCGATCCGCAGTCGTTCGCCCTCGATGCCGGGAAGACCGCGGCGCTGCGAGGGGCGAAGACGTGAGCGGTACGCACATCGATCATATCGGGATCGTCGTCGCCGATCTCGACCAGGCCATCGAGCGGCTCGGAGCGCTGTTTGGCGGTTCCCCGGTGGTCAAGGAGCTGGCCGAAGTCGGTTTGCGCGTCGCCGAGTTTCAGGCTGCGAACGTCACCGTCGAGCTGCTGCAGTACACCGGAACGAACGATGCCTTTGCGCGGCGGGTGATGGGCGAGCGGCTCGGCCTGAATCACGTCTCGGCGCGCGTAGAAAACGTGGAGCGTTCGCTTGCCGAGTTGCGCGCCGCAGGCCTGCATCCCATGCAGGGCTTTCCGCGCCAGGGCGCGCACGGCCGCGTGGCGTTCTTCGAACCGGACGCGGTGACGGGGCTCCTGTTCGAGATCTGCCAGCCGGACACGCACGCAAAGGACGATTAGCATGGATTTGGGGTTGCAGGGGCGCGTCGCGCTCGTCACCGGCGGCTCGAAGGGCATCGGGCTCGCCATCGCGAAGCGGCTCGCGGCCGAAGGCTGCGCGCTGCACCTGGTGTCGCGCACGCAGGCCGACCTGCAAGTCGCGCGCGAGGAGATTGCGGCGCGCCACGGGGTATCGGTTGCGGTGCATGTGGCGGACATGGAACAGCGCGGGTGCGCCGAGGCGCTCGGGGCGAAGTGCGGCGACCTGGACATCCTGGTGAACAACGCCGGCGCGACGCCGCGCGGCGCGCTCGACGAGTTGGACGAGGAGCGCTGGCGCAAGGCGTTCGACCTGAAAGTGTTCGGCTACATCAACCTTTCGCGGGTGTTCTACGCCCGGATGAAGGCGCGCGGCCGCGGCGTGATCATCAACATCATCGGCAACGGCGGCGAGCGCGTGGACTACGGCTACATCGCGGGCGCTGCGGGCAACGCCGCGCTGATGGCGTTCACCCGCGCGCTGGGCGCGGGCAGCATCGACTACGGCGTACGCGCCGTGGGCGTGAACCCCGGGCCGGTCGCCACCGAGCGGCTGGTCGGACTGATGCAGAAGGAGGCGCAGGCGCGCTACGGCGATGCCGGGCGCTGGCGCGAGCTCGAGAAAAGCTTTCCCCTGGGGCGCTCCGCGACCGTGGAGGAAATCGCGGCCACGGTGGCGCTGCTCGCCTCCGATCTGTCCGCGTACACGACCGGTACCATCGTGACCATCGACGGCGGCATGGCGCACCGCGGCTCGCTCATCTGAGGCCCGTCATGCTCGACCAGGACGCACAGGAGTTCCGCCGCCACATCGCCCGCTGGGTGGACGAGCGTCTCGTGCCGCAGGCAGAGTCGCTGGACCGGAAAGGCGAGTTTCCACACGAGCTGTTCCACGAGCTTGCTTCGCTCGGCTACCTCGGTGCGCTGTATCCAGAGTCCATCGGCGGCAGCGGCCTCGCCAACCCCTACACCTGCTTCGCGGTGCTGTGCGAGGAGCTGTCGCGCGGCTCCATGGGCTTTGCCGCGGGGGTCTGCATGCAGGGCTCGACCGCCACCTACACGCTGTACGAATGGGGCGACAAGGCGCTGCACGAGCGCTTCCTCCTGCCTGCGCTGCGCGGCGAGAGAATAGGCGCTTTCGCCATTACGGAGCCGAACTCCGGGTCGGATGCGGCGTCGCTGCGCACGCGCGCGACGAACGTGGAGGGCGGCTACGTCATCAACGGCAGCAAGATCTTTACGACGCACGGCACGGTCGCCGATTTCATCACGGTGGTGGCGACGACCGATCCTGCGCGCGGCTTGAAGGGGCTCGAGCTCTTCGTCGTGGACACCAAAACCAAGGGCTTTTCGGTCGGACGCAAGCTCGATAAGTTCACGATCCACTGCTCCGATACCGCCGAGCTCGTGTTTGACAACGTGTTCGTACCCGAGGAGTGCCGACTGGGCGACGGGGAGGGCGGCGGCTTCCTCAATGCCTACAAGTCGCTCACGGTGGACCGGGTGTTCACGGCGGCGCTCGCCGTGGGCAATGGCCAGGCGGCCTACGACGCGGCGCTGCGCTATGCGAAGGAGCGGGTGCAGTTCGGTCAACCCATCGGCAAGTTCCAGGCGGTGCAGTTCAAGCTGGTGGACATGCTCGCCGTCCTCGAGCAGGCGAGGCTCTACACCTATTACGTCGCGGGGCGGGCGGACCGCGGCGAGCCGATCACCACGGAGGCAGCGCTGGCGAAGCTGGTTGCGGCCGACGGGTGCAACGACGTCTGCCAGAAGGCGCTCAACATCTTCGGCGGCTACGGCCTGATGAACGAGTACCCGATGCAGCGCTTCCTGCGCGATTCCTACTTTCCGATCATCGGTGGCGGCACCAGCGACATCATGCGCCTGATCGTCGCGCGCCAGCTTGGGCTCTGAGCGCGGCGCCCGGCTCGGGCGCCAATCGCAGGTGGCGCAGGAGCGAGAGCTGGCGCGCGAGCACGTCCTTGCGATAGGCGGCTGTGTCCACCCCCCGCCAGTCGAAGAACCCTTTTCCGTCGCGCAGGCCTCGGCGGCCTTCGTGCATGTAACGGTCGACGATCGCCGGAGGCTCGAAGCGCGGCTCGCCGAGCGCCTTGGCCATGTAATGGCTGGCGTAATACAGGACGTCGAGCCCGCCGTAGTCGATGAATTCGACCACGCCCATGCTGGCGTAGCGGATGCCGAAGCCGTAACGCACTGCGCGGTCCACATCCTCGGCGGTGGCGATTCCCTGCTCGACCATGCGCGCCGCCTCGTTCATCACCAGCGCCTGCAGGCGTGGCACGATGAACCCGGGCGCCGCTGTGCACACGACCGGCTTCTTGCCGATCGCCTCGAGCAGGCTTTTCATGCGCTCGGTCACCGCGCGATCCGTGCCCGCATGCGGCGAGAGCTCGACGAGCGGGATGAGGTAGGCTGGATTGAGCCAGTGGCAGTTTAGGAACCGCTCCGGCCGCGGTACCAGCCCGGCGAGCTCGGTCGTGAGCATGGTCGAGGTGGTCGAGGCGACGATCGCGTCTGCGCGCAAGTGCGGCCCGGCGAATTCGAATGCCGCGCGCTTCGCCTCCAGCATTTCGGGCACCCCTTCGAACAGCACTTCGATCGCGCCGAGCGCAGTCGCCGCTTCCTCGCGCGCGGCAAAGCGCACGCGCGCGAGAATCGGATCGATCTCGCGCGCGTCGAACCCGCCGGCTTCTGCCAGCGCCGTGAGACTGGCGCGGATCTCGGCGTACGCCTCGGCGCGCAGCGCGCCGGCGGCTGCCGCATCGCGCGGCTTGGCGTCGATCAGCACCACCTCGTGGCCGGCGTAGGCGAAAGCGTGCGCGATTCCGCGGCCCATCCTTCCGGCGCCCATCGCGCCGATCACCGGCGGCACCGTCATGCCGCGATTCCGTCGCGCAGCAGGAGTTTCATTGCGCCGCGATCGAGGTGCGCGAGGCCGAGCGCCTCCAGCGTGCGCGGCGAGCCCGCGTAGAGGTCTTCGCAGAGCGCGGCCGAGGCGATCGCGAGCAGCCCGCTCGCCACCGGCGCCGCTACGCCCGTCCAGCGGGCCACCGAGACGAGGAACGCGAGGCCAAAAGCCACGTCCTCGCGCATGTAGCGATGCGTGCGCAGGTCAATGCGCTCGCGCCAGTCGCCGGACTCGGTAAGCCGGTCGTGCGCGTCGCCGTACATCCATTTATCCGTGGTGTAGTGATCGCGCAGCGGATAGTGGTAGGGTGTGTAGCCGAGCGCCTCGCGCACACGGATGCGCTCCTCGTCGAGCGCGTCGGTGACGCGGCGGATGGAAGGTTGCGTGCCCTCGTTGTGGATGTCCCAGTGCCCGAAATGCTCCAGCGGCCCCGCGTTCATGAGGATGAGCGGTGGATGGATGATCGGCCCCGCGTTCATCAGGGCCGCCGAAAGCGCGTCCTCGATCGGATGGACGACCGGGTAGGCACGGCGAATGACCGCGAGCGCTTCCCCGGTGCGGCGCGCCGGGAACACGCCTACCGGCAGTCGCTTCGCCCGGATGGTAATCGCGACCTCGTCGTCGGCGTGCTTGCGCGCGAGGTAGGGGAGCGTCCCGGTTTCGGCGAAAGTAACCTCCGGTGCGCCGCTGGCCCCGCGCACGATCTTCGCCATCACGCAGCTGCCGAAGGTCCCCGGCGGGCAGAATACGACCTGCCCGCGCTCGAGATGCGGCGCCATGGCGCGCGCGATGTCGGCCTGCGCCGTCGCCGGCGTGGGCACAAGAACCAGCTCGGCGCCGCGCATCGCAGCGCCGATGTCGGTTGTGGCGAGTGCCAGGCGGACGCGGCGCATTCCCTTGGCGTCCTTCAGCCCGATGGAGCCGCTTCGTAGCACCGGTGCGAAGGCGGCCGCGTCGCGTCGCCACAGACGCACCTCGTTGCCCTGCTCGGCAAGGTCCGCGGCGGCCGCGTAACTGCCGTGCCCGCCGCCGAGCACCGCGATGCGCATTACGCGAGGTGCTCCAACGGCAGCGCGGTGGTTTCCTTCACGCGCTCCAGCACGAAATTCGACCTGATATCGATTACGCCCGGCTGCTTGAGCAGCTTGTCCATGATGAAGCGCGAATAGTGCGCCAGGTTCTCGACCTGGACGCGCATCAGGTAGTCCATGTCTCCGGTCATCGAGAAGCAGGTGATCACCTCGGGCCAGCTCTGCACCGCGCGCGTGAACTGGTCCACCGGCATCTTGCCGCGTTTCTCCAATTTCACGGTGACGTAGGCGAGCAGTTCGAGTCCGACGCGCAGTGGATCGAGCACCGCCGCGTAGCGGTGGATCACGCCCGAGCGCTCGAGCGCTCGAACCCGGCGCAGGCACGGCGACGGCGAGAGCAAAACGCGTTCGGCCAGTTCCTGGTTGCTGAGGCGGCCGTCGGCCTGCAGGTGTTCCAGGATTCGGCGATCCGTTCGATCCAAGGTCGATTTTGGCATTTTATTGCTCGATTCTCCGGCCAGATGACCAAGAATGCAACTATATTGCGCACATTGAGGCATAGACTGATGAAAACAACGTGGGGTCAGTCGCCATGAGTGCAGTTCTCCAGCCGGCCGTCAATCGCGAGTTCCTGTCGGGCAACGAAGCAGCCGCACGCGGGGCATGGGAGGCGGGGGTGGAAATCGCCGCCGCTTATCCGGGCACACCCTCGACCGAGATCCTCGAGACGCTCGCAGGACTGCCGGGTGTGTACGCCGAGTGGTCCACCAACGAGAAGGTGGCCCTGGAAGTGGTGCTCGGCGCCTCGATGACCGGACGGCGCGCGATCACCGCGATGAAGCACGTGGGCCTCAACGTCGCCGCCGACACGCTGATGACGATGGGACTCGTCGGAGTGAAGGCTGGACTGGTGATCGCGGTCTCCGACGACATCGGTTTTTCCTCCTCGCAGAACGAGCAGGATTCGCGCTTCTGGGGACGCTTCGTGCACCTGCCGGTGCTCGAGCCTGCGGATGCGGCCGAGGCCTATGCGATGACCCGGGAAGCATTTTCGATCTCGGAGCGCCACCAGGTGCCGGTGCTGCTGCGGCTCACGACGCGCGTTTCGCACGTCAAGCGCACGCTGTACGTGAGCGAACGCGAGGCGCCGGATGCGGCAAGGCACGGCTACCGGCGGGACGTGGAGCGCTGGATCATCACGCCGAACCACGTCGGCAGGCGCCTGGAGTTGCGCGCTCAGCGCGACGCGGCGCTGGCGGACGAGGCTGCGGCCTCGCGCTGGAACGCGCTCGAACCCGGACCCGATCAGAGTGTCGGCTTCGTCGTCTCCGGCGCCGCCTACCATGCGGTGCGGGAGGCTTTCCCGCAGGCGCCGGTACTCAAGCTCGGTTTTTCGCATCCGTTGCCGCTGGCGCTTGCGCGCCGGCTCGCTGCGAGCGTCGAACGGGTCCTCGTCGTCGAAGAGAGCGAACCCATCGTCGAGGCGGAGTTGAAAGCCGCCGGGATCGCGGTTTCCGGCAAGGAAGTGCTGCCGCTGCAGGGAGAGATGACGGTGCCGGTGCTCGAGCGCGCGGTCACGCGCCTGCTCGGGCGGGAACCGGGTGTCGTTGCGGACATGCAGGCGCCGCGGCGCGTTTTCCCGCGTCCGCCCACGCTTTGCGCCGGCTGCCCGTACATGGGCGTGTACTTCTGGCTCGGGCAGTTGAAGGACGCAATCATCTGCGGCGACATCGGATGCTACACGCTCGGTTGCGGCGAGCCGTGGAACGCGATGGACAGCATCATTTCGATGGGCGCTTCGCTCGGGGTCGCACACGGCATGGCCAAGGCATTTGCGGGCGATGCGGCCGCCAAGCCGGTGCTCGCCGTCATCGGCGATTCGACTTTCCTGCACACCGGGATGCCCGCGCTCGCGAACATCGCCTACCAGGGCGGCAATGTGACGGTGCTGCTGCTCGACAATCGCGCGACCGCAATGACCGGCGGCCAGGACAATCCCGGCACCGGGCAACGGCTCGACGGGGCGGTTGTGCCGCGCCTCGATTTCGCGAAGCTGGTCGAAGCGCTCGGCGTGCGCCCGGAACGCGTGCGCGTGGTCGATCCGTACGAGCTGCCGACGTTCTTCAAGGTGCTGCGCGAAGAGATGAAGACGCCCGAGCCCTCGGTCATCATCACCAACCGGCCGTGCGTGCTGTCGCACGATTTCGAGCGCCGCAGGCCGCTCGAGGTGCGCGACGACCAGTGCAACGGCTGCGCGCGCTGCCTCGACGTCGGCTGCCCGGCGATCACCGTTAGCCGGCGCGAATCCCAACAGCGCGCGGGCGGCAAGGTGGTCGATCTGGCCTGGGTACGGATCGACCGCGCGCTGTGCACCGGATGCGACGTGTGCGCCAAGGCCTGCGCGCGCGGCGCGATCGTCGGCACATGATCACCGACGTCCTCGTTGTCGGGATCGGCGGACAAGGCGTGATGACCGCCGCCGAAGCCATCGCGCGCGCCGCGCTCGAGGCCGGTTACGAGGCCACCAAGACCGAGGTGACGGGCATGTCGCAGCGCGGCGGCGTGGTCTGCTCGCAGGTGCGCATCGGCGAGCGCATCGAGGCGAGCGAGATTCGACCGGGCACCGCGCGGCTCCTGATCGCGTTCGAGGCGGCGGAAGGCCTGCGCTGGAGCCATTATCTTGCGCCGGAGGGCTGCGCGCTGCTCGATCCGTGGCGCGCGGTGCCGCCCGTGGTGTCATCGGGCGTGCATCAGTACCCCGCGGATCCGGCTGAGGAACTGCGCGCAGCGAACCGGCGCGTGCACGAGATCGATGCGCGCGGCATCGCCGAGCGCCTCGGCGACGCGCGCCTCGCCAACAGCGTGATGCTCGGCGCCGCTGCATCGAGCCTGCCCTTTGCGGCGCAGAAGCTCAGGAATCAGGTGCTGCGCCGCTTCGGAAGAGGGGAAATCGCGGCGCAGAACGCCGCCGCGTTCGACGCTGGCCGCGCGTTCGCGCCGTAGTCTCGCGCTTTTTTGCCTCGTCAGGCGGACGCCGGCACCGAAGGTAAGCCGGCCAGCGCCATCGCAAGTTTGGACTCGTCGTAGTGCTGGTCGGTGAGCTTGCCGGCGAAGTACTCGATGTGGGCCTGCATGTCGCATAGCATCTATCCTTTACCGGGGTGTCTGAAGGAGCGCGACGATGGACCGACGAGCGGAAATCCTGATCGATATGTGCGATAACGAACAGAACGTTCGGATGCTGGCATTTATCATTTCCGAATCGCATGTCTATAAATTGCAAGGAGGCTTCAATGAACTGGGATCGAATCGAAGGCAACTGGAAGCGGTTCAAGGGCAACGTCAAGCAACAGTGGGGGAAACTCACCGACGATCAGCTCGATGTCATTGCGGGCAAGCGGGATCAGCTATTGGGCAAGATCCAGGAAACCTATGGAATCTCCAAGGAAGAGACGGAGAAACAGCTTTCCGCCTGGCAGGAACGCCAGAACGAAATGTATCGCCCTCCAAAGTGAGGCAGCGCGGAGGCGAACGCTTCCGACCATGCAATTCACCGCACAACGGAAAGGCATGATGGTGTCGGTGGTGCATTCGTACCCGGGCGGCGACTGGGATCTGAAATAGGCCGCAACAGTGCTGCCGCCAAGCGTACTGAATTGGCGGTGCCGCTCGCGTGATGGCGCACCCGGTGGGATGAATCTGGGCAATGGCGCTAGGTGCTTTCGTCCAGTACATGAAAACCGCAGCGCCTCATTTGCTCTTAGCAGATTGTTTTCCTGCAAATTCCAGCGCCACATCCAGCGCATCCATGAACTCGTTGACTTTGATCGGCTTGGTGAGATAGCGGAAGAATCCTGCCTCCAGGCCAGTCTCGATGTTAAGTGGCATTACATTTGCACTGAGGGCAATGACTGGGATGTGCGCCGTGGTCGGGTCCGAGCGCAGGATTTTCAGAGCTTTGAAGCCGCTAATGTCAGGCAGATTGATGTCCATCAGGATCACATCCGGCCGGGATACGCGCGCAATCTCGATGCCGCTATTCCCGTTCACGGCGGTCAGCAGGCGGATATTGGGGTGGCGCGCGATGATTTCCTCGACCAGCTTCAGGTTCACCGGGTTGTCCTCTACATAGAGCAGGGTGTGTGGGCTCGTTGGCTCCTTCAGCCTCGCACCGCACTTCGGACAAGTCTTTGCTTCGCTGCTAACTTCGTTGCTGCATTCGTGGCACTTCAATAGGGCCATAGTGCGTCTCCGTGCTTGAACCTAGTGGCGCAGCCGTGTTGCAGTAACACGGGGGCCTGCGGATACATAGCCTACACCAGCGGCAGAGAGAGAACCGCAGACCGGCCTCAAGGCAATTCGTAGCGGTAGAATCCGGTCGTCGTGAACAATGGGCCGAGCGTGTCGTTCGATCAGAAAGCTCGGAGTTTGTGCCGTGCGCTTGACCAGGATCAAGACGTACCCTGCCGATAGTTTCAAGCTGTGAAGCTTGTTATGTTGTGACCGAGGAGCCGCCCAATGATCAAGCTTGGTAAGGCCTTCGCAAGCCCGGCGGCATTGTTTATGCTGCTCGTTCCGCTCGCGGTGGGCGCGCAGCCCACTCAATCTTCGCCGGAATGGAACTGGCCCGGCCACTGGCACATGATGTGGGGCGGCGGTTGGGGATTTTGGTGGATCTTCCCGCTATTCATGCTGTTCATGATGTTCATGTGCATCCTATTCATGATGCGCGGACCGTGGGGGCACCGCCATCACTCAGGTACCGATGCGACGACCTCTGCGTTGCAGATCCTAAACGAGCGCTTCGCCAAAGGCGAAATCAAGAAGGAAGAGTACGAAGAGAAAAAGGCCGCCATCCTCCGTCGAATATGAGGCACGAACAAGACACGAGGCAAGCGTAGTCTTGCCCAATGCATTCGGACATCCGGCAGCCGAAAGCCGGGAAATGCCCGATAGGTCTCGCGGGGTAGTCAGTCACCACGATGGCGGCGTTCGGGAAGACCAGATCACGGACGGACGCCTCGCCTGCGCGAGCGGACGGTCGAATTGAGCCGTTGATACGGCCCCCGTCGCAGTCTCGAACACCGCAAGCGCCGAGTCCCCGGCCATGTCGATCACCCGGCCCTGGTTGGATTCGATCTGAGTACGAAAGATGGCGCCCGCCGCATCGAGCGCCGCCACCGCCGCGCGCTCGTCCGCAGCCAGGATCGCTGCCAGGCGCTGCTTGAGTTCAGTACCGCTCACTGGTGTCGGTCCCTCCGCGAGCACTGTCGCCGGTGCATGTTACCCCCGACGAGGCCAGCCGGAATCGCCGGGTGGTCGAGGGGCGCAAGGCGACCCTGGGGCGGCCCCTCCGGGTGTAGGCTTACTGCCGACCGGGATTAAGCGGGCTCTGCGCCCGCTGATCCCGGCGCTTACGCCGTTGCGTGAAGACATGAGGGGGATCGGATGAACAGGCGTGACACCTTACTTTCTACAGCGCGACCCCGAACTTCTTCACAGCATTGCTCATCTTCGGCTCCTTGTTTCGGTCTAATGGATTTTCCCCAAATCCGTGTCCAAGACACCCGGGGGTGCAGTAGCGGCAGCAAGCGAAATGCTGGGTCGTAGTCCGCATTGTTATCGAGGAGCAACAGCGATGAGAAAGCTTTTTTACAAATCAGGCACCGGTATCGGTCTCGCACTGCTTTCCCCCGCAGTGCTTGCTGCGCAGGAGGAGGTACTGACGAACATTGCCAAAATGCTGATATACGCGGTCATTCTGTTCGTGATCGGCGTCATCGTCGTCGTGTACTTCATGAGATCACGAGACAAGCGCGGGACGCCATTGGGCAGAGTATTCGAGGAGCGCGAAGCGATACACTCCGTTGGACCCGATACCCCGGTCACTGAGTGCGTGCGTACGATGACCACCGAGAAAATCGGTGCCCTGATCGTCATGGATGGCGAAAGGCTGATAGGCATTTTCACGGAGCGGGATGCGCTGAACAAAGTGCTGGCCGCCGGCCTTGATCCCGTCAGCACGAAAGTCTCCGAGGTGATGACGAAGGACCCATACTGCATCCCGCCGACGACGACCGTCGGCGAGGCGATGGAGTTGGTCACCAAGCGGCGGTTCCGGCACCTGCCCATTGTGGAAAACGGCAAGGTGCTCGCCGTCGTATCGAGCGGCGATCTAACCCACTGGCTGGTGAAGGACCAGATGGGAGAGGTTCAAGAGCTTGTCGACCTTGCCGCCCGGTCCTGACCGCCGCGACCTAGGGCAGAACCACTAGCAGTTGCAATCGCCGGAATCACTGCTAACGCCATGGGTTCATTGTTGTCATCGATTGGAATCGAGTCGGGACGATGCGGCACGATACGACGCACTGAGACAGTCTTCCGCCTGAGAATAAGCAGCATGCGTTTTTGAAATCGTTATATGGAGCGTGTTCCAGGGGAGATACGTTGTTCGATTTGGCAAAACCATCGGAGGGGGAGATGACGATGAAGGCACAACAACGTAGCGCGCTGTTCGGTGCGGCACTGCTGCTCACTGGCGTCGTTTTCGGCCAGGGGCTGCCGACCGCCAAGCCGGAATCGGTCGGAATGTCGAGCGAGCGGCTCGGCCGGATCAAGACTACGCTGCAACGCGAGATCGACGCCGACCGCATGCCGGGCGCGGTGGTCATGATTGCGCGCAAAGGCAAGCTGGTCTATTCGGAGGCGATAGGCTTCCAAGACAAGGCGGCCGGCAAACCACTGGCGAAGGGCGCGATCTTTCGCATCTACTCCATGACCAAGCCCCTCGCTTCGGTCGCCGCGATGATGTTGGTCGAGGAGGGCAGGCTGCAGCTCACCGACCCGGTATCCAAGTACTTGCCGCCGTTTGCCAAGATGGAAGTGCTGGTGACCGACAAAGAAGGGAAAACCGCCCGCGAACCGGCCAAACGTCCGATCACGGTTCACGATCTGTTTCGCCACACCGCCGGCTTAGCCTACGGCGAGTTCTCCACGGTCCCCGAGCTCAAGGCGGCTTATGCCGAAGCGGGTCTGTTCCAGCCGGGCGGAATCGTCGCCGAATCGCGCATGATCACGCCCGAGCAGTTCACGAACGGCATTGCGAAAGCCCCGCTGGTCCACCAGCCGGGTACGACATGGGAATACAGCATGGCAGTCGACGTGCTGGGCCGCGTCGTCGAGGCGGTTTCCGGCCAGCGCCTGTCCGCATTCATGGAAGAGCGACTTTTCCGCCCGCTCAAGATGGTCGATACCGGGTTCATGGTGCCTTCGGCCAAGTGGGCTCGTATCGCCGAGCCGTTGGCGAAGGACCCGTTGACCGGCAAAGCGAATGACGTGATGCTGGACGTGAAACTCGTGCCGTCAAACGATTCGGGCGGTGGGGGCGGCGTATCGACCGCTGCTGATTACCTGCGCTTCTGCCAGATGATGCTCGACGGCGGGAAGCTGGATGGCAAGCGATACTTGAGCCCGACCACTGTCCGGCTGATGGCGTCGGACCATCTGGGCACGCGGCCTGGATCACCGCTTACGCCCGGCGCGCTGCTGATGGGCGTCGAGGGATACACGTTCGGGCTAGGCTTCATGGTTCGCCAGGGGCCGGGGCTGGCTGGCGTGCCCGGGTCGGAGGGGGAGTTCATGTGGGCCGGAGCCGGAGGGACGTTCTTCTGGATCGATCCGAAAGAACAACTCGCGGTGGTCTACATGGCCCAGACGCCGGGCGCGATCCGGCCGATGTACCGGAGGTTGATCAAACAGCTGGTGGCACAGGCGATCGGGAACTAAATAATCCGGAAATCGCAACGCCTTGAGCTCCCAAGGGCTCCAGCGCGGTCCCGCCGATCGACGCTTGATGCTCGAGGTCTGGCGTGCCGCCCAGATGGGTCAGGGCCGTCCAGGAGGCCGCGCGAGGCCGGCTGGATGGAGACAACTACGCGGAACTTTGCAGAACTGGCTGAATTTGCGGATCGCAAAAAACAGGCCTAGCTACTTGATTATATTGGCTCCCCGAGTAGGGCTCGAACCTACGACCTGCGGATTAACAGCGGGGAGCTGAAAGCGTAACTGGTTGTCTTTTGGCCCGCCCTCGCTTGCCAAAACGTGCCGAGACCCGCGGACTACGCCACGTTTTCCGACCAACGGATTAAAAGTGGGAATCTGTCGTCTAAGTCATTGTTGAACCGGCCCGCCCTCACTCGCTCAGGTCCACTAAGGATCGCCAGCGCCCTACGTTTTCCTCAAGCGCCGGTGTAGGGCAAGTGTTCGAGCTACGTTCGGCTCCCCGACCGCGCCAGGCCGGGCGCTGGCAGGGGATGAATCGGCCTGATTGACCGCGATTCATCATTGCGGTACTCGAACGGCGGGTTTGTGGTGCGTTACTATCGCGGATATCCTGCCGTAGACTTTGCACGATGTCGTGCTGCGGTCATGCTGTTGAGAAACTCATCGCTTGACCGCGCACCCGAATAGTTAATTGTTAGTCTCGACCTCGGAAAAACGAACCAGGAGAAACCGACATGACAAAA
>JADGRQ010000025.1 GCA_017880775.1 Burkholderiales bacterium | reverse complement strand
GTCGGTCACGAAGCCCTCGTTCGCCAGTACTACAGCGGGCCGATGCAAGTCCTCAACGGATATTGCATCGTGCACGAGGAACTTAGTGCATGAGCCTCAGTCCGCGACCGCGAGCACCACCGCGTCGACGCTGCGCACCCAGGCTTCGAATCGGGCCTTGCCTTCGGTCAGCATCTCCGGGATGTTGTGCCCGGTGCACTTGTACCAGGAAGTCGTCGCGCCGGGAATTCGTTGCAGCAACTCCTGTTCGAACGCGCTCAGCGACAAGTGCGCGGCGCGTTTTTCATTGAGGAACAGGCCGATCTTCTTGCCCGCAAGATCCTTCGGCCGCGGATTGATCCCCCGCAGCGGCACCGGATCGACGTCGGCCCAGGGACTCAAGACCTCGTATTCTGTGCTGCGCTGGTCGACCCCCGCCCTGATGTTCATAAGACCTCCTCGTTCGACATGGTTAATTGCAATCGAATATCTATTTTCAGCATGCACGCAGCGCCCGGTCCCGTCAAGTCGCGCGGACCGAGTCGCGCGGACCGAGGTCAATCGACCTTGACGTTACTCGCCTTGACCACTTTCGCCCACTTGGCGATCTCGCCGCGCACGAAGCTCTCGAACTGCGCAGGCGTCGAGCCGACGACCTCCAGGCCCAGGCCCTCGAGGCGCGCCCTGACATCCGGCTTGTTGAGCAGCCTGGCCGTGTCCTCCTGGATCTTGTCGATGATAGGGCGCGGGGTTCCCGCGCGCACGATCAGTCCGAACAAGCTCGTCACGTTGAAACCCGGAATCGTGTCGGCGAGCAGCGGGTAAGCCTTGATGTTCGCCGGCTGGGTGTCGCTGGTGAGCGCGATGATCTTGAGCTTGCCTTGTTCCGCCAGCTGCTTTGCAGAGTGGTACACGTCGAACATGACGTCCACGCGCCCGGCCACGAGATCCATCTGGGCGGGGCCGCTGCCCTTGTAGGGCACGTGCACCATGTCGATGCCGGCCTCCAGCTTGAGCATTTCGCCCGCCAGATGCGCCGAAGTCCCGGTGCCGGGCGAGGCGTAGCTGAGCTTCCCCGGATGCGCCTTCGCATACGCGATCATCTCCCTTACCGTATTGAACGGCGCGTTCGCGTTCGCAACCAGCACCAGATGCTGCGTGACCATTTGCGTGACGTGCGCGAGGTCCTTCAGGGTGTCGTAGGGGATCGTCGCCGCATTCAGCGTCGGGTTGATCATGTGCGCCGTGATCACCATGCCGATCGTCTGTCCGTCCGGCGCCGACTTGGCCACCGCGTCGGTTCCGATCATGGTGCCCGCGCCCGGCTTGTTCTCGACCAGGACCGGTTGGCCCCACACCTCCTGCAGTTGTTGCGCAACGATACGCCCGACCACATCGGTCGGACCACCAGGCGGAAAAGGCACGATCCACCTGACCACCCCTTTCGGGTAATTCTGCGCCGCCGCTGGCGCAGCCGCGCCGAGCCAGAGCGTGCACAGACCGAGCGCGCAGGCCAGGATTTTGAAGAGCTTCATGCCGGTCCGATCCGCGCCTAATACCTCTCGTATGCCGGGACCAGGCTCTTGTACTTTGCGACCAGCCTGGCCCAGCCGGAGGGCAAGCTGATCTTCTTGGTCACGAACTGCCCCCCTGGCAGGCCTCCCCCGCACGCAAGACCCATGAACGCTCCCGGCCCGCCCAATACCAGAACCCTGACGTGATCCGGGCTTGGCACGATCGCGGTCGAATCCATGGCATTCGGCGGAACGGTTTCGGGACTCCTGCCGGTCCAGCCGCCGCCGTCGTGGAAACTCGGATGGCGGTAGGCGGGCACCCGCCCGTACTCGTAGACGTATTTCCGGATCATCGGCTTGGTCCAGCCTTTCTGCGCCAGCGTCTTCGCCTGCGTGGGGGTCATCAGAAGGCAGGTGAGGCCACTTCTTCCCGGCGGAAGGTTGTAGATCAACGTGCCGAGTATTCCCTTGTCGTCGGAACCGTACTGCCATATCTGCGAGTAGCAATTCGGAAAGAAGAGCGTCACCGCGCTCTCTTCCCTGGCAAACCCCTGTTCGACGTGCAGCGGTTCCCAGGGGCTGTTCTCTTCGTTCTCCCCGGCAACGCAGGAGTATTTCCCCGGATTGCCGTACACGCCCATGTCCTCGATCGCCTTGCGCGCTCCACCGACGTTCTTGACGATGAGGCCCATGGTCCGGCCGATCGCCGCATTGGCGATGTCTCCGGGACTCATCGCGCCCGAACCGCTGTTCACGTGCGCGTCGTTGCGCACCGGCCCGTTGATGATCCAGAAAGGCATCCACGAACCGGTGCTGGTCCCGTACGCGCCCAGATGGGCCCGCGGATCGGCGAGAGCCGCCACGCACGCAATCAGGATGGGCATGTGAATAGGCAAGGCACCGGCCATGACGGCATTGACCGCGATCTTCTCGACTGTCGCCTTGCCATGACGGGGATCGATCTCGCCCACGACATGCTCCGGCGGCAGATCGGTCCCGGCCAGCATCTCCCGCACCGCCGCCTCGGTCGGGGGCAGCACAGGCAGGCCATCGCCCCACCCCCTCTTGTAGAAGAAGCGGTTGAGTTCCTCCAGCTGCCCTTTGAAAACGATTCTGGAGGGCGTTCCCCTTTCCTTCCTTTTCGGTGCCTGTTCCTCGGCAGAAAGGGGCTTCGTCAATGCTTCGATAATCTGGTCCATTGCCAGATGGATCCCGGCGTCGGCATCTTCCTTGACGCTGCATTCACAGGGGACCGTCTCCGGCACGATGCGCACCAGTGGCATCCCCTTGTTCGACGCGGCAGACCGCCCGTCCGTCACGAAGCCCTCGTTTGCCAGTGCTACAGCGGGCCGATGCAAGTCCTCAACGGATATTGCATCGTGCACGAGGAACTTAGTGCATGAGCCTCAGTCTGCTACCGAGAGGACCACCGCATCGACCCCGCCCACCCAGGCTTCGAATTTGGCCCTGCCTTCGGTGAGCATCTCCGGAGTGTTGATCGTAGTGCACGTGTACCGCGAGGTCTGTGCGCTGGGAAATTTCTCCAGCAATTCCCGTTCGACCGCGTCCAGGATCAGGTGGGCGGCCCGCTTGCGGTTGGAAAACAGGCCGATTTTCCTGCCGGCGAGGTCTGCCGGACGCATCGCGATGCCGCGCAGCGGCACCGGATCGGCGTCGGCCCACGGACTCAATACCTCGTAATCTGCACTGCGCTGGCTGGTCTCCACGCCCACGTTCATAGTTCCTCCTCATGCGAAACAGTTGATTGCGCCGGGGCGTCGATGTTTAATGCAAACGTCGTACACCGTCAAGCTTCACGGCGAACTGCAACAAGGGACATTCAATGGAATACGACGCAATCGTGATTGGCGGCGGACCGGCCGGATTGTCGGCCGGCATCGAACTGGCGCAGCCCAAATACCGTGTGCTGCTGCTGGAGAAGGAATCGTTCGGCGGGCCGATCATCAATGTGGAGTGGATCAACGGCTACCCGCATCCGGGCGAAAAGGTGGCGGGAGCAATGCTCGCCTCGGAAATGGTGAAGCAGGCGGAACAATCGGGCGTGGAAATGGAACTGGCAGAGGTGGTCGAGATCGAGCCCTACTCCGGCTGCATCTCGGTCAGTTGCGCGGACGGCAACGCGTATACGTCTTCGGTGGTGATTCAAGCCGGCGGATTGAATTCCCGGAAGCTGGGCGTGCCGGGAGAGGAAAAATTTCAAGCCAAGGGCATGATTCACTGCGCCATGTGCGATGCCGGGCTGTACCGGGACCAAGTGGTGGCGGTGTGCGGCGGCGGAGACGCGGGGCTCATCGAGGCGCTGTACCTGGCAAGATTTGCGTCGAAAGTATTCGTCATCGAGGCGCAGGCGCAGCTGAGCGCAAAGCCGGTGTTGCAGGCGCGCGCCCTTGCCAATGCAAAGCTGGAAATCCGCCGCGCGGAAAAGCCGGTTGAAATCATCGGCAATCAAGGCGTGACCGGCCTCGTGGTCGAGAGCGCCGCGACCGGCAAGAGGCAGACCCTGGACGTGTACGGCGTGCTGATTCACGTCGGCTATGTGCCCACGACCGATTATCTCGAAGGCGTTCTCGCGCTCGATGATTCGGGTCGCATCGCGGTGAATGAGCAGTTCGAAACCGATGTTCCCGGCGCATTCGCCGCCGGCGACATCAGGAGCGGATCGCCGCGCCAGGTTGCGGCGGCCGTGGCCGATGGAAAGGCGGCCGCGAGGGGCGCGCAAGAAATCCTCGAAACCTTGCAGCGGTAAGCCCGGCGCGCCGGGAAAATGATCGTCGCCACCGCAGGCCACATCGACCACGGCAAGACGCTGCTGGTGAAGGTATTGACCGGGGTGGACACGGACCGTCTGCCCGAAGAAAGGGCTCGCGGCATCTCGATCGACCTCGGCTTCGCCTACTGGCCGCTCGCCGACGACGGACTGATCGGATTCGTGGACGTGCCCGGTCACCAACGCTTCATCCACAACATGCTTGCCGGGGTGTGCGGCATCGATTTCGCGCTGCTGGCGGTCGCAGCCGATGACGGGGTGATGCCGCAGACCGTGGAGCACCTGCAGATCCTCAGCCTGCTTGGCATCCGCCGCGGGGTTGCCGCAATCACCAAGACCGACCGGGTCGATCCCGCGCGCGTCGGTCAAGTCCGGACAGAGCTGCACGCCCTGCTCGCCGGTTCCTCTCTTGCCGGAATCACGCTGCTGCCGGTCTCGGCGGTGACCGGCGCCGGCATCGAGCCTTTGCGCCAGACGCTCGTGGCCGCGGCCGAGGCGCACGCGGCACGCTACCGCGAAGGGCAGCATTTCCGGCTTGCGATCGACCGAGCGTTCAGCGTCGCGGGCAGCGGCACCATCGTCACCGGCACAGTGTTCAACGGCGAGGTCAGGCCCGGCGACCGCCTCGTGGTTTCGCCAAAGGGAATTCCCGTGCGTGTGCGCGGCATCCAGATTCGCGGCAGCGCCGCGCAGCGAGCGCAGGCCGGGGACCGATGTGCGATGAATCTTTCGGCGATCGATGTCGAATCCGTCGCGCGCGGCGACTGGGTGCTGCATGAGGCGATCCACGCGCCGAGCCGTCGGATGGACGTGCGCTTCACGCTGCTCGCGACGGAACACGCGGCACTCGCGCACTGGACGCCGGTCCACCTGCATCTGGCAACCGCCGATGTCATGGCGCGCGTGGCGACCCGCGGCGGTGCCGCGATCGCGCCCGGGACGTCGGCCCGGGCGCAGCTCGTCATCGAGGCGCCGATCGCCGCGCTCAATGGCGACCGCTTCATTCTGCGCGACCAGTCGGCCGGACGCACCCTGGGCGGCGGCAGCGTGATCGATCCGCTCGCCCAGGCGCGCCCTCGCGCGTCTCCCGCACGGCTTGCGGCGCTGACGGCCTTTGAGCAAGGCACGCCCGAAGCGGCGCTGCCGGCATTGTTGAAAATCCCGGAGCAGGCGGTCGACTGCGCGCGCTTCGAGGTGATGTTCAATCTCTCCGGGGCGCGCGCGGCATCAATCTACCAGTCAACCGATGCGGCCATACTCGGCCGCGAGCAGCGCGTTGCCGTTGCGCGCGCAAGCGCCGCCGCGCTTCGCGACGGCATGCTCGCGCGCCTGGCCGAATTCCATCGCGCGCAGCCGCAAGCCCCCGGCATCGATATTCAGGTCCTGCGAAAAGAACTTGCTCCCTGGCTGAGCGCGGATGCGTTCTCGTTCCTCGTGCGAGGCCTGGCCGATGCGCGCAAGCTCGAAATCAGCGGCTCGAGCGTACTGCTGCACGGACACGATGCCACTTCCAATTCGGCGGACGAGGAAATGTGGCGGGCCGTGCTGCCGGCGCTGCTCCAGGGCCGCTTCGCCGCGCCAACGATCGCCGAGTTGGCGCGCGGTCTCGGACTCAACGAGGCGAATCTGAGGGACTTCCTGCACCGCAAGAGCAGAACCGGGGAAGTGATGCGCGTCGCCGAAGACCTGTTCTATTCCAAGGCAACCCTCGCCACGCTTGCCGCCAATGCCGCCCTCGTGGCGCGCTCGGCCTCGAAGGGATTGTTCAGCGCCGCACAGTATCGTGACGCGACGGGAATCGGCAGGACCCGCGCGATAAAAATCCTGGAGTTCTTCGACACGCTCGGGATCACACAGCGCATCGGCGATACGCGCAAGATGCACAAGAACTTCGTGCCCATGCTCGGTCCGGCAAAGCCTGCGCTGGCGGCGGCCGGCAAGGACCTCCGGGTACGGCGGAGGAGTTCTCCGCCTATATGATGTTTCACAACATTTCAGGAAGTATCATATCGCATTGTTTTAAAGTGACTTTAACCGTTTAATTGTTTCACGGCGTTTCTTGCAGTTTCACTGCATCCCACATAAAATGTGGTAGTCAATGTGGGATAGAAACCGATGAAAGCAGCCGGGCGACACCCCGAGAAAGCGCTCTCCGCTGTCAAGGTCAAGAGCCTGTCGACGCCCGGGCGGTACACCGATGGCAACGGACTCTACCTCGTGGTCGACCCTTCTGGTGCAAAGCGCTGGGTTCTGCGCACCGTCATCAATCATAAGCGATCGGACATTGGCCTTGGGGGCCTGTCTGTTGTCCCGCTCGCCGAAGCCCGCGATGAGGCTGCCCGGCTTCGCAAGATCGCCCGTCGCGGCGGAGACCCACTGGCCGAGCGGCGCGCGGCGCGTCGCGTGGTGCCGGTGTTCGAGGTTGCGGCAAAAACGGTGTTCGACTCGCACAAGCAATCCTGGAAGAACGCCAAGCACGCGGCGCAGTGGATCGGCACGCTCGAAGACTACGCGTTCCCGGTTCTCGCGCAAAAGCCAGTCGACCAGATCCAGTCTGCCGACGTCCTCAATTGCATGACTCCGATCTGGCTCGCGAAGCCGGAAACCGCCCGGCGCGTCCTGCAGCGGATCCGAACCGTGATGGACTGGACAAAGGCGTCCGGATTCCGCGGGGGCGACAATCCCGTCGACGGTGTTCTGAAAGTACTGCCGAAGCAAAAGGATACCGGCACGCATCATGCCGCGCTGCCCTATGCCGACGTGCCGCAATTCCTCAAGAAGCTACGCTCGGTAGACGCCAGTCCGGCGGTCAAGCTTGCGTTTGAGTTCATGATCCTGACGGCAACACGAACGAGCGAGGTGCTCAATGCGGCTTCGGGCGAGGTCGACACGAAGAAGACGACGTGGACCATTCCGGCAAGCCGGATGAAGGCCGAGCGCGAACATCGAGTTCCACTTTCTCCACGATGCCTCGCCATATTGAAGGATGCCCGCAAACTCGCTGGCGATAGTTCCTACGTGTTTCCAGGTCGCTCCACGAAAAAGCCGCTGTCGAATATGGTCTTCCTGATGACGCTCCGGCGGATGAAGGTGGACGCGACCGCGCACGGGTTCCGGTCGTCATTTCGCGACTGGGCGTCCGAGCAGACCAACTTCCCTCTGGATGTCTGCGAGGGCGCCCTCGCGCATACGCTGAAAGACAAGACCGAAGCGGCCTACAAGCGCACCGACCTGTTCGAGAAGCGGCGCGAGTTGATGGCGACGTGGGCGAAGTATTGCACTATCACGAAGATCCGGAAGTAGTGCGCGGAGTAACGCCATGCCCTCTACTCCACCAAAGCGCCCATCATGGTCACGCGTACGTCCGGATCCTTCGATCCCAGACGGTTGGCCCGAAGGCATTCGCTACTGGCTTGAGAGACAAGCGCGCGAAGAATCGCCAGCGGAGAAAGCACATCGATCTCGCTTCGACCCATGGTCCGCCGCACCCCCGTCCAGTAAGGCACGTCAAATTTACTCGGACATTTTGTGCGACCCCCGCCTTAAAGAGGTCGCGCGCACTCTTTTGTCGTTGGAAGCCCAGCTTCAACCTCCCGTCCCTTCCCTCCACGAATCCACAAAAAAACGCCTCCGCGATCTGCCGCACCAGGAGCGCCGAAAAGCCTTCGAGGAAGTAAGGCGCGTTCGGGAGGAGCCTCAAGTTCAGCCAGACGAGCTGGTCATTCCTTTTCTCGAGATGGCAGTAGCCCTGGCCGAGAGGGCGGGGCGTCTGGATAAGCTGTCTACAGAGGCAGGGAGATTGAAGTCTCTTGCGCACGCTGCTCAGGAACTCCTGAAGGCGCTCACTCTCGAGCGAACCTCTGTGTGCATGTATCTCGCCCGGGCCAAGCCAGCCACTGGAACCCCAGCCAGTACGCCAGCGACAGCCACCGGCAGCTGATCAAAGACTACCGGATGATTCAATCGATGAGCAGGAGGGCCAATTGCTGGGACAACGCGGTGATGGAGAGCTTCTTCAAGACGCTGAAGGTCGAGCGCACCCATCTGCTTCGCTACGACACCCGCGCGCTTGCCAAGCTCGACATCGTCGACTGGATCGAAGGCTTCTACAATCACAGGCGCATGCATTCGTCGATCAACTACAAGACACCGGCCGATGTTGAATCCAGCCTCATGGCTGCGTAAAGTGGTGTACGTCGAATCGAGGCAGGGTCACTATGAAGTGATTCTTGGTGCAGCGCAACATGGGACAGTTGGGTAACGTGCAAGACGGAAAACAAATATCGAACCCGCACACCTTCAAGCCGCGTTTGGACTACTCTTATATTTCACTGCAGATGTTCCTGCACGAAGACTTGTCAGAGAAATCTCCAATCTCGTAAAAATCACCAGGGAGCACGAAACATGAGACGCTTGCAGCCCGTGTTATTCGCCCTTTGTGTCGTCGCGCTGTCGACCGCATTCACGGCATCGGTTAGTGCCCAGGGAAACAGCATCAAGATCGGCGTATTGACTGTACGCACTGGTCCCGCAAGCCCAATCGGCGACGACATCGTCGCGGGAATTCAAACAGCAACACAAATGTACGGTTCGATACTTGGCCGACCAGTTGAACTCGTCATCGAGGACAGCCTTTTTAACCCGCAGAACTCGGTAACGAAGGCGACGAAGCTAGTCCAATCCAACCAAGTTTCAGCAATTCTCGGCACGAGTTCCATCGAAACACTCGCACTCTTAGCTGTCGCCGATCGCCTTGGCGTGCCAATCATCACCTCAAACTCTGGTCCTGCCGCAATCACGCGTGAGAGGTGCAACAAGTGGGTGTTCCGTACGAACGCCGAAGACCACATGTCGATCTATTCGCTGCAGGACCTTATCTCGCAAACGCCACGACTGCAGAATGCGAAATGGTTCACGCTTGGCCATGACTATCCTTGGAGTCGTCTCGTCGCAGGCTCGGTGAAGGAAGTCAAAGATTTGAACTATGTCGGCGAAACGTTTGCGCCTCTCGATACCACGGACTGGGCGCCGTTCATCGCGCGCGCGCGGTCAGCCGGAGCCACTGCGGTCATCATGCCCGTGACGCTGGGCACACCACTTTTGCAGTTCATCCAGCAAGCGAACGAGTTTGGCCTGACGAAAGAAGCGGTGCTGGTTGCACCCATCGGCCTACCCGATTGGCTGGTCGCCAAGCTCGGTTCGCTATCGACAAGCGTTGTATCGGCGGGGTCCTGGGCGGCGTGGCGCTACGAGGATAGCGAGCCCACTACCAAAACCTTTAACGAGGCGTTCTATAAGCAGCACGGGCGTGTTGCAGGTATGCAATCGCTGCAGGCTGGGAGCGCTGCGCTCATGCTCTACAACGCGATCGCAAAGGCAGGATCGACCGATCCGGCGGCTGTGGTCAAGGCCCTTGAGTCCGTCGAAGTGCGTACACCAGTCGGCCCGCTCAAGTTTCAGCCCGGTGGACGGCAGGCTCTTTCGCCGCTGTTTTTAGGGCCCTACGAAGCCGTGAATCCTCCGCGCTACGGCGCGCAGTTCGCGCAGCGCGTGGAAGTTTTCCCGGCCTCCAAGTCGTTGCCGAAGTCGGCCGCGGAGCTGGGCTGCAAGCTCTGAGCAGGCGTTGAGCCGCCCCAGGTCTACTGAATCCACGGCCGCGTGGACCTGAACTTCTTTTTGTCCAGCGCGTTGAACGGCGTCGTCTACGGCGCGTTCCTGCTGCTGACGAGCCTGGGCCTGAGCCTCGTGTTCGGCTTGGGCAGAGTCGTCAACTTCGCCCACGGTGCCCTCTACGCGCTCGGCGGCTATGCGGTGATCGCGATCATCAACCAGACTGGGGCCGGCTACTGGACCGCCCTCCTGTTGGCGCCACTCGCGGTGGTGCCGATTGCCATCGCTATCGAGCGCGCGACCATCCACCCGATCCGCAACCGGTCCGACGTTTACACGCTGCTGGTCACCTTCGGCATGTCTTTCATGCTGATTGGGGCGATCGAATACGTGTGGGGAACTGGGACAACGCTGCTCAAACCGCCGGCCCCGTTTGAAGGCACGGTGGAGATCTTCGGCAACCAATATCCGCTCTACCGGTTGCTTGCGGCGGGTGTGTCGCTCGCCGTCTCCGGTGGTGTCTTTGCATTCATCCAGTGGACGCCGATCGGGTTACGGATTCGCGCCATTACCGATGATCCGGGCATGGCTGAGGCCATCGGCGTGAACACCAAGTGGCTTCTCACGCTGGTGTTCGGGGCAGCGGCTGGACTTGCCGCATTCGCTGGAGCGCTGGGCGCACCGATTTTCGCCGTGCATCCGGAAATGGGCATGGGCATCCTTCTGGATTCGTTCCTTGCCGTGATCCTCGGCGGGCTCGGCAATCTCCCTGGTTCGGCTGTCGGTGCAATGGTGGTCGCGCTGACCAAATCCATCGGCGGTGGCTACATCGCCGATTGGTCCGTGGCGGTGCTCTTTGCCGTGGTCGCCATCGCCCTCATCTTCCGTCCTACCGGCGTCTTCGGGCGCGGCCGCGTGGCTTGATCGCGTAGCAGATGACTGCCAGAGAGACTGGAACCCGACTGCTGCTCGCTGCGGCGATTGCGTTGCTTGCCGGCCTGCCGTTCGTGGGTGTGCCGCAGTTCACCATCACGCTGCTCACCGAGGCCCTGATCTTCGCCGTATGGGCCATGAGTCTCGATCTGCTCGTCGGCTACGCAGGGCTGGTGACGTTCGGCCACGCCGCCGCTTTCGGGCTCGCCAGCTATGCGGCGGGGTATTTCGCGCGAGAGGTCACCGCAGACTTCTTCGTCGCTTTGCTCGTTGCTGAGGCCGTCGTCGGTCTTGTCGCACTGACCACTGGGTTCGTCGTGACGCGCGTCTCTGGGGTTGCGTTCGCGATCATCTCGCTTTGCATCGCGCAGGTCCTCTTCCAAGTTGCCGTAGCCTGGCGCTCGGTTACGCAGGGCATGGATGGGCTGGTGGGCGTGCCGCTGCCAAGTATTTTCGGTGTAACGCTTGGGACCGGAACACCGTTCTACCTGCTCACTCTCGCGTGCATGGTGGTCACCTACCTGGCTCTGGCACGGCTGGTGGACTCGCCCTTCGGCCGGACCTTGCACGCCATCCGTACCAGTGAGGACCGTGCGGCCGCCATCGGTATCAACGTCCGCCTGCACAAGTGGATCGCGTTCGTTATCTCATGGGCAATCGCGGGGCTGGGCGGAACACTGATGGTGTTCATGAAAGCGGGCACGACCCCGATGTCCCTGCACTGGGCCGAATCGGGCAACGTGCTTGTGATGGCGATCTTCGGCGGCATCGGTACCCTACTCGGGCCAGTGGTGGGTGCTATTTCTTTCGTGTTCCTGCGCGATGAGTTCACGACCCGCTTTACGGCATGGCAACTCGCGTTCGGCCTCGTTTTCGTGGTGGTCGTGCTGGCGTTTCCAGCAGGCCTTGCCGGAATATTCAGTCGCGCCTGGAATGCATTGTGGCGAGCGCGCTCGTAGTCCGTAACCTGTCCATGATGTTCGGCGCGCTGCGCGCCGTGGACGACGTCAGCCTCGAGGTCCAAGCCGGGCACGTGCATTCCCTCATTGGCCCCAACGGCGCGGGCAAGACAACGGCGTTCAATTGCATTTCCGGGGTTTGTCGGCCCGCCGGCGGCCAGGTGCTCTTGAACGGTGCGGATGTCACCGGTTGGCCGTCGCATCGACTCGTGAGTGCGGGCATGGCGAGGACGTTTCAGATAACCAAGGTATTCGGCGAACTCACGGTATTGGAAAACGTCGCGCTTGCGACGCGCTCCCGTATGGGATGCAACCTTCAAGTTTGGGGTAGCGCCCGGGGCAGAACCGATGCCACGGCGCAAGCAGCCGAGATACTCAAACTCCTCGGACTGGACGGGAGTGCCGACGCGACGGCGGATCACCTGGCTCACGGCGACAAACGCGTTCTCGAAATTGCGATTGCGCTCGCGCTGCGCCCGACCGTGCTGCTGCTCGACGAGCCGACGGCAGGCATGTCAACGGGAGAAACCCAGAGGGCTGCCGAGCTTATACGCAGCATCGCACAGCGTACGAGTGTCCTTCTGGTGGAGCACGACATGGAAATGGTGCTCGGCATCTCCGACATCATCACGGTAATGACGCAGGGTCGCGTAATCGCAAGCGGCCCGCCTGCCGTGGTGAGCGCCGATACTCGTGTGCAGGATGCATACCTTGGCGCCGTGGACGCCTGGAGCACCTGATGCTGGTCCTCGACGACGTGCATGCGCACTACGGAACAGCTCACGTCCTGCATGGCGTGAGCCTGCGGGTCGAGCGCGGCCAGATCGTCTGCCTGGTCGGACGCAATGGCGCAGGTAAGAGCACGTCGCTGAAGACCATCATTGGGGTTGTTCCCGCGAGCGCTGGCACGGTGACGTTTCGTGGCAACCGTATCGACGCACTGGCGCCGCACACGATTGCTTCCAAGGGCATTGCGTGGGTGCCGGAAGACCGTCGCGTGTTCGGTTCCCTCTCTGTCGAGGAAAACATCCGGGTCGCGGCACAGGCCACGGCCCGATCCGGCACCCATCGAGTCGCCGAAGCCTTGGCGTTTTTTCCGGATTTGGCGGAACGAGCAAAGCAGCTCGCAGCCAGCCTGAGCGGCGGTCAGCAGCAAATGCTCGCCATGGCGCGCGCACTTGCAAGCCGGCCTGAACTCATGCTCCTTGATGAGCCCACAGAGGGACTCGCACCAAGCATGGTGCAGGCGATTCGCACCGGCATCCTGCAAAGCCGGGAACAAGGGGTTTCGATCCTGCTCGTCGAGCAGAACTTCAGGCTGGCGCTATCGGTGGGCGACGTGTTTTTCGTGATCAGCCGAGGTCGCATCGTATACCGTGGAACGCGCGCGGAGATCGTCGCAGCGCCTGACGTGATTCGGGATCACCTCGGTCTCGGGCAAGCAAAGGAGATTGCGAAATGGCAAGAATGACAGGTGCTCAGGCCATCGTCAGGTGCCTCGAAGCAGAAGGTGTGCGGTACATGTTTGGAATGTCGGGCCACGCCAACCTGACTTTTCTGGATGCGGTATTCGAGTCCGGCATCCGTTTCATCTCCGTGCCACACGAGCAGATCGCGGTGCATATGGCGGATGCGTATTTTCGGGTTACGCACCGTCCAGCGGTTGTGCTCACTTCCGTCGGACCGGGTTTTACGAACACGGTGACTGGCATCGCCGACGCGATGCACGATTGCTCGGGGCTGATCCTCATCGCAGGAAACGTCCCTGTCGCCCATCGTGGTACCGAGGCCTATCAGGAGATCGCCTTCCATCAGGACGCCTCGCAGACCGAGGTCCTGCGACCCATCGTAAAGCGCACGTTCCGGTTGGACCATTGGCGACTGGTCGGAGAGATTATGAGCCGCGCTTTCAACACGGCGCTCGGCGGCGTCCCGGGTCCGGTCATGATCGACGTCCCGATGGACATCTTCTCGTACCTCGACGACTACGAGATTCCGGACATGCGCATGCGCCGCGCCAGCACACAGCGTTCTGGCGCCGAGAATTCCGAAGTACGCAAGGCAGCCGATCTCCTTGTGCAGGCGAAGCGGCCGCTCATTTACGCTGGCGGTGGTGCGCTGCTTTCCGAGGCGAGCGCGGAAATCCAGGCGCTTGCCGAACGACTCGGCAGTCCGGTGATCACCTCGCTCATTGCGCAGTCCATCATTCCAAACGACCATGCTCTGTTTGGCGGCGTCACGGGCGCGGTGGGCACGCCTGCCGCGCATTGGCTTGCCTCGCATGCCGATACGGTGCTGATCCTTGGCAGCCGTTTTTCGGATATGGATTCTGCCTCCTGGCACCCGGAGATGTTCTTTAACGTGCCCCCCGCTCGCGTGGTGCAGATTGACATCGATCCCGCTCAGGTCGGGCGGCGTTTTCCGGTCGACGTCGGCATCGTGGCCGACGCGCGCACCGTGCTCCGACAGATGCTCGAAATTGTCCCCACCGACTCGGACCGTGACGCACGCGCCGGTTGGCTGCGCGACTTCGGCGAGCAGCGCGAGCGCTGGCAGACCGAGATCGCTCCGGCCCAACGCTCCGATGAGACGCCGATTGCCGTGGAGCGGCTAGTGGCGGAGATCCGCGCGGCACTACCGCCCGGTGGCACCATCGTGGCGCCCAATGGGCCTCGCTACTTTGTTTCCCAGCACTTTACTGCACGGGCGCCGCGCACCCATCTCGTGGCAAGCGGCCATGGCACGATGGGCTGGGCGGTTGCGGCAGCGCTTGGCGCAAAGCTCGGGCGGCCCGACGAGCCGGTCGTCTGTCTCACGGGGGATGGCGGGTTTCGTTCCACGACCCCCAGCCTTGCGGTAGCGGTGGAGTCGAACATTCCTGTGGTCTGGGTGGTCCTTAACAACGGCGGCTTCAACATCATTGAGCTATACCAGAACCGCTTCTTCAAGCGCGGGGTCGGCGCCGCGTTCACATCGACCGACGGCAGCCGCTACAACCCGGACTTCGTCGCGCTGGCGCACGCCTACGGTGCAGGAGGCATCCGCGTCGAGCGCGCTGCCGATATTCGCCCGGCGCTCGAGGAGGCGATTCGTTCGAATCGGCCCTATGTGGTGGACGTAGTCACCACCCAGCAGCCGCGTATCCGTGCATCCGGATATTGGGAAGCAAACCGCTACCTCAAGCTCGGCTGGAACGAGTCTGAAGACACGGAATCCGCGCGCGGGTTCGGCGATTCGGCGTGACCGGCGAATACGACCGCGCCGAAGCGCGCGGATCTGCGTCGCCAGGAGTTGAACGCAGCAAGGAGCAGTGCTTCGGCGCCCAGCGGGATGCCTAGCAACGCTCCCATGGCGATCAATATGAAACACCCATCAAGCGCCGAGTGCGACGTTTTGGTGATTGGCTCCGGTGCCTCCGGCATGGCGGCGGCGATCGTCGCACGACACCATGGACTCGATGTCCTGGTCATGGAAAAGGCGGCGACGTTCGGAGGAACGACGGCGATCTCGGGCGGTTGGGTGTGAGCGCCAGGTAACCAGCTTGCTGCCGCGCAGGGCATCGTGGACGACGCCGAGGCAGCACGAACCTATCTGCGCAACCTGACCGGGGAGCATTTCGACGAGGAACGGGTCGCCGTGTTTCTGGAAAACGCGCCACGGATGATCGAGTTCTTTTCCAAGAACACCGCCGTCCGGTTCGCATGTCCCGCAACAGCTCCCGATTAGCATGCGGAATTTCCCGGCGGCGTCCAGGCCGGGCGAGCGCTCATGACCGAACCCTATGACGGGCGCTTGCTAGGGCCGTACCTCGAGAAGCTCCGCCCCCCGTTGGCTGAAAACTGACCGTGCTGGGGCTGATGCTGGGACCAGGCAAGGATGTCGCTCATTTCATGCGCGCCACACGCTCGATCGTGTCCGCAGCCTACGTGGCGCGCCGTCTCGCCCGCCAGGCACTTGACGTGCTGCGTTACGGGCGTGGCATGTTGCTCTCTAACGGCAATGCTCTTGCCGCACGATTGGCCAGGACCGCTCTCGATCTCGGCATACCGGTATGGCTGTCCTCGCCTGCGCGCGAGCTCGTCACGACCGACGGCACCGTGACGGGAGCGCTGGTCGAGCAAGATGGCCGGCCAGTCCAGGTACGCGCGCGCCGCGGCGTCGTTCTAGCATGCGGCGGTTTTACCCATGACGATGCGCGCCGCAGAGCACTGTTCCCCGCAATGTCCAGCGGCAACGCATATGCGTCGCCGGTGCCCCACGAAAGCAACGGCGACGGCGTGCGAATGGCGGAAAGCCAAGGGGGATGGGTCGATGCGAGTCTCGCCGAACCGGCAGCCTGGGTCCCGGTATCGCTGGTGCCTTACGCCGACGGAACGCGCAGACCGTTCCCCCATTTCATCGGTCGCGCGAGACCGGGGGTCATCGCGGTAAATCGGCGCGGTGAACGATTTGTGGACGAGTCACTTTCGTATCACGAGTTTGTCCGCGCGTTGGCGAAAAACTGTGACCCAGCCGATGCCGCCGCATTCCTTGTCTGCGATCATCGCTCGATCAGGCGCTACGGCCTCGGTATCGCAAAACCCGCCCCTTTTCCACTGGCCCCCTACTTGCGCTCCGGATATCTGCTTCGCGGCGACAATTTGGAAGCCCTTGCAGCACAGGCCGGTATCGATCCTGCTCAATTCGCGACTACGGTGCATGCCTATAACGCGGAGGCACGTCACGGCAGAGACCCGCAGTTCGGAAAGGGCAGCACGCATTACGGCAGGTATATGGGAGACGCCATGCACCAACCGAACCCGTGCATAGCGCCGATCGAAGACCCCCCGTTCTTTGCCGTGAAGGTCGTGGCGTCCGACCTCGGTACGTTCGCCGGAATCAAGACCGACACCAAGGCGCGGGTACTTCGGCAAAGTGGTGGGATAGTCCCCGGTTTGTACGCGATAGGTAACGATATGGTGAGCATTATGGGTGGCAGATACCCGGGCGCCGGTGCTGTGCTGGGATCCGCCATGACCTTCGGATTCATAGCAGGCTGTCATCTCGCTGGACGCGAGCCTGCGGCTTAGCCGGCAGTGAGCCGGGCATGCTCGGCTGCCGCACGGCAGTTAGACATCATGTATTGACCTGCCGCACCTCAAGCGACGCGGATTACGCTTGGGGTTTGTTCAACCGACGGCGTAGAGCCGCAATTGAGGGGGCAGGTCATGAATTGGAGGCGGGAGTCGGAATCGAACCGGCGTACACGGCTTTGCAGGCCGCTGGCTTCACAATCAAATCAATTGATTGCGGTACGCAACCACCCGGCTAACCACCCGGGAACTTGCGCGTCGCCTGAGTAGCTCGCCGCACATAATAGGGAGCGTTCTGCCCCACGCAAGCACGCCCGGCGTACTCATCAGTAAGATTCGCTCCTCGGTCGAGGCCTCGTTGCATCTTGCATGTGGCTCGATGCCTCGTGCCGGTAGGTCCGATGAGGGACTGGACCGACTTCATAGGGGAAACCGCCATCTTGGTACACTGTGGAGCACCCCGCCTCTGGTTTCCGATCCAAGTCAGTCACGCCTGCATTGCCCTCGTCACAGTCCCGCGACAAAATGCTGCCACGCCAAAGCGTAGACTTCCGGCGCGATGGCGGGCTGGTGCGACGCGGTTCGACTAAAATCGCGATTTCGTGGATGTGTCCATCCACTTCCATCGGCATCCGGGAGCAGAAAAAATGAAAAAAGAAATCATCCACACCGACAAAGCATGGAATTCGCCTTCGCCGATCTCGCACGCGACGCGCTTCGGAAACCTGGTATTCACCTCCGGCCAGGGACCCATGGACCCCAGGACGGGGAAGATCGCGGAGGGTGGATTCAAGCAGGAGATCCGCCAGGCGCTGGACAACCTCACGGCAGTGCTTGAAGCGGCGGGGACTTCCCGGGAAAACGTCCTGAAGGCGATGGTATTCCTCGCGGACATGGACAACTTCGGCGCCTACAATGAAGTCTGGGTGGAGTACTTTCCCACGGACCGGCCGGCGCGGACGGCCATTCAGGCTGGCCGCATGCCGAGGGGCTTCAGCGTCGAAATCGAAGTGGTGGCCTGTATTCCGACGGCGGATTGACCTCGGCGAGCTAGGGCAGGCGCGCCGGATACGTATCGTGCGGGATCGCTACCGCCAAGCATCGACGGTAGATTTCGTCCATCACGCGGAGCATCGGCGAGACGGCCGCTACGGCTAGGTCGAGCTGCTCGACAAGCCGGGCATGTTCGGCGGCAATCTCAGCCAGGATCCGCGGTTCATCGATGCCGAGAAGCTTGCCGCCGCGCATCATCACGCGGCCGGACACCATGGAAAAATCGACACCCGCGCCGCGCTCCGCGTACACGAGCTGCCTGACTGGATCGTTGAGCGGCAAGAACGCGACCGTGTCCAGCCGGTAGCCGACTAGATCGGCCAGCGCCCCAGGTTTCAGCACGCCGAGTTTTCCGGCGAATCCGAGCGCGTTCGCACCTCCCTGCGTCGCGATGGTCAGCGCCTCGCGCGCCGAAAGCCAGCGCGAGTAGTCCCCCCCGCGGATCTTGGACAGCGACGCCGCACTGCCCAGTACAGTCAGCATGTTCGCCGTGACCGTGGAGCAGGTGCCGTCGGACCCGAGGCTCACGTTCACGCCCGCCTCGAGGAGCTCGCGCACAGGCTGCACGCCCGACCCCAGAGTCAGATTCGACCAAGGGTTGTGCTGCGCCGTCGCGCCCGTCCGGGCAAGCGCCTCGATTTCGCGCGGATTCAGCCAGACCGCGTGAATCAGGCTCGTGTTCGGCGCAAGAAAACCGATGCGGTCGAGGTATTCGACCATCGGACATCCGTAGAACAGGCCCCCGGTGACGACCTGCAGCCTCGTCTCCTGGACGTGCGTGATGACCGGGAGGGCATGGTCGTCGGCGAGCCTCCTGCACGCAGCCAGGAACTCTTCCGTGCAGCGCTGCGGGGCCGATGCGGAGACAAGCACGCCGACGCGGCTCGATTGCGGATGGCGCGAGCGGGCAAGCTCGGCGCAAAGGCCCAAATAATCGGCCTCGGTGGGCCGCGGCATCGCCCGCAACTGCGCTAGAAGTGATTTCGGAAACACCTCCTCGACGAACGGAAAGTTGTCCACCACCGGCCGATTCGCCATTGCGAAACCGACCAGGGCGCGGATTCCCGCGTCTTCATATGCCTGGAATACAGCCTCGAGGTTCTCGCGGTCGATGCTTGCGCCCAGTATCAGATCGTCGACCACCGTCGTCGTGCCCGACCGCAGTGCTTCGATCGCGCCCACCAGCGTGCGGAGATAGGTCTGCCGCGGCGTCATCGGCACCGCGGCCGCGCCGCGCATCTGGTGCATCCAGAGCTCCAGCGGCAGATTTTCGGTGCGCCCCTTCATGAAATGCTCGTGCGAATGAAGGTGGCTGTTGACGAGCCCGGGCGCGAGAAGGAGCCCGCCGACGTCGATTACCTCCTCCTCGTCCGTGACAGTGCCGGCCGCACCGAGCGACGCGATGCGGTCGCCCTCGACCAGTACATCGAGCGGCTCGGCATCGAACTCGAATTCCTCCCCGAGAAGCGCATATGCGCCGCGCAGCACGATTCGACGTGTCATCGGCCCCTCCCGAGCTCAGCGCATATGGCGGGACAGCCCGGCCGCGCGTTCCATAATCACCGCCAAGACGACCGTCCCGAGAATCAGTACGCCGGAGGCCGCGGCTGCCCGCACGTCAAGGCTGGACTCGATGATGTTCCACAACTTGATCGGCAGCACCTGGCTGCGGGCATCCGACAGAAACAGCGAAATCGCGACGTTGTCGAAGGACGCCATGAAGGCGATGAACGCGCCCGCGGCGATGCCGGGCGTGATCAGCGGCAGCGTGACCGTGCGGAACGCGAACCAGGGCCGCGCGCCAAGTGCGCGTGCGCTCTCGATCAGAACCGGATCCAGCTGAACGTAGTTCGCAATCGTCGTTCGCAGAATGTAAGGCGTGGTGATCACGACGTGGCCTGTGATGAGCGTCGTCATCGACAAGTCGACCCCGAGGCGGCTGAACATCACCAGCAGCGCGAGCCCGATCGCCAGCAGCGGCAGCATCAGCGGTGACATGAACACCGCGTCGAGGATCTGGGCCCACGCTGCGCGCTGCCGGGCAAGCGCGAGCGCCGCCGCCACGGCCAGCAGGACGCCGATCGCGGTCGCTGCCACGGCGATCTCGAGCGAGAGCCAGGCAGCGGCGACGATCTCCGGGGAGTCTTCCAGCAACGCACGGTACCACCGCACCGAATATCCGGGCGGCGGGAAATTGAGAGTGTGGCCGTTGGTGAAGGAAGTGATGAGCACGATGACCGTGGGTGCGGCCAGAAGGGCTGCGGCCGCACCTCCCAGGACGCCAAAGGCGAGATGGAACGACCGGCGTTCGCGGCGCGACGCGGCCGACTCCCTCGCGACGATCGCCTGCTCCGGCCGTCCGGCGTCAGCCATGGACGAAGCCGCGTGAGCCGCGGCCCAGGATATTGAGGACGATGACGACGGCCAGCATGCTCACCAGCAGGATCATCGCGAGTGCCGCAGCCAACGGGAAGTTGTTGACCTGGATCGCCTGCTGGTAGATGTAATACGGCATGAACAAGTGCCTGCCTCCGCCGATCAATGTCTGAGTGACGAACGCGCCTGCGGCAGCCGCGAACACCAGCAGGCAGCCCGCCAGCAGGCCCGGGATCGACAGCGGCAGCGTCACGCTCAGGAAAGTGCGCCACTTGCCGGCCCCGAGCACTTCGGAGGCCTGCCCCAGGTTGGGATCAATATTCATTAGGGCCGTGATCACCGGCAAAACCATCAGCGGCATCTCGATCTGCGCCAAGGCGAATACGACCGCCGTCGGCGTGTACAGCAGCGCGAGCGGCCCGTCGATCCACCCAAGCGCCAGCAGCGTGCTATTGATGATTCCCTGCCGGCCGAGGATCACGACCCACGCGAACGTCCGCACCACGACGCTGGTCAGCAGCGGCAGCACGATCAGGAGCAGCAGTAACCGCTGGAGCCAGCGCGGCGCAAGCGTGTACAGGTACGCGAGCGGATACCCGATCAGCACTGTCAGCAGTGTCGCCTTCAGCGCGAGCCATAGCGTCTGCGCGAGGACATTGAGCTTGAAGCTGTCGCCAAAGAAGCCCGCGTACTGGGCGACGCCGAAGGTCCTCATCTCGGGCTCGTTGTAGGCGCTGACGATCGCAAGCAGACCGAGCGGCGCGAACACGAACCCCACGAAGAACAGCGTCAATGGCATGACCAGCTGCCATTCGCGGAGACGGAGGAGAGAGCGCCGCTTCATTGGCATCGCGTCACGCCTCGAATACCGGAACGCGGGCGCCCGAAGCGAGCGCGACGCGCACCGCATCGCCTGGCGCGTGCCGGCGCGTCGCCTCGGCTCGCGCCGTGGTCACCTTGAGCGGAGTGCCGTCTGCCAGGGACAATTCGTAGATGACGAACGGCCCTTGCGGCAACACCATGCGGACCACTGCCGCAAGCCCCTCCCCCTGCGGCGGGTGGAGGCGGAAGTGCTCCGGCCGCACCACCAGCAGGACCTGGCCGTCGCGTGAGCAGGGCCGCGCATCGGACAGGGAGAGCAGCCCGCCAGAGCCCAGCTCGACGCGAAAACCCTCGCCCGTGGCCCGCAGCCTTCCCCGCAGCAGATTGGTCGTGCCTACAAACTCCGCCACGAAGGGCGTCGCGGGTGAGTCGTAGATGTCCTCCGGCGCGGCAAACTGCTCGAGATGCCCGGCGTTCATGACTGCGATGCGATCCGCCATGCTCAATGCCTCGGCCTGATCGTGGGTCACCATGATCGTCGTAATGCCGAGGTCCCGCTGCAAGCGCTTCACTTCGATCTGCATGTCGAGCCGCAGGCTCTTGTCGAGCGCCCCGAAGGGCTCATCCAGCAGCAGCACCTTTGGACTCACGGCGAGGGTACGGGCAAGCGCGACCCGCTGCTGCTGCCCCCCGGACAGCTCCCGCGGAAAGCGCATCTCCAGCATTTCCATCCGCACCAGCCTGAGCATCCGCTTGACCGCCTCGTCCGCTGCAACGCGGCCGGCGCCGCGGGCACGCAAGCCGTAGGCGACGTTTGCCGCAACCGACATGTGAGGGAACAGCGCGAAATTCTGGAACACGATCCCCGCACCGCGCTCGTTGGGCGGCAACGCGTCCACCCGTTGATCGCCGATGATTACGCTGCCCGCGCTCTGGTCGAGCAAGCCGGCGATGATCCTGAGCAGAGTCGTCTTGCCGCATCCGCTCGGGCCGAGCAGCGCGATCAATTCCCCGGGTTGGACCGCGAGCGACACGCCATCGACGACCAAGGTCCCGCCGTAGCGGTGCGAAACGCGATCGAGGACGACGCCCAGCGCCGCCACGCGTCGCGCGGCTTGCGGCACCAGGACCTTGCTCAGCTCTTCACTTCCCGGTTGAACCGCTCGATGTATTCGAGGCGCCTCGGGTTCAGCTTCGCCCAGTCCACCTGGCTGAAGCTCTCCAACTCGCTCATGTCCTTCGCGAGCTGCTGCAGCCCCTTGCTGAACGGTACCTTGGAATTCGTGGGCACCATGAAGTATGGGGCGTCGCCCATTTTCGTCTGGACCTCCGGGCTCACCGCGGCGTTGATGTAGGCCGCGGCCAGATCCAGATGCTTGGTGTTCTTGGTGACGTGCATGGTCGAGCGCAGGACCACATACCCGGTGTCGGGTTTCGCCAGCGCGATCGGGACGCCCTTGCTCTGCAGATCGCCGACGTTGTTGTTGTAGTGCACCGAAATATCGACCTGGCCCTGCTGGAACAGGGCGGCCAGAGCGCCGGGCGTGGGCGTCAGGGCGCTGACGTTGGGCAGCATCTTCCTGAGGAACTGGAACGCCGGTTCCATGTTCTCTTCGCTGCCCCCGTTCAGCTTTGCGATCTCCGCCATCCACGCCTGCGTCATGGTGCCGGCCATCGCCGCGAGCCCGACCCTCCCTTTGTACTCCGGTCTGAGCAGGTCGTTCCACGACTTCGGCGGCGTCTTGATCTTCTCGGTGTTGTACGCAATCCCGATGATCTGTGCCGAGCAATACACGCTGAATCCGCGCGCGTCGATGAACTTGCGGGGCACATCCTTCAGATTGGGCATGCGCTCGACGGGAATCTTCTCGAATACCTCTTCCTGCGGAACCGTCAGCGACGGCCCCTCGTCGAGGAGAACCACGTCGAACGGCGCGCTGCCTCCCCTTGACGCAATCAGCTTCGAAATCGTGTCCGCAGGATTGGAGACGACGAGGTTGACGCCCGCGTTGGTCGCCCTCTGATACGCCGGAACCAGAATGGTGCGGTGCGCCTGCTCCCATGCGCCAGCAAATGTCGACGCGGCGATCGACCGGGATTGACCGAAGCCGGACCTGCTCACCATCGCAAGACCACCCGCCCCGGCGATACCTTGCACCAAACGGCGGCGCGACTGATTGGTTGTCATGATGCCCCCTCGTGGTCGGGAAATTGAGCGCGCCAGAATGCGGCGATGTCGCAGCGCCGCGCAATCCACACGGCATCGCCCTTGCGCTTCAGATGCTCGAGGATCTGGTTGAATGCGCCGATCCGGGCAGGCCGGCCAACGATGCGGAGGTGGAACCCGATGGTCAGCATCTTCGGAAAGCCGCGCTCGCCCTCATCGAGCAACGCATCGATCGCGGCCTTGACATAGGCGACGAATTCCTCGGAAGTGACGAACCCGTTGGGATGGTGAAACTTCATGTCGTTCGTATCCAGCGCGTAAGGCACCGCGAGGATTTTCCTGCCGCTCGGGCTTTCGGCCCAGTACGGCAGATCGTCGTCCAGCGCGTTGCTGTCGTACGTGAAACCGAGGTCGATGAGCAGGTCACGCGTGAAATCGCTCTGGCTGCCGCGGCAGAAGAAGCCGACCGGCCGGAATTTCGTGATCGACTCGATCACGTCCAGGCATTGCACCAGCGAGGCGCGCTCCGTTTCGCGGTCGGTGAAATCGGAGTGAGGCCGCCACCGCCAGCCGTGGATCGCCGGCTCGTGCCCGGCGGCGACGACCCGATGCGCGATGCCCGGCGAGCGCTCGACCGCGTACCCGCACATCATGAACGTGGTCTTGATCTGGTGGCGTTCGAGCACGTCCAGCATCCGCCATATTCCGGCGCGCATGCCGTAGGCGAACTGCTGCTCCTGTCCGATGTCCCGCACGCCCGGCGGGATGATCGTGGTCACCTCCCCGATCCGCTCGGCAGTCGCATCGCCGGCTTCCAGCGAACTCTCGGCGCCCTCCTCGAAATTGACCACGACCGAAACCGCGAGGCGCGCGCCACCCGGCCACTTCACCGCCGGCGGCCGCCCGCCATATCCTGCGAGGTCACGCTTCATCGCCGCGATCAGGTAACTAGTTCATCCAGCATGGCATCCAGCACCCGGGTCGCCTCCGCGAAATCCTCCAATGCCATTTCCTCGTTCGGATTGTGACTGCTGTGGAAGTTTCGAATGAAGATCATCGCGGATGGCACGCCTTGCTTGGCGAATATCGCGCAATCATGGCCGGCGCCGCTTGCAATTGGCGGCGCATCGATCGCGAGGCTTTCGGAGCAGCGCCGCGCGAGCGCGACCAATGCCTCGTCCATCACGGCCACCGGCGCATGCGTACGCTCGCCGAGCTCGACGCTGACGTTACGCTCGCGCCCCATGCGCGCCGCATGCGCCTCGAGTTCGGCGTGGCAGGCCGCCAGCACCGCCTCGTTGTCGCTGCGAAAATCCATGGTGAAGCGGACCTCGCCGGGAATCTTCGTGATGGTGTGGACCGAGGGGTCGGTGTAGAACTGTCCGACGGTGCACACGAGGTCCTCGCCGGCGGATTCGCGCCGCGCCCACATGGCGTCCAGCGCGCGCACGAACTCCACCGCGGCGAACAGGGCATCGCGCCTGTCGGCGCGCGGCATTGCGCCGGCGTGCGCGTATTCGCCCACCACCCGGCAATGCTTGTAGCGGTAGTTTCCCCTGATGCGCGTGACGATCGCGCAGCGCTGCTGCGACTTCACGAGCAACGGACCCTGCTCGATGTGGACTTCTATGTATGCCCGGACCGCCGCGGGATCCAGGTAGCGCTTGCCTGTCCGGATGCTCTGCGTGTCGTATCCCAGCTTGACGAGATGCGTTGCGAGCGTTTGCCCGGTGTCGAACCGCACGACGTCGTCGAGTACGTTTCCCGGCAGGATGCCGAAGGCCGCCCGGCTGCCGATATAGGGCGCCGGAAACCACGACAGCTCCTCCGCACGGATTGCCATCACGGTGACATCCATCCGCGGCGTGATTCCCAGCCGGTGCATGCGTTGCAGCGCCGTCAAGCCGGCGACCACCCCCGCTGCCCCGTCGTAGTTGCCGCCGTGAGGTACCGAATCCATGTGCGACCCCATCATCACCCGGGGCAGCGCGCGGTCCCGCCCCGCGAGCGTCATATAAAGATTGCCGGCGAAGTCGGTGTCGACCGCAAGACCCAGTTCCTGCGCCCACGCGCGCGCCATGTCATGGGCAATCTGCTCGCCCTCGCCATAGGACGCGCGCGTCACACCGGGCAGATCGGTCGTCTTGCGGCGCAACTCGCCAAGGAAGGCTTCGGCGCGCCAGATCTCGGCACGGCCGGATGCAAAGTCGTTCCCGGCGTTCTCGCGGAGCATCCCTATCCCTGTCCCCGCCGTTCCGGCTGGAACAACTCCGGTCGGACGAATAGCTCGGTTACTCCCCCGGTGTGCCAGAACAGGGCTGCCTCGGATGGCGGAATGCTGCCGCGACGGACGAGGTCCGAGAGCCCCGCAACGCCCTTCCCCGCGTGCACCGGCCCGAGAAAAATGCCTTCCGTGCTGGCCAGGGTGCGAATCGCCGCGATTCCTTCCTGGGTGGGGATCGAATAGCCGGCGCCCAGGTAATTGTCGTACAAGGTAAAGGTGTCGGCGACCGGAACCAGCGGACGGCGCCCCAGGATCCGCAGCAGCTCGTCCGCGATGTCGATGATTTCCGCCCGCATGTGATCGAGACCGCCCTCACCTTCGACTGCGACCACATGCAGTTCGAACAGCTTTCCGAGCATCGCGGAAGTCGCCGCGACGCCGGCCGCGGTGCCCCCCGTGCCTTTGCAGATCACGATATGGCGCACGTCGATCCTGCGCTCGTCGCATTGGCGCATCAGTTCCAGCGTGGCGTCGACGTAGGCCAGCGCCCCGCGCGGCACCGAGCCGCCGAACGGGATCACGTAGGGGCGGCGGCCGGCTTGTTCGAGCTGCTTTGCTTCCTGATTCAGAATCCTGTTGCGCTCCTTGAGGCTGATTTCGCCGGCGAACACCAGCCTGGCTCCGGCCAGATGGTCGAGCAGCAGGTTGGCCTGGTACATCTCCGGTTCCACGCTGGCGAACACGAGCACGCAGTCCAGCCCGAGACGGGCGCAGGCGGCGGCGGTCTGACGGCAGTGATTGGATTGGGCGAACGACTCGGTCAGGATCACGTCGGCCCCCTGCTCCAATGCTTCGCCCAGCAGGAACTCGAGTTTGCGCGCCTTGTTGCCTCCGGTGGCCAGCCCGGTGAGGTCATCACGCTTGATGTACAGCTTGTCGTGACCGACGGCCGCGCCAAAACGCGGCATCAGGTGAACCGGCGTGGGCAATTCGCACAAACTGACCCGAGGGAAACGAGCGAGCAGCAATCCTCTTCTCCTTTACGCGCACACGTGAGTTGGCTTATTTTTCGCCAACTGCACAGGCGCCGATGATCGACCTTCCGCGAATCAGTCTATTCGAAAACTGGCGATCGATGCTAATCGCGGCTGTTCGATCCAACAAGGAACTATTTGATATAGCACCATAATCGGCCGTTATGAATCCATCGCGCGCTGCGACCCTGCGCTATAGTGGCACTCAACTTCGCAATCGCGGTAGCGCAAAATGGTAGAGGGCCGTGTGACAAGAGTGCCTGCGGGGACGTGGGTACAGATACACCGCATCTTACTCGATCCGGGCGATCGAGCCTCCCAAGTGCCGCCGGAAACCCAATCGGTTCCGCTTGAAATGCGCGTGCGTGGCATCGCCACACACGATGCGGTCCTCGGGGAAGAAACGGAAATCCGGACGGCTGCTGGTCGTATCCTGCGCGGCACGCTCGTCGACGTGGCTCCCCGCTACACGCACGACTTCGGGATGCCCATAGCGGAGTTGATTCAGGCCGGCCTGGATCTGGTGCGCCTGCGTTCCAGAGGACCCAGGTGAAGATCGCCAGCGCCACGGATGTAATGGCGCGCCGCAATGAAATCATCCGTCAGGCATTGGGTCTCGACTACGAGACATTCGCCCGAAGTCCGTTGCGCTTCGACTACGAAGCGCTCATGGACAGCGTAGGTCACTCGCTCGGGGAGGTGCACCGCATCCAGGGCGAGACCGGCGTGGGGCGGACACCGCTCCTGGAACTGCGAAATATCACGGCGCTGGCCCGCGAGCTGTCGCCGGCGGGAAAAGGGGCCCGGATCCTGCTGAAGGACGAGGCCGCGAATCCTTCCGGAAGTTTCAAGGCCAGGCGCGCGGCGCTCGCGGTGCACGACGCCGCGCGGCGGGGCTACCGCGGGGTGGTCGCCGCGACCAGCGGCAACTACGGAGCGGCCGTGGCGTCGCAGGCCGCGATGCGGCGCCTGAGTTGCATTGTCATACAGGAGGCCTTCGACAGCCGGGGATTGGGCCAGCCGGAGATCCTCGAGAAGGGACGGGCTTGCGAGGCTTACGGCGCCGAGGTCGTGCAACTGACCGTAGGGCCCGAACTGTTCCACGTCTTCTTGGCAGTTCTCGAAGAGACGGGCTTCTACAACGCTTCGCTATACACGCCGCATGCCGTTGCCGGGATCGAAACCCTCGGCGCGGAGATAGCCGAGGAAGTGCGCACGCGTTATGGGCGCGATCCGGACGCATGCGTGATTACCCACGCCGGCGGAGGCAACGTCACCGGGACGGCCCGCGGCCTGCGTAAACTGGGTTCGGTCAGGACGGAGATCGTCGGCGTATCGGTCGACCTGAGCGGTCTGCACATGGCAAGCGACAGGGACTTCAACAGAAAGTCCTTCACGACCGGCCATAGCGGATTCGGAATCCCGTTCGCCACGCAGCCGGACCGGGTCGACGTCCCACGGAACGCCGCCCGCGCCCTGCGCTATGTCGATCGCCTGGTCCACGTCACTCAGGGCGAAGTTTTCTACGCTACTGAAATGTTGGCGAAGCTCGAAGGCCTCGAGCGGGGTCCCGCGGGCAATACGTCGCTGGTGGCGGCCTTCGTACTGGCCCAGAGGATGAACGAAGACCAGCTCGTGGTCGTGCAGGAAACGGAGTACACGGGCGCAGGCAAACATCCCTTGGCCCAGCTCACGTTTGCACGGCAGAACGGCGTGGAAGTACGGCGTGGCGACCCGCGTGGAAATGCGCCGGGAAGAACCATCGTCATTCCCGAAGGCCCGCACCAGCTGACGGTTACGGAGATTCCCCTGGAGGAGTTGAGGAGCAGCTACATCAGAAACGCGATCCGGGCCTCTGGCATGAAGGCGATCGACCGCGAGGACCTCGCATTCCTGGTGGAGGAAACGAGGGCCGGCGAACCGTTCGTCAGAATCGCGTTGGCTCACCTCGAAGTATCCATCGCAGCATGACGATGGCGCGGGCATGCACTCGGATCTTGATGCATGGCGGCGCCATCAATCCCGCCGACGCTTTCTTTACCGACCGACTGCTTGCAGCAGCCGATATCGGATTCCGAATACTGCGCAAAGGCGGAACGGCGCTCGACGCTGTTGCCAGCGCCGTAGCCGCGGCCGAAGACGAGCCGATCTTCAACTGTGGCACCGGGTCGCACCTGAATCTCAGCGGGGATGCGGAGATGGATGCCTCCATCATGAACGGCGCCGATCTGGGCGCCGGAGCGGTAGGCTGCATTACGCGAGTGAAAAACCCGGTTCTCGTCGCCAAAAAGGTGATGGAAGAAAGCGATCACGTGTTCCTGGTCGGTCCCGCAAGCGTCCGCTTTGGACGGCTCCTGGACTTTCCGGATTACGATCCGGTCACCCCGCAGCGCAGGCAGGAATACGACGAGGCTGTCCGGCTGGTACGTCTGGGCGAGAACGCGCCGGGCCGCTCAGAGTATTGGCCGAGAATGAGGCATTGGCTCGATCGCGTCTCCGAAATGGCCGATACGGTCGGCGCAGTGGCGGTCGATGAGGACGGGAATCTCGCCGCCGCGACCTCCAGCGGCGGGTTCCCGCTCAAGATGCCCGGACGGATCGGCGACACGCCGGTCATCGGAGCGGGTACCTATGCCGACAACGACAAGGGTGCGGTTTCCGTCACGGGGCAGGGCGAGGCCGTCCTGAAGCTCACGTTGGCGAAAGCCGTCTGCGATCTGATGGGCAACGGCGTCGCTGCGGAGGAAGCGGCGCGGACAGTGATCGCTCAATGGAACAGGCGATTTCCGAACCTGCCGGTTGCGTTGGTGGCAATCGACCGGGAAGGCCGTTCTGGCGCGGCGCGCAACATCGAACTTACACCACACGTGGAAATCAGCGGCCCTGCCGGCGATATCCGCCGGAATTGGTGCCCTGCACTTAGATAGCCTGCTCCTGCCTCCTATCTTGCGGTCGGGGTCTTTGACAATTAGATTCGTTTGCCAACCTGAAAGCCAATATCCATGCAGCTTCGAGCCATGTTTACCCCCTCAATTCACCCTCACGATTCCGTGAAAAATCGTTTTTCATTTTCCCAAACCAGATTCAAAAGCGGAGCAACAACGCGGTCGACGTGCTGCTGCGTCTCGATGCCGAGCGGACCCTCCTTCAGCGTGACGCAGTCGATCGCGGGCCCGCCGGGGGCATGCGCAGCGGCTCGGCCGCCTCGTCGATACCGCGCGTCACGGCTTCGGTCGAGTTCGGGTTGATGACGAGGATGCGTTCGGCCATGTCAGTGCAGCGCAATTTGCCGATGCTCGAAGCGCGAGAGCAGCCGCACCAGGGGCCACAGGCAGGCGACGTAGATGATCCCTGCAGCGATAATCGGAGTCGCGTTGTAGGTGAGTGCCTGCCCTTGGCGCGCCGCGTAGAGCAGCTCGGGCAGCGCCACCACGCTCGCGATCGAGGTGAGCTTCGCCACCTCCAGCGTGTTGCTGATCAGGTCGGGGATCACGTTGCGCGTTGCCTGGGGCACGATCACCCACGCGAGGGTCTGCGCCGCGTTGAGGCCGGTCGAGCGCGCCGCCTCGAACTGCTGGCGCGGGATCGACTCGATGCCGGCGCGGAAGATCTCGCCGTAGTAGCTCGAGGTATTAAGCAGGAACGCCAGCGCCACGGCGGCGAAGGCCGGCAGGTCGAGCCCGAGGAACGGCAGTCCGAAGGCGATGAATATCAGCAGTACGAGCGGCGGAAAGGCGCGAAAGAAGTCCACGTACGCGACCACCGGCCAGCGGAGCCATTTCGACTTCAGCGTCGAAGCGAGCGCCACCGCGAGGCCGCCCGCCACGCCCAGGGGTACCACCACCATGCACAGCAGCAGCGTCATCTTGAAGCCCGACCAGAGATACGGCGCGGCCTCCCCGAGGATCTTCAGGTTGAGGAAATTCTGCAGGATCACGTCCACGGGGCTATCTCTTCCACGCGAAGCGCGTCTCGACCCAGCGGCCGAACCAGACTACCGGCACGAACAGCACCAGGTAGGCAATGGCACCGAGGGTGAGCGTCGACGGGTTGTAGGAGAACGTGTAGGCGCTCTGCGCCTGGTAGAGGATCTCGCCCACCGCCACCGCCGCGCCGAGAGCGGTGCCCTTGGTGACCGCGATGGTGCGGTTGGTGAGCGGCGGTACCGTGATGCGGACCGCCTGCGGCAGGACCACATAGCGCAGGGCCTTGACGAAATCCAGTCCGGTGGAGCGCGCCGCCTCCCATTGGCCCTTGGGCACGGCGAGGAGCGCGGCCCAAAAGATTTCTTCGGCGAACGCGGCCAGCCCCAGCGCAAGTGCGAGCCAGGTGGCGACGAACCCCGACATCCTGATGCCGGCGGGGGGCAGCGCGAAATAGAAGATGAAGATCAGGACGAGCGGCGGCAGCGCGCGCAGAACGTCCGCGAACAGCACGATGAAGAAATTGACGGCTTTCACGCGCGCGACGCGCAGCAGCGCGAGCGCGAGGCCGCACGCGATGCCGGCGAACACCACCGCGAGCGCAAGCTGGATGGTAAGGAAGAAGCCCTCGACAATCTTCGGCAGGTACTGCAGCATGACCTGGACGTCGAAGAACGTGTCGACGAGCTTCGCGATCTGCACCTAGTGCCTTTCGATGCTGGAAATGAACTGCTTCAGGCGCGCGTGATCGGGGGCGTTGAACAGCTTCTCCGGCTGACCCTGCTCGAGGATCATGCCCTGGTCCATGAACACCACCCGGTCGGCGGCACTGCGCGCGAAGCGCATCTCGTGCGACACCACCACCATGGTCATGCCCGACTCGCGCATTTCGCGCATCACCGCGAGCACGCTGCCCACCAGTTCCGGGTCGAGCGCGCTGGTCGGTTCGTCGAACAGCATGATCGTGGGCTCGAGCGCAAGCGCGCGCGCGATCGCGACGCGCTGCTGCTGCCCGCCGGAGAGTTCGTTGGGATAAGCCTTCGCCTTGTTCGCCAGGCCGACGCGCGCAAGCGCCTGCATGCCCGCCTCCTCGGCTTCCGCGCGCGGCTTGTTCAGCGCCTTGCGCAGGGCAAGCGTAACGTTGCCAAGCACGTTAAGGTGCGGATAGAGGTTGAACGACTGGAACACCATGCCGATGCGCCTGCGCACCAGGTTGATGTCCACGCCGGGCGCCATGATATCCATGCCCTCGACCCGGATGGAGCCCGAGGTCGGTTCCTCCAGCCGGTTGCAGCAGCGCAGCAGCGTGCTCTTGCCCGAACCGGAGGGGCCGATGATGAACACCAGTTCCCTTGGCCGCACCTGCAGGTCCACGCCCTTGAGCACTTCGAGGTGGCCGAAGGACTTGCGCAGCTCCGCAACGTCGAGGATCGGTGGTCGATCGTTCATGCAGAAGCTGCAGGGGGTGTTCCCGCCCGCTGTGCGCTCCGGGGTTCAGCTTCCCGGTTCAGCGGTGCGCGCTACTTGCACTTCGGAGTGTGCGGTGTCGCATCGTATCCGGTCGTCCCCGGCACGCCGTAGCCCGGAAACACGGTGGACGCCGCGGGACCGCCGGCGGTTTTCGAGCCGAACCATTTCTCCGCCAGCGTGACCACCGTGCCGTCCAGCTTCATGCACTCGAGCGCGTCCTCGAAGGCGTTGCGCAGCTTGGCGTCGTCCTTGCGGAACGCCGCACTGAATACCAGGCCCTGGTCGACCTTGAGCGTGGCAAGCTTGAGCTGCCCGTTGGAGCGCAGTACCGCGTAGGCGCCGAGGGTGTTGCCGATGAGCCCCGTGTCGGCGCGCCCCGTGATCACCGACTGCATCGCGTCGGCGTTGGTGCCATAGGACTCCGACTTGTAGCCGTACTTCGCAGCGTTGTCCTGCAGCCATTTGTCGTACGACGAGCCTTTGTTGGCGGAAATGGTCTTGCCCTTCAACTCTTCGAGCGCCTTGAGGTCGGGCTTCCCCGCCGGCACCGCGAAGACGTAATACACGTTGAGGTAGCCCTCCGAGAACAGCATGCTCTGCGCGCGCTCCGGAGTCACCGGGAGCGGCGCGCCGACAAAATCGATCTTGCCCGAGTTCATCGCCGGAATCAGACCGGAGAACTCGCCGGCGAAGATGTCGATCTTGCGTCCCATGCGCTTGCCGGCCTCCAGGATGAGGTCGATATTGAAGCCCTCGACGCCGCCTCCCATCTTCGCCATGACGTGCGGCGCAGCGGTGCCGTCGAAACCGGCGATCAGCGGCTTGTCCTGGGCGATGGCTCCGGTGGCAATTGCCAGCGCGGCAGTGAGTGCGAGTATGCGTTTCATGTCCGTTGCCTCCTCGAAGTTGTGTGCCGATTATATTGCCTTGATGCCCCGTTGCCCAATCATTCGGCGAGTGGAAGGCGGATGCGGAACTGATTTATCCAGCCGACGGCGTAGGCACTCGGCTCGCAATGGCATCACAAGTGTCAAGGGCGGCCCAAATTTCCCTAGTTGTGTAGATTGAATTTACCCCACCCGGTTCATCATTCGGTCGTTTCTTCGGCGCGTACCAGACCGGCCTTCAGCTTTTCCTTGAGCAGGTGCGAATTGCCGCGGATGTTTAGCGTCACCGCGTGATGCAGTAACCGATCGAGGATCGCGGTGGCGATCACGTGGTCGCCGAACACCTCTGTGGTCCGCAATAATCCCGCGCTGTGCCTATCTGAGCCAATTTCCCGACAAGCGTCTACGTGTTCGCCCGCGCTGCCGCAAGCGAATACTCGTGATGCAACCCGCCCAGCACTGATTTCGCGAGCACGAGCGTGCCCGCTCTCAATCGATGGAGGGATTCTGACTTCCAGAGCACCGCCGCTGCTTTCGAAGGATCCGGTACGCCAGGACCCAATGCGCTATGCGGACGCCCTCGATTGTTATGTTTTACCCAGGATTTCAGGATTGCGCGCAGATGCACCTCAGATATCGATATTAGCCAGTCCAAGCACTCCCGCCGTATGGTCCCGATCACGCGCTCGCAAATCGAAGTCGCCTTCGGGCAGCGCGGTGGCGATTTCAGCACAATAAGGCCCAGCGCCCTGATCGAATTGTCTAGCTGCCTGGCGAAGATGCTTTCCCGGTCGTGAATCAGGTACCGGTGGGCGTGGTCGAACCCAACGACCTCCCGCAACTGCTGTAAGGTCCATGCTGCACTCGGGTGCGCCGTGACATCCACGCGCGCAAGCCGTCGGCTACCGTGCTCGATGACCACGAACACGTAAAGCAGTCGGAAGGCCGCGGTGACCGCGACGAAGAAGTCACACGCCATAATCGCTTTCGCATGGTTCTTCAGAAACGTTGACCAACGCTGGTCGCCCCGCGGCTGACCATCTGGCCGCTTCGGCATGTACTTCCGGACCGTCCGAGGCGAGACCTGGATGCCCAGTGGATCGAGTTTCTGATCAATGGCGGAGGTGACATCACGGTGGGCCGCGTCGGCCCGGTTCCATACGCCGCCACAGCCGCGACAAAGGAACAGACGATTGCAATGCTCGTGCGCCGCGAAGGGGAAACATTCCTGCAACTCCTCGCACGCCTGGACGCCGCCATCGCCAAGGCGCAGGACGAGGAAATCTACATCGACGATATCAACGGTCCGCCGAACCCACCGTCCCGATAGCCCGGACCCCCGGTTCGCCCTGCGTCAAGACGGTATCGACCGGACGCTTACGGATCTTGTCAATCACTCTGCGGAGCAGAGGACGAAAATCCGCACGACCGCAACCGCTAGTTGCGCGACCACTGTGGCTTATCGAGTTGGAGGCGGGAGTCGGAATCGAACCGGCGTACACGGCTTTGCAGGCCGCTGCATGACCACTCTGCCATCCCGCCTTCGCCGGCGTCCGCAACTCACTCAGCGCGGACCCGAGATGAAAAAGGGAAGGCTTCGCTGAGCCTTCCCTTCGAATCTGGAGCGGGAGATGAGTCTCGAACTCACGACCTTAACGTTGGCAACGTTACGCTCTACCAACTGAGCTACTCCCGCTTTGTGCCGGGGCGGATTATAGGCTATCCGGACGCATCCGCTCAAGCCGACTCGCGTAGCAGCGGCAGCGCCTTGCGAAGGTAGTAAAGCATCGAAATCACGGTAAGGACCGCGGCGACGTTGATCAGCACCGTACCGAGTGCCGCGCAATCCAGCCACGCGAACAACAGGCTGTCGTGGTACAGCAGCAGCGGGATCGCGATCATCTGGCTGATGGTCTTCAGCTTTCCCACGGTGGCCACAGCCACGCTCTTCGACTGGCCGATCTGCGCCATCCATTCACGCAGCGCTGAGATCGCGATTTCACGCCCGATGATGATCAGTGCCACGAAGGCATGCACGCGCCCGAGATACAGCAGCACCACCAACGCACCCGCGACCATCAGCTTGTCGGCCACCGGATCCAGAAACGCCCCGAAGACTGACATCTGGTTCAGTCTGCGCGCCAGCCAGCCGTCGAGCCAGTCGGTGAGCGCGGCGACGATAAAGATCGCGGTCGCCGCAATGTTCTGGTTTTCATAGGACAACACGGCATCCGGCACAAAAAAAACGCCCACCACCAGCGGAATCAGCATGATCCGCAGCAACGTGACCAGATTGGGCAGATTGAGACGCATGGTGGATCAGCCGTGCAGGTGTTTGTAGATCTGTTCGGCGATCCCGCGACTGATGCCGGCCACCTGCATCAGGTCGTTCACGCCCGCTGCGCGCACGCCCTGCAACCCGCCGAAATGCGCGAGCAGCCGCTGGCGGCGCTTGGCGCCGACGCCGGGTACCTCGTTCAGCATCGAAGTGGTGCGTGCCTTGCCGCGGCGGTGGCGGTGTCCGACGATGGCGAAGCGGTGCGCTTCGTCGCGGATCTGCTGCACCAGGTGCAACGCCGGATGCCGCGGATCGAGCTCGAGCGTGCGCGCGCCGTCATCGAGGATCAGCTGTTCCATGCCGGGCTTGCGTTCAGGGCCCTTCGCCACGCCGGCCAGCATCAGATCGGACAACCCGAGGTCGGCGAGCGCTTCGCGCGCCTTCGCCACCTGTCCCTTGCCGCCGTCGATCAGGATCAGGTCGGGCACCTTGCCGCCCTCGCTGGTGACGCGCTCGTAGCGGCGCGCGAGCGCCTGGCGCATCGCGGCGTAATCGTCGCCCGGGGTAATGTCGCGGATGTTGAAGCGGCGGTATTCGGAATTCTGCATCGAGTGCCGATCGTACACGACGCAGGACGCGACCGCTGCCTCGCCCATGGTGTGGCTCACGTCAAAGCACTCGATGCGGTGCGCAGTCTCCGGCAGGCCCAGCACCTGCAGCAGCGCCAGCAGGCGGTGCTCCTGCGTGCCGCGCTCGAGCGCGCGGTGGGTCACGGCAAGCAGCGCATTCTTTTCGGCCATCTCCAGCCAGACGCGGCGCTCGCCCTGGATACGGGTTGCGATCTTCACCGGCGCGAGCGCTTCTGCGTCGAGCTCAGCATTGGCAAGCACCAGCGGCGGCGCGGGCTGCTCGGCGTAGTGCTGGGTGAGGAAGGCGAGCAGCACCTCGGCCGGCGTGGCGTTCTCGGCGTTGTTCGGAAAGAAGCTGCGATCGCCGACGTGCCGCCCGCCGCGGATCATCACCAGATTGACGCACGCGACGCCGGCCTCGATGCGGCAGGCGACCACGTCGGCGTCGACCCCCACGCTCGATTCGACGTACTGCCGGGCCTGCACGCGCGAAAGCGCGCGGATCTGGTCGCGGTAATGCGCCGCCTCCTCGTAGGCATGGTGCTCCGAAGCGGCGTGCATCTTCTGCGTCAGCGTATCGATCACGTCGTTCTCGCGACCGTCGAGGAACAGGGCGGCGTTCTGCACATCCTGGGCGTAGCGCTCGGCGCTGATCAGCCCGGTGCACGGCGCGGTGCAGCGCCGGATCTGGTGCAGCAGGCAGGGGCGCGACCGGTTGGCGAACACGGAATCCTCACAGGTGCGCAGCCGGAACACGCGTTGCAGCAGCTGGATGCTCTCCCGCACCGCCGCCGCGTGCGGGAACGGGCCGAAGTAGCGATGACGCCGGTCCTGCGCGCCGCGATAAAATCCGAGCCTCGGGAACTCGTGCCCCGTGATCATCAGGTAGGGATAGGACTTGTCGTCGCGGAACACGATGTTGTAGCGCGGCGCGAGGCTCTTGATGAGGTTGTTCTCCAAGAGCAGCGCCTCGCCCTCGGAGCGCGTCGCGGTCACCTCGATCGCCGCCACCTGGGACACCATCAGCTGGATGCGCGGGCTGGCTTGCGTTTTCTGGAAATAGCTGGTGACGCGTTTTTTGAGGTCGTTTGCCTTGCCCACGTAAAGGACTTCGCCGGCGGCGCCGAGCATGCGGTAGACGCCTGGCAGGCCGGGCAGGCCGGTGACGAAGGCTTTTGCGTCGAAGGGAACAGCGCTTTCCACCGCAGGATTCTATTTCAAGACGTACTGTGGATTGACAACTGACTGGCCACCATCATATCATAGGCGATATGAAGCCCTTGCGGGTCGTGCTTGACACCAACGTGCTGGTGGCGGCGCTGCGCAGCGGTTCGGGAGCATCGCGCCAGTTGTTGCTGGCGCTGCGCGATGAACGATTTTGTGCAGTGGTGTCGGTCCCTTTGTTCATGGAATACGAGGCCACGCTCAAGCGGACGGAGTTGCTGAAGGTAACCAGGCTCAGCCTGCGCGATATCGATGAGCTGCTCGACATTGTCGCAGCGTGTTGCGAGCAAACCGACATTCACTTTTCGTGGCGGCCGCAGTTGCGCGACCCGAATGATGAGATGGTATTGGAGACAGCGCTGAATTCGCGCGCCGACGCACTGGTGACGTTCAACCGAACGGACTTCGCGGCGGCCTGCGCGACTTTTGGCGTGGAGCTATGGTCCCCGTTGGAATTCTTGGAGCGACTGAGGAAACGATCATGAGCAATTATGCGCTGCGCATCCCGGACTCCCTGTTCGAGTTCGCGAAGAAGTGCGCCAAAGAGGACAATGTTTCGCTGAACCAGTTTATCGTGCTGGCCCTCGCGGAGAAGGTGTCCGCGCTGAAGACCGCCGAATTCTTTGCGGAACGCATCGCGCGGGCGCGAACCGATCGGCTTGAGAAAATTCTCGCCAAAACGCCAGATCATCCGCCAGTGGCGGGCGATGAACTTCCAGCGGGCTGGCGCGGGTTTCCGAAGAGTCGGCGACGCGGGCCGCGCGAGCGAAAAGCGGCCGCCTAGAATTCTCTGACCGAGTGTTTACAGGTGCGCATTCGTCCTGGACGAAGCGCCGATTCGGGCATGCCGCGCATTGTCCCGACGAGATATCCGCCCTTCCCGGCCGCGAATCTGTGGCGTCCCCACGGGGATTCCAACTCCGGTAACCGCTGGGAAAGGACGATGCACGGGTAAGGGTTCACGCTAGCCTGCCGATCTCATCCGCAGCAGCGCGGTAGTCAGCCGAGCCGCGATTGAGAGTGCCAAAGCGGCGCGCTCGCATCTTCTCCCAGCGTCTCGCTTCACAGCGGGCGTCGCCCAACCCGTCAAGCAATTCGGCCTGTCCTTTCGGGTTCTGGCACAGCAGCACCACGTCGCACCCCGCCTTCAGCGCCGCATGCGCGCGCGCCACCAGGCCACCCGCGATGCTCGCTCCCTCCATCGACAGATCGTCGCTGAAGATCACGCCGTCAAATCCAAGTTGCCCGCGCAGCACCTGCCGCAGCCAGAAGCTCGAGTAGCCCGCCGGCTCCGAGTCCACCTTCCCATAGATCACGTGCGCCGGCATTACGCCAGCCAGTCCAGCGGCGATTGCCCGGCGGTACGGAGCAACGTCGTTTTCCATGATCTGCTCGAGCGTGCGATCGTCCACAGGCACCGCGTGGTGCGAATCCGCTTTCGCATACCCATGCCCAGGAAAATGCTTGCCCACCGCCGCCACTCCAGCGCGTGCAAGGCCGCTGATCAACGCCGCAGCCAGCTCGCCTGCCGGCTGCGCATCAGAATGCAACGCCCGATCGCCGATGACCGAACTCGCGCCGTAATCCAGGTCGAGCACCGGCGTGAAGCTGAAATCCACCCCGTGCGCCACCAGCTCGCAGCCGATCACGACGCCGACCTGTTCGGCAATCTGAACCGCGCGACCGATATTCGAATCGAAAATCTCTCCCAGTTTTCGCATCGGCGGAATCGCCGTAAATCCCGCGCGAAAACGCTGCACTCTCCCTCCTTCGTGATCCACGCAAATCGGCAGTTCGGGTTTCCTCAGCGCCCGGATCTCCGCGGTGAGCGCGCGCAGCTGCGCGGGCGATTCGTAGTTGTGCGCAAACAGGATCACTCCGCCAACGGCGGGGTGCGACAGTCGCTTCCCGTCATCGTCGCTAAGCGATACTCCGGCAGGATCGATGACCGCCGGCCCCAGCGGCAGGCTCAAACTCACGGATCGGTCTCGAGGATCACGGTGGCGCAGGCAAGCGCCCGGTCATCGCTCAGCGAGACGTGGGCACGCCGCACGCCACGTTTCTGCATCAGCGCCGCAAGCGCGGGCGAAAACTCCAGCACCGGCTTCCCGGAGCGCAGATTACTCACCCATACCCCATGCCAATTGGCCGGCGCGTGGATGCCGGTGCCGAGCGCCTTGGTGAAGGCTTCCTTGGCGGCAAAGCGCTTGGCGAGATAGGACGCCGGCTGCTTGTGGCTGGCGAAGCGCGCCAGCTCAGGCCCGCACAGAATGCGCTGCGCGAAACGCTCGCCGAAACGCTCAAGGGAGCGCGCAATCCGCGGAATCTCGACGATGTCCGTGCCGATGCCGTAGATCACCGCGCCAGCCTTGCGTCGGTCATCAGGCGCTTCATCTCGCGCACCGCTTCGCGCAGGCCGATGAACAGCGCACGGCTGACGATCGCGTGGCCGATGTGCAGTTCGCGCACCCCGGGCAACCTCGCCACCGGCTCGACGTTGAAGTAGTTGAGCGCATGGCCGGCGTTGAAGCGCATGCCGAGCGCGCGGATCTGCTCGCCGCACTGCGCAACCTTTTTCAGCTCGGCCGCCACGGCGGGGCTCTCGGCGTCGCGCCCCTGCGAATGGAAGGCATGCGCATAGGGTCCCGTGTGCACCTCGCATACCGAGGCACCGATGCGTTTTGCCGCGTCGATCTGGCGCTGGTCGGCGTCGATGAACACGCTCACCACGATGCCGGCGTCGGCGAGGCGCGCCACCGCCTGCTCGAGCTTCGCCTCCTGCGACACGATGTCCAGGCCTCCTTCGGTGGTCACCTCGTGGCGCCCCTCCGGCACCAGCATCGCCATCTCGGGACGAATGCCGCGCGCGATCTCCACCATCTCCCTGGTTGCGGCCATTTCCAGGTTGAGCTTGATGTGGGTCAGCTCGCGCAGTCGGCGCACGTCCTCGTCCTGGATATGGCGCCGGTCTTCGCGCAGGTGCACCGTGATGCCGTCAGCACCGCCGAGGTGCGCTTCGACCGCCGCCCACACCGGATCGGGTTCGTAGGTGCGCCGTGCCTGCCGCACCGTCGCCACGTGATCCACGTTTACGCCGAGTTCGATCATCGCCCTACATTTCCTGAAGTTCGAGCAGCACCGCGCGCGTGTGCAGCGTCTGACCGTGCAGGCGCAGGCCGATCAGCGCGCGCATCAGCGCGCGGCTCTCGGCCTGCGTCTCGGGCCGTCGGTAGTCGTCGGCCTGCATGTCGAGCAGCGTGCGCCCGCTCACCACCATCTCGCCGCCGGCACCGTTGGCCGCCACCGGGCCGCGCTCGGGCTCATACAGGTAACTTCCCTCCGGACGAATCGGCGCGCCGTCGGCTGCATCCCGATCGAACTGTAAAGCATACCCCAGCCCAGCGAGGAGCCGCCGCTCGAACATGCGCAGCACGGTCGAAGTCGGCAGCGACCCCTGTGCGAGGCGCGACAGGCCCTCGCAATAGTCGTCATAGAGCGCCTCGTGCGCATCTTCGCGCGGCAGCAGGCGCAGCAGCAGTTCGTTCAGATAGAAGCCGCACATCAGCCCTGCACCGCGCAGCAAGCTGGCTGCGCCCTGCCAATCCGCGCCGACGAGGATGCGCATCTCCCCGCCGCCGGACCATGACAGCCTCAGCGGCTGGAACGAAAGCAGGACGCCCCGCAGCGCCGAACGCGGCCGGCGCGCGCCCTTGGCAATCAGCGCGGTGCGCCCGTGCCGCCGCGTAAACGCCTCGACGATTAGGCTGGTCTCGCGGTACGGGTAAGTGTGCAGCACGTATCCGGGTTCGTGCTCTGCCCGGGGCCGGTTCATCGATGACCGAGCGAACGCAGCAAACGGTCGTCCTCGCTCCAGCCGCGCTTGACCTTGATCCACGTCCCGAGATACACCTTGCCGCCGAACAGGGTTTCCATTCCCTTGCGCGCCGCGGTGGCCATCTGCTTCAGGCGCGCGCCCTTCTCGCCGAGCACGATCGGCTTATGGCTGTCGCGCGCGACCCAGATGGTCGCTTCTATCCTGCGCAGGCGCCCTTCCTCCTTGAAACTCGCGATCTCGACCTCGCAGGCGTAGGGCAACTCCTCGCCGAGCGTGCGGAACAATTGTTCGCGCAGCAATTCGGCGGCAAAGAAACGTTCGTCGCGGTCGGTGAGCTGGTCCGGAGGGTAGATCGCCCCGCCGTCGGGCAGCGCATCGCGCAGCGCCGCGAGCAGCGACTTGCAATTTTCGCCGCTCGATGCGCTGACCGGGACGATGGCTGCAAATTCGCGCTCCTGCGCCACGCGCGCGAGGAACGGGATGAGCTTTTCGCGCGGCTTGACCCGGTCGATCTGATTGACGATCGCAACGACCCTCGCGTTCGGCGCCACGCCGGCAACCGCCTCGCGGTCGGCCTCCGACAGACGCATCGCCTCCAACACCCATCCGACCACGTCCGCACCGCCGGCGGCCTCGCTCGCGCGCAGGTTGAGCGCGCGGTTGAGCTTTCCCCGGTGGCGCGTTTGCATGCCCGGCGCATCGACAAAAATGTACTGGCAGTCGGAGGTGGTGAGGATTCCGGTGACCAGATGGCGCGTCGTCTGCGCGCGCGCTGAGACGATCGAGAGTTTTTCGCCCACCAGACGGTTGAGCAGGCTCGACTTGCCGGTGTTGGGACGGCCCGCAAACGCGATGGTGCCGCAGCGATGATTCATCTGCCGAGCTTTTTCAGCACGCTCTCTGCCGCGCTCTGCTCGGCCGCGCGGCGCGAAGCGCCGTTCCCGGTGTCGCGCAGATCGAGGTCCGCCACCACGCACTCGACCTCGAACGTCTGGCGGTGCGCAGCGCCCTTGGTCGCGACCACGCGGTACTCGGGAAGCTTGTGCCTGCGTCCCTGCAGGAATTCCTGCAGCCGGGTCTTGGCGTCTTTCGCGGGCTGCGAGGCGTCGAGCCCGGCAAACGCGGCCTGGAAGGTCCTCAGAATTGCATCGCGCACGGCGTCGTAGCCGCCGTCGAGAAACAGCGCGGCGAACACCGCCTCGAGCGTGTCGGCCAGGATGGAGTCGCGCTCGTTGCCCCCGTTCGAGCGCTCACCCTCGCCCAACCTCACGTGCGCCGGCAAACCGAGCCCGCGCGCTATGCCCGACAGCGCTTCCTTGCGCACCAGCGCGGCGCGCATGCGTGAAAGCTCGCCTTCGGCCAACAGCGGATAGCGCGCGTAGAGCGCGCCGGCGATGACGCAGCCGAGCACGCCGTCGCCGAGGAACTCGAGGCGCTCGTTATGCGGCGTTCCGAAACTGCGGTGGGTCAGCGCCTGCTCGAGCAGCGCGCGGTCGGCGAACCGGTAGGCGAGGCTTTTTTCAAGGGTCGTGGGCCGCGCCACCGCTCACCGGCCCGCTATTCGCTGCTTCCCTTGGAGGTCGCGGCGAAATCGAAATACAGACCGAGATTCGCGAACAGCGGCACCTCCTTGCGGTAGGCGAAATTAATCACGACGTCGTTGCCTTCCTTGGTAATTTCCAGGTCCTTGCCCGAGACCACGTCGATGGAATCGACCGCCGCGCGGCGATCGAAGGCCTTGCGCAGCTCCCCGACCCCGCCAGCGCCTTTAGTTTCGAAGGCGATTGCGACGATGGCTTTCTTCGCGGTGTAGAACTCGATGTACGCGGGAATGACCTTCAGCCCAAGCAGGCCCAGGACGATCAGGATCACCAGGCTGATGAGGAGCCCGCTCAAGGTGACGCCGGTTTGCTTGTGCACGTGGACCTCCCAGTTCTCAGCGGAACGACCCGAAGCGCCCCAGCTCGCTCAGGTTGAGCCAGATGAAGAACGCCTTGCCGACGATGTTTTCGTCAGGAACGAAACCCCACACGCGGCTGTCGCTCGAATTATCGCGATTGTCGCCCATCATGAAATAGTGTCCCGGCGGCACCGTGCATGCCAGACCGCTCGCATTGTAGAGGCAATTGCCGGCGGGCGAAAACGGATGCGGCGGCTGCATCAGGCCCGGCGCGTCGTCTTCAACCAGGATGGCGTGCTCGGTGCCGTCGAGCGTTTCCATGAACTGGCGTGAATACTGCATGCGCTCGCGCGCCAGGTAGTCCTCGATGGGGCGAACCGGGACCGGCTGGCCGTTCACGGTCAGGTGCTTGTTGCGGTATTCGATGCGGTCCCCCGGCACGCCCACCACCCGCTTGATGTAGTCGAGCGAGGTGTCCATCGGGTAACGGAACACCATCACGTCGCCGCGCTTGGGAAAATTCAGCTCAACGATCTTCTTGTTGATCACCGGCAGCCGGATGCCGTAGGTGAACTTGTTGACCAGGATGAAATCGCCCACCAGCAGCGTCGGGATCATCGAGCCGGACGGAATCTTGAACGGCTCGACCAGGAACGAGCGCAGCACGAACACGACCAGGATCACCGGGAAAAAGCTGACCGAGTACTCGACCCACCAGGGCTCCTTCGCGGCCGGTGCGCGGCGCTTGCGAAGCACCGAGGCATCGAGCAGCCAGATCAGGCCGCTTACCACCAGCAGGATCAGCAGGAACAGTGCAAAGCTCATTTGTCGTCCATCTGAAGGACCGCCAGAAAAGCCTCCTGCGGGATTTCCACCGAGCCGACCTGCTTCATGCGCTTCTTCCCCGCCTTCTGCTTCTCCAGCAGCTTGCGCTTGCGTGAAACGTCACCGCCGTAGCACTTGGCGAGCACATTCTTTCTCAGCGCCTTCACGTTTTCGCGCGCGATGATATTCGCGCCGATCGCCGCCTGAATGGCGACATCGAACATCTGCCGCGGAATGATGCCGCGCAGGCGCGCGACCAGCTCGCGCCCGCGCTGCTGCGCATTCGAGCGGTGCACCATGCTGGAGAGCGCGTCCACCTTGTCGCCGTTCACCAGCACGTCGAGCCTCACCATGTCCGCCGCGCGGTATTCCTTGAACTCGTAGTCGAGCGAGCCGTAGCCGCGCGTAAGCGACTTGAGCTTGTCGAAGAAATCCAGCACCACCTCGCTGAGCGGCAGGTCGTACGACAGCACCACGTGGCGCGCCGAATAGTGAAGGTTGGTCTGGGTGCCCCGTTTCTGCGTGCACAGCGTGATCACCGGGCCGACATACTCCTGCGGCACGAAGATGGTGGCGGAGATCATCGGCTCGCGGATCTGCTCGATCCGACTCGGGTCCGGCAGCTTGGCCGGGTTGGATACCTCCTCCACCGTGCCGTCGCGCAGCAGCACTTCGTACACCACCGAAGGCGCCGTGGTGACGAGGCTCATGTTGTACTCGCGCTCGAGGCGCTCCTGCACGATGTCCATGTGCAGCAGACCGAGGAAGCCGCAGCGGAAGCCGAAGCCGAGCGCCTGCGAAACCTCGGGCTCGTAGTGCAGCGAAGCGTCGTTCAGGTGCAGCTTTTCCATCGCCTCACGCATCGCCTCGTACTGGTTGGCCTCGACCGGGTACAGGCCGGCGAACACCTGCGGCTTGATTTCCCTGAACCCCTGCAGCGGCTCGGCGGCCGGCTTGTCCGCACGGGTGATGGTGTCGCCGACCTTGGCCGCGCGCAATTCCTTGATGCCTGCGATGACGAACCCCACCTCCCCCGCGGAGAGCGCGTCGCGCACCTGCGGCTTGGGCGTGAACACGCCAACCTGTTCGCACAGGTAGTTCGCACCGGTGCTCATGAACTGGAGCTTTTCCTTGAGCTTGATTGCGCCGTCCACGACCCGCACCAGCATCACCACGCCGACGTAGTTGTCGAACCAGGAATCGATCACCAGCGCTTTGAGACGGCCCGCGGGGTCGCCACGCGGGGCGGGCGCGCGCGCGATGACCGCTTCTAGGATGTCCTGCACGCCTTCGCCGGTCTTTGCGCTGGCGCGGATCGCACCCTGCGCCTGGATCCCGATCATGTCCTCGATCTCCAGGATTGCCTTGTCCGGGTCGGCCGAGGGCAGATCGATCTTGTTGAGCACCGGGATCACCTCGACCCCGAGTTCGATCGCGGTATAGCAGTTGGCCACGGTCTGCGCTTCCACGCCCTGGGACGCGTCGACCACCAGCACTGCGCCTTCGCATGCGGACAGCGAGCGGCTCACCTCGTAGGAAAAGTCCACGTGGCCCGGCGTGTCGATCAGGTTGAGGTTGTAGGTTTCGCCGTCGCGTGCCTTGTACTGCAGCGCGGCGGTCTGCGCCTTGATGGTGATTCCGCGCTCGCGCTCCAGGTCCATCGAGTCGAGCACCTGTTCCTCCATCTCGCGGTCTGACAGCCCGCCGCAGACCTGGATGAACCGGTCCGCGAGCGTCGACTTGCCATGGTCGATGTGCGCGATGATGGAGAAGTTGCGGATATGGCTCTGATTCATAAGCAAAGAGGGTGCCGCAGCACCCTCGTCTAAGCCATTATTTTACCGCAGAAATCTGTCGGGCGGGCGAAGCGATTCAGATCAGGTCGCGGCGTCATCCAGCGAGCGCCGTGCGGAGCGCCGCGTTGTCCAGGAAATAGTGGCAGATTTCCGTACCGTCCGGCCGGACCAGGACCGGAACGTACTCGCCGTAGCGCTCTTCCAGCGCCGGATCGGCATCCACGTCCACCTCTTCGAACGCGATGCCCCGGTCGCGCAAGCCGCGCGCCATGTCCACGCAGAGATGGCAGTAGGCGCGCGAGTAGAGCTTGAGAACCGGGTTGAGCAGCGGGTCAGCCCTTGTCGGCGAGCCCCGCGACGCTCAGTACCAGCGTATTTTCGCCGCGGCGCACGTGCAGCGTCACCGCGCTCGACTTGTCGAGCTCATTTAGCCGCTTGTTCAACTGCGCCACTGACTTGAGTTCTTCGACCTTGCCCTGGCTCACGATCGCGAGGATCACGTCGCCACGGCGCACATCCAGGCGCGCATCGGGACGCACTTCATCCACCGCCAGCCCGTGCGCAAGCTTCAGCTCCTTTTTCTGCTCCGTGCTCAACTCGCTCACCACGAGGCCAAGCCGGTTGGCAGCCAGCGCCGCGGGCTTCGGACGCGGCGATTCGCGGCCGGCAATGCGCTCTTCCGGAATCTCGGCCACCGTGATGGTCAGATCCTTCGGCGCACCCTTGCGCCACACCTGCAGCCCGACCTGCGAGCCCGGCCGGGTCGAACCGACGATGCGCGGCAGGTCGGCGGATGCGCCGACCGGCTTGCCGTCGAACTTGACGATGATGTCGAGCGCCTCGATTCCGGCCTTCTCGGCGGGACTGCCCTTCTCCACCGAATTCACGAGCGCGCCCTCCGGCTTCTTCAGTCCGAACGAATCCGCCATGTCCCTGGTCACTTCCTGGATCACCACGCCGATGCGTCCGCGGCTGACGCGCCCCTTGGTGCGAAGCTGGTTCTGGATGTCCATCGCAAGGTCGATCGGGATCGCGAACGACAGGCCCATGAAGCCGCCCGTGCGCGAGTAGATCTGCGAGTTCATGCCGATCACCTCGCCGCGCAGGTTGAACAACGGCCCACCCGAGTTGCCCGGGTTGATCGCCACGTCTGTCTGGATGAACGGCACCAGGTTCTCCTGCGGAAGCGAGCGGCCCTTGGCGCTCACGATGCCCGCGGTGACCGTGTTTTCGAAGCCGAACGGCGAACCGATCGCCAGCACCCATTCGCCGACCTTGGTGCGCGCCGGTTCGCCCAACTTCACCGCCGGCAGGCCGTTTGCCTCGATCTTGATCACGGCCACGTCAGTGCGCTTGTCCGCACCGATGACCTTGGCCTTGTATTCGCGCTTGTCGGTGAGCTTGACGATGATCTCGTCGGCCCCGTCCACGACATGCGCGTTGGTGAGGATGTAGCCGTCGGTGGTCACGATGAATCCCGATCCGAGAGAGCGCGCCTCCGGCACTCGCGGGCCCTGGCCGGGCCCCTGGCCCGGACCCGGCTGCCGTGGAATGAAGCGGCGGAAGAACTCCTGGATCTCTTCGTCTTCGATGCCCGGGACCTGTGGCGCCGCGTCGCTGCGGCGCACTGCCTGGGTGGTGCTGATGTTGACCACCGCGGGCCCCTGTTCCTCGACCAGGCGCGTAAAGTCCGGCAGTTCGCGCGCCTGCGCCGAGGCCTGCGCCGTGAACATCACCAGGGCAAACGCCAGAATGCTTCGCATCATGTTTCGCTCTTCCTCTGTGTGTGATTACTGCGGACGCCGGTACTCGACCGTCTGCGCGATGCGCCGGACGCTCGCCGCAGGCGCCTCTCCGACGACGGTCACCGCGTGGTTCGCGACCTCGCGGGTGTATATGTTGACGGCGCCTATCGAAGACAAGCCCGGCTGCAACGGTTCGGCGCGGCCGGCCAGCGGTTCGATGAACACGGACACCGCCGCAAGCCCGTCGGAGTACACCAACTGCCCGACCGGGCGCGATTTCGCCAGCGTGCGCGTCAACTCCGCGATTTTGTGGAAACCTGGGATGTCGGCGCGCATCGTCCAGCCTGCGTCCGCCAGGTTGGCAGGAACCACCTCCGCCTGCTCCACGCGCCAGTCCTTGCTGCGCGCCTCGATGGTCGAACGGCGCTTTTCGCGTCCTGGACCGCGACCGATGCTCAATTCGATGAACGTGAACTGCTCAACCGTCTCGCCTTTCTCGTTGAATACCCGCGCCTTGACGAGCATGCCACTGGCCTTGTCCGCCCAAAGCTGATAGCCGTAGCGCAATGCGTCCTTCGGCGTAAGCACGATCTCCTGGCATTCGAACTGGGCGATGCGGGTGGTGCCACCTGTGGCGATCTCGTAGTTTTCGCCCAGGCTGGAGATCTGCGCCGGCAGCAGTGCGGGGAAACCGCGTACGCCGCTGCGCTTGTCGATCTTCACCGTCTGGCTCTCGGGGAGGTAGCACTTCACCTCGTCCTTGAAGCGCACCACCTCGCGTGGCGTGCCGTCGAGTGAAACCAGCTTCTCGTAATCGCCCCTGGCATCGACCTGCCGGGTGACACGCGAGCTTTCGCTGTGCTCGCCCTGCTGGTAGACGAACGTGCCCGCATAGCTGAGCGTATGCGTGGCGCGGTAGATCTTCTTCAGCCAGCCGTCGGCGTCACGGCTGTTCTGCGCCTGCGCGCCGAACGGGAAGAGCGCCGCGGCAAGCACGGCCGAACAGGCCAGCGCCTTCATTTGCGACGCACGGATTCCGACACGGTGCGCACGTAGGGCGCGACGCCCTGCAGGTTGCCGCGCGGCGAGTACGCCTGGTGCGCGAGCAGGTAATCGCCCGCTGCGCTCGGAAGCGGTACGTTCGGCGTCGGCGCCTCGACAGCAGGTTTGCCCGGCGGCTTGGCGGGCGCCAGCGCAACCTCGGAGCCGCGCTGCATCCGGCTTTGCGGCGCAAACCACATCCCGGCGACTAGCGCGACCGCGGCGACGCTCGCGGCTACAGACATCGCCCGCCAGCGCATGCGCGATCCGGCCTGAGGCACGCGGGGTGCGAGCACTGTCGGCTCCTCCGCCAGCTTCGCTTCCATGCGCGCCGAAAACCCCGCCGAAAGCAGCGCTGTGTCGCGCAGCGCGTCGCCAACCAGGTGATAGATGCGCCAGGCTTTCAGCGCCTCGCCTTCGCCCGCCAGTTCCGCATGCGAGCCGCGCTGCTCGTGCGCCTCGAGCTCTCCGTCCATCAGCGCAGAAATCTTTTCACTCATCACCACCTCTGGTCGTCGCGTGTATCAAGCAGCGGTCGCAGCTTTCCAGCGATGGCTTCGCGGGCCCTGAAGATGCGCGAGCGAACCGTGCCTATCGGGCAATCCATGATCTTCGCAATTTCCTCGTAACTCATGCCTTCGATCTCGCGCAACTGGATTGCGGTGCGCAACTCTTCGGGCAACTCATCCATCGTCGCGTTCACCGTATCCGCAATTTCGCGGCTCAGCAATATGCTTTCCGGCGTGTTGATGTCGCGCAACGCGTCGCCGTCATCAAACCCCTCCGCGTCCTCCGCCTCCGTTTCGGTCGAGGTCGGCGCCCGCCGCCCCGCCGATACCAGCCAGTTCTTGGCCGTGTTGATGCCGATGCGGTACAGCCACGTGTAAAACGCGCTGTCGCCGCGAAACGCCGGCAAGGCACGATACGCCTTGATGAACGCTTCCTGCGTCACGTCCTCCACCTCGGCCGCGTCGCGAACATACCGCGACAGCAATCTCGCCAGCTTGCGCTGATACTTATCCACCAGCAACCCGAACGCACGCTTGTCGCCGCGCTGCGCGCGCTCAACCAGCTGCTGGTCGATTTCGCGCTCAGACACCGACCGGCCTCCGCGCCGACGGGCCGCACTCGTAACACCTTACACGCAGAGACAATGTTCCTCTCGATTAGTTCGCCACGAGCTGGGCCGCGGCGCCCCACAGCGCCCAGATCCTGAGCCTGCGGAACGGTTCGGCCGGAAGCATATCCCGCGTCACCAGTAGTCGCCGTACCCGTCCCGCGGGACCGGACGCGGGCAAGATTACGAGCCAGCGGCTGACATAACGCGGCGCATGCACAACGGGAACCCAATTCCGACCGATTCGGTCGACTATCCGAAGCTCCCCGGCCGCGGAAAACGCCAGACTTGAGGGCGAATCCGGTGCGAGCAGCAAGGCCCGGCCGCGCGCGGCCAAGCCGCCGGCGACCATCGCCAGCAGTCCGATGGCGGCGCCCGCGGCGCCGCTGATCGAGATCCACGCCGCCGCGCCGGCGGCGGCGTGGGCGCACACAATGAACAGCCCGAGTCCGGGCGAGGCGCGAAATGGCGTGCCGCTCAAACCGGTGCGAACACCAGCGTCCCGTTCGTTCCGCCGAAACCGAACGAATTGGACATCACGGTCCGGATGGTCATCCGTCGCGCCGCGTTGGGAACGTAATCCAGGTCGCACTGCGGGTCCGCATCGTGCAGGTTGATGGTTGGCGGCGAGATCTGGTGGCGCAACGCAAGAATCGAGAACACGGCCTCCACCGCACCGGCCGCGCCGAGCAGGTGCCCCGTCATCGACTTGGTGGAATTGACCGCCAGTTTTTTCGCGTGCTCGCCGAATGCTCGCTTGACCGCAATCGTCTCGGCGATATCGCCCAGCGGCGTCGAGGTGCCATGCGCGTTCACATAATCCACCGCGTCGGCGGGAAGCCCGGCATCGCGCAGCGCGTTGCGCATGCAGCGGAACGCGCCGTCGCCGTCTGCGCTCGGCGCGGTCATGTGATAGGCGTCGGCGCTCACGCCGTAGCCCACGAGTTCGGCGTAAATGCGTGCACCGCGCGCCCGGGCGTACTCGTACTCCTCCAGCACCACCGCACCCGCACCCTCGCCAAGCACGAACCCGTCGCGGTCCTTGTCCCAAGGCCGGCTGGCTGCAGCGGGATCGTCGTTGCGCGTCGACAGAGCGCGCGCCGAAGCAAAACCGCCGATCGCGAGTTCGGTGACCACCGCCTCCGAACCGCCAGCAATCATCACTTCGGCCTCCCCATAACGAATCGACTTGCCGGCTTCGCCGATGCAGTGCGTCGAAGTGGTGCAGGCGGTCACGATGGCGAGGTTCGGGCCCTTGGCGCCGAGCATGATCGAGAGGTTGCCCGCGATCATGTTGATGATGGTGCCGGGGATGAAAAACGGCGTGATGCGGCGCGGTCCGTTTTTGCGCAGTTCCTCGTGCTGCGCCTCGATCAGCGGCAGGCCGCCGATGCCAGAGCCGAAATTGATGCCGACGCGCTCGGCGTTCTCCGGCGTGATTTCGACGCCGGAGTCGCGCCAGGCCTGCAGCCCGGCCGCCATCCCGTAATGGATGAACGTGTCCATTCTGCGCGCCTCCTTCGGCGAAAGGTACTGGGCCACGTCGAAGCCTTTCACCTCGCCTGCGATCTGGCTGGCGAGGCGCGAGGCATCGAAACGCGTGATACGCGTGACGCCGGACTTTCCGGCGAGCGCGTTCTCCCAGGCCTGCGGAACCGTGTTGCCGACCGGGCTGATGATGCCCAGCCCGGTGACCACCACTCGACGGCGGGTCAAGGGACGGCTACGATTTTTTGCCCGAATTGATGAAATCGACCGCCTGCTGGACGGTGGTGATCTTCTCGGCTTCCTCGTCGGGGATTTCGATCTCGAATTCCTCTTCGAGGGCCATCACCAGCTCGACGGTGTCGAGGGAATCCGCGCCGAGGTCGTCGACAAACGACGATTCGTTCTTGATCTCGGCCTCGTTGACGCCGAGCTGCTCGGCGATGATCTTCCTGACGCGTTGTTCGATGTTGTCCATGTGTGCCGCTCCTTCCCTGTTGGGGCAAAGCAAAAGGGGCCAAGCAAAAAGGCCCGTGAGTTTACCAAATTGGATGCACCTGCTCCGTGAAACCTGTTTTCGCGTTTCACGCCATGTACATGCCGCCGTTTACGTGCATCACGGCACCGGTGATGTAGCCCGCCGCCGGGGAAGCGAGGAAGGCCACCGCGGCGGCGACGTCCTCGGGTTGCCCGAGCCGACCGAGCGCAACCTGGCCGATGAGCGCAGCGCGCTGCTCATCGCTCAGCGCGCGTGTCATTTCGGTGTCGATCAAGCCCGGCGCAACGCAGTTGACCGTGATATTCCGGCTGCCGAGCTCGCGCGCCAGCGACTTGGACATGCCGACCACGCCGGCCTTCGCCGCCGCGTAGTTCGCCTGGCCTGGATTGCCCGCCGCTCCGACCACCGAAGTGATGCTGATGATGCGCCCCCAACGCGCTTTCATCATGCCGCGCATCACCGCGCGCGACAGGCGGAAGACACCGCGCAGGTTGATCTCCATCACCTCGTCCCATTCCGCGTCCTTCATGCGCAGCGCGAGGTTGTCGCGCACCACCGCCGCGTTATTGACGAGGATGGTGACGTCGCCGAATTGCTTCTGCACCGACGCGATCAGCGCATCGCACTGAGCGGCGTCGCGCACGTTGAGCGCGCGCCCCGCGCCTTGCGCGCCCGAGTGCGCTAGCGCTTCGCTGATCTGCAGCGCGCCGGCTTCGGTCGTCGCAGTTCCCACCACGGTGGCACCTTCACGGGCGAGCGCCAGCGCAATGGCGCGGCCGATGCCGCGCGATGCGCCGGTGACCAGGGCGATCTTGCCCGCAAGCATGTTCATGTGCCGTTCACCTGTTGCAGAACCGATTCGAGCGACGCGCGGTCGGCGATCGCCAGTCCGGTCAGGTTGCCGTCAATGCGCCGCGTGAGCCCCGCGAGGATCTTGCCCGGGCCGCACTCGATCACGTGGGTCACGCGAGACGCTGCCATCTTTCTGATCGTCTCGGCCCAGCGCACCGGCGAAGCCGCCTGCCTGACGAGAGCGTCCTTGATCAGCGCCGGGTCGACATTGATCGAGAGATCCACATTGTGGATCACGTCGATTGCGGGCTTCCTGACCGCGACGTTGACGAGGTAGGCCCGCAGCCTGTCGGCCGCCGGCTGCATCAGGCTCGAATGAAAGGGCGCGCTCACCGGCAGCGGCAGCGCGCGCTTTGCACCCTTCGTCTTGCACAGCTTCATCGCGCGCTCGACCGCGGCCTTCGATCCGGCAATCACCACCTGCGAAGGCGCGTTGAAGTTCACCGCCTGCACCACCTGCCCCTGCGCCGCCTCGGCGCACGCCGCGCGCACGGCGTCGTCGTCCAGCCCGAGAATCGCCGCCATCGCTCCTTCGCCGGCAGGCACCGCCTCCTGCATCGCCAGCGCGCGATGGCGCACCAGCGGCAGGCAGTCGCGCAACTCGATCGCGCCGGCCGCAACCAGCGCGGCGTATTCGCCCAGGCTGTGGCCGGCGACGATCGCCGGCACGGGGCCGCCGCTCGCGCGCCAAGCGCGATACGCGGCAATTCCCGCCGTGACCATCGCAGGCTGCGTATTCACTGTCAGGTTGAGCTGCTCTGCCGGGCCATCGTCGAGCAGCTCGACGAAATCGGCGCCCAGCGCCTGTTTCGCCTCGGCGAGCACCGCGTCGACGCCGGGCAGGCCGGCGTAGCCCTTCAGCATGCCCACCGCCTGCGAACCCTGACCCGGAAACACCATTGCGAACTTCATTGCATCGCCGTCCTCACATCGTAAGATAGACCGCACCCCAGGTGAATCCTCCGCCCACACCTTCGAGCAGCACGCGATGGCCGGGCTGGATGCGCCCGTCGCGCACTGCCACGTCGAGTGCAAGCGGCACCGAAGCCGCGGAAGTATTGCCGTGAAGATCCACGGTGACGATCACCTTGTGCGCCGGTATGCCGAGCTTCCTTGCGGTTGCATCAATGATGCGCACGTTCGCCTGGTGGGGAATCAGCCAGTCCACGTCGTCGATCGTCGCGTCCGCTGCGGCCAGCGCCTCGCGCCCGACCTCGTCCAGCACCTTGACGGCGAACTTGAACACCTGCGGGCCGTTCATCTGCAGGTAGGGCGAGCCGATGATTTTTCCGCCCGAGACGTTGCCCGGAACGGAGAGCATGCCCGCCTGCGTGCCGTCGGCGCGCAGCACGCTGGAATGAATGCCCGGCCGGTCGCCCGCCACCAGCACCACCGCACCCGCTCCGTCACCGAACAGCACGCAGGTGCCGCGGTCGTTCCAGTCCATGATGCGCGAGAACACCTCCGCACCGACCACCAGCGCGCATTTCGCCTGGCCGGAGCGCACGAACTGGTCGGCCGTCGCCAGTCCGTACACGAAACCGCTGCACACGGCCTGCAGGTCGAATGCCGGGCAGTTCTTCACGCCGAGCTTCGCCTGCAGCAGGCATGCGCTGCTCGGAAAAATGTAATCCGGCGTCGAAGTGGCGACAATGATGAGATCGATCGCGGCCGCGTCGACGCGCGCGGCGTCGAGCGCCCGCCTGCTCGCCTCCAACGCGAGGTCGCTCGACCCCTGCGACGGGTCCGCGACGTGCCGCTGCGCGATGCCGGTACGCTCGCGGATCCACGCATCGCTGGTATCCAGGCGCTGCGCGAGTTCGTCGTTGGTGACCACGCGCGGCGGCAGAAAGCCGCCTACGCCGGCGATGCGGGAATGTCTCATTGGGTGGCCACGCCGGCTTGCGAAATGTGCGATTGGGGATGCATCTGCGCCATGCGCTGGGTGATCCGCTGCACGACGTCGTTGCGCACTTCCTCCGCGGCGCGCCGGATCGCCTGTCCGAAGGCATAGCTGTCCGCCGAGCCATGGCTCTTGACGACGATGCCGCGCAGCCCCAGCAAGCTCGCACCATTGTAGCGGCGATGGTCCATGCGCGCGCGAAACGCATTGATGGCCGGCAGCGCGACCAGCGCGGCGAGCTTGCGCAGCGCGTTGCGCGAGAATTCCTCGCGCAGGAATTGCGCGATCATCTGCGCCAGGCCCTCGGAGGCCTTGAGCGCGACATTGCCGACGAAACCGTCGCACACCACCACGTCGGTGGTGCCGCGGTAGATGTCGTCGCCTTCGACGTTGCCGTAGAAGTTGAGCCCGCTCCCGCGCAGCAGTTCGCCGGCCTGCTTGACCGTTTCGTTGCCTTTGATGTCCTCGACGCCGATGTTGAGCAGCCCGACCGAGGGACGCTCCCGATGCTCGACCGCGGAAACCAGCATCGCCCCCATCACGCCGAATTGCAGCAGGTTCTCCGGCGTGCAATCGACGTTCGCGCCGAGGTCGAGCACGTAGCCTTCACCGCGCATGGTAGGCAGCACCGTGCAGATCGCGGGCCGGTCGATGCCCGGCAAGGTCTTCAGCACGAACCGCGAGATCGCCAGCAGCGCGCCGGTATTGCCGGCGGAGGTGCACGCGCGCGCCTCGCCGCTTTTCACCAGATTCACGGCGACGCGCATCGATGAGTCCTTTTTCTTGCGCAGCGCGTCCGCCGCCGACTCGTTCATGCTCACCACCTCGCTTGCGTGGTGCACGCGCAGGCGCGGGTTCGCAGCGGTGCCACGCGCCCGCAGCTCGGCTTCGATCGCGTCGCGTCGGCCCACCAGGACGATATCGAACCCGGGCTCGCGCGCGACGAAGTCGAGGGCAGCAGGCACTGTCACACGGGGGCCGTGGTCGCCTCCCATGCAATCGATTGCGACGGTGATGTTCATGCGCGGCAGGCGGCTCGGCGCCGCGCTGCGGCCCGAGGCGTTATTCGCCCCTGGTCTTCAGGACTTTCTTGCCGCGGTAATGACCGCTCGGGCTGATGTGGTGGCGCAAGTGCACCTCGCCGGTAGTCGGCTCGACCGCGAGCGGCGGATTGATGAGGAAATCGTGGGCGCGGTGCATGCCGCGCTTGGACGGAGATTTCTTGTTCTGCTGGACAGCCATTTCGGGACTCCTTCGTCAAATCAGTTGTTGCGGCCGCCCGGGCCGTCATGGCCCAGCAGGCCGCGCAATTTCGCAAACGGCGAACTTCCTTCAGTGCTGCTGACGCCCCCGGTCGTGCAGCTTGCGTGGCGTGGCGCAAACGGCACCGACAGCAGCAATTCGTCTTCGAGCAAATCGCGCACCGCCATCTCCTTGCTCGCGACCACCCGCTCGATATTCGAATCCACCGGGTCGGCTTCGCCTTCGAACTGGCTGCGCGCGAGCGTGAGCATCGTATCCAGCGCCACCTGGAAATCCAGCGGTTGCAGACAACGCTGGCAGTTCAGACTGAGCATGCCGCGCAATTCGATGCGCAGCGCCGGCCTGCCCTCCCGGTCGCGTTCGCCGCTGACTACGTACCCGATTTCTCCCGCGCACTCGTGCAGCACGTCGTGCAGTCGCGGAAAATCTCGTACCGGAAATTCTCCTTTGAGCACTCTGCCGGACTCGGCGAACTCGAATCCATCGATCACCGGCTGGTGCCGCATAGCATTGAAATGATATCATTCCCCAAAAAGCGTGTCAAAACAAAGTCATGGCTCCTACTCTGCGCCGTCTGGTCCTGGCCTCCAGCTCTCGCTACCGGCGACAGTTGCTGGAGCGGCTCGGTCTTGCCTTCGAGAGCGCCCGGCCGGAGGTGGACGAGCATCCGCTGACCGATGAGCCGTTCGAGCGAACCGCTCGGCGCCTGGCGGAACTGAAGGCACGCGCGGTCGCACCGCGTTTCCCCCACGCGCTCATCATCGGCTCCGACCAGGTCGCCTCCTGTGCCGGCGAGCGCATGGACAAGCCCGGCAACCGCGAAAACGCGCTGAAGCAGCTACGGCACATGAGCGGTCGGATGGCCCGTTTCGACACGGCGGTCTGCGTGCTGGACGCAGCCAGCGGACGGCTTGCGGCAAGCAGCGTGCCCTGCGAAGTCAGGTTTCGCACGCTGGGCGAAGCGCTGATCGAGGAGTATCTGCGCCGCGAGCAGCCTTACGACTGCGCCGGCAGCGCGAAGTCCGAAGGCCTCGGCATCGCATTGATCGCATCGATTCGCACGGACGATCCGACCTCGCTCATCGGCCTGCCGCTGATTGCGCTGACCGGACTGCTGGCGGAACTGGGCCAGCCGGTGCTTGACCGGTCCCGCTAACGCAGGCCCGGCGCCTGGCGCACAATCACCTCCGCCAGCGCGCTCGCCATGCCCATGCCGAAGCGGCGCGCGACCTTCTCGGCGATATTCTCCTTTTGCGTGTAGTCGACGATGTCCTCGGCCTTGATCACCTCGCGCGCGACGAAGTCGAGGCTGCCAAACGAGTCTGCAAGGCCGATATCGACGCTCTTTTGCCCGGTCCAGACCAGGCCGCTGAATATTCCCGGCATCTCCTTGAGGCGATTGCCGCGCCCCTCGCGCACCACGCTGATGAACTGGCGGTGGATTTCGTCGAGCATTTCCTGCGCATGCTGCTTCTGCTTTTCATCGACCGGCAGGAACGGATCGAGAAACCCCTTGTTCTCCCCTGCGGTGAGCAGGCGGCGCTCCACGCCGAGCTTTTCCATCAGACCGGTAATGCCGAAGCCGTCCATGCGCACGCCGATCGAGCCGACGATGCTCGATCGGTTGACGTAGATCCGGTCGGCGCCGACCGCAACGAAATAGCCGCCCGAGGCGCACAGGTCCTCGACCACCGCATACAGCGGGATATCGGCGTGCTTTGCGCGCAGCCGCCTCATTTCGTCGTAGATGTTCTGCGCCTGCACCGGGCTGCCGCCGGGCGAATTGATGCGCACCACCACGCCCTGCGTGTTCTTGTCCTTGAACGCTGCCTGCAGCGCCGACACGACCTTCTCCGCGCTCGCGTCGGTGCCCGGCGCAATGATGCCGCTCACCTCGACCAGCGCGGTGTGCTTGCCGGCGCTCTCGACCCTCGTCTTCCAGTCGACCGCGAGCACCACGATCAGCGTGACGTACGCGAACGTGAGCAGCTTGAAGAATATTCCCCAGCGGCGCGAGCTGCGCTGCTCCTTGAGTGCAGCGAATGCAAGTTTCTCGATGGTCTCGCGTTCCCAGCTTTCGTCAGCCATGTTTGCCTTCCCTCAGGTAGACCGCACCGTCACGCTCGTCGATTGCGACCGGCTCGAGCCCGCCGCAGGCGAGACACGGGCCGCCGAGGCACTCGCCGCTGTCCGGCGCGTACAGCGCGCCGTGCGTCGAGCATATCAAAACGAGCCCTTCGGCATCAAAGAATTCGCCGGCTTTCCAGTCCAGTTCCATTGCCACGTGCGCGCACCGGTTGAGATAGGCATGCACCCGTCCTTCGAAGCGCACCGCGAAGGCGGGCACCACCTCACCGGCACGCCGCACTTCGAAGCGCACGCCGCGGCGCGAATCCTCCAGCTCGTCCGAAGGGCAGATCAGGCGTTGTTTCGCAGCCATGCCCGCAGCTCGACGACGCTCGCCACCACCGCGCGCGGTGCGAGCGTGCGCAGTGATGGCTCGGGGTGGGCGCCATACGCGACTGCGACGGCGTCGACGCCTGCGCTCGCCGCCATTTCCAGATCATGCGTGGTGTCGCCGATCATCAGCATCGCCTCGAGCGCAACGCCAAGCTCGCCGGATAGCTCCGTCAGCATCGCCGGATGCGGCTTTGGCCGGGTTTCGTCCGCGCAACGCGAGGCGGCGAAGTGCTTGCGCAAGCCGCTCGCATCCAGCACGTGATCCAGCCCCCGCCGGCTTTTCCCGGTCGCGATCGCCAGCCGCCGCCCTTGCGCGCTGAGTTCCTCGAGCAACCCGGGTACGCCGGGAAACAACGACATCGCACCCTCGCGCGCGCGAAAATGCTTGCGGTACAGGGCCGCGAATTCCTCGTAGCCCTCGCGTTGCAACTCCGGCACCGCGTGGCGCAGCGAGTCATGAAGCCCGAGGCCGATCACATGGCTGGCGCGCTCGCGCTCCGGCACGCGCAACCCCATCTCGCGCGCCGCCTGCTGGATGCTTTCGACGATCGAAGCGGCTGAATCCATGAGCGTGCCGTCCCAGTCGAAAACCACCAGCCGGTAGCGCGGCTCAGGCATCGATGATCGCGGGCAGGTGGCTGGCAGCGAATGCGAGCATATCGGCGGGCAGCGGCGCGTCGAGCCGCACCTCCTCGCCGCTTGCGGGATGCCGGAAGCGCAGCCGCGCGGCGTGCAGCATCAGACGCCCGACACCTTGTCTTGCAAGCGCATGGTTGAGCTCGAAGTCACCGTACTTGTCGTCGCCCAGAATCGGATACCCGATGTGCGTCAGATGCACGCGGATCTGGTGCGTGCGGCCGGTGCGCAGCCGCGCTGCCACCGAGCTGTAGCGCTCGCCCACTGCGAGCGGGCGCACTTCGGTGAGTGCGTGCCGGCCCTGGCCTTCCACGCGCACCCGCCGCTCGCCTTCGCCGGTGACGAACTTGTGCAACGGCGCATCCACCGCGCGCGCACCGCCCTTCCAGCGGCCGCGCACCATCGCCACGTAATCCTTGCCGATTTCGCCGAGGCGCAGCATGCGATGCAGTTCGACCAGCGCGCTGCGCTTCTTTGCGATGATCAGCAGTCCCGAAGTGCCGCGATCGAGGCGATGCGCCAGTTCGAGAAACTTCGCCTCGGGGCGAGCCGCGCGCAGCGACTCGATCACGCCGTAGCTCACGCCGCTGCCGCCATGCACCGCGATGCCGGAGGGCTTGTTCACCACCAACAGGGAAATGTCCTCGAATACGATTGGCAGTTCGAACGGCCCGGGCGGGGGTTTTTCGGGCCGCTCGGCGATCCTCACCGGCGGAACCCGCACCCGGTCGCCCGGCTTGAGCCGGTAGTCGGGTTTTACCCGGCGGCTGTTCACCCGAACTTCGCCGCTTCTGACGACCCGGTAGACGTGGCTCTTGGGCACGCCCTTCAGTTGGCGCATCAGGAAATTGTCGATGCGCTGCGCACCGGATTCCTCGCCGACTTCGAGCAACGTCGCCCGAGGCTTGCCTAACTCTTTCATTTTCTTTATGATCCGCCAGCTTGCTTCGAGTTGCGAGGCAATGGCCTAGTGTTTTACCGGCGCACCGCGCCGGTGGCCAGTCACCCGCCTCCTGTCCGGCGAAGCCGGGCCTGAAGCAGTTGGTTAATGTCGCTCACCGCAAGTAGCGATAGTACTTGAAGCGCGCGTAGAGAGTCTGCCCCGAACCGGTTGCTCACCGCGCTCCGCGCAGCTTGCGGGACGCCTGGATCCCCGGCCATCGCCGACAATGCCTCCAATACGAGGTTTTTCTCCGATCAAAGAGGGTTTGAACCGAACACACCGCCAATGACACATTGGGCGGCGGATCACGCCGTCTCCTGCGCGCGCAGGAGAACAATAAGTGAAACGCATGCTTTTCAATGCGACGCAGCAGGAAGAACTGCGCGTCGCCATCGTCGAGGGCCAGCAGCTCGTCGACTTGGACATCGAGTCAGCCTCCAGGGAACAGCGCAAGAGCAACATCTACAAGGCCGTCATCACCCGCATCGAGCCCAGCCTCGAAGCGGCGTTCATCGACTACGGCGAAGAGCGCCACGGCTTCCTGCCGTTGAAGGAAATCTCCCGCAGCTATTTCAAACCTGACGTTGATCTCGGGCGCGCGCGCATCCAGGACGCGCTGCGCGAAGGCCAGGAACTGATCGTCCAGGTCGAGAAGGACGAGCGCGGCAACAAGGGCGCGGCGCTGACCACCTTCATCAGCCTGGCGGGCCGCTACCTGGTGCTGATGCCGAACAATCCCCGCGGCGGCGGCGTGTCGCGCCGCATCGAGGGCGAAGACCGCGACGAACTGCGCGCCACGATGGACCAGCTCGAGCTGCCCGAGGGGATGAGCGTAATCGCGCGCACCGCCGGGATCGGCCGCACGATCGAGGAACTGCGCTGGGATCTCAATTACCTGCTGCAACTCTGGCGCGCTGTCGAGGGCGCCGCCGACCTGGGCAAGCCCGGCGATCCGAGGCCGGAGGGCGGCTCCAAGCCCTTCCTGATCTATCTCGAATCAAGCCTGGTGATCCGCGCCATACGCGATTACTTCCAGGCGGACATCGGCGAGCTCCTGATCGACACCGAGGAAATCTACGAGCAGGCGCGCACCTTCATGCAGACCGTGATGCCGGCGAGCGTGGACAAGGTGAAGCTGTATCGCGACGACGTGCCGCTGTTCTCGCGCTTCCAGATCGAGCACCAGATCGAGACTGCCTACTCGCGCCAGGTGTCCCTGCCCTCGGGCGGCGCGTTGGTGATCGATCACACCGAGGCATTGGTGGCGATCGACGTCAACTCGGCGCGCGCCACCAAGGGCCACGACATCGAGGAAACGGCGTATCGCACCAACCTCGAGGCCGCCGACGAAGTGGCGCGCCAGCTGCGACTGCGCGACCTCGGCGGCCTGATCGTGGTCGATTTCATCGACATGGAGTCGCAGAAGAACCAGCGCGAAGTGGAGAACCGCTTCCGCGATGCGCTGCGCCACGACCGTGCGCGGGTGCAGATCGGCAAGATTTCGCGCTTCGGGCTGATGGAGCTGTCACGCCAGCGCCTGCAGCCGTCGCTGGGCGAGACCAGTCACAATTCCTGCCCGCGTTGCGGCGGCACCGGCTTCATCCGCGGCACCGAATCGACTGCGCTGCACGTGCTGCGCATCGTGCAGGAAGAGGCGATGAAGGAGAACACCGGCGCGGTGCATGCGCACGTGCCCGTCGATGTCGCCACCTTCCTGCTGAACGAGAAGCGCAACGAGATCCAGAAGCTCGAAGCGCGGCTCAAGGTGGACATCGTTATGGTGCCGAACCCCAATCTCGAGACGCCGCACTACAAGGTGCATCGCCTCAAGCACGACGACCTCAATCAGATGGAGCAGGTGCCGGTGAGCTACGAGCTGACCGAGGCGCCGGAAGAACCCAAGCCTCTGCCCGGCATGGCCGGCGCCGAGGTGCCCAAGCCGCGCCAGGAGGCGGTGGTCAAGGGCATCACGCCAGACCAGCCCGCACCGATTGTCGCCGAGGTTGCGCCTGCCGAGCGCCAGGCGCAACGCGATTCCCGCCGTCAGGCGCCGGCCATGATTCCCCCGCACGCCGCGAGCCCGGTCGGCAATGGCGCGACACGGCCGGGCATCATCGATCGGATTCTAGGCTGGTTCCGGAGCGGCGAGCGCAGCGTGGAATCGGCCAAGGATCTGCCCGCCCCGGCGGCGAAGCCGCAGCCACGCCGCCACGACCGGCCCGAGCGCCCGGATCGCGGCCCGCGACCAGTCGGTCGCGACCAGCAACGACGCGGCGAACGCCAGGGTGGCGAGCGTGGCGAACGCCCGGGCAGCCGCGATCAGCGCCCACGTCAGGAGCAAGGTCCGCGCGGCGAGACGGGAGCGCGCCGCGAGCGCGGAGAGCGAGGTGACCGCGGACAACCGCGCCGCGATCAGCGCCCGCCACGTGACCAGGCGAATGCGCAGCCGAGGCCGCCGCAGGAGCCGCAACCGCAGTCTCTCCAGCCGATTGAACAGCAACCACAGGCGCAGCAAGCGCAGGAGCAGCAGCCCACGGCGCAAGGCGTTCAGCAGGGCGGCGATGAGCAGCAGCGCCGCAGTCGGCGCGGCGGGCGCAATCGTCACCGCAGTGGCGAGCGCGCTGAACGTGGCGAGCGTCCCGAGAGCGGTGAACGGGTAGAGCGCAATGAATCGCGCTCCCCCGACGAACAGCGGCGTTTGCAGGGGGAAGCAGCAGCGCAGATGATGCAGGCGGAAGCCTCCGCACCCGCACATCATTCGACGCCCGAGCCCATTCTGGCCCAGCCTGTGACCGACGCGCCGCCTGCCGCGCCGGTCGTCGAACATTCGCCTGGAATCGAGCGCGCACCGATGATGGAGCAGCCGCCTGTTGTCGAGAGTGCACCGGTCGTTGAAGCGGCGCCAAGACCTGCGTCTCGCCCCGCGCCCGAGCCGGTCCAGCCCGACACGCGCGCGATGCTCGACGTCGCCGGGTTGCAGATGGTCGAGACTCATCGCTCCGACATTCCGGCGGTTCAGCCCGAGGAAACGCCGGTGCAGCTCGGCCGTGCGCGGCGCGAACGGCCGAGCGCAGCGGAAGAGCCGTTGAAGCAGGTCGAAACGAAGACCTAGGGACAGCGGGCGTGGCCTCTAGCGGTGACGCCTCTGAATTTCCCCAAGGAGCCCGCGGGCGCCTGACTCGATCATGTCGAGCGCCCGCTCGAAGCCCTCCGACCCGCCATAGTAGGGGTCGGGGACGTCGTCCCCGGTCCTGCCCTCTACATAGTCGGTGAAAAGGCGCAGCTTGTGGTGCTCCTCGGGCGGGCAGTCCCGCTCGAGCCGCAGCAGATGTCCGCGGTCCATCGCCAGGATCAGGTCAAATTGGCGGAAATCAGCGGGGCCCACCTGGCGCGCCTTCAACTGGGAAAGATCGTAGCCGCGGCGGGCTGCGTGCGCCTGCGCGCGCCTGTCGGGCGATTCGCCGACATGAAAGTCGTGTGTGCCGGCGGAATCGACCGCCACCGAGTATTCCAGTCCGGCCTCGCGCACCAGATCGCGCAGCACGCCGTGCGCGGTGGGCGAACGGCAGATATTGCCGGTGCAGACGAAAAGTACCTTCATATTATTATTTATAATCAGCGCATTAGAACTTCTTTCCGCTCGATAAATATACGCGAAAAAGCGACGATTCGCTTCAATACTTTTAGATACTTACCATGTAGTTTTGATGGGCACGATTCGGCGATGCGCGCGCGAGTAGTGTATTAGCGCACCATTGTCCGACCAGTTCCCGAAACGAAAACTCGATCGCAAGTTCGCCGCCTCGCGCAGGCATATCAATCTGCGCGTTCTTCTGTTTCCCCCTTGTCTTCTTACCGTCCTCCGCCTCCATACTGGTGCGAGGTTATTTCTTTGTTTGCGAGAGGCGTTCCTACTATGGCCCCCTCTTTGCTTATGGGCCTTTCACCGCACCCTGCTCAACGAGTGCGTCGATCGCCGCCTGGCTATAGCCCGCCGCCTGCAGCACCTCGACGGTATTCTCCCCGAGCCGCGGTGCATGGCGCGGAGTGTCAGGAGACGAGTCTGACCACTCTGTTGGGACTGCAAGCATGGTGACCGTCCCCTCCGAAGGGTGCTCGCTCTTCTGGAAATAGCCGATCGCCGCAAGATGTTCGTCTCCAAGCACGTCGTCGATCGAATACATGCGGGCTGCCGGAATGTCCGCCTGCCCGAAGAGATCGAGCCATTCCCTTGTGGTGCGTGTGGAGATCACACCACTCAAATATCCGTATACCTCGTCGATATGCTTCAGGCGGGCCCCCTGCGACGCAAAACGCGCATCGTTCTGGAAGGTTTCGGGCTCGCCAATCGCGTCGAAGAAATTCCTCCAGTGCTTGTCGGTATAGATGAGCGTACAGACGTAGCCGTCCTTGGCCCTATAGGGCCGCCGGTCTCGGGTGAGGCTCCGCTGGTAGCCCGCCGACCCTTCCGGCGGAGCAAATAACCTGCCGGCGAGATGCTCGCCCAGCACGACCGATAGCATCCCCTCGAACATCGGCACGTCCACACGCTGGCCGCGTCCGGTGCGCTGGCGGTGAAACAGCGCGCTGGTAACTGCCAGCGCGAGCTGCAAGCCCACCGTGCGGTCGGCGAGAATCATCGGAGCGTAACGCGGCTCCGCAGCGCCGGCCTGCTGTACCAGCCATGGAATGCCCGCCATGCCCTGGATCAGATCGTCGTAGGCCGGCCGTGCCGCGTATGGCCCTCGCTGGCTGAAACCGAAGGCACCGACGTAAACGATCCTTGGGTTCGCTGCACTCAGATTCTCATATGTGAGCCCGAGCCGCGCCATGGCCTGCGGCCGGATGTTATAGACCAGCACGTCGGCATCCTTCGCAAGGGTGAGCAGCACCTCGCGGCCGGCGGTGGTCTTCAGGTCGATTACCACCGAGCGCTTGCTGCGGTTGGTCGTGAGGTAGAGATGGCCCATGCGCGCATTGCGCATCGGCCCCGAGAGCCGCATGACATCTCCCTCGGGTGGCTCTATCTTGATCACATCCGCACCGTAGTCGCCAAGCAGTTGCGTCGCATACGGTCCCATCACCACGCTGGTGAGGTCGAGCACACGCACGCCGGCGAGCGGCCCGCTCATCGCTTAGTCGGCCTTGGCACCGGCGAGCTTTACGATCTTGCCCCACTTCGCGTACTCAACGCGCAAAAACGCAGCGAACTCTTCGGGCGTTAGCGTCCATATTTCGTAGGCCTGCACGCGGATGCGCTCCACTACCTCCGGCGTTTTCAGCGCCTTGACGAGTTCCGCGTTCAGTCGGTCGACGATCGGTTTCGGCGTCCCGGCCGGTGCGAATACGCCGAACCACAGATCGCTGCCGGCTTCCTCATAGCCCTCGACGCCAGACTCGCGCATGGTCGGAATGTCCGGGGCATAGTGGCTGCGCTTTGCGCTGGTCACCGCAAGCGCGCGGACTTTCCCGGCGCGAATTTGCGGCAAGCTGGTCACCAGGATGTCGAACATGCAGGTTGCGTTGCCCGCTATTACATCGACCAGCGCCGGGGCGCTGCCCTTGTACGGCACGTGCAGCATCGGTGCGCCGGTGACTGCCTTCAGCAGCTCGCCCGACAGGTGATTGGTCGCGCCGGTGCCACCCGAGGCGAAGCTGACCTTTTCCGGATTGGCCTTGGCGTAGGCGACGAGTTCGCCGACGGTCTTCACCGGCACGTTCGGGTTGACAACGAGGACGTTCACGTACGATACCACCGGGGTGATAGGCGCGAAGTCCTTCAGCGAGTCGTAAGGCAATTTCGCGTAAATATGTGGATTGATGGACTGAGTACCGGTGTGTCCCATACCGATGGTGTAGCCATCGGGCGCGGCCTTGGCCACCGCATCCATCGCCAAGCTGCCGCCTGCGCCAAGCTTGTTCTCGACGATCACGGGTACCCCTAGTGCCTCGCTAAGCTTCGGCGCAATCGCGCGCGCAAGGACGTCCGTCGGTCCACCCGCAGAAAATGGAATTAGCCAGCGGATTGGCTTGTTCGGATACCCCTGTGAAAACGCGTCGCCCGCAGCGAGCGCAAGTATCCACAATAACGCGGCCAGCTTTAGACGCAGTTTCATTCTCTGTCTCCTCCTCGTTCGTCTACTCGATTACCCTGATGTCACTCAGGGCGCCCGCCTCAAGCGGCCCTTTCTCTGAGCATCTCCTTGGCTATGATCAGCTGCTGAATCTGGCTGGTGCCTTCGTAGATGCGCAGCAGGCGCGCGTCGCGGAACAGGCGCTCGATCGGATACTCCTTGATGTAGCCGTAGCCGCCGTGGATCTGCATCACCCGGTCGGCGATGCGCCACA
>JADGRQ010000045.1 GCA_017880775.1 Burkholderiales bacterium | reverse complement strand
AACAACAGAACAATCCTGGTGAACGCGATCACCTCCGGATCGTGCCACAGTAGCGAGCGGGGTCGTCAACCCATGCTGATCCGATTATTGCGGAGTACAACCAGCGCTTCCATGCGCGTCAGAAACTCCGCCTTGCGCGTGGCGCGACCATGAACTTCGAATCCTTTCGCCGTCGCCAGTGTCATCTGCTTCATCGGCGGTCTCATCCCGTTCGGTCACTTACTCCACTCATAACGCGCGAGCATAATGAATGGCAGACCGAATCGGGGACTTGTTCAGTGTTTCCCTAACGTTTATCGTCCCGGCGCGGTGCCGCCGCCGTATCGCACACGGACTCGGGCTCTCGGATCTTGGGCTATCCAAGCATCGATGAGCGAATTTGCGCCGCCGCCCGACGCAGAGGCGCAAGAAATCTTGCTTTTGCCTTCTTTTCATTCCACTCTCCCGCCATCAGGCTCACGTTGAGCGCGGCGACTACGTGTCCCTCGCTATCGCGCACCGGGACCGCGATTCCGCATATCGATTCATCAAACTCCGCGTCGATCCAGGCATAACCGTTGGCGCGCACTTGGGCGATCGCGCCGCGAAGCCTTGCCGGCGAGGTTTCCGTGTGTGGGGTGAAGCGCTTCAATTCCGCATCCTTCAAATACTGCTCGAGCTCGATATCAGTCAGGCCCGCAAGCAGCACACGCCCGAGCGAAATTACGTGCGCGGGAAGGCGGCTACCGATGGAGAGATTCATCGATAGGATACGGCGTGAAGGTACGCGCACAACGTAGACAAGCTCGGTACCATCGAGTACCGCCATTGAGCAAGACTGCTCCACCTCGGCTCGCAGATCCTCCAGCGCGAGCTGCGCCTGGCGCCAGAACGGCAGCGCATAGAGATAGGAAAGCCCGAGCTTCAGCACCCGAGGTGTCAACCAATAGCACTTCCCGTCGCTCTTGGCAAAGCCAAGTCTGGAGAGGGTCATCACGAATCGGCGTACCACACTGCGCGGCAGCATAGCCGCGCTGGCGATGTCCGCGACAGACTGGTGCGTCGCGCCGTGTCCCATCGCCTCAATCACGCTAAGGCCACGCGCAAAGGCACGTACGAAAAGTTCGCTCTCCTCGCTCACCAATCGATGTTCGCCTGGCGGACAGTGCTTGACATGTGAATTCGCCCATGCAACAAGTAGCCGTCAGGCGATCCAAGTTGTTCGCCTGGCGGTCATTCTATCGGAACTCGAGGGACTCATGAGCCAACCTCTGCACCTGACGGAAAAAGACTTCTGGAAACACCAGTCCGTTCGCAAGATTTGGGATCAGATCGTGCCCGGTGAGCCGATCGAGACGCTTCCGCACACCCTCTCGCTAGAGGAGATCCATCGTTACTGCCGCGCAGTTGGAGACCTAAATCCGCTTTATTTCGACGAAGCGCACGCTCGAAAGTCCCCCTATAAAGGACTGATCGCACCGCCGACGATCCACATCCTTTTGATGTTTACCTGTACGCCAATCGACTACTACATGCGAGCGCCGGGCACCATCAATGCCGGCCAATCGTGGTCGTACAACATCCCCGCACGGCCGGGTGACACGATCACGCTTCACGCGCGTGCGCTCGACAAATTCATCCGTAAAGACCGCTTATTCGTGATCCACGACAACGTGTTCTTTAACCAGCACAGCCAAGTGATCTGCTCCGGCCGCGGCTGGACGATCCGCCCGGAGTAAGGACGCCATGACCCAGACATTCGAAACTGTCAATATCGGCTTCACTATCACGGGAGGGAAGTTCTCACCCACCCGCGAAACGATCCGAGAGTTCTGCGAAGCATCCCTCGACCATAATCCGCTGCACCTGGACGACCAGTACATGAAGGGCAGTTTCGGCAAGACCGCATTCGGCGGCATCATCATGCACGGCATGACGCACTTCGGACTCATGACGAAGATGCTGACCGAATGGCTTTATCCAATCGGTGGGATCCACCGGCGCCTCGAAACGCGCTGGCTGACTCCGGTAAAGCCGGGCGACACCATCCAACCTTCTGCTCGGGTACGGCAGAAGAAGCAGACCACCCACACTAATTGGATCGTGCTCGACCTCGAGATGCGCAACCAGCGAGGCGAGCTTGTCGCGCGCGGCGAATCGCTCGCGGAGTTCCCCCCGCTCGAGCACTCTGCGAAGACGAAATGATCCTCAGCCGGTGTCTTGCGCGAAACGCGCGCCTCTATCCGGACAAGCTGGCAATCATCGCGCACCACGGTCGCACCCTGACCTACCGAGCGTTGAACGAGCGCGTAAACCAGCTTGCCAGCGCGCTGCTCCTCCAAGGGGTGAAAAAAAATAAGCGCATCGCGATTTTGTGCCGGAATTCACCGGAGTACCTCGAAACCTACTTTGCCGCAGGCGCAATCGGTGCCTGGCAGATCCCGATCAATATCCACCTCAAGACTGAGGACGTCGCGCAGCGGCTGCGGCACAGCGGGGCGAATGCGATCATCGTCGATGAAGAATTCCTGCCCGTGCTCGCGGGTCTTGACCCCGAAACGCGACGTGCGCTCGGCGCGCGTGTGTGGGTGGTTGGTGGTGCCGCTCAAGGCATAGAAAACTTCGAAGCCTTGGTCGCGAGAGGCACGCCCGAACCGACAGACACTCGAATCGAGCCAGAGGATACGCTCTACATCGGCTACACGTCTGGTACCACGGGGGCACCGAAGGGCGCGCTTATCAACCATCGTGCGATCGTCGTCGGCTACCTCTACAAGGCTCTCACCTACTCGCTCGGACCCGACGACGTCACCCTCAACCCCGGCCCTTTCTGGCACTCGGCGCCACGCGATTACGCCTCGCTCGCTATTTATCTCGGCGGCACGTGCGTCGTAACGCGGAATTTCGAACCAATCGAGTACCTACAGCTCGTGCAGCGCTATCGGGTGACCTATTCCTTCCTCGTACCCACCATGCTGCAGATGCTCACTGCGCTACCAGGAAACGAAGCGCATGAGACGACAAGCCTGCGACTCATATTGTCGGGCGGCTCGCCGCTGCCCACTGCAGTCAAGGAGCGCGTGATCCAGCGGTTTGGGCCAATACTGCATGAGTTTTACGGTGCCACCGAGACACGTATGGTTACCTCGATCAGCACAGGAGAACTGGCGACACACAGGCGCTCGGTCGGGCGTGCAATGCGGGATGTGGAGATCAGAGTGCTGGATGACGCTGGCCGCACACTCCCGCCCGGCACTATCGGTGAGATTTTCGTACGAGGTCCAGGCCTCTTCACCTGTTACCACGACGACCCCGAAGCGACGCGCCGAAGCTTGCGCGGGGATTGGTTCTCGCTCGGCGATATGGGGCGCATGGACGAGGACGACTATCTTTACCTCGTCGACCGCAAGAGCGACATGATTATTAGCGGCGGGGAGAACGTCTACCCGAATGACGTCGAGGAAGTCCTGATGCGCTGCCCAGGCGTCAAGGAAGCAGCGGTAATCGGCGTGCCGGATCCAACTTGGGGAGAGCTGGTGACGGCAGTGGTTGTCCCGGAGATGGGCGCGGAGGTTTCGGCGCATGCGCTCATCGCGGCCTGCGCCGCGCGTCTACCCTCCTATATGCAGCCGCGCCGGGTGGTCTTCGTCGAGGCCTTGCCGCGCAATCCAGTCGGCAAGATCTTGCGGCGGGTGGTTCGCGAACCATATTGGGCGAAAGAGGAAGCGCAAATCTGAGCGTTGAAACGAAGGAGATCACCATGGTACTGATCGCGCGCTTTTGCATTGCACTCGGGATCTTAGGATTCGCTGCGTCTAGTGCCTTGGCGCAATCCTTTCCGGCACGGCCAGTGAGGATCATTGTCCCCTTCCCACCTGGTGGTACAACCGACATCCTCGCCCGTGAGGTCGTGAGCCAGATCCAGCCGCGCTGGAATGTACCGGTCATTGTTGATAACAGGGCCGGCGCGAGCGGCACAATTGGCTCAGAACAAGTGGCGCGATCCGTCGGCGATCCGCACACATTGCTCATTACGGCTACGCATCACGCGATCAATCCAAGTTTGCAGAAAAAACTGCCCTACGACACGAAAAAGGATTTCACATGCCTTGCGTTGATCGCAATCGTGCCAAACGTGCTCTTCGTTAATGCGGCATACCCCGCCAAGAGCGTGGCGGACCTCATCCAGATGGCAAAGGCGAAACCCGGCTCCATTAGCTTCGCTTCCACTGGTATCGGTGGTGCCAATCATCTTGCCGGAGAGCTATTCAAGGTGATGGCCGGCATCAATATGGTGCACGTGCCGTACAAAGGTGCCGCCCCAGCAATGAACGATGTAATCGCCGGGCACGTTCCGGTGATGTTCGATGGCCTAACCGGCGTGATCCCACAAATGCAATCGGGTCGGATTCGCGCGCTGGGCGTCACGACACTCAAGCGCGTGCCATTGGTCCCGGACATCCCGACCATCGACGAGGCCGGGGTAAAAGGCTTCGAGGTGCTGTCCTGGTTCGGGCTTTACGGTCCCGCGCACCTAGCACCCGCCGATGTCACGAAGATCTCTGGTGACATCAATGCTGTGCTCGCCTCTTCGGAGATCCAATCGCGCTTTGCCAAGCAGGCCGCGTATCCAGGCACACTCAGCCAGACCGAGTTCACACGCTTCGTCGAATCTGAAATTGATAAATGGGGCGACGTAATCAAGAAAGCGGGAATTCCACAGGAATGATCGAGATGGTTTCTGGATCGGGCCAGCAACGGCTGACCTGCCCTCCGCGGGTAGTATCTCCGCAATCTTTGCTGGAAAGGGGGTGCACTGCCTCACAATATCCAGTCTGTCGTGATGCAGCCTCTTTGCACTCGAGCGCGGTTCGACATTCGGAACCACCGCGCGCCGACGGCGCATAAGCTTGCGCTTCGATTAATCGAACGAAAGGCTAGCCATGGCCGGAAAGAAACGAATCGTCAGCCCCAAGGTACCGGAACCCGCGCCGGGTCTTTGGTCGAACTGCATCCGCGCGGGTGTGGTGCGCAGGCACCATATGTACGACCAGACCTTCCAGCGCGCCGTGACTTACACTCCCGTGCTCAAGGTCGGCGGTGGCGGCGTGCGCAGTCCGGTGGATGCGTTGCCGCAGATGCGCTAATCACAGCGTTCCCCCGTCCGTACCCTGCCCGCTTCTGCCTCCGGGCCAGCTTGAGCATGGTATCGACGGTGATCGAGCGAAAGGTCGCCTTGGCGATCTCGTCGATCTCCCCGAGCACCACGCCGAGCGAGCGTCCGACGTCGGTGCGGGCGCCCGGCTCGCGCCCGGCGCCCGAGCGCGAGCTGATGTCCTCGAACAGCGCGATCACGTCCATCAGCGCGAGCCGCCGCGGATTGCCCCTGAAGCGGTAGCCGCCGCCGACCCCGCGCGCCGCCTCGAGGATCCCGGCGCGCCCGAGTTCGCGCAGCACCTTCGAGAGGTGGTGGATCGACACTTCGTACTTCTGCGCGATCTCCGTCGCCGAAACCGGCCGCTGCGGGTCGCGCGCGCACTCGAGCACGCTGTACAGCGCGAAGCGCGTCGCTTTCTGCAGCCTCACCGGTCGAGTTCCATTTCAAGCGGAATGAACTGCGCGGCCATCATTCCACGGGCGCGGAAAAACGACAGCACCAGGTTGTTGTCGCGCGCGAGCAGCGTGCGCACGGTGGTGACGCCGAGCTTGCGGAATCCGTCACAGACCGCCTCCAGCAGCCGGCTGCCGATGCCGGCCTGGCGCGCGCCGGGGCGTACGTTGATGGCGAACACCCAGCCGCAGGCGGGCGAACCGAACTCCCAGTCGCGCACCTCGCCGATCACGAATCCTTCGATGCCGTGCTCGCCCTCGGCGACCAGGAACTGTCGCCCGCGGCGCCGGCCAGTGCCGTAACGCCGGTAAAGCTCTGCCCAGTAGTCCGCCTTCTTCAGGCCGGTGACCTGCGCGTCGAGCACGATCACCGCCTCGAGGTCGGCCTGCCGGACCTGGCGCACCCGCACGGCAGCATCGCGGACCCGGTTCATTGCCCATGTCTAGCAGCCTGGGGCCGGAAAAGATTGATGTGGATCAAACTCGCATTCTAGTACCGCAATACCATCGCAAATACTGAAAAAGGAGACAGACCATGAATCGCTCGGGATTCTTTCGTTTCATGCAGCGCGGCCTCGGTCTGGCCGCGGCAGTGGCGCTTGCCGGCGCCGCATACGCACAGCAGGAACCGATCCGGATCGGCGCGTTCCTCTCGGTCACCGGCCCGGCCGCCTTCCTCGGCGATCCGGAACAGAAGACCCTCGAGATGTACGTCGAGAAGCTCAACGCGGCGGGCGGCGTGCTCGGCCGCAAGCTGCAGCTGGTGTCCTACGACTCGGCGGGCGACGCCGAAAAAGCGCGCACCTTCGCCAAGCGCCTGATCGAGCAGGACAAGGTCGACGTGATCGTCGGCGGCTCGACCACCGGCGAAACCATGGCCGTAGTGCCGCTGGTGGAAGCGGCGGGCATACCGTTCATTTCGCTTGCCGGCGCGCTGGTGATCATCGATCCGGTCAAGAAGTGGGTGTTCAAGACGCCGCACACCGACCGTATGGCCTGCGAACGCATCTTCCTCGACATGCGCGACCGCAAGCTGGAGCGAATCGGCCTGATCTCCGGCGCGGGCGGGTTCGACAAGTCGATGCGCGCGGAGTGCCTGAAGGTCGCCCCGACGTACAAGGTGCAGATCATCGCCGACGAGGCCTACGGCGCGGGTGACACCGACATGACCGCCCAACTCACCAAGATCAAGAACACTCCGGGCGTGCAGGCGGTGCTCAATGCCGGTTTCGGCTCGGGCCCCGCGATCGTCACCAAGAACTTCAAGCAGCTGGCGATGAACATGCCGCTGTACCAGTCGCACGGCGTGGCCTCCAAGGAGTTCATCAAGCTCGCCGGCGATGCCGCCGAGGGTGTGCGCCTGCCGGCCGCGGCGGTGCTGGTTGCCGAGCAGCTGCCCGCCGGCGACAAGCAGAAGACGGTTTCGGTCAATTACAAGAAGGACTACGAGGCCCGCTTCAAGCAGGACATATCGACCTTCGGCGGGCACGCCCACGACGGCCTGATGATCGCGGTGGAAGCGATGAAGCGGGCGGGCACGACCGACAAGGCCAAGGTGCGCGATGCGATCGAAAACACCAAAGGCTTCAGCGGGACCGGCGGTGTGGTGAACATGTCGGCCACGGACCACATGGGCCTCGACCTCACCCACTTCCGCATGCTCGAAGTCAAGAAAGGCAACTGGACGCTGGTAAAGTAGCCCCGCGGCGGGGCGCGCAGCTTCGTCGAGCTGCAAATGAGCGCGCAGCTCGCTCAGTACCTGCTCACCGGCCTGACCGTCGGCGCAATCTACGCGCTGGTGGCGCTCGGCTTCGCGATCATCTACAACGCGAGCCACGTCATCAACTTCGCGCAGGGCGAATTTGTGATGATCGGCGGCATGGCCACCGTGTCGCTCGCCAACGCCGGACTGCCGCTGCTCGTCGCGATTCCCGTCGCGGTGCTCACCGCCGCGGCGGTTGGCGTTGCGCTCGCCAAATTCGCTGTCGAGCCGGCGCGCGGCGCATCGGTGGTGACGCTGATCATCATCACCATCGGCGCCTCGATCCTGCTGCGCGGCCTGGCCACGCTGGTGTGGGACAAGAAGCTGCACGCGCTGCAGCCCTTTTCGGGCGACCAGCCGATCGCGATTGCGGGCGCGACGATCCTGCCGCAGAGCCTTTGGGTACTGGGCGTGACGCTCGCCATCGTGCTGCTGCTGGGCTGGTTCTTCGGCCGCACGCTGACCGGCAAAGCGATGCTCGCGACCTCGCACAACCCGCTCGCCGCGCAACTGTGCGGCGTGAACGTGCGCTTCGTGCTGCTGCTGTCGTTCGGCCTGTCGGCCTCGCTCGGCGCGATCGCGGGAATACTCATCGCGCCGATCACGCTGACGTCGTGGGACGTGGGCGTGATGCTCGGCCTGAAGGGTTTCGCCGCCGCCATCCTCGGCGGACTGGGCAGCGGCACTGGCGCGGTGGTGGGGGGCCTGCTGCTGGGCATCGCGGAGAGCCTCGGCGCCGGCTACGTGAGCTCGGCGTACAAGGACGCGATCGCGTTCGTAATCATCCTTGCGGTGCTGTTCTTCAAGCCGAGCGGACTGTTCGGCAAGAAGAGCGCCGAGCGGGTCTAGTCATGAACTGGAGGACTCCGCGCACCGGGGGGCTCGCGCTGCTGGCGGCCGTAATACTCCTGCTGCCGCTCGCCCTGGTGAACAATTACTGGTACGAGGTCGCGATCCTGATCGGCATCAATGCGATCGTGTGCGTGGGCCTCAACCTGCTGATCGGCTACGCGGGGCAGATCAGCCTCGGCCACGCGGGGTTTTTCGGGCTCGGCGCGTATGGCTCGGCCATCCTCAGCGCGCGCTACGGCTGGCCGCCCGCGGCGGCGCTGGCCGCAACCACCGCCGGGGTGGCGCTGATCGCGCTGCTGGTCGGTCGTCCGATCCTGAAGCTCAAGGGGCATTACCTGGCGATGGCGACGCTCGGCATGGGCATCATCATTTCCATCGTGATCGTCACCGAGGACCGCCTCACCGGCGGGCCCGACGGGATGAGCGTGCCGGCATTCACGCTGTTCGGCATGAGCCTGGCGGGCGAGCGCGTCTGGTACTGGATCATCGGCGGGACGCTGGTCGGGGCGGTGTGGTTCGCGCTCAACCTGATCGAGTCGCCCGCGGGCCGCGCGCTGCGCGCACTGCACGGCTCGGAAGTCGGCGCACAGGTCTCGGGCATCGACGCGACGCGCGCCAAGGTCGGCGTTTTCGTGATTTCGGCGATGTTCGCTTCGGTCGCAGGCAGCATGACGGCGCACTACTCCGGCTTCATCACGCCGGGCAAGGTCAGCTTTTTCCATTCGATCGAGCTGGTGACCATGGTGGTGTTCGGCGGCATGGCCTCGACTTTCGGCGCGGTCATCGGCGCCGCCGCGCTCACGCTGCTGCCGCAGCTCCTCACCGTGCTCAAGGAGTACGAGATGGTGGTGTTCGGCGCGGTGATGGTCTCCACCATGATCTTCTTTCCGCGCGGCCTGCTGCCGAGCCTGATGCTTGCGCTGGCGAGGAAGCGCAAATGAGCGCGCCTCAACCCGTAGCGCAACTGAGCGTGACGGCGCTCTCGAAGGCGTTCGGCGGGGTGCATGCGGTGGATCAGCTTTCCTTCGAGCTCGATTCCGGCAAGGTGCATTCGATCATCGGCCCCAATGGCGCGGGCAAGACCACACTGCTCAATCTGCTCACCGGCGTGTATGCACCGTCCTCGGGCAGCGTGACGTTCGAGGGCAGTGACGTCACCGGGCTCGCGCCGCACGCGCTCGCCGCGCGCGGCATGGCACGCACCTTTCAGAACCTGCAGATCTTCTTCAACATGAGCGCGCGCGAGAACGTCATGGTCGGGCGCCACCTGCGCGAGCGCACCGGGTGGCTCGCAGCCCTGTTGCGATTTCCCAGCCTGGCCGCGGGCGAGCGCGAGAGCCGCGACGAGGCCGCCGAGCTGATGCGTTTTGTCGGCCTCGACGACTATCTCGATGCCGATGCCGATGCGATGCCCTACGGCGCGCTCAAGCGCCTGGAGATCGCGCGCGCGCTCGGCGGCAAGCCGAAGCTGCTGCTGCTCGACGAACCGGCGGCGGGCCTCAACCCGACCGAGACGCACGAAATCGACACGCTGATTGCCCGGCTGGCGCAATCCGGCGTCACGGTGGTGCTGGTCGAGCACAACATGCGCCTGGTGATGGGCGTCTCGGATCACATCGTGGTGCTCGACTACGGCCGCAAGCTCTGCGAAGGCTCAGCCGATCAGGTACGCAACGATCCAAGGGTCATCGAGGCCTATCTGGGACGCGCGGAACTCGCGCCATGCTAGGAACAGGGGATTCTCTCCTGGAGGTCGGCGGACTCACCAGCCATTACGGGCGCATCCAGGCGTTGAAGGGCCTCGACCTTGCCGTGCGCGAGGGCGAGCTGGTGGCGCTGGTGGGCGCAAACGGCGCGGGCAAGACAACGCTGCTGCGCACGCTCTCGGGCGTGCAGCCCGCGTCCGGGGGGCGCGTGACGTTCGCGGGCGAGGACATCACGCATGAGCGCGCCGACCGGCGCGTCAAGCGAGGCATCGTGCAGGTACCCGAGGGCCGGCAGGTGTTCGGGCCGCTTTCGGTCGAGGACAACCTGAGGCTCGGCGGCTACACCCGGCCGCGCGCCGAGAGCGACGCCGGGCTCGAGCGCGTGTACGCGATGTTCCCCGCGCTGAAGGAGCGGCGCCGCCAGGCCGCCGGAACCCTCTCGGGCGGCCAGCAGCAGATGCTCGCCATGGGCCGCGCGCTGATGGCGAAACCGCGGTTGCTGCTGCTCGATGAACCCTCGATGGGGCTCGCGCCGCGCCTGGTGGAGGAAATCTTCGCCACCGTGCGTTCGCTCAAACAGGCGCATACCACCATTTTCCTGGTGGACCAGAACGCCCGCGCGGCGCTGTCGGTCGCCGATCGCGGCTACGTGCTGGAGACCGGCCGCATCGTGCTCGCCGGCACCGGCAGCGAGCTGCTCGGCAACGAACTGGTAAAGGCGGCCTATCTGGGCCTCTGACATTTAACCTGGATCAAAGCGCAGCTCGCCCCTAATGGATAAATAGCCTGTTACAGGTCGAAGGAGCCCCCGATGAAACCCAGCCTCGCAGCCGGTGTGACGATCGAGAAGACTTACCGGGTGGATGCCGAGCGCACCATCGGCTTCATGGGCGATGCGGCGCGCGTCTACGCCACGCCGATGATGCTGCGCGACATCGAGATGACCTGTCGCGAACTGCTGCTGCTGCACCTCGACCCGGGCGAGGATTCCGTCGGCACCCGCGTCGAACTCGACCACCTCGGGCCGACCCTGCTCGGCATGAGCGTGACCGTGCGCGCCTCGGTGACCGAGGTGAAGGGTCGCGCCGTCAGCCTCGACGTGACGGTGACCGACCCGGTCGAGAAGGTCGGCCAGTGCCGGCACAACCGCTTCATCGTGGACGTGAAGAAGACCGAAGAACGGCTGAAGGCGAAGGCGGCGAAAGTAAAGGGCTAGCGTGAGCGCACGCATGGCGGGAACCGTGGAAAAGCGCGCCACGTACTGCTATCAGTGCGTGGCGGGTCCCGACCTGCTGACCGTCAAGACGATCGACGGCGTGGCCACCGAGGTCGAGCCGAATTTCGGCGCCGCCTGCGTGCACCCGGGCGGCGGCAAGATCTGCGTGAAGGCTTACGGGCTGGTGCAAAAGCTCTACAACCCGAACCGCGTGCTCTCGCCGATGAAGCGCACCAACCCCGCGAAGGGCCGCAACCAGGATCCGGGGTTCGTGCCGATCTCCTGGGAGGAGGCGCTCGAAACCATCACCCGAAAGCTGCGCGCGATCCGCACCGCCGGCCTGCTCGACGCATCCGGCTATCCGAAGGTCGCGGCGAGCTTCGGCGGCGGCGGCACCCCCCAGTCCTACATGGGCACCTTCCCGGCGTTCCTCGCCGCCTGGGGTCCGATGGACATGGGATTCGGCTCCGGCCAGGGCGTGAAGTGCTACCACTCCGAGCACCTGTATGGGGAGTTCTGGCATCGCGCGTTCACGGTTTCGGCCGATACGCCGCTGTGCGACTACAACATCTCCTGCGGCGCGAACATCGAGGCCTCCGGAGGCGTGGTGGGCGTATGGCGGCACGCGAATGCGCGCGAGCGCGGCATGAAGCGCGTGCAGGTCGAGCCGCACCTGTCGGTGACCGGCGCCTGCTCGGCGGAATGGGTGCCGATCAAGCCGAAGACCGATCCGGCGTTTCTGTTCGCGCTGATCCACGTGTTGCTGCACGATGCCGCGCGCGAGCGGCTCGACGTCCAATTCCTGATGCAGCGAACCAACTCGCCCTACCTCGTCGGCGCCAACGGCTATTACCTGCGCGACCCGGCAAACCGTGCGCCGCTCCTCGCGGGGGCGCTGGAAGTGCGGGAGCGGCGCGAGGCGGTCGAGATTGGCCCCGATGGCGACGTGCTCGCACAGGGGTCGCTGGAGGGCGAGACCGCTTTTTCGAAGCTGGTCGCGCACGTACAACCGTACTCGCCCGATTGGGCGCAGACGATCTGCGACGTGCCGGCAGCGACGATCCGGCGCATTGCCAACGAGTATCTGCAGCACGCGCAGGTCGGCGCGACCACGGTGATCGACGGCAAGACCATGCGCTTCCGGCCGGTCGCGGTGACGCTCGGCAAGACCGTCACCAACGGCTGGGGCGGCTTCGAATGCTGCTGGGCCCGCACCGTGCTCGCCACGCTGGTGGGTGCGCTCGAAACGCCGGGCGGCACGCTCGGCACCACGGTGCGCCTCAACCGCCCGCTTTCGGAGCGCCTGAAAAGCGTCAAGCCCGGGCCCGACGGATTCATGGCCTACCCGCTCAACCCCACCGACCGCGAGCACTGGAGCCCGAACCCGAACATCCGCAACGCCTACCGGACGATGGTGCCGCTCGCCGCGGACGGGCCGTGGAGCCAGGCCCTCGGACCGACGCATTTTTCGTGGATGTTCCTCGACGAAACGCCGCACGGCCTGCCGCGCGTGACGCTGCCCGAGGTCTGGTTCGTGTACCGCACCAACCCGGCGGTGTCGTTCTGGGACACCGACAAGCTCGGCGAGCGCATGGCGCGCTTTCCGTTCGTGGTCGCGTTCGCGTATACGCGCGACGAGACCAACCATTACGCCGACATCCTGCTGCCGGACGCAACCGACCTGGAGAGCCTGCAGCTGATCCGCATCGGCGGCTCGAAATACATCGAGCAGTTCTGGGAGCACGAAGGCTTCGCGCTGAGGCAGCCGGTGGTCGAGCCGCAGGGCGAGGCGCGTGATTTCACCGACATCGCAAGCGAACTCGCGCTGCGCACCGGCCTCACCGAAAAGTACATCGCTTCGATCAACCGCGGCGCCGCCTGTGTGCCGCTGAAGACGGACCGGTGGGACTTCACGCTCGATCCGTCGCATGCCCATTCGCGCGACCGGATCTGGGATGCGGTATGCCGCGCCGCGAGCGCCGAGCTCACCGAAGGCGCCGAGGCGCAGGGCCTCGAGTGGTGGAAGGCGAACGGCCTGCGCACGCGGCCGTTCCCGCGCACCGACTGGTACCTGGCGCCGACCCTGGAGGCGCAGGGCCTGCGCTTCGAGCTGCCGTACCAGGAGCGGCTGGCGCGCGTAGGCAAGGAACTCGGGCGTCGGCTGCACGAGCACGACATGAACTGGTGGGACGCGCAGCTCTCGGAATATCAGGCACTGCCGGCGTGGAAGGACTTCCCGAAGCTCTGGGAGGATTCGCTGCGCGAATCCGGCGGGCAGCCCGAGAGCTTCCCGTATTGGCTGATCACGTCGCGCAGCATGCAATACGCGTGGGGCGGCAACGTCGGCATGCAAATCATCAAGGAAGTCGCGGACAACATCGCCGGGCATCGCGGCGTGATCCTCAACGCCGGCACCGCGGCGCGGCTCGGCGTGGAGAACGACGACTGGGTCGAGATCGCGACGCCGAAGGCCTCGGTGCGGGCGCGCGCCGTGCTGCGCGAGGGCATCCGCCCGGACACGCTGCTCCTGCTCGGGCAGTTCGACCACTGGGCCACGCCGTTCGCCAGGGACTTCGGCATGCCGAGCATGAACAAGCTGGTGCCGATGTCGCTCGCGCTCACCGACGCCACAGGCTCCGGCGCCGACGTGGTGCGCGTGCGCCTGTCGAAGGCGGAGGCGCCGTGACCCGTTGGGACGATTTACGATGACCCGATGGGCCATGGTGGCGGACCTGCGCCGCTGCGTCGGCTGCCAGACGTGCACGGCCGCGTGCAAGCACGCCAACGCGACGCCGCCGGGCGTGCAGTGGCGGCGCGTGCTCGACATGGAAGTGGGCGAGTACCCGAATGTGAAGCGCGCGTTCGTCCCGGTCGGTTGCATGCACTGCGACGATCCGCCCTGCATGCACGTCTGCCCGAGCACGGCGACAAAAAAGCGCGCCGACGGCATGGTCACCATCGACTACGATCTGTGCATCGGCTGCGGCTACTGTGCGGTCGCGTGCCCCTACCAGGCGCGCTACAAGACCGATCGCGCGAGCTTCGCGTACGGCAAAGCGATGGACGACGAACAGGCGCGCTTCGATGCCGGCCGCGTCGCGGTGGCGACCAAGTGCACGTTCTGCGCGGATCGCATCGATGCGGGACTGGAAAAAGGCCTCAAGCCGGGGGTGGATCCCGATGCGACGCCGGCTTGCGTCAATTCCTGCATAGCCCATGCACTGCACTTCGGCGACGTCGAGGACCCGGCCAGCAACATCTCGAACCTGCTGGCCGAAAACCGGCACTTCCGCATGCACGAGGAACTGGGCACCGGGCCGCGCTTCTATTACCTCTGGGACAAGGTGCGGTCATGAGTTTCGGCCCGCGGCCATGGCAGCAACGGCATTGGGACTGGCGCGCAGCCGCCAATTTCGTTTTCGGCGGCGCCGGCGTCGGGCTGATCGTCGCAATCACGATCGCGTGGCAGGACTCGCCGGCGACACGCGCAATGATGCTCGGGGGGGCCGCGCTGGTGGGCCTCGGTCTGACCGGCGTGTGGCTCGAGATCGGCCGGCCGTTGCGCGCGCTGCACGTGTATTTCAATCCGCGCACTTCGTGGATGAGCCGCGAGGCGCTCGCCAGCCTGCCGTTGCTCGGCTGTGCACTGCTTGCCGCGCTGACCGGCGCCTTCGCGTGGGCGCTCGGCGCTGCGCTCTCCGCGCTCGCGTTCCTGTACTGCCAGGGGCGCATCCTGCAGGGATCGAAAGGCATCCCCGCCTGGCGCGAGCCCTGGGTGACGCCGCTCATCTTCACCACGGGCCTTGCCGAAGGTGCGGGCCTGTACCTCGCGGCCTCCGTCTGGATCGCGGACGTTGCGCCGGCCGCGCTGACGCTGTTGTCCGCGCTCGCGCTTGCGCGCGTGCTCGTCTGGCGCGGTTACCGCTCGCGCGTAGCGCGCCACTGCGACCGGCGCGCACTCGCCCCGCTCGATGCGGCCGGCGGCACGCTTTGGTGGGCGGGCACCGTGCTGCCGCTCGCGGCATTGATCTTTGCGCAGCTTGCAGCGTCCGCGGCCGCGCCGCTCGCCACGGATTTTGCAGCACCGCTCGCGGCGCTGGCCGGCCTGGCGGCGCTCGGCGCGGGCTGGTTGGTCAAGTTCACACTGGTGACGCGTGCCTCCTTCAACCAGGGATTCTCGCTGCCGGTACTGCCCGTGCGCGGAACCCGCTCATGACACCGATCAGGGAGTCAACGCCATGAATGCGATGCTGGTTCCCCGCTACGCCAAGGTCCACCATCGGGCGCAGGACTCGCGCGCCCGGAGCGCACGCCGGGCGGCCACCCGCCCGTTCATGTTCGATGCCGAGGCCGAGACCCTGCCGAGGGAGCAACTGCTGCGGCTGCAATTGCGCCGCCTGCGCGCAATGCTGAAGGACGCCTGCAACAACGTTGCGCTGCACCGGGAACGCATGCGTGCAGCCGGCATCCGTCCCGAAGACGTGCGCAGTGTCGATGACCTGATCCACCTGCCGCACACCGTGAAGGCCGACCTGCGCGACCATTACCCGTTCGGACTGTTCGCGCGCCCGCGCGAACAGCTCTCGCGGCTGCATGCGTCCTCGGGCACCACCGGCAAGCCGACCGTGGTCGGCTATACGCACAAGGATCTCGCGACGTGGGCGGACCTGATGGCGCGCTCGATGGCCTGCGGCGGCGCGCGGCCGGGTGACGTGATCCACAATGCCTATGGCTACGGGCTGTTCACGGGCGGCCTGGGAGCGCATTACGGCGCGGAGCGCCTGGGTGCAACCGTGGTGCCGATGTCGGGCGGCGCGACCGAGCGACAGGTGGTGCTGATCAGGGATTTCGCGGCGCGCGTGCTGTGCTCGACGCCTTCCTACGCGCTCAACATCGCCGAGGTCGCCGAGCGCGACGGCGTGGACCTGCGCAGCTCGAGCCTCGCGATCGGGCTGTTCGGCGCGGAGCCCTGGAGCGAGGCGATGCGGCGCGAGATCCAGATCCGCCTCGGGCTGAAAGCGATCGACATCTACGGACTGTCGGAGATCATGGGACCGGGCGTCGCGGTCGAGTGCGAGGCGCAGGACGGGCTGCACGGCTGGGAGGACCATTTCCTGTTCGAGGTCATCGATCCCGAGTCCGGCAGGCCGGCGCCCGAGGGGCACGCGGGCGAGCTGGTGATCACCACGCTCACCAAGCAGGCACTGCCGATGATCCGCTACCGCACGCGCGACATCACGCGCATCACCACCGCGAGCTGCGGCTGCGGCCGCACGCACCTGCGCCTCAAGCGCATCACGGGGCGCAACGACGACATGCTGATCATCCGCGGAGTCAATGTGTATCCGTCGCAGATCGAGGCCGTGCTGATCGGTCTGCCCGACATCGCGCCGCATTACCAGCTGGTGGTCGAAAGGAAAGGCAACCTCGACGAGCTGGGCGTCGAGGTCGAGGCCCTGGCTTCGGCCGGCACCGGCGAGGATGTGCACCGCAGGCTTGCCGAGCTCGTGCGCTACCAGATCAAGTCGATGATCGGCGTCACCGCCTCGGTGACGGTGAAGAAGCCGGGAGAAGTGCCGCGCTCGCAGGGCAAGGCAGTGCGAGTGCGCGATCTGCGGCCGAAGTGATCCGCTGCGCGGGCGGCGGCGCGATGCACGGCCCGCAGGTGCCCGAGTGGTGCCGCAGCGTCGACCTGGATCGCGCGACGCAACTCGATGTGCGCGTGATCCTCGAAGGCGGAAACGATCCGTTCGGCGTGATCATCCAGTTCGCACAGGGCGTCGGTCCCGGCGACGACCTCATACTCGTCGCACCCTTCGACCCGGTGCCGCTGCGCGGCGTGCTGGCGCAGGACGGATTCGACTCCTACGCGGAACAACTCGCGCCGCGCCTGTGGCGCGTGTACTTCCGCCGCGGCGCCTCCTGGGCGGGCGGCAACCAACCCGCGCCGCGCCGCTGGCAGGAAGCCGACGGGTTGCATATCGATACCGGCAAGCTCGGCAGCGACGCGGCCCGCGAGGCGCTCACCGCCCTGCTCTCGGTGGCGCCGACGGGGTTCGATGTCCTCGCGCACCAGGCCGTGGTTCCGGAGATCACCGAAATCGAGCTTGCGCGTCGCGGATGGCGCGCGCCGCGGGCAGAGGGCGGGCCGGGCGCGGTACGCTACCGCTTCACGAAAAGGAGTTGACCCGCTCCGGCGGCCCGGCTACGATGTATCTACTTGGATATACATAGGGACCCGAAGATGAAAACAGCGAAAAGCAGCGGGCGCGTGGAGTATCTCGTATCGAAATGGGGCAACAGCCTGGCGGTGCGGCTGCCGGCGGAGTCGGCGAAGCGGCTCGGCGTCGGCGAGGGCGATACGCTGACCGGTGAGATCGCGGCCGACGGACGGCTGATCCTGAGCGCCGAGGGCCGCGCGGTGGGCAAGACCGAGGTTCGCCGGATGCGGCATTTTCTTGCCCGCCAGAAGGTGACCGTCCCCGTCGTAGGAAATATGCGCCGCAGTGCGCGCTACTGATGATTTACATTGACACCAGCGCGCTCGTTCCGGCCTTCATTCGCGAGCCGAAGAGCGAGGCCGTCCTGGCGTGGATCGAGACCTCCGGCGAGCGCCTGGTGGTCAGCGAATGGGCTATCACGGAGTTTTCGAGCGCGGCGGCGATCAAGGTGAGGACGGGCGAGATCGCGCCGGCAATGGCTAAGCAGGCGCGGGCGCGCTTCCTGGAATTCGCCCAGGATCACTGCTCGATCGCCGTCCCGCAGCGCGCCGAGTTCCGCCGCGCGGCTGGACTCGCGGGAGACGCGAATCTGAAGCTTCGCGCCGGCGACGCTCTTCATCTTGCGATCGCGGAAGCGAGCAAGGTGCAGGGCATCCTGTGCCTCGACGAAACGCTTGGGGCCGGCGCGAAGATGATTGGATTGAACGTCGTCTCGGTTTGACAGTTCTTCGACTCACGATCCCGCCGGCGGGCCGAGCGCCTGCACCAGCCAGAACGTAATCAGCGCGAGCGGCAGAATAATGGCGACTAGGCCGCCGCCCCAGAACAGCATCTCGTAGTATGGCTTGCCCTCGGGCGAGCCCGGCAGGTGCAGCCAGGACCGTGCGAGACTTGATACGTATCAAGCTTTTCCGGGCCGAAGCCGCGGACCATTGCGGGACATCAAGGGGTTGCGGAATCTGAAATGTCGAACGACAAGCACGGTCTTCACTCTAGCCGCGGTGTAGTCGCGTGGCTGCTCACCTGCGCGACACTGGTGTTCGCCATTGTCGTGGTCGGCGGCGTCACGCGCCTCACCCACTCGGGGCTGTCGATCGTCGAATGGCAACCGCTGGTCGGTGCGATCCCGCCGCTCAGCGACGCCGATTGGCAGCAACTGTTTTTGAAGTACCGGCACACGCCCGAATTTCAGACAGTGAATTTCGACATGGACCTCGCCGGGTTCAAGAGCATCTTCTGGTGGGAGTACTTCCACCGGCTGCTCGGCCGCGGCATCGGCGCCGTGTTCCTGCTGCCGATGCTGTGGTTCCTGTGGCGAGGCTCGATCGGCCGGCCGCTCGCCTGGAAGCTCGCCGGGGTGTTCGCGCTCGGCGCTGTGCAGGGCGCGATGGGCTGGTACATGGTCAAGAGCGGGTTGGTGGACGACCCGCGCGTGTCGCAGTTCCGCCTCACCGCGCACCTCGCCTTCGCGCTGCTGATCTTTGCCGCGATGTTCTGGATTGCGCTGGATCTGCTTTTTCCACGACACAGCTCCTCGCCAACGCTGCTCGGTACGGCTGCCCTCGCGTTGGTCATCGTCATCCTTCTGATGGCGCTCACCGGAGGCTTCGTCGCGGGCATCCGCGCGGGCAAGGCCTACAACAGCTTCCCTCTGATGAACGGCCACTGGGTGCCGCCCGAGATCCTGATGCTCGAGCCGTGGTGGATAAACTTGTTCTACAACATGGCCACCGTCCAGTTCGTGCATCGCTCGATTGCCTGGCTGCTCGCGCTCGCCGTACCGCTGCTCTGGTGGCAGGCGATGCGCAGCAATATCGCGCCGCGCGCACGGCTCGCCTGCCACCTGCTGCTCGGCGCGCTCGCCGCGCAGATCGCGCTCGGCATAGCCGCGCTGCTGCACGCGGTGCCGCTGGCGCTCGGCGCCGCGCACCAGGGCGGGGCGGTGATCGTCTTCGCCGCCGCGCTGTGGGTGGCGCACGAGCTGCATCATCCACGCGCCGCTTGACGCACATCAAGTCGGCACTGCCGGCGGCTGCCGACAATCCTCGCATCGGATTGCAGCAATTCCCCGAGGAGATCCTGATGCCGGACGTTACCGCTACGCTGACGGCGCATCACCGCGCCTGCGATGAATTGTTCCTTGCCGCCGAAGGCGCGGCTGCCGATGGGATATGGCCCGAATGCGAGGCGAAGCTCGCCGCATATTGCACCGAGATCGAGCGTCATATCGAGTTCGAGGAGCAGGTGCTGTTTCCCGCATTCGAGCAGGCCACCGGGATGACGCAGGGCCCGACCACGGTGATGCGCGAAGAGCATGCGCAGATCCGCGAGTTGAACGCCCGGATGGTGGCGGCCGCCGCGCGTCGCGATTCGGACGAATTCCTCGCCGCATCGGAGACGTTTTTGGTGCTGATGCAGCAGCACAACCTCAAGGAGGAAGGCGTGCTGTATCCGGAGTGCGATGCCCTGCTGGGTCCGCAAGGCGGCGTGATCGGCGAAGGGCTGCGCGCATTCAAGGCCCCGGCGTAGCGCAACATGCTCGCCTACCATCAGGCGCCCCCGTACTGGGCGCCGATGCGGTTCTTCGTCACCGCGCCGCTGTTCGGCGTGCTGGCTGGTTTGACGCTCGCGATCTACGGTAGGGACATGCTGGCGCAGCGATGGGATCCAGTGACGCTGGCGGTGACGCACCTGCTGGCGCTCGGTTTTCTCACGATGACCATGTTCGGCGCGCTGTTGCAACTGGTGTCGGTGCTGCTCGCGGTACAGCCGCCTTGGGTGACACGGGTCGCGGCCTTCACTCACGCCGCGCTGACCGCGGGCACCCTCGCGCTGGCCGCCGGTCTGGCGCATGACCTACCGTGGCTGCTGCATGCGGCACAGGCCCTGCTCGCGGGCGCCATTGCGGCGTTCGTCACGTCGATCGCCATCGCATTGACGCGCAGCGCGGCGCGCTCGCCGACGCTGCGCGGAATCGCGTTGTCGCTGGACGCGCTGGTGTTCACCGCAATCCTCGGGCTGCTGCTCGCCCATGCGCTCGCGCGGGGTCTGGAGCTGCCGGTCGTGAAGCTCACCGGCATGCACGCGGGCTGGGGACTTGCCGGATGGGTGTTCGCGCTCGTCGCGAGCGTCGCCTACCAGGTCGTGCCAATGTTCCAGTTCACGCCGCCATTTCCTGCCCGGCTGCAGCGCACGCTGGTGCCGGGGGTCTTCGCCGCCCTGCTTGCATGGACCATCGCCGGAAGCATCGATTCCCCATGGGCGGAGCATTTGGCGAGCGCGTGTGAATTGCTTGCCGCGCTCGCGCTGATCGCCTTCGCCGCGACGACCTTCGGGCTGCAGCGCCGTCGCAGGCGCCGCGCGCCGGATGCCACGCTCGAATTCTGGGCGCTCGGTGCAGCGAGCCTCGCCGGTGCGGGCCTCGCGTCTCTCGCCGCCCAAGTCTGGCAGGAGTGGCGCGAGCACGCCGCCTACCCGTTGCTCCTCGGCACGCTGATGCTCGCGGGTTTCGGCATGTCGGTGGTGTGCGGCATGCTCTACAAGATCGCCCCGTTCCTGACCTGGCTGCACCTCCAGCGCACCACGCAGGGCCGCGCCTCGTCCTACGCCCGCGGGGTGGTTCCCGACAAGTCGGCGCGCCGCCACGCGCGCGTGCATGCCGTCGCGATTGCTCTGCTCGTCGCCGCCCTCGTGGTTCCGGTGCTGGCGCGTCCGGCCGGCGTGCTGCTGGCTGTTTCGGCTGCACTGCTCGCAGCCAACCTCTACCCGCTGGTCAAGGCGTACCGGGCCGGGCAGTCCGCTTGATGTGCATCAAACCAAGGCGGCAATCAAGGACCCGCGCATCATCACGCCGACCGGCCACTTCAACGTCCACAATACGACGCACGACAGGAAACTCGATACCACTGCTCTGGCGTTCGCCGTATCGGGCGGCCTTCAAGATGCTGGTGCAGTGGATTCTGAAGATGTGACGCTGCGGGACAGCGCAGCAGAAAACGGGGGGCTCGATCGCCCCCGTTTCTTTTTTCAACGCTTATGCGAGGAACGAAGCTCCTTGCTCAGGTTCGACAGGAACCGCATCGCGGTCTGCGTTTCCGGATCCCGCGCCATGCTCCACAACCCGCCCAGGCCACCCCTCTCGGGCGGCCCGGCGGCCGCTTTCGTAGCCACCGCATCAGCCGCCTGAAGCAGCCGCTCGAGCCCGTCAATCCGATCGAGCAGCTTGGGCAGCACGGTCGCGATGCGCTCCAGCGCGCCGGTGGACTGCATGCGCTCCATCATTTCGACGAACCTGCCTGCTCCACCACGGTTCAGGCGGTCGAGCAGCGACAAACCCTCGCTGACCGTCTCGGCCAGGCGCCCGACCATCTCGTCGGTAATTGAATCTTCGGCCGAGCTGTAAACGCGCGCGAGCTGGGCCAGCCGCTCGAGGTCGCCGTCGGCGACCATGCGCGAGAGCACCGGAAGCGCGCGCTCCAGACCCGAGCGGTTCACCTGGTCGAGCAGGCTCAGGCCGCCGCCGACGGCGTCGCTCATGCGGCCGATCATCTCGTCGGTCACGGAATCCTCGGCGGAGCCATAGACCCGGGCAAGCTGCACCAGGCGATCCAGATCGCCGTTTTCGACCATCCGGGCAAGCGCCGGGATCGCCTTCCCAAGGCCCGACCGGTTGACCTGGTCGATCAGATCCACCGCGTCGCCTGCGGTGCCGGCGAGCCGTGCGACCATTTCGTCGGTCAGCGAATCGCGCGCCGCTTCCGCGACGCGTTGCAGTTCCAGCCCGGTATCCCCCGGTTGTTGCGTCGTCGTGTTCATGGCGCCGCCTTGCTAGAGAAGTCCGCGGGCCGAGGCCCAGTAGAGCTTGTTGTAGGCGAGCTTGAACCAGTGAATGGCGCGCGTCGGCACCTTCGGATCGGGCGGATTCAGGTAGTCGAAACTGGCATAGGTCGCGCGATCATTGCCGGTTTCGATGAAGCAGAACACCTTGCCGTCGTATTCGCGTACCGGCATGCCCATTTTCACCATCGCCGCGATGTTCTCTCCCAGCGCCTCGGCCTCGAAATGGGCGGTCGAACCGGCCTTGCTGATCGGTATGTTGGTCGTGTCGCCGATGACGAACACGTTCTCGCGGCCTTCCATGTTGAGCTTGTGGCGGTGCGTCGGAATCCAGCCGCGATTGCCCATGCCGTTCTTCTCGATCACTTCCATGCCGCGGTGCGCCGGAATCGTGATCAGCAGGTCGTAATCGGTTTCCGTCCCTTCTTCGCTCCTGACGATCTTCTTCGCCCCGTCGACCTCTTTCATGTTGAACAGCGTCTCGTAGCTGATGCCGAGCCGGTCGAACTCCGGGGCCGCCCACTTGGCCACGTTCTCCAGCGAGTGCACGCGGCCGATCGGGTAGGTGTAATGGATCTTGGTCTTGTCGAGGATGCCGCGATTCCTGAAATAGTCATGCAGCATGAAGGCGATTTCCAGCGGCGCCATCGGGCACTTGTGCGGCACGCCCATCGCGATGACCACCTTGCCCCCCTGGAACTTCTGCAGGCTCCGGAACATCTTCACCGCCGACTCTTCCGTGTAGAACATCTCCGAGTTCTCGGCCAGCCCGGGGATTTCCTCCGGCATCGCCCGCGATCCGGTCGCGACCACCATTACATCGTAGCCGTACACCTTGCCGCCCTTGGTTCGGACCTCGTTCTTGTCCAGCCGGAACTCCTCCGCCGGATCGACGTGAAAGTCGATCCCCGGCTCGAGCAGGCTGCGCTGGTCGCGATACAACTCATCCGGCGTCATGCGGCCCACCGCGAGATACAGCAGCCCGGGCTGGTACATGTGCTTGTCCGAGGCGGACAGCATCGTGATGCGCGCCTTGCCGCTGCGAAGCTCCGTGCTCAGGCGCCGCGCCAGATTGTTCGCCAGAATCGTGCCGCCCATTCCACCGCCAACGATCAATATTTTCATGTCGTCCCCTTGCACTCGTAACAGGTTCCGTCTATTTGGCCTTTTTCACCAACACGTGCCAGACGCCGTTCTCTTCCGTCGTTTCGAGATGCTCGTGCTTCACCTTGCGGATCCACTCCGGAATATCGTTCGCCGATCCCTTGTCGGTGGAGAGTATCTCGAGTTCATCACCGATCTGCGCCGCCTTCATCGCGGCAATCAACTCCATGAGAGGGCCCGGGCAGAAACTGCCGCGCGCGTCCACGATCTTGCGGTTTGCCATCGAACGATCGCTCTCGTTCCGAATCAGAAAGTCCACACCTGGGCGTCGCTCGCCTCGTCAAGATACTTCGTCAACCCCATCGCCTTCTCGACGTACGGTTCGAGGTCATCGGATTCGAGTTCCAGCAGATCCATCGCCATCGAGCATGGGTAGATCTTCGCGTCGCCCAGTTCGACCGCCTGTCGGAACAGCTCGTCGAACGGCGGCGCCTTCTTGCGCTCGAGGGCCCGGCCGACATCGCCCTCCACAGGGGCGTGCTTGTTGCCACCCTTCACGAAGTACTTCATTGCATTCATCGACACGAATACGCTCACCGCATTCCCGCTCACGGCGCCAACCGAGGCGACCATCGCCGCCATCTGCAGCTTTTCGCGAGTCTCCGAAACCAGGATGATGCCGAGCCTGCCGCCCATTTCCCGTCGCCTTCTCCAAAATCAAGGTCGGATGATACTAATCTTTCGCCGCTCCAGGAAGGGAGTTCGAGGTTGATCTGGATCAAACCTTCGTCCAATGGGCCACGAGAATCACGCGCGGAGCGCGGTCAATCGACCTTGATGTTACTGGCCTTGATCACCTTCGCCCACTTGACCAGCTCGGTGCGCACGAAGCGCTCGAACTGCTCCGGCGTCGAGCCGACGACCTCCAGGCCCATGCTCTCGAGTCGCGCCTTGACATCCGGCTTGTTGAGAACCCTGGCCGTGTCCTGTTG
>JADGRQ010000024.1 GCA_017880775.1 Burkholderiales bacterium | reverse complement strand
TCAGGGTGGCGCTGCAGACGCCGCGCGCCCTGGTGATCGGATTACTGGGGCACCACCTGGTGTTTCCCGCCTTCACCTTCCTGCTCGTGCTCCTGCTCCAGCCGCGCCCGAGCATCGCGCTGGGCATGATCCTCGTTTCGTCCTGTCCGGCGGGAAACATTTCCAATTTCCTCACCCATTTTGCCCGCGGCAACACTGCGCTCTCGGTATCGATCAGCACGCTTTCCACGCTCGCAGCCATCGTTATGACGCCGCTCAATATCGCCTTCTGGGGCGGACTCTACGAACCGGCGCAGCCGATCCTGCGCCAGGTGGCCGTGAACCCGCTGGAGATGCTGCTGCACGTCTTCCTGCTGCTCGGTCTGCCGCTTGCGATCGGGCTGTTCGTCTCAAGTCGCTGGCCGCGTTTCACCGAGCGGGCCAGAAAGCCGATGAAGATTTTCTCGCTCGGCTTCTTCCTGCTCTTCGTGCTGGCGGCGCTGGCAGCGAACTGGCAATACTTCCTGCAATTCGTCGGTATCGTGGTCGGCGTGGTGTTCGTGCACAACGCGTTGGCGCTGCTCACGGGTTACGGCGTGGCCTTCGCCGCAGGCCTGCCCGAGCGCGACCGGCGCGCGGTGTCCATCGAGTGCGGCATCCAGAACTCCGGCCTCGGCCTCATCCTCATATTCAATTTCTTCGACGGGATCGGCGGCATGGCGGTCGTCACGGCCTGGTGGGGCATCTGGCATATCATCGCCGGGCTGTCGGTCGCCACGTTCTGGTCGCGCCGCCCGGTGGCGATGCAAGGGGCGTGAACGCGCCGAACGTATTGATTGCCGGCGCGGGCGGCTATCTGGGCTCGCAACTCACGGCGGCGCTTGCCTCCGGGCAGACTCCCGTCGGACGCATCGTTGCCGTGGATGTGCGCGATACTCCCCAGGCCAGGCGCTTGGCGCGCGTGCAGTACTGTCAGGCCGACGTGCGCTCGACCGAGCTCGTGGAACTATTCCGCGCCAGCGGCGCCGACATCGTGGTGCATCTCGCCGCGATCGTCACGCCCGGCAGGCGCAGCAATCGTGATTTCGAGTACTCGGTGGATGTGCTCGGCACCGAGAACGTGCTCGAGGCCTGTCTCGCAGCGGGTGTGAAGAAGATCGTCATCACATCGAGCGGTGCCGCCTACGGCTACCACGCCGACAACCCGGCCTGGATCAGCGAGGACGCGCCGCTGCGCGGCAACGAGACCTTCGCCTATGCGCATCACAAACGGCTGGTGGAGGAGATGCTCGCGCGCTGGCGCATCGAGCATCCCGGGCTGAAGCAGGTGATCTTCCGCATCGGCACCATCCTGGGCGAGACGGTGCGCAACCAGATCACCGACCTGTTCGAAAAGCCGCGCCTCATCGCCATCCGGGGTGCGGACAGTCCTTTCGTTTTTGTCTGGGACCAGGACGTGGTCGGGGCGATCGCGCACGCGATCGCGACCGGCCGGACCGGCATCTACAACCTGGCGGGCGACGGCGCGCTCACCATTCGCGAGATCGCGGCGAGGCTTCGCAAGCCCGTGATTTCGATTCCGGCGTGGCTGCTGCAGACCGCGCTGGCCTTGCTCAAGCCGCTTGGCCTCACGCAATACGGGCCGGAGCAGGTGGACTTCCTGCGCTACCGGCCGGTACTGTGCAACGCGCGCCTCAAGAGCGATTTCGGCTACCTGCCGCGGCTCACCTCGATGGAGGTGTTCGAACTCTATCTGCGTTCGCGACAGAGCCGTGGCAAGGCGTGATTTTTCCGGGCGCGTGGTCGCGATCACCGGCGCGGCCGGCGGCCTTGGTCGTGCGTTGTGCCACGCCTTCGGCCGGCGCGGCGCACGCATCGCAGCGCTCGATCGCGATGAGCAGGGACTGGCGGCGCTGGCGCGCGAACTTGCAGCGGCGGGGATCGTGGCGCACGTTTATCAATGCGACGTGACGCAGCGCGAATCCTGCAGAATCGCGCTCGGGAAGGTCGCCGAGCACTGCGGTGGAATCGACGTGCTCGTCAACAATGCCGGCATCAGCCACCGCAGCGCGTTCGCGGACACCGATCCAGAGGTGATCCGGCGCGTCCTGGACGTGAATTTCTTCGGCGCGTTGCACTGCACCCATTGCGCGCTCCCGGCGCTGCTCGCGCGCCGCGGCCTGGTGATCGCGATTTCCAGCGTCGCGGGCTTCGCTCCGCTCCTTGCGCGCACCGGCTATGCCGCGAGCAAGCATGCGCTGCACGGACTGTTCGACACGCTGCGCGCGGAGTTGGCGCCGCAAGGCGTCGGCGTCCTGATCGTCTGCCCTTCGTTCATCCGCACCGCGATTGCCGCCGCGCACCTTGCTGGAAACGGGCAGGCCGCGCGCCATCCCCGCGCCGTGGTGGGCGAGATGCTCGACCCCGACGAAGTCGCGGCACGCGTCGTGGATGCCGCGGAGCGCGGCCGCCGGCTGCTGCTGGTGGGGCGCGTCGCGTGGATGTCGTACTGGGTCTCGCGTCTGGCGCCTGCGCTCTACGCGCGGCTGATGGCGAGGCGCATGCGCGGCGAGCTCCAGAAGTGACGGGATTGGCTGATCGGGGGCCCTGAGTGCCCCATTCGCGCTACCCTTCGGCTTTCCGTGCAGATTCCGCCACGACTCTCTTGACCGAACTCGCCGGCCTCGACACCCCATCGCTGCTGCTCGAGCGCGCGAAGCTCGAGACGAACGCGAAGCGTCTGTCGTCGCACATCGCGGCGCTCGGCACGCGTCTGCGACTGCACGTCAAGACCGCGAAGTGCGTCGAGGTCACGCGCGTGGTGCTCGGCGAAGCCGGCGGCCCCATCGCGGTATCGACGCTGAAGGAGGCCGAGGTCTTCGCCCAGCACGGCTACCGCGACATCCTTTACGCGGTTTGCATCGCGCCGAACAAGTTTGTGCGCGCAATTGCGCTCGCGCAACGCGGCCTGCGGCTCTCCGTCGTACTCGACAGCATCGAGTCGGCGCGCTCGCTTGCGCAGGCGCTGCGCGGCGCGCGCGCCGCCGTGCAGGTGCTGATCGAGATCGATTCCGACGGCCATCGCGCCGGGCTCGCGGCCGACGATCCGCGCCTGCTCGAAGTTGCAGCCGAACTTGCGCGCGGCGGTGCAGCAGTGTCCGGCGTGATGACGCATGCGGGCGATTCCTACAACTGCCGCAGCACGGACGCGATCCGAGAGATCGCGCGGCGCGAGCGCGACGCGGCGGTCCACGCTGCAACACGGCTGCGCGACGCGGGCCACCCGGCGAGCGTGGTGAGTGTCGGCTCGACACCGACCGCCACCTTCATCGACGATCTGGAGGGCGTGACCGAAGTGCGCGCAGGCGTGTTCGTGTTTTTCGATCTCGTGATGGCCGGCATCGGCGTGTGCGCGGTCGACGACATTGCGATTTCGGTGCTCGCGACGGTTACGGGCCATCAGCGCGACAAGGGTTGGGCGATCACCGATGCCGGCTGGATGGCACTGTCGCGCGACCGTGGCACGGCAAGGCAGCCGCTCGACCAGGGCTACGGCGTGGTGTGCGATGCCGCCGGCCGGCCCATTCCCGATCTGATCGTGTCCGAGGTCAGCCAGGAGCACGGCATCGTGACCCACCGCAGCGGCGATCCGTGCCGCTTGCCCGAGCTGCCCGTGGGCAGTTTGCTGAGAATTCTGCCGAACCACGCCTGTGCGACCGCGGCGCAATACGACTGCTACCGGGTGCTTGGCGGCGGCGGACGCGTCGAGGCGACCTGGAATCGGTTCTCGGGTTGGTGAGCGAGAGCGTTCACCCGAGCGCGGCCGCGCGCCCGCGCTGCATGTCGATTCCCCGCAGCAGCACCAGCCCGATCACGAAGTACGCGCCGACGCAGAGAATCGCGACGCGGTGGTTGCCGCCGGTGATCCATGTCGCCAGGCCGTAGGTTAGCGGCCCGAAGATCGAGGCCGATTTCACCGCCAGCCCCCACAGGCCGAAGAATTCCGCGAGGCGCTCAGGGGGCGAGAGAACGCCGACCACGGCGCGGCCTGCCGCCTGCGAGGAACCCATGCACAGCCCGGCGATGTTGGCGGCCACCCAGAATCCCGCAGCGTTTTCGGCGAAATAGGCGACCAGCACCATCGCGATCCAGCCGATGAGGGTAAGGGCGATCGCGCGCACGTGGCCGATGCGGTCCTGGAGGTAGCCGAAGCAGAAGGCACCCGCGGCAGCAGTGACGTTGACCACGAGGACCAGGGTGATGGTCTGCTGGGTGGTGAATTTCATCGCCTCCTGCGCGTAGATCGCGGCAAGCGCGATCACGGCCTGTATGCCTGCCTGATAGAACAGCAGGCAAACGAGAAAGCGGCGCAGGTCGCGGTAGTGCTGCGCGCGGTGCGCAGTGGCGATGAGCCGGCGCCACGCGCCGGAGCCGCCCGGCTGCGGCGCCGCGCGCTCGCGCAGCCAGAGGAAGGTCGGCAGGCTGACCAGTGCGAACAGCGCCGCCGTGATCAGCATGCTGACCGGCACGAAATGCGAGGCCGGCTCGCCCTGCGCCTGCGCCCGCGTGATGTAGGCGAGGCACAGGCCGAGCGAGACGATGCCGCCGAGGTAGCCGAAGCTCCATCCCCAACCGGAGACGCGGCCCATCGCCTCGGAATCCGCGAGCTCCGGCAGGAAGGCCGCGATCAGATTTTCGCCGATGCAGAAAAAAAAGTTCGACAGCACAATCAGCGCGAGCGCGAGGACGAGTGCGCCCGGGGCGGCGAAGTACAACGCCGCGGTGGCCATTACGCAGCCGAGCGTGCTGAGCGCCAGCAGTTTCTTCTTCGCGGCGTGGGCATCCGCCCAGGCGCCGACCAGCGGGCCGGTCAGCACGACCAGCGCGTAGGACACGGAAAGCGCTGTGGTCCAGGCGAGCGTGGCCCACTCGGCGTTGCCGGCGACACCCGCGACGAAGTAGGCGCTGAACACTGCGGTGATGACCACCGTGGTGTAGCCCGAGTTGGCGAAGTCGTACATCGACCACGCCCAGACCTCGCGATAGCGCACGTCGGCGGCGAGGGCGCTGCGCGGCGGGAGGCGGTCGGTCATGGAACACGATTGTAGCGATCCCTCGCTGCAGCGTTGTATAGTCGTCGCCATGGCCGCCGTCCAACCCGTCGTTTCGGAGCACCGCCTGACGCTCGCGGAGGTGATCGACTGGCTGGTCGAAGACCGCATGATGGACGCGGCGGCCGGCGAGCAGCTGAAGAAGGACCGCCGTTACTACAAGGGCCACCAGCATCCTCTGGTGCTGGTCGCCGATCAGAAGTTGAAGAGCGCGGTGCCGCCATACAAGCTGCTCGCGCTGGAGCCGCTCACCGAGTGGCTCGCGGGCCGCGTCGGCATGGGCTACCTGCACATCGATCCGCTCAAGATCGACTTTTCGGCGGTCACGGAGGTCATGTCGAGCGCCTACGCGACGCGCTTTCACGTGCTGCCGGTCGGGGTCAGTTCGAAAGAGGTGGTCATCGCGACCGCCGAGCCCTTCCTGCGCGAGTGGGAGCGCGAACTGGTCAAGATCCTGAAACTGGAGATCCGGCGGGTGATCGCCAACCCCCAGGACATCGATCGCTACCAGGTCGAGTTCTACAACCTCGCGAAGTCGATCAAGGGCGCCAACCGCGCCGGGAACAGCGGTTCGAGCCTGAGCAACTTCGAGCAGCTGGTCGAGATGGGCAGCGCCAACAAGCAGCTCGACGCAAACGATGCGCACATCGTGCGCATCGTCGATTGGCTGTGGCAGTACGCTTTTGAGCAGCGCGCGAGCGACATCCACGTGGAGCCGCGCCGCGACCTCGGCATTGTGCGGTTTCGCATCGACGGGGTGTTGCACCAGGTCTACCAGATTCCGGCGGCGGTGATGAACGCGATGACCAGCCGCATCAAGATCCTCAGCCGCATGGACGTGGTCGAAAAGCGCCGCCCGCAGGACGGGCGCATCAAGACGCGCACGCTCGACGGGCAGGAAATCGAGCTGCGCCTGTCGACGCTTCCGACCGCGTTCGGCGAAAAGCTGGTGATGCGCATCTTCGACCCCGAGGTGCTGGTGCGCGACTTCAGCGAACTCGGGTTCTCCGCCGAGGACTCGCGGCGCTGGAAGGAAATCACCGAGCGGCCCAACGGCATCGTGCTGGTCACCGGTCCGACCGGCTCGGGCAAGACCACCACGCTGTATTCGACGCTCAAGGATCTGGCCACCCCGGAAGTCAACGTATGCACGATCGAGGACCCGATCGAGATGGTCGAGCCGAGCTTCAACCAGATGCAGGTGACGGCGGCGATCGATCTCGGATTCGCCCAGGGCCTGCGCGCGCTGATGCGCCAGGACCCGGACATCATCATGGTGGGCGAGATCCGCGACCTGGAGACCGCCGAGATGGCCGTGCAGGCGGCGTTGACCGGGCACCTCGTGCTTTCGACGTTGCATACCAACGACGCACCGACCGCGATGACGCGCCTGATCGAGCTTGGCGTGGCGCCATACCTGCTCAACGTGTCGTTGAACGGCGTCATGGCGCAGCGCCTGGTGAGAACCCTCTGCCCGCACTGCAAGAAGCAAGTCGCGCTGAACCGTGCCGAGGACCAGGCCGCGTGGGATGCGCTGGTGGCGCCGTTCAAGTCGCAGCGACCGGCCAGCGTCTACAAGTCGGTCGGATGCCTGGAGTGCCGCAACACCGGATTCTCCGGCCGCATCGGCGTGTACGAGGTGATGATCTGTTCGACCGGAATGCGCCAGATGGTCGCCAACGGAGCCGACGAATCGAAGCTGCGCCAGATCGCGCTCAAGGAAGGCATGAAGCCGCTGCGCATCAGCGGAGCGATGAAAATCGCCGCGGGGATCACCACCATCGACGAAGTGATGAAGGTCGCCCCGCCTGTGAAGGAAGCGGCTCCCTGAGCTAGCCGCCGGTCCTGCGCCGCGGGGGGCGTAAGTATTAAGATGTAGGCAAAGGGGGGAGGGCGCATGCCGCTGATCGCGATGAACCGGGAAATGGGTTCGCTCGGAAAGGACGTTGCCAAGGGGCTCGAAGAGGCACTGGGCCTCAAGGTGAGGCACCACGAGATCATCGACCACCTGGCGAGCCGCGCGCGCATCCGCAAGAGCCACGTGGTCAGCTTTCTCGAGGGCACCCAGGGGCTGCTTGAGCGGCTGACCGTGGACCAGCTCAGCCTGCGCGTCCTCACTTCGGACGAAATCGTCTCGCTCGCGGCGTCGGGCGAAGGCCTGATCCTGCGCGGCTGGGGGGCGAGCTCGCTGCTCAAGGAAGTGCCGCACGCGCTGCGCATCTGCGTCACCGCCTCGCGGCGGGTGCGCGTGCAGCGAATGATGGAGCGCCTCGAGTCGGACGATGTGAACCAGATCGAGCGGATCGTGGACCAGAACGAAGAAGCGGCCCGCGCAGTGATGCGCCGCCATTTTCACATCGATCCGCAGGACATCAACGAGTACGACGTGGGCTTCAACACCGACCGCATGTCGGTCGCGCACTGCGTAGAGAAGATCATCGCCCTGGTGAAATCCGAGCAGTTTGCCGAGACCGAAGCATCGCGCGCGAAGCTGCGCGACATCGCGGTCGAGCACCACGTGCGCGCCGCGCTCAGGACCCATATGTCGACGTGTCATTGCAAGGTCCGGGTCTCGGTGGCGGCGGGTCGCGTGAGGCTCGAAGGCATCGTCGAGGGCAATGAACAACGCCGGGCCTGCGCCGACATCGCGTCGCGGATGAAAGGCACCTCGGAGCTGGAAAACCTCCTGCGCGTGGCCGACGTGCCGGCGCGTCTGCGACGCGACGGCTGACGCCCTCGTCGCGCAGCCAGACTGCGCGAACAACTCGAGTCCGAGAACCAGCGCGCCGCCGAGCCTGCCCCATGCCCAGCATCGATCCGGAGCGCCTGCTTGCCGACCTGCGTACGCTGCGCGGCATTGGCGCGCACGGCCGCGGCGTCGTCAGACCGGCGTTCAGCGCGGCCGACATGCAGGCGAGGCGCTGGATCGCCCGCCGCTATGAGGAGGCGGGCCTTGAAGCGACGATCGACGGCGTCGGAAACGTGCTCGGCCGTTCGCGCAACCCGGGCAAGGCGCTGCTCGTCGGCTCGCACTCCGACACGCAGCCCACCGGCGGCTGGCTGGACGGCGCGCTCGGCGTGATTTACGCACTCGAAGTGGTGCGCGCGCTTGCATCAGACGATGCGACGCGTGTGCTCGCGGCGGACGCAGTGTCGTTCCAGGACGAGGAGTCGCGCTTCGTCGGCTGCCTCGGCAGCCGCTCGCTCACCGGAACGTTGACCCCGGATATCGAGCGCGGCGCGGTGGACCGCGACGGCGTGACGCTCGCCGACGCACTGCGCCAAGCGGGACTCCAAGGTGCGCCCCGCCTGCGCGTCGCGCCCGGGCGCCATGCCGGTTTTCTCGAAGCGCACATCGAACAGGGCCCGCATCTCGACGATGCGGGCATGCGCATCGGCGTGGTCACGGGCATCGTCGGACTGCGCGGTATGCGCTTCGTGTTCCGCGGGCAGCAGAACCATGCCGGCACCACCATGATGGCGCGTCGCCGGGATGCCGCCACGGCGCTCTACGAGCTGGCTCACCGCATCAACCAGGAGTTCCCCAAGGCAGCCGCCGAGCGCAGCGTCTGGACCATGGGTCGCGCGCGCATCGAGCCGAACGCGACCTCGATCGTGCCGGGCTATGCGGAACTCGACCTGCAGTTCCGCGATGCGTCGGAAGCGCCGCTCGAGGCCTTCGAGGCGATCGCGCTGCGCCTGGTTGCGGAAATGAACGCGCGCGGCGGGGTGGGTATCGAGGTGGCACGCGCACGGGCGCCGATCCCGCCGACGCGCATGGACGAAGGTTTGCAGGAGCACATTGCGGCTGCGGCGGCACGCCACGCGCCCGGGAAGTGGCAGCGCATGCCGAGCGGCGCGTTCCACGATGCAGGCATCGTCGCGGAACGCATCCCGTCGGCGATGCTGTTCATCCCGTCGATCGGCGGCATCAGCCACGACTTCGCCGAGGACAGCCGCGACGAGGACATCGTGCTCGGCTGCCAGGTGCTTGCCGACGCGGCGGCGGCTATCCTCACTGCGGCGAACGCGCGGGGATAGTCAGTCCGGAACATCCAGCCCTTCTTCGAACGGCTGTTCAAGCAGTCGAATCCCTGCTTTCCCCTCAGGGCTTGTTCGGCGGTCGATGGCCGCGCCTGGGCCTCTGGAAGAATCGCTTGCCGGGCTTTGCACCGGGTGCGGGCTCCTGCCGCCGCGCCTGCTCCGGACGCCGGCCTTGTTGCTGTCGTCTGCCGGGCTCCTGGCTGCGGCCGGGATCCGCCTGCGGCGACGCAGAGCGGTTTTCGGGAGCCAGCTGGATTTCGAGACTGACGATTTCATCCCATATCGCATCGCTGCGGTCGCGTTCAGGAATGGCGAGGAGTTCGCGCAAGCGGCGACGCGGGTCCGGGGACTGGGGGTCGAGGGGCTTTGCCTCGGTAGGCTGCTCTGGAGCGGGCTGTTCGTCGTTCATGGAGACATTATCCTCTGAACCTCGGGCGCCGGGTCATGGAACGATGCGCTCGGCGCGGAACTGCGCGAGCAGGCGCACGAACATGTCTTCGCTGTCCACCACATCGTGAAAGCCGTGCCGGCGCGCCTTGGTGGTGCTGGTCATCACGTCCCAGTCGCAGCCGAACACATAGTCGCCGAACGGCCAGGCGACGATGTCCTCGTAGCGGTGCGGCCGCAGGCCGTACTTCCGCGTCATCGCGTCCCAAAGCGGGCCCTTGTCCGCCATGTGCGCCACCAGCGAGATGGTCTGCGGCTCGGCGTGCGGCATCTCGAACACCTCGGCGATGCGCGGCCACAGATTGATCCAGCGGAAATAGTCGCCGTCGGTGATGTTGTAGGCCTGGTTCGCGCAGCGCGGTTCGCTTGCCGCCCACAACGCTGCGTTCGCCATATGCGTCGAATCCGTCACCTGGTAGATCGCGCGGTAAGCACCGGGCTTGCCTGGAAACCTGAGTGGCAGCCCGAGTTCCCTGGAGATTGCCGCGTACACCGCGATCACCGGCACGATGCTCATCGCCGTGCCGGGCGCGAAGCCGCACAGCGTCTGCGGCCGCAGCTCGGTCCACGTCCAGGTCTTGCCCGATTGGTGCGCGGTCAGCCAGTCGATCTGGTCGTAGTAGTAGTCGGGCGGCATGTGCCGCGGGTCGTCCTCCTTCGCCGGGGTGCGGAACGGCCCGAGGTGCGAGCCATAGTATTTGGTTCCGGTGACCAGCACCACGCGTTCCAGCCGCTTCGCGACACGCTCGATCGCGGTCACCGCATTCACCAGCATGTCGCGATTGACCCCGATGCCCTTCGCATAGTCCGCGGCCTGGGCGCCGTTGGCCTGGAATGCGCAGTAGAAAACGTGCGCGGCCTCGCCGAGCCCTGCGAGCTTGCGCTCGGTGTCCGCCGCGTCGAGCAGGTCGACAGGGATGTGGCGTATCGATCCGCGGTCCTCGCCCTTGCGCCGCGACAGGCCCACCACCTGCCAGTCGGGCAGGGCGGCGAGGCGTTCGACGATGTAGCGCCCGATGACGCCGAGCGCGCCGACGACGACCGCGGTTCTTGCTGCCATGGCGGGGTTCCAGCCGCGCCGCTACTTCGCCAGCACCTTCATCGCGCGTTCGAGCCCGTCGATGGTGGTCGGATACATGCGGTTGTTCATCAGTTCCTTCATGATCTGCACCGACTGGCGGTAGCCCCAGATCTCCTCGGGCTCGGGGTTGAGCCAGATCGCTTTGGAGTACACGTCGGTGACGCGCTTCATCCAGACCGCGCCGGGCTCTTCGTTGAAATACTCGATGCTGCCGCCGGGTTGCAGGATCTCGTAGGGGCTCATCGTCGCATCGCCGATGAACACGATCTTGTAGTCGTGGCCGTACTTGTGCAGCAGGTCCCAGGTCTTGGTGCGCTCGGAGTGACGGCGGCGGTTGTCCTTCCACACGAAGTCGTACAGGCAGTTGTGGAAGTAGAAGAATTCCAGGTGCTTGAACTCGGTCTTCGCAGCGGAAAACAGTTCCTGTGCGAGCTTGATGTGATCGTCCATCGAGCCGCCGATATCCATCAGCAGAAGCACCTTGACGGTGTTCCTGCGCTCGGGGCGCATGTGGATGTCGAGGTAGGCTTTTTTCGCCGTAGAGTTGATCGTGTTCTCGAGGTCGAATTCGTCGGGTGCGCCGTCACGCGCGAACTTGCGCAGGCGCCTGAGCGCGATCTTGATGTTCCGCGTGCCGAGTTCCACCGAATCGTCGAGGTTCTGGTATTCGCGCTGGTCCCACACCTTCACCGCGCTGCGGTTGCGCGAACCGGCCTGGCCGATGCGGATGCCCTCCGGGTTGAAGCCGTAGGCTCCGAACGGCGAGGTACCCGCGGTGCCGATCCACTTCGAGCCGCCCTGGTGGCGGCCCTTCTGCTCCTCGAGCCGTTTCTTGAGCGTCTCCATCAGCTTGTCCCAGCCGCCGAGCGCCTCGATCATCTTCTTCTCTTCTTCCGACAGCGTCAGCTCGGCCTGCTTGAGCAGCCATTCGAGCGGGATCTGCGCCTCGATGCCCGGTATGGTCTCGACGCCATTCCAGAATTCCGAGAATGCGCGGTCGAACTTGTCGAAATTCTGTTCGTCCTTGACCAGCGTGGTGCGCGACAGGTAGTAGAACTCGTCGATCGAGTTGCTGATCACGCCCTTCGACATGCCCTCGAGCAGCGTCAGGTACTCCTTGATGGAGACCGGGAGCTTGTGGGATTTCAGTTTCAGGAAAAAGTCGATGAGCATGCGGACCGACGAATGAGCAATGACGAACGGAAAGAATTATACTATTGGTGGTTGAGCGACCACTCCAATCCGCGCAATGAATGCCACGACACGACGACGCATCCTGCCGGCACTGCTGCTACTGACCGCAGTCCTGCCGTTCGCGGCCGGTGCACAGGGGTTCAAGTTCTCGAACGAGGACAAGTCGCAACAGGAGGCGAAGGAGGCGAAGGCCGAGCGGCAGCGGCGCATCGATGCGCAACTCTCGACCCCGTGCCGCGACCGGATCAGGAACCGCAAAATCATGGTGCTGATCGGCGAAGACATCAACGGCGTCGTGCAGGCGAAACAATCGGCATTCAGCCCGCATTTCGAGGCCATCAATGCCCGGCTGCAGAATCTCGGCTTGCGCACGTATACGCAGGAGGAAATCCGCAAGCAGATCGCGCAGGCGGAAATCGACGCCTATTTCAAGAACAACCCCGACGCGGCGCTGTCGGCGGCAAGGCGGCTGGGGGCTAACTACACGCTGAAAGGCGTGATTTCCTCGCGCGCGATGCGCAACCCGATGATACCGGTCAACCAGGTTGCGGTAAGCATGCAATTCGTGCTGACCGGCGCCGACGGCAAGCGGGTGGCGCAAGCCGATGCGCAGTCGCAATCGTTCAGCGGCGCCGACGTCCAGGGCATGGCGTTGACGCTGATCAACGAGCAGGCGGAGGAAGTGGTTGCCAAGCTCTACAGCGAATATTGCCAGCAGCCCGAATCGGGCAGAAAATGACCGTTGTCCGGCGTCATTTCATCAGCACCGACAGGAGATTCGTATGAACCATTCATTCTGGCTCGCGGCCGTCGCGATCTTGTTCACCGGCGCGAATGCCTCGGCACAGCCGACATTCGGCAATCCGTCGCCGACGGCGGGCAGTTCTACGTCGCAAAAGGCGAACGCCGCCGCCGACGTGGCCGCCTACAGGCCGGTCGAATACGCGAACAAGGACAAGCGCGGACCGGCGCTGGTGGTGATTCCCGGCGAGGTCAAGAGCAACAACGCCGGATTCATACAGAAGTTCGGCCCCAACAACATTGCCGATTACGCGGAATTGGAACTCTCGCAGGCCAATTTCCCGGTGCTCGAGCGCAGCAACCTCGGGCCGATCCTGAATGAAATTTCGCTTGCCTACAATCTGGGCGACGCCAACAAGGCGCGCGAGACGATGCAGATGGGCAAGTTGAAGACGACCAAGTGGATCGTGAAGTTCGACATTCTCAAGGCCGAACAGATCGCGGAGCAAAAGAAGGGGTTCGACGGCCGGGCAGTCGGCGGGCTGTTGAACATTCTGGGCGGGGGGAGGGGCGGGGCCGCGGCGGGCACGGTGGCAGGATCGGTTCAGACCTCGGAGGCGACAGGGGTGTGGCTGATCGGGATGCGCTACAAGATCATGGATGCCAGCACCACCGAGCAGGTCGCGCAGGGCTATTCGGAGGAGAAGATGGAGGTCGGCGCCGCCAGTACCTCGGTGATGGGCGTATCGGAGAGCGCCCAGGGCGGCGTGGGGCTGGATACGATGGTGCAGCGCCTGGTGCAGAAGGCCGTCTGGGAAATCGATTCGAAGTACAAGTGAAGGGTTAGCGCCTCCCCCGTAACCAGATAACAGACCCCGTCCGGTCCGGGAAGGGCTTCCCTCTGTCTGCACCATCCAAACTTGGCAAGTACACCATCCGCCGCGAGCTCGGCCGCGGTGCGATGGGCGTCGTGTATGAAGGGTTCGACCCGTTCATCGAGCGCACGGTCGCCATCAAGACGATCAAGCCGGAGCAACCGGGTCATGCCGATGCGGGTGACGTGCTCGCGCGCTTCAGGCGCGAGGCGCAGGCGGCCGGCCGGCTGAGCCATCCGAACATCGTCTCGATCTACGAATACGGCGAAGAGGACGGGGTCGCGTTTATCGCCATGGAGTTCATCAAGGGCAAGGAGCTCAAGGAATACTTCGAGAGCGGCCGACGCTTCCCGATCGGCGAAGTCGCGCGCGTCATGGGAGAGATCCTGGGCGGGCTCGAGCATGCGCATCGCAACGGCGTGACGCACCGTGACATCAAGCCTGCCAATGTGATCATCCTGGAGAACGGCAGCGTGAAGGTCGCCGACTTCGGCATCGCGCGCATTGAAACGTCGGAATTGACGCAGGCCGGCACGGTGCTCGGCACGCCGTCCTACATGTCTCCCGAGCAGTTTCTCGGCGTGCCCGTGGACGGCCGCAGCGATATCTTCTCCTGCGGCGTCATCCTGTATCAGTTTCTCACCGGCGAAAAGCCTTTCAGCGGCGCGGCGACGACCATCATGCACAAGGTCCTGAAGGAGGAGCCGATGCCGCCCTCCACGCTGAACGCGACGCTTCCGCCGGCGTGGGACGCGGTCGTGAAGAAAGCCATGGCCAAGAGTCCCAGCGACCGCTACCAGAGCGCGGCGAATTTCGCCGCCGACATCGCTGCGGTGGCGGAGGGCCGCACGCCCTCCGTGCTGGCGGCGGCGGCGGATGCAACGCTGGTGGACGCCAGGCCCGACGCAACACTGGTAGACGCGACCGTCGTCGCTGCGCCGTCGCATGCGACGCCGCCACCGCCGCCACCGCCCGGTGCGTCTGCTCACGCGCCGGCTCCTGCCGGTCCGCCCCGCAAAGGTATGAATGCGGGCGCCATGGCTGCTGTCGCGGCGGCCGTGGTGCTGGCCGCGATCGCCGGCGGGTTCTACATGATGGGCGCGAAAAAGAACGAGGTCGCTCCACCTGCGGAGAGCGCTGCAGTCAAGCCCGCGCCGGTCGCTGCTACGCCTTCACCGGCGCCGACGGCGACCGCGACGCTGGCCGAACCCGGCTTGCTGACCATCAGCGCGGTCGGCTTTGCCGATCCGGCCAGATTCGGCGGCGATGCTGCTGCGGCGGGCGCGGAGGCGCGCGCCGATGCCAAGCGCCAACTGATAGAAAAGGCGCTGACCCTTTATGTCTCGAACGACTCGATCAACCGCAATTACCAGTGGGTGCTCGAGAAGTTCCTGCCGCGCTCTGCCGAATTCATCAAGACGACTCTGGTGGAAGACGCGCCGCAGCTCGGCAAGGACGGACTGGTTGCATTGACCACGCGCGCGTCGATCAAGGTCAGGGACGTGCAGAGGTCCCTCAACGAGATGAGCGACAAGGAACGCATCGAGTTCATCCGCAACAGCGGCGATCCGAAGATCTCGGTGCAAATGCAGATCAGCCAGGCCGATACCGCGCAGGCGCTGCCGGCGGCGCGATCACAGCTTGCCGAGAACGCGATCAAGGAGCGCATCAAGTCGTTCGGTTTCCGCACCTGGTCGATCGAGGGCGAAACCCCGACCGGGCCGGACGCCAAGTCCGCGGACTTCCACATCATCGGGGAGGTCAAGGTCAAGCAGCTTTCGGCGCGGCTGGCCGCATCCGGCCTGACGGTCACCAAGACCGCGCTGAACTCCTGGACCGTCAAGGCCGTGGACAAGGCTACCGGCGAAGAGATCTACAACAGCACGAAGCTTCCCAAGAATACGAGCTGGCCGACCGAGGACGCCGCCCTGGCCGACATCGGCAAACTGGTGGGCGACGAGTTTTCCAGGAATTTCTTCCTCGCGCATTTTGGTTTTGCCTCGCAGAAGGTCAATCTGAGCGTCAGCGGCCTGCCGGATGCGGCTGCGGCCAAGGCATTGTTGCGCGAGTTGAAGAGCCTCAGGGAAGTACTGGACGTGCAAGCTGCCGGCGACAACGCCTTCCTGGTGGAACTGCCGGAAGGCAGCGCGCCCGACCTGATCGCCGAACACGTGTTGAAACCTCTCAACTCAAAGATGGGCCAGGCTTGTTTTGCGCTGGGAGGAGTGACCGGCAAGACGGTCGGCGTGACATTCAGCGCGGCCTGCGCGCAGGATCCGGTGCGCGGCAGGATGGAAACGGCGCCGCCGGCGGGCGTGTTGTCGGCGCCGCCCGCGCGCGGAAAATCGATTCTGAAAGTTTGAAGGCCGTTCGCGCCGGCGAGGCCGGGCGCCGATTCAGTTTCTGACCGCGAACTCCACGCTGTCGCCCGATGGGTCGGCCCGGCTGCGGCCGAACAGGATGCTGCCCGAGCCGCGCAGCGTGACCTCTTCGCGGCGCAATACGATCTCCTGCTCACCAGCAATGATGACATAGGTGCCGTTTGTGCTCTGGTCGGAAATGAAGAACTTGTCGCGGCGTTTTTCGATCCGGGCGTGGTGGCGCGAGGCCTTGGCATCCGATATCACGAGGTCGCTGCCCGGGTCGCGCCCCAGCATCGCCGAGGTCTTGCCGGCGCCGAGGATGATTTCCCGGCCGGCGTGCCGCAGAACCAGCTCGGCGGATGATTCTCCGGCGCCGAGCGAGTTGGCGGCCATCGTGAGATCCTCGCTGTCCTGCCACAGCACCTCGCACACCGTCATGTCGTCGGCCTTGCCCTTGACGGCGACCGTCGCGATGGCCCGCGTGGCGTCGCGCAGCGCCGGCGGCAGGGTCTCCACGGTGCTGCCCGAGGTCATGATCTGCATGCCCTTGGCCAGGCCGGCCATGCGCGCCGCCACATTGACGGTGTCGCCGAATACGTCGCCGTTTTCCTCGATCACCGGGCCGGCGTGGAAGCCGACACGGATCATGCGTTTGGTGTTGGTCACGACGGGCAGCGCATTGACGGAATTCTGCATGTCGGTCGCGGCCAAAAATCCGCGCTCGGCGTTGGCGAACACGCACATCACCTCGTCGCCGATGGTCTTGACGACGCGTCCGCGGTAGCGTTCGGTGATCGCACGCAGGGCGGCGAGCGCCTCGTCGATCAGGACCTTCGCCTGCGCGTCGCCAAGAATCTCGTAGAGCTTCGTGCTGCCGGCGATGTCGGCGAACAGCACCGCCACGTTCCGGTCGCCACCGGCCGGAGGTTCGATCGGCTGCGTTTTTTCCACGGAATCCGTCATCACTGCCGCTGTGCCCTCGTCATGAACACCAGGCGTTCGAACAGGTGCACATCCTGCTCGTTCTTTAGCAGCGCACCGTGCAGCGGCGGGACGATCGTCTTCTTGTCCTTCGAGCGCAGCGCCTCCGCCGGGATGTCCTCGGCGAGCAGCAGCTTCAGCCAGTCGAGCAATTCGGAGGTGGAGGGCTTCTTCTTCAGCCCCGGCACCTCGCGTACCTCGAAGAAGGCCTCGAGCGCCTCGCGCAGCAGCGTTTTCTTCAGGGTCGGAAAGTGGACATTGACGATCTTCTCCATCGTTTCCTTGTCGGGGAAGCGGATGTAGTGGAAGAAACAGCGGCGCAGGAAGGCATCGGGGAGCTCTTTTTCGTTGTTCGAGGTGATGAACACGATCGGCCGCTGCTTCGCCTTGATCAGTTCCTTGGTCTCGTAGACGTAGAATTCCATGCGGTCGAGCTCGCGCAGCAGGTCGTTGGGGAATTCGATGTCGGCCTTGTCGACCTCGTCGATCAGCAGCACCACCGGCTGATCGGCGGAAAACGCCTGCCACAACATGCCTTTGACGATGTAATTGTGGATGTCGTGCACGCGCTCGTCGCCGAGTTGCGAGTCGCGCAGGCGGCTCACGGCGTCGTACTCGTACAGGCCCTGCTGCGCCTTGGTGGTGGACTTGATGTGCCACTCGAGCAGCGGCATGCCGAGCGCCTTGGCGACCTGCACCGCGAGCATGGTCTTGCCCGTTCCGGGCTCGCCCTTGACGAGGAGCGGGCGTTGAAGCGTGATCGCGGCGTTCACCGCAAGCGTGAGGTCGCTGGTGGAGACGTATTCGGCGGAACCGGAAAAGCGCATGGCGAGCCTTCAGGAAGAAAGCTCGATTCTAACAAAGCAATTTCGCACCGCCCGCCCGCGCCGCTCGGGTTGAGCAGCCAGCGATCCTCAACGCCTTCCGCGAGTCGACGGAGAATCCAGAGGCCGGGACCCGAACCGCAGCTGCTAACGCTTCATCACCGCAACGCCGTTGATGGAGAAGACATTGGTCGTCCTCGAGAGCGCATCGTAGCCGAGACCGACGTGCGAGGCGTTCGGCCCGGCGAAGAATCCGACGAAATTCGCCGTGCAGGCCATGCTACAAACGTTGACCGCGTCGCCGTTGTTGACGTTGAATTGGAGCTTGCCGTTGCTATCCAGTGCGGCAGTGGCCGATCTGATCTTTCCATTCGTCATCATTCAGTCCCTGGTTGGCGCCAACGGTCAGGTTGTTGTAAAAACCTCCGGCGACGCGGATCGGCCCGCCGATCCATTTGCCCTATTCGATGACGCCGGGAACGCTGCCGACCTCGGAGACGGTGGTGGCATTGCGGTCAACGAAGCCAGCACCGACATCGATTCGCTTGTAGCCGGTCGAGTCGAAGGTGACGATGGTCCCGCCGCCGCCGGCGCAACTGCCGGCATCGTCGCATTCGGCGACATGCGCCAGAGCGGGAGAACCGGGCTGATGCGGCACCGAGGTTGCCGACAGCGCCGCGCACCGCGGCCCGGCAGGCCTTCTCGAGCAAACGGGCGACGATGCGGCAAAGTTCGCCCAGCCAGGCGCGCCAGCGCGCAAACATCGTCTCCGAGCGTAGAGAATTCCCTCAAGCGCCATCTGAACCCGTCCTCTCGCGAGACGGCAGACTCGAAGCGCCGAGGCCTTGACCAACCATAGTTGCCCTCGAAAGGGGGCCGCACACAAGGGTTGAGCTAAAAGCGCAACAAATCTAGCGGATTGCAGCGGAAAGTTAACGCTTTGGCTTGACTTACGCTTCCCAGCGGCCAGATAATTATTTTATGGGCGACAAACAAAAAAAGACAGGGATCATGCGCACTTCATTGCTGAGTTGTCTGCTTTTCGCGTTCAGCGTGGTCGTATCTGCGGACACCATCACAGATCGCGCCAAGCGATTTCTCGAACAGAAGCAGGCCAAGGAAGCCTACGAATTGCTCCAACCGCTGGCGCCGCAGCGCGCGGGCGACCCCGAGTTCGACTACCTGCTTGGCATCGCAGCACTCGACGCCGGCGACCCGGAAACCGCGGTATTCGCGCTCGAGCGCGTGCTTGCGGTGCAACCGAACAACATGCAGGCGCGCGCGGAAATCGCGCGCGCATATTACGTCATGGGCGAACGCGAAAGCGCGAAGCAGGAATTCGAGACCGTGCGCCGCGCCGACGTGCCGGCGGACGTGCGCGCGACGATCGAGCGCTTCCTCGGCGCGCTGGACCGGCCGCAGACGCGTTTCGCTGCGTTCCTCGAAGGCACGGTCGGCGTCGATTCGAACATCAATGCCGCGACCGGCTCGGGTACGCTCGCAATTCCGGCGATCGGCACTGTCACGCTCGGCCCGGGCCTTACCCGGTTGTCGGACAACTTTCTCGCCTTTTCCGGAGGCGCGAGCGTCGCGCACCCGTTGAGCACGGAATGGAGCTTCGTGGGCGGCGTGCGCGCCAGCGCCCGCCTCAACCAGGGCGACAATGTGAAGACCCAGTTTGACACCAAGACCCTCGATGCCGACGCGGGCGCACGCTGGGCGCGCGACAAGAACAGCGTCACGGTGGGGGTCCAGGCCAATTCGTTCTACCTCGACAACAACCGTTTCCGCGACGCTGCGGGAATCGTCGGGCAGTGGCAGCACAACCTCTCCGACACGCGCCAGGTTTCGGTGTTCGGCCAATGGACCGACCTGCGGTACCCGACGCAAAGCATCCGTGACGCGGATCGCACCATCGCGGGCGTCGCCTACGCACAGTCCTTGCAGCTCGCCTATTCCCCGGTGGTGTTCGTTTCCGGCTATTTCGGCTCGGAAAAGGAGAAGGCGCCTAACGTGCCGTTCCTGGGGCACGACCCCTACGGACTACGCGCCGGCGTGCAGCTGACCCTCCAGCCAGAGCGGCTGTTCCTGAACGGCTACGCGGGGTACGAAGAACGCCACTATGGCGGGCAGGAGCCGCTGTTCGGCATCGCGCGCAAGGACCGCCAGACTGACCTGCGCGTCGGATTGCAATGGCGCTTCGCGCCCGGCTGGTCGCTCAACCCCGAGATCTCGTACACCGATAACCGATCAAGTGTGAATTTGTTCAAATACGACCGCACAGTCGCGTCGGTATCGTTACGCAAGGACTTTTAGGAGAGCCGCAATGAACCAAAGCCTGAAGCCTTTTGCGCCGCGTACCCTCGCCTTGCTGGTCGCGGCGGCGTTCGCAGGACACGTCGATGCCAATACCGGCCGCGTCGAATTCGTGTATGGCGGCGCGACGCTGCGCAACGCCCAGGGCGATCGCCCGCTTACCCGCGGTGTCGACCTGCGAACCGGCGACGCGGTGATCACCACCGATGGGCGGGCGCAGATCCGCTTCAGCGACGGCGCGTTCGTGTCGCTGCAACCGAACACCGAATTCAAGATCGACGAGTACCGCTTCGATGGGCAGACCGACGGCAGCGAACGCGGTATCTTTGCCTTGGCGAAGGGCGCAATGCGCACGGTGACGGGCCTCGTCGGCCGCGTCAACCGCAGGAGCTATGAAGTTCGCACGCCGACTGCGACGATCGGAATTCGCGGTACCGGCGGCATCATTTCAATCCTTCTCGACGGCGCCACGCTGGTGCGGGGCACGACGGGCATCTGGACGCTCACCAACCTGTCCGGGGTTTCGCTCGACATTCCTGCGGGCAGAGCGGGCCTGGCAGGCACCGACCAGAACCAGCCGCCGCGGGAATCCGCGCAGGGACCGTCCGCGCCTCCTGCGCCGCCGAACGTACCGCTTTCGAACCCGCCGATCTCACTGGCGGAGAATCGCGACTCCAGCGGCGGCAGCGCGTTTCTGCGGGATACCGGTGTGCCGATTGGCATTGTGTTTGCGGACACGTTGAACCTGCCGTTCGCGATCGGATTGGTCAACACCCAATTCATCGGCATAATGCAGGATGGCACGTTCAGCGTCGACGGCTTCCCAATCTCGGTCAAAGGCAACATCGGCTCGGCCGGGCAATTGAGCGGCTTGACGTTCAGCGAAGCGGCCAGCGGCGAAAGTTTAAAGTTTGCGTTTGCCGGAACGCTGAATGAAAGCGGCACCAACGGCACGGTGAGTTGGGGCCGTTGGACCGGACCCATTACGCTTTCATTCTTAGGCGAGAGCCAGACACTGTACGCCTACGGTCCGAATGGCGGTTTCCATTACGCGATCGGCGTGCCGACCGCGCAGATGCCGACGACCGGGAGCTTCAGCTACACCATGATCGGCGCCACAGCGCCGACCATCCAGAACGAATCACTTTCGCCGGGACAGGTCACTTCGGCGAGCTTCACCGGCAATTTCACCCCGATTGGTGGATCGGTCTCGACAAATGTGTTTTACAACATCGGCGGGAATAACTGGCATCTGGGTGCCTCGGGGTCGATTACCGGCAACACCTTCAGCGGCTCGGGCTCGAACTTCAGCTCCAGCGCGTGTTCGTCGGGCTGCCTCGCGCAAGTGGTTGGCGGCTTCGCCGGCACCGGCGCGGCCTACGCGGGCGTCGCCTACAAGGGTCAGGTTGCTCCCGGCAGCGCGACTAACGTCGGCGGGGTCGTTGTCTTCGCTAAGTAAGCCCTAGCCGTCTGCGTTGGTGACTGGCGCTGCGGCGTTAGCCTCGGCTCACGCTTCGTTTTTCGAAAGCTTGTCCCTCGTGCGGCGTGCGCGCGGGGAAGAGGCCGTGCGGGCATTCGAGGCGGCCCTCGCCGGTTACGACGCAGTACTTGCCGACGAGCCCGTCAACCGCGACGCGCTGCAGAACCGCGCGATCTGCCTGACCCGGCTGGGAAGGTACGGCGATGCGTTTGACGCCAACCGGCGCCTGGTGGACGCACACCCGGATTTCGCGCTCGCCCATTTCAATCTCGCCGAGACCTGCCTGCCGCTCGACCGTTTCGAGGATGCGGTCGCCATGTGCGACCGCGCGCTCGGTCTCGAACCGGCGCTCGGCCGCGCGCTCCTGACGAAGGGGTTCGCGCTCGCGGCGCTCGGACGGCTTGATGCCTCGCGCGACGCGCTGAAAGCCGCGCTTGCGAGCAACGACCCGCAGGTCCGCGAACGGCTCAGGGACTGGGTCGAGCCGGACGGCCGGCCGACGATCCTCGACCCGCTCGATCTGTTCACCGCGAAGTTCCATGACCGCCTGTTGCGCTGCGAGTGGGCACGCTTCGAGGAGGACCGGATGCTGATCGAACGGGCGGTGCTCGCTTCCGCACCGGACGCACGGCGTCCGCGCAGCATCGCCTACCGGCTCGTCAACCTCGGGATCTCGCGCCGCGCGCAGCGCATCGCCCTGTCACAGGTTTCGCGCATCGTGGAGGCGGATGCCGCGCAGCTTCCGCGCCTTCCTGCGCCCCTGGCGAAAACACCGGACCGGTTGCTGCGTATCGGCTACGTCTCCGGGTGTTTTTGCGATCATCCCGCCGCGCGGCTGCTGCGCGGGGTGCTGCGCGAGCACGACCGCAAGCGCTTCCGCGTGCACACCTATGCGCTCACGCCGAGCGACGGCAGCGAAGAGCATCGGGAGATCGTCGCTTCAAGCGACCGTTTCGCCGATCTCTCGCACCTCGACTGGCACGCCGCCGCGAGGCGCATTCGCAACGAAGGCATCGACATTCTCGTCGACCTCGACGGCTACGTCCAAGGCAACCGCGGAGAAATCGTGGCGCAGCGGCCCGCGCCTCTGCAGGTTGCGCTGATGGGGTACGCGGGCACGCTCGGGTCATCCTTCATCGATTACCTCGTCGCTGACGACGCAGTCCTGCCGCCCGGAGACGAAGAGGATTACTCCGAACGAGTGGTGCGCCTCCCGCACACATACTTCGCCACGTACTACCTCACCCTTGAATTGCCCCGCCGTGCGACCCGCAGCGAGCACCGCCTGCCCGAACGAGGTTTCGTGTTCTGCGCGTTCAACCGCTACGAGAAGTATGACCCGCATCGCTTCTCGACCTGGATGCGTATCCTGCGCGCTGTGCCCGATAGCGTCTTGTGGCTGCTTTCCGGGCTCGGGGAGGGCAATCTTCGTGCAGCAGCGGCTGCCGCCGGCGTCGCTCCGGAACGCCTGGTGTTTGCCGGGCGCCTGCGGCACCACTTCCAGCATCTGGACCGCGCGCGGCTCGCGGACCTGTACCTCGACACGCGGTTGTTCAACGCCCATACCACCGCTTGCGACCTGCTCTGGGCGGAAGTTCCCTTGCTGACCGCGCCGGGCGACACGTTCGCTTCGCGCGTCGCCGCGAGCCTGCTGCGCGCCGCCAGACTCGAGGAATTGATCGCGCGTGACGAGGACGATTACGCGGAACTTGCGATTGCGCTGGCGCGGGACAGCGGGCGGCTTGCCCGGATCAAGCGCCACCTCGTGGAAAACAAGGCGCGGCTGCCGCTGTTCGACACCCCGCGCTACGTCCGCAATCTCGAGCGCGCGTTCAACGCAATGTGGAGGCGCCACGCCGCGGGGCAGCCGCCCGCCGGGTTCGATGTCGCCGATCCCGGCGCGTGACTTTGGCCCGGTTGAGCAGAGGGCGTGCTTCGGCTAGAATTCGCTGGCCGATTTTTTTCCTGCGACTTTAATGCTCTCGCGCATTGCATCTCTGTTCTTCGCCGCCATGGCGTTAGTTTTCGCCAGCGGTGCGATGGCCCAGCAATCCCAGGCCAAGGCCGCGCCGCCCGCTGTCAACGTTTCGATGTGCACCGGCTGCCACGGCATCGCAGGCTACAGAACTGCCTATCCCACCGTCTATCACGTGCCGAAGATCGCCGGCCAGCAGGCCGAGTACATCGTGAAGGCGCTGCAGGCCTACAAGTCCGGCGCGCGCCAGCATCCGTCGATGCGCGGCATCGCCGCCAGCTTGAGCGACAAGGACATGGCGGACCTCGCCGGGTATTACGCAGGGGGCGGCAAATGAAAGGCATCGCACGCGTGCTTGCGCTCGGCTGCCTGCTCGCGCTGCCATTTGCCGCGCAGGCCCTTGACCACGTGGCGAACGGCAAGGCCAAGGCTCAATCCTGCGCCGCCTGCCATGGCCCGGACGGCAACAAGCCGATCGGGCCCGATTTCCCGATCCTCGCCGGCCAGCACGCCGATTACCTGCGCAAGGCGCTGCTCGATTACAAATCCGGTGCGCGCGCAAACCCGATCATGAAAGGGTTCGCCGAGCCGCTGTCGAAGCAGGACATCGAGGATCTGTCTGCGTATTTCGCCGCGCAGTCCTCGCAGTTGCAGAGCCACCGCTAAGCCGATTTCTCCAGGCAGTCGAGGTACGCCGCCGCATCCGGCGCTGTGCCGTTCTTTTGCGCGCGCCACACCATCTCCGCCACGCAATCGATCGCCGCATGCAGGGCCGCATGCCGGTCGGCGGCCTTCAGAGCGATGCGCGCAAAACGCTCGCGCACGCCTGCCGGCTGATCGATCGCCAACTGCTCTTCCAGCGCGACGTGCAGGCTGAGGTGCAGGAAAGGGTTGGTCTCGCCAAGCTCCGGGAAATACTCCCGCTCGCGGTAGCGCTCGGGCGCTTTGAGGATGCGGTGGTATGCAGGGTGCAGCAGGATGGCTTCGAGCGCGAGCGCCTCGACCCCGGCAAGCGGCTCGCCGCTGCAGTACTTGCGCCACGCTTCGAAGAACAGCGTGCGGACCTGCTCGCGCGAGGGGTTGAACATGTTCCCTACTGCGCCCTGGTCTTGGGCTTGAACCCGCACCATTGCCGGATCGCGCATTCCGGGCACTTTGGTTTGCGCGCGAGGCAGACGTAACGGCCGTGCAGGATCAGCCAGTGGTGGGCGTCGCACGCGAACCCGGGCGGCGTGAACTTCAACAGCTTCTGCTCGACCTCGAGCGGCGTCTTGCCCGGCGCGAGCCCGGTGCGGTTGGCGACCCGGAAGATGTGCGTATCGACCGCGATCGTCGGCTGGCCGAAGGCGGTATTGAGAACCACGTTGGCCGTTTTGCGGCCCACGCCCGGCAAACGCTCGAGGGCCTCGCGCGTGGCCGGCACCTCGCCCCGATGCTCGTCGAGCAGAATGCGCGAAAGACCGACCACGTTCTTCGCCTTGGTGCGGTACAGGCCGATGCTGTGGATATGTCGCTCGAGTCCGGCGGTGCCGAGGTCGACCATTTTCCGCGGTGTATTTGCGACCGCGAACAGATTGCCTGTCGCGGCGTTCACCGATTTGTCCGTCGCCTGCGCGGATAGGACGACCGCGACCAGCAACTCGTAAGGCGTCGAGTAGCGAAGCTCGGTCTTCGGATGCGGATTCAGTTCGCGCAGCCGGGTAAAAATCGCGTTGCGCATCGCCGCGTTCATGACTTCGCTCCGGACCTTGAGGCGCGTCGCGCGCGCACTCGCTTGAGCGCGGCGGCAACGGCCGAGCGCCGCCCGGCGCGCGCTTGCGCGCCTGCGGGCGCCGAACGCGCGTCGGCGTGGCGGATGCGCGCCTTGCGTTTCGCGGCACGCTGTTTGGCGGCTGCCGCATCGGCCGCGGTCCACGGCCGGCCGGCGGGCGCCGGCACCATCGCGATGCAATCCACCGGACAGGGCGCCAGGCATAGTTCGCATGCCGTGCAGTACTCCTCGATCACCGTGTGCACCAATTGGTCAGCGCCGACGATCGCGTCCACCGGGCAGGCGCGAATGCAGAGCGTGCAGCCGATGCAGCGCGCTTCATCGATCAGCGCAAGCTCTGCGCGTTTCATGCGCGCAATTCCCGGGACGCCGGGGCGATCGCGCGCGCGCATTCGGCAACCAACCCCGGCCCGCGATAGACGAGTCCGGTGTAGAGCTGCACCAGGTGAGCGCCGGCGCGGATTTTCGCGACGGCATCCGTCCCCGACAGGATTCCCCCGGCGCCGATCAGCACGACCGATCCCGCGAATTCGGCCGACAGCGCTGCGAGCACGCGCGTGGCGCGCTGCGCAATCGGCGCGCCCGACAGGCCTCCGGCTTCGCGCGCGTGCGCCAGACCTTCCACACCATCGCGCGAAAGCGACGTGTTCGTCGCGATCACGGCGTCGAGCGCATGCTGGCGGACCGCCTTCGCAATCTCGCCGATCCGTGCTTCATCCAGGTCCGGTGCAATCTTCAGCGCAAGCGGCACGCGCCTGCCGGTGACCCGCTCGAGCCGCTCGCGCGTTGCGACGACCCGTGCAAGCAACCGGTCGAGTTCGGCGCTCTCCTGCAGTGCGCGCAGCCCTGCGGTATTCGGCGACGACACGTTGATCGAGACGTAGCTTGCCCGGTCGTAGACGCCCTCGAGGCACAGGCAATAGTCGTCGGCTGCGCGCTCAAGCGGCGTGTCGAGATTCTTGCCGATATTGATGCCGAGAATGCCGCGGTAACGCGCACGCGACAGGTTGGCGCGGAACGCTTCCAGTCCGACGTTGTTGAAACCGAACCGGTTGATCAGCGCGCCCGCCTGCGGCAGGCGAAACAGACGCGGCCGCGGATTTCCCGGCTGCGGTCGCGGCGTGACGGTGCCGACCTCGATGAAGCCGAATCCGAGCGCGGCAAGAGCATCGATGTGAACGGCATCCTTGTCCAGCCCCGCCGCGAGCCCGACCGGGTTGGGAAACTCCAGACCCATCGCATGCACCGGCTGTGGCGGCACGCGCGGCGCGAGGAGCGTGAGAATTCCGCACGCGTGCAGCGCTTCGGCGCCACTGAGGGTTACGCGATGCGCAGTCTCCGGATCGAGCGAAAACAGCAGCGGCCGCGCCAGCGCGTAAAGCATGGCGGCATTTTACCGCTGCGACGCTTGCCGCTACCGCTCAGGCGCTCGCGCCGGGAAGGTCGCGCCGATCGAGCCGCCGCCACACACCCCCGACGAATCCCTCGATCGGCTCGAAGCGCGACTTGTAGGCCATCTTCGGGCTTTCGCGGATCCAGTACCCGAGGTAGAGGTAGGGCAGCCCGAGCTGGCGGCAGGCCTCGATCTGCGACAGAACGTTGAAGGTCCCATAGCTCGCGGAATGCCGGTCGGGATCGTAGAACGTATAGACCGACGACAGCCCGTCGGGCAGGAAATCGACGATCGATACCATCGCAAGGATGCCCGCGTCGCGAAACTCGATCAGCCGCGTATCGACGCGGCTCTGCAGCAGGAAATGCGAGTATTGGTCGCGGCTGTCATTGTCCATGCCGCCCCCGGAATGCCGCCTGGACTGGTAGCGCAGATAGAGCGCGTAATGCTCGAGGCGGAACTTGAGCGGCTGCGTCTGCGCAGCGAGCCCCGCATGCCGCCTCCAGGCGCGCCGCTGCGAGCGGCTGGCTTCGAATTCGGCGATCGGGATGCGCACCGGTACGCAGGCGCGGCAGCTATCGCAGTGCGGGCGGTAGGTAAAGATCCCGCTGCGGCGAAAGCCCGATTTGACCAGCTCGCCGTACAGTTCGGTGTTGATCAGGTGCGATGGCGTCGCCACTTGGGAGCGCGCCATGCGATCCGGCAGATAGCTGCACGGATACGGCGCAGTCACGTAGAACTGCAATACTGCATGCGGCAGATCGTTAAGACGGGACATCTGCGTGTTGCCTGCATCCTTTCCACGAACCGGGTGGAGCACGGTAGTGTACCAATGCCTCCAGCCTGTGCAAGAACTCGGCTCGCCGGATCGTGCGCGCGCCGAGCGAAGCCAGGTGCCGGGTGTCCATCTGGCAGTCGATCAGCGGACAGCCGCGCTCGCGCAAATGCGCTACCAGAGCCACCAGGGCAACCTTGGAGGCGTCGGTCGCGCGCGCGAACATCGACTCGCCGAAAAACATTCGGCCGATCGAAACCCCGTACAGCCCGCCGCGCAGTTCGTCGTCGCGCCAGGTTTCCGCCGAATGCGCGTGGCCGAGCCGGTGCAGGCGAAGGTAGGCGGCGCGCATCTCGCCGGTGATCCAGGTGCCGCCTTGCCTGCCGCGAGGCGCCGCGCAAGCGTCCACCACGGCCTCGAACGCGGTGTCAAAGCGCACTTCGAAACCCTTGTTGCGCACGCTTTTCGCGAGCGAGCGCGAGACCTTCAGCTCGTCGGTGAACAGCACCATGCGCGGGTCGGGCGACCACCACAGGATCGGCTCGCCGTCGGAGTACCAGGGAAAGATCCCGCGGCGATAGGCGTCGAGCAGGCGCGGCGGGGAAAGGTCCGCGCCGGCCGCAAGCAGTCCGCTGGGCTGCGCAAGCGCGCGCTCAACCGGCGGGAAAGGCGTGTGCTTCTCTAGCCAGGGAATCACGCGCGCAAGCTAACACTTCACCTGCTGCTTGCAATAGTTTTCCAATTGGCTCACCGTGGCGGTTCCGTTCACCGCCTGCCGGGCGCCGCCGCCTTGCTCCATCGCAAGCTTGAACTGGTACTTTGCGAAGAACTGGTTGAACATCTCGCCCCCGAGCGTGCCTACCGCGTACAGCTCGTCGCCGGCCGGGTCGTGCTCAAGCAGGATCGCCGCAAGCGGCTGGGGCGCAGGGCCGGCGACCACGCGTCCGCCGTCCGCGGGATCGTACTGGCTGTGTTCGGCGCAGCAGTGGATCACATGCGCGAGCTTGTTGCGCGCGCTGGTTTCGGCGCGGTAGCTGATGAAGCTGATGTCGCGCGTGGGGTAGGCGAGCTGGTGCGCGCAAATCGCGGAATATGCGACGATCGAACGGTTCGGACCCACCCCGCCGTGCCATTCGTAGTCCCGGTTTTCCGCCGTCTTCAACCGGGCCGCAGGCTTCACGGGCCTGCCCAGATTTAGCAGGAAGCACGGCGTGGAGGCGTACGGATAATGAAAGATCAGGTTGCGATCCTTCGGCAGTTCCTCTGCACGCAGCGGGCGGCCCCCCGGCTCGACCAGCTTTACGCGCGCGTAGCGGCGCGACTCACCATAGGCGTGTGGGCGGGCAGCACAGGTGTCGCCGTGGCTGCGCAGAGCTTGAGGAAATCGCGGCGTTCCATCATTCGGCGGTTGTCCAATGACCAGGCGTTGCGGCAACGCTAGCATCTGCAGTCGCAATCGCCAAGCCGGGTCTTGATTGCGCGTTTTCGGCATAATATCAACCTGCTGTTCTACAACGACAAGAACACGGGGGAAAGCGCCATGGAATCGCCCAAGTCCGGGTCCGATGTGCTGTTCGTGCTGCTCGGTGCGATTCTGGTGCTGGCAATGCATTCGGGATTCGCTTTCCTCGAGCTGGGTACGGTGCGCGCCAAGAACCAGGTGAATGCGCTGGTCAAGATCCTGGCGGATTTCGCCGCGTCGACTGTCGCATATTTTTGCGTCGGCTACGGCGTCGCCTACGGTGTTTCGTTCTTCGTCGGCGCCGATCTGCTGGCGCAGAAGAATGGCTACGAGTTGGTGAGATTCTTCTTTCTGCTGACATTCGCGGCCGCGGTCCCTGCAATCATCTCCGGCGGCATCGCCGAGCGCGCGAAGTTCTATCCGCAACTGGTTGCCTCGGTCCTGCTGGTGGCGCTGGTGTACCCGCTGTTCGAAGGCATTGCGTGGAACCATAAGTTCGGCGTGCAGGACTGGATGAAGACGAGCTTCGGAGCGGAATTCCACGATTTCGCCGGCTCGATCGTGGTGCATGCGTTCGGCGGCTGGACCGCGCTGGTGGCGGTGCTGCTGCTCGGCGCGCGCAAGGGGCGGTACGCCAAGGACGGCAGCGGGAGCGGCACGCCGCCATCTTCGATCCCGTTCCTCGCGCTCGGCGCGTGGATCCTGTCGGTGGGCTGGTTCGGCTTCAACGTGATGTCCGCGCAGGCAGTCGACAAGATCAGCGGCCTGGTGGCGGTGAACTCTTTGATGGCGATGGCCGGCGGTACGCTCGCGGCGCTGATCGCGGGCAGGAACGACCCGGGCTTCGTGCACAACGGGCCGCTCGCGGGCCTGGTGGCCGTTTGTGCCGGCTCCGACGTGATGCATCCTGCGGGATCGTTCGTGGTCGGATCGGTTGCCGGAGCGATGTTCGTCTACATGTTCACGATCGTGCAGAACCGCTGGAAGATCGACGATGTGCTCGGCGTTTGGCCGCTGCATGGCCTGTGCGGGGCGTGGGGTGGAATCGCCTGCGGCATCTTCGGCTCCAAGGCGCTGGGCGGGTTGGGCGGAGTGTCCTTGTTTTCGCAGATTGCGGGGACCCTGCTCGGAATCGTGATCGCGGTGGTGGGTGGGGGGATCATCTATGGCGCCATCAAGTCAGTGAGCGGAATACGGCTCGACGAAGAAGACGAGTTCAACGGCGCCGACCTCGCGATCCACAAGATTTCAGGCAACCCCGGGCGCGATTAGCGCCAGTAGTAGATCCCCGCAGGAGGGCGGCTCCTGCCGTGCTACCGGGGCGGAATATCGCCGGCGTGAAAGCCGAACGCGCCCCGGGCCCGGTCGGCGAAGTAATGCTTGAGAGTCAGGCCGACGGTGCGGAACGCGATGTCTTTCCACGGCACTTCGCTCTCCGCGAGCAGCGCAATCTCGAGAGTTTCCTCGCCAGCCTTGAAATCTAGATCGAGCAGCCGCGCGCGGTAGAACAGGTGCACCTGGTTGACCTGAGGCACCGACAGCATCGAGAACGGATCGCCCAACTCGATCCGCGCGCCGGCCTCTTCAAGGGTTTCGCGCGAAGCGGCCTGGCCGGTGGATTCGTCGTTTTCCATGAAGCCGGCGGGCAAGGTCCAGTAGCCGTAGCGCGGCTCGATCGCGCGTTTGCACAGCAACAAACGCCCGTCCCACTCGGGAATCGCGCCCACCACGAGCTTGGGATTCTGGTAATGGATCACGCCGCACTGATCGCACACCGAGCGCGGCAGGTTGTCGCCTGGCGGCACGCGGCGCACCAGTGGCGTGGCACAGTTGGAGCAGAACTTCAGCATCGGACCCCGGGGGCGAGAACCGCTATGGCTCGTAGCGGCGCATCAGGCTGCGCTGCCAGGAATATTCCAGCTGTTTGCTGCGCCAGAGTTGCGAAATCCGCTCGCCCTTGCCGGGCCACAACTGCTCGCAACGCCGGATCACGGAATGGACGTCGAACAGTGTTCCGTAGGCGTCGAAAACAAGGGCTTTCAGGGACATGCTCGCAGGCGGCGGTGCGTCGAAAGACGATGCTATTATGCTCGCAAACACCGGATGGACCGGGGAGAAAACGGGCAACGATCGCATGGCGGCGCAACCGCAACCGCAAGGGCAGGCCGCCACAGCGTCGGAGCCGCGCGTGCGCGGGGATTGGGAGTTTCTCTGGCGCTTCATCGCCGTCGCTCTGCTGTTCGCGCTCGGCTGGGTGGTGTGGATCGCGTTCCAGATCCACCCGCCGCCGATTGCGCTGCCGGCCGCGTACGAAGCGGCCGCAAAGGCGCGTGCGAACCGCAACGTCGAAGGCCAGATCAGGGGCGCGGATACCGTACCGGCCGCCCGGTCTGCCCCGCGCGAGCCGCCCGTCAACGTTGAAAAACTCAAGTTCTCCGAATCGATCGAAACGGCGATCCCGCAGCATCCCGAAAAAAGCGCCAAGCCGCGCGCGCAGTGAATCCACCGGACCGTTACGACGAGTTGTACCGCCAGTTCAGGTGGCAGGTTCCCGATCGCTTCAATCTCGGGTGGAACTGCTGCGGGCAGTGGGCGCCGGACCGGACGCGCTTCGCGCTGTACTGGGAGGACGAGTCCGGCGAAACGCGCGCCTATTCGTTCTGGGACATTCAACGCGAGGCCAATCGCCTGTCGAACGCGCTCGCCGCGCTCGGCGTGGTGCGCGGCGAGCGCGTCGCGATCCTGTTGCCGCAGCGCCCGGAAACCGCGATCGCCTACATCGCGATCTTCCAGATGGGCGCGATTGCGCTTCCGCTGTCGCACCTGTTCGGCCCGGAAGCGCTCGAGTACCGGATGCAGAACAGCGAGGCCTGCGCGGCGATCGTGGAGCCGACCACCATCGCGAATCTCTGGGCGGTCAAGGACCGGTTGCCGGCGCTCAAGGTTGTGATCGGCGTCGGCGGCGCCGTCGAAGCCGGTGTCCACCCGTGGGATGAACTGCTCGCCCGGGCGGCAAGCCGGTTCGCCTGCATCGATACGCATGCGAACGACCCGGCGCTGATCGTCTACACCAGCGGTACCACCGGCCCGCCCAAGGGTGCGCTCAAGGCGCACCGCGTGCTGCTCGGAAATATTCCGGGGTTCGTGCACTCGCACGATTTTTTCCCGCAGCCGGGCGACATGTTCTGGTCGCCTGCCGACTGGGCCTGGACAGGCGGGCTGATGGACGCGCTGCTGCCGACCTGGCATTTCGGCCAGCCGATTCTCGGCTATCGCGGACGCTTCGATTCGGACAGGGCGTACTACCTGATCGAAAAGTACGGCGTGCGCAATGCGTTCCTGTTCCCGACCGCGCTGAAGCTGATGATGAAGGCGATGCCGGAACCGCGGCAGCGATACCAGATCAACCTGCGCTCGATCATGAGCGGGGGCGAGTCCGTGGGCGTCACCGTGTTCGAGTGGGCGCGCGAGCAGCTGGGCGTGACGATCAACGAAATATTCGGCCAGACCGAAATCAATTACGTCGTCGGCAACTGCCAGGCGGCGTGGCCGGTGAAGCCCGGCGCCATCGGGCGGCCGTACCCCGGCCATCGGGTCGCGATCATCGACGAGCATGGCGCGGAAGTGCCGCGCGGCGAGCTTGGCGAGATCGCCGTGATGCGCTCGGTCGATGGCGTCCCGGACCCGGTGTTTTTCCTCGAGTACTGGAAGAACCCGGACGCGACCCGCGACAAATTCATCGGCGACTGGGGCTGTACCGGCGACCAGGGGCGCATGGATGAGGACGGCTACATCTGGTACCAGGGGAGGTCCGATGACGTGATCAAGAGCTCGGGCTATCGCATCGGGCCGGCGGAGATCGAATCCTGCCTGGTGAAACATCCGGCGGTGGCCAACGCCGCCGTGATCGGCAAGCCCGACGAGGCGCGCGGCGCGATCATCAAGGCGTTCATCGTGCTGCAACCCGGGCAATCCGCATCGAAACAACTCGAGGAGGACATCCGGCAGCACGTGCGCGGGCGCCTCGCACCCTACGAGTACCCGCGCGAGATCGAATTCATCGACGCGCTGCCGATGACCACCACCGGGAAGGTGCAGAGAAAGCAGCTGCGGCAGCGCGAAGAGGCGAAGCTGCGCGAACCAAGCCGGTGAAGAGGCTGCTGCTTCTCGGTGGCGGCCATGCGCACGCCGCGCTGTTGTTCAAATTGATCGCGGCGCCACTCGCGGGTGCGCGCGTCACGCTGGTGACGCCCAAGCCGTACCAGACTTACTCCGGAATGCTTCCCGGTCTGGTCGCAGGCCATTACCGTCCGGAGGAAATCCAGATCGACATCGCCGCGCTCGCGCACCGCGCCGGCGTGGAACTGGTACTCGAGAACGCCGTCGCGTTGAACGCCGCCCGGCGCCGGGCGACGCTCGGCGAAGGGCGCGAACTCGAGTATGACCTCGCGTCGCTCAACCTCGGCTCGCTGCCGAACTGGTTCGGCGTGCCCGGCGCAAGCGAGTTTGCAATCCCCGTCAAGCCGTTCGAAACATTTCTTGCGGCGTGGGATGCGCTGCGCGTCGATGCGGCGAAACGACTGTTGCGAATTGGAGTGGTCGGTGCGGGAGCAGGGGGCGTCGAGCTGGCGCTGGCGATGCGATTTGCGCTCGCCGCAGGCGGTGCCCCGGCAGAGATCGTGCTTTTCTCGGACCGTCCGGTCGCACTCCCTGAGCATGCGCCTGCGGCGCAGCGGCGCATCGCGCGGCTCCTGTCCATGGAGCGCGTCGAGCTGTGCGTCGATACCCGCATCGTTCGCGTCGAGGCCGGCGCTTTGACCGATGCGCACGGCAAACGCGAGGCCTGCGACGCAATCCTTTGGGTTGGGGGCGCGGCGCCCCAGCCGTGGTTGCGTGAAAGCGGGCTCCGGGTCGACAAGAACGGATTCGTCCTCGTCGACGCCACCCTGCGCGGCGTGACGCATCCAGAGGTATTCGCAGCCGGCGACAGCGCCACGCTCGATGGCGCTCCGCATCCGAAATCCGGGGTCTACGCGATCAGGCATGCGACCGTGCTCGAGCACAATCTGCGCGCGACTCTCGCCGGTGGAACGCTCGAGCGCTACGTTCCGCAGAAGGAAGCGCTTGCGCTGATCAGCATCGGCCGGAAGTATTGTCTCGCTACGCACGGTGACTGGGCGCTCGAGGGCGAGTGGCTGTGGCGCGTGAAGGACTGGATCGACCGGCGGTGGATCAGACGGTTTGAGTGAGCGGCGGTTTCGCCGCCACCAGCATCTTTCCGTCCACCGGTCGGATTGCCAGTTTCCGGCGTCCCGTCGCTGTTGCGGCCGGCACATGTGCCGGCCGCAACAGCGAATCCCGGATGGCCCGGCCGCGGCATCCGCCATTTCCTTTGATCTGCGTCATCACTGCGCGCAATGGCGCGCATTAGACTGCAAACGATGAGTGCATCTTCATCGATCGTGCGCACGATTCAATCACGCATCCCACACCAATGAACTCAAGCGTCAATGAACTCCCGAACAAGGTCCGGCGGTGACTGAAAACGCACCTGTACCGTCCCCGGAAGCGGCGCGGATGCTCGAAAGCCGTTGCTTCGACGAGATCAGCGTCGGCGACACGGCGAGCCTCACGCGTACCCTGACTCGAACCGACGTCAAGACCTTCGCGGTGCTCTCGGGCGACCTGAACCCGACCCACGTCGACGACGACTTCGCGCGCAAGTACGGCGACGGCCGCCTGGTCGCCCATAGCATCCTGAGCGGTGCGCTGATATCGAGCGTGCTCGGAAATGAGCTACCGGGCCCGGGAACCCAATACGTCAGCCAGGATCTCCGCTTCCTGAAGGTGCTCCATGCGGACGATACGGTCACCGCGTCGGTCACGGTGCGGGAGAAGCGCCGCGAGACCGGGACGGTGTTGCTCGATTGCCAATGTGTGAATCAAGCCGGCGAGGTCGTGGCGCAAGGAATGGCAGAGGTGTTCGCGCCGACGTTGAAGGTCGTGCTTCCCCGGCACGAGGTCGCGACGATCTCGGTCCAGACGCATGACAAGTTCGCAGCGTTCGTGCGGCGCGTCAAGCCGCTTCGTCCAGTGCCGGCGGCGGTCGTGCATCCCTGCAGCGACGCAGCGATCCAGGCGGTGATCGAAGCCACCGCAGAAGGCATGATTGAACCGATTCTGGTGGGTCCGCTCGCCGCCATGCGCGCGGCGGCCGAACAGGCCCATGTCAGCCTCGCCGGCCTGCGTCTGGTCGACGCCGCTAACAGTCACGATGCGGCGCAGAAGGCGGTGGCGCTGGTGCACGCCGGCGAGGCAGCCATCCTGATGAAGGGCAGCCTGCACACCGACGAACTGCTCGCCGCGGTCGTGCAGCGCGAATCGGGCCTGCGGACCGAACGGCGCCTGTCGCACGTCTTCTTCATGGACGTGCCGACCTACCACAAGCCGCTCATGGTGACCGACGCGGCGATCAACATCGCTCCGACGCTCGCGGTGAAGGCCGACATCTGCCGCAACGCGATCGAGCTCGCCCATGCGCTCGGCATCGCGCGGCCCAAGGTCGCGCTCCTCTCCGCGGTGGAAAACATCAACGAGAAGATCATCTCGACGATGGAGGCCGCCTCGCTGTGCAAGATGGCCGAGCGCGGCCAGATCCTGGGAGCGCTCCTCGATGGTCCGCTGGCGATGGACAATGCGATCAGTCGCGAAGCCGCCCGGATCAAGGGGATCGACTCCCAAGTCGCCGGGGATGCCGACATCCTGGTCGTGCCGGACTTGGTTTCCGGCAACATCCTCGCCAAGCAGCTGACGTTCATGGCCAATGCGGACGCCGCCGGCGTCGTCCTCGGGGCGAGGATCCCGGTGGTCCTGACCAGTCGCGCCGACAGCGTCCGTGCGCGGCTGACCTCGTGTGCGCTCGCCGTCCTACTGGTGAGCGCAAGCGGCTCCACGACCGCGACAGGAACGAGCGGTGGATGACGCAATCCTCACCCTGAACGCAGGCTCTTCGTCGATCAAGTTCGCACTGTTCGCCAGGCAGACCCAGCTTGCGCGCACGCCGGAACTGGCTGGGCAGATCGACGGCATCGGCGCGCGGCCGCACATCAAGGTCAAAGGCAAGGACGGGCAGCGGCTGGACGACGTCGATCTGCCGCTCGAATCGGAGGCCCCGCACCGCGGCGCCCTCGCCTTCCTCGTAGACTGGCTGCACGGCCACGAGTCGGGCTGGCGCATCGCCGCCGTTGGACATCGCGTGGTCCATGGCGCGACCCGGTATTCGCAACCCATACGCGTCGACGAGGTCGCGCTCGAGGCGCTGAAGTCCTTCGTCCCACTTGCTCCGCTACACCAGCCCCACAACGTCGCCGGCATCGAGGCGATGTCGGCCACGCTCGCGGGCGTGCCGCAGATCGCCTGTTTCGATACCGCGTTCCACCGAACGCAGCCGACGCTGGCGCAGCTGTTCGCGCTGCCGCGCCGGATCACCGCCGAGGGCGTGCGCCGCTATGGCTTCCACGGTCTCTCGTACGAGTATATTGCCGATGTCCTGCCGCAGCACCTGGGCGAGAAGGCCGACGGCAAGGTGATCGTCGCGCACCTCGGCAACGGGGCCTCGATGTGCGCCATGGAGCGCCGCCAGAGCCGCGCCACCTCGATGGGATTCACTGCCCTCGACGGTCTGATGATGGGCACCCGCACGGGGAACCTCGATCCGGGCGTGCTGCTCTACCTGATGGAACACCATCACATGGACGCCCGAGCGCTGGAGAACCTGCTCTACAAGGAGTCGGGCCTGCTGGGGGTATCCGGCATCTCGCAGGACATGCGGGAACTGCTCGCGAGCCGTGAACGGGAAGCGCGCGAAGCCGTCGACCTGTTCTGCTATCGCCTGGTGCGCGAGGCGGGCGCGCTCGCCGCCGTGCTCGGCGGAATCGATGCGATCGTATACACCGGGGGCATCGGCGAGCATGCGGCGCCGATCCGCGAGAGGGTTTGCACCGCGCTCGGCTGGCTCGGGCTGGATTTCGACGCCGAAGCGAACGCGAGCAAGGCTACCGTCATCTCGCGGCCCGGCAGCCGCCTCACCGCGCTGGTCCTGCCGACCAACGAAGAGTGGATGATCGCCCGCCACACTGCCCGCTTCATCGATACCTGACACAAGCAAACACGGAGAATCGCCATGAACACCCGAGCAATTCCAAGCCCTGTCGTTCGCTCATCGGCCAACGACCTGCTCAGTCCCGACAAAATCGCGAGCGCCGCCGACCTCAAGCGGGCCATCGACAACCTGAGCTCCGGAGCCGGCTACGCGGCAAGCCACGTCACGGACGTGATGCAGGTCGCCGGCCTTCACGCGCAGGCCGCGCAGCGAAGCCTGAACGAACTCGACCAGCGCCGGGCGGAGGCCGCGGAAGCCGCCAAGAAAATCTTCGCGCAACTGCAGCCTGCCGATTTTCCCAACTATCTGGTCGACGTCTACCAGCGCTGGGTGCTCTTCATGGACGTTCTGCGGCGGCGCGGGAACAATTTCCTGCGTTATGAACACGAAGGCGGCCGGCCGGTTCTCGCATTCGAATACGACGTGGTCGTCGACGGCGCCACCTTGGAACAGCCGGTCAACTATTCGCTGGTGGAGATCCGCCCGCCGGCGGGGGTCAAGCTGCGCGATAACGCCCGCCCCTACATCATCATCGATCCGCGCGCCGGCCACGGCTCCGGCATCGGCGGCTTCAAGAACGAAAGCGAGGTCGGCGTCGCACTGCATGCGGGGCATCCGGTCTACTTCTGCATCTTCACCACGCACCCGACGGCGACGCAGACGCCCGCCGACGTGACGCGCGCCGAGGCCCAGTTTGCGCGCGAGGTGCGCAAGCGGCATCCAGACAGCCCGAAGCCGGTCATCATCGGCAACTGCCAGGGCGGCTGGGCGGCAATGCTGCTGGCCGCGACCAACCCGGACTTCACCGGTCCGGTGGTGATCAACGGCGCGCCCTTGTCCTACTGGTCGGGCACCCGCGGCAAGAATCCGATGCGCTATCTCGGCGGCCTGTCCGGCGGCGTGGTCCCGGCGCTGCTGCTCGCGGACCTCGGCAACGGGGAATTCGACGGCGCGAACCTGGTGTCCAACTTCGAGAACCTGAATCCCGGCAACAGCCTGTGGAAGAAATACTACGACGTGTTCGCCAAACCCGAACAGGAGGCCGCGCGTTACCTCGAGTTCGAGCGCTGGTGGTCGAGCTTCTACTTCATGAATGAAAACGAGATCCGCTGGATCGTCGAGAACCTGTTCGTCGGCAACCGGCTCGCCCGCGGCGGCGCGCAGCTCGACAGCCGCATGCACGTCGACCTGCGCAACATCCGCGCGCCGGTCATCGTCTTCGCCTCGCACGGGGACAACATCACCCCGCCGGCGCAGGCCCTGAACTGGATCGCCGACGTCTATTCCAGCGTCAAGGAGATCAAGGCGCGCGGGCAGCGGATCGTGTACACGGTGCATGACAGTGTCGGGCACCTGGGGATCTTCGTCTCCTCCGCGGTGGCCAACAAGGAGCACAAAGAAATCGTCTCTACACTCAAGGCCATCGAGGCGATGGCCCCGGGCCTCTACGAGATGAAGATCGAGGAGGAAACCGGCGAGGGGCTCGACAAGCGCTTCACCGTAGACTTCGCGGAGCGCTCGATCGAAGACCTGCTCGCGCTGGGCGAAGGCCGCGACGACGAGGCGCCGTTCGCCGCGGTGGCCCGCCTTTCGCAACTGGGCGCCGAGTTCTACAATCTGGCCGCGCGGCCGCTGGTTCGCGCGTTGAGCAACAGCGCCACCGCCCGCCTGCATGCCGATATGCAGCCGCTGCGGGTCCAACGCAGCCTGCTGAGCGACCGCAACCCTCTCATGGCGCCGGTCGCCGCGGCGGCCGAAACCGTGCGCGTCAATCGCATCGACGCCGCGTCCAGCAATCCCTTCTACCTATGGGAAAAAACGGTCGCCGATTTGATCACCGGATGGTTCGATCACGCGCGCGACATGCGCGACGGCATGGTGGAAACCTGGTTCTACGCGGTCTACTCCTCGCCATTGATGCGCGGCCTCGCCGCACCCCAACCACGCCGGACCAGCGAGGTCCCCGGCACCGATCTGCGCTCGGTCACCGAAGTCGTACAAGCTCTGGCGCAGATCACGCGGGGGAACTACGCGGTGGCCGTGGTCCGCATGCTGATTCTGCTGGCTCGTGCCCGCAAATCGGTGCGCCGCGACCGGCTCGAGCGCGCCAATGAAGTGCTCACGAAGCAGGATCCGTTCGACAAGCTCGACGAAGCCACGCGCACACGGATCATCCACCAGCAAAGCATGATCGTCGAATTCGAGCCCGAACAGGCATTGGCCACGCTGCCACGGTTGATTCCGGACGCCAAGGACCGCGCCCGCGCCATCGGACAGTGCGAACACGTGGTCGGGGCGCTGGAGGAGATGAGCGACGAAACGCGCGATATGTATGACCGGATCCGGGAAACGCTTGAACTCGCGGCGACGCCCGGGACCGCACGGCGGTTGCAGTCCCGGGCCTGATCCGGCGGTTCCCTACTCCCGTTCCAAGAGCAGCCTCCATGTTCACCGATCCGAAGTCCGTTGATCGGCTGCCGAAAGTCTGGGACGAGAACACGCGCGTCGGCGATATGCTGAAGGGCAAGCGCGGCCTCGTCATCGGCGTAGCGAACGCCGACAGCATCGCCTTCGGCTGCGCCACCAAGCTGCGCGCGTTCGGCGCGGAAATCGCGCTGACCTACCTCAACGACAAGGCGAGGAAGTACGTCGAACCGCTCGCCCGGCAGATCGATTCGTCGATCCTGATGCCGCTCGACGTCCCCCAGCCGGGCCAGATGCAGGCTGTGTTCAACCGCATTCGCGACGACTGAGGCGGGCTCGACTTCGCGATCCATTCGATCGCCGTCGCCCCGCGCGATGACCTGCGCCGGCGCGTCGTGGATTGCTCGCAGTCCGGCTTCCTGCAGGCGATGCAGATCTCCTGCCATTCGTTCATCGACATGGCGCACCATGCCGAGCCTTTGATGGTGAACGGCGGCGCCCTGATCACCATGACCTACTACGGGGCCGACAAGGTGATCGACAACTACAACCTGATGGGCCCGGTCAAGGCGGCCCTGGAGGCATCGGTACGCTACCTGGCCAGGGAATTGGGCGAGCGCCGGATCCGCGTGTTCGCGGTGTCGCCCGGCCCGCTGCGGACCCGCGCCGCCAGCGGCATAGACCACTTCGACGAACTGATCGACATGGCGGTCACCCGCTCCCCGGGCCAGCGCCTCGTCGACATCGGCGAGATCGGCCGCGGTCGTCGCCTTCCTGGTCGGCGGTGCCTCCAGCGGCATGACGGGCGATGTCATCTACGTCGATGCCGGGCTGCACATCATCGCCTGAGGTCGGACCCTTCTGGCGCCCCGAAGACGAATCGAACGTCCGACCTGCCCCTTAGGAGGGGGCTGCTCTATCCACTGAGCTACCGGGGCGCGGGTCGCCATTGTATCGGCTACCATGCGCGCTTTGTTCGACGCGCAGAATCCCGATGTCATTGTTGCATTCCGTTTCCCGCCGCATCGCCGGGGTCGCCCTGCTGCTTGCGGCCGCCACGGCGGTGGCACAGAGCTGGGCGTGGGACGACGGCACCGTACCGTTCGTGGTCACGCCGGACGAAGTCGTCGAGCGCATGCTGCGCATCGCCGAGGTGGGGCCCGGCGACCGGCTGATCGATCTCGGCTCGGGCGACGGGCGCATCGTGATCCGCGCGGCGCAGAAGTACGGCGCGCACGGCACCGGAATCGAGATCGATCCGAGCCTGATCGCGCGCAGCCTGGCGAACGCGCAGGCTGCGGGCGTTTCCGACCGCGTGAACTTCCTCACGCAGGATCTGTTTGATGCCGACCTGTCGGGGGCGAGCGTGATCACGATGTATCTGTTGCCGGAGGTGAACCTCAAGCTGCGCCCGCGGCTGCTCGCGCTCGCGCCGGGCACGCGCATCGTCTCGCACGATTGGGACATGGGTGACTGGCAGGCCGACGAGACGCAGGAGCTGCGGGTGCCGGACAAGAGTGTCGGCCGCGACGGCCGCTCGAAAATCTCGCTGTGGCTGGTTCCGGCCGATGCACGCGGCCGCTGGGTGAGCGAGTTGGGCGAACACGGCGGGCGCTGGGAGTTCAGCATCGGCCAAAGGCTTCAGCAACTGGAAGTTGCGGTGCAGGTGCAGGGCCATGACGTCGTCGTCCGCGGCACCCGTCTGCGCGGCCGCGAAATCAAGCTTGCGATCACTGCTGCGGTCGGCGGGCACGGCTGGAACCACCTGTTTCGCGGCGAGATCGATGGTGATACCTTGCGCGGCGAAGTGCTCGTATCCGATGGCGAAACCAGCCGCCGCATCGCATGGACTGCGCGGCGCCAACCCTGAAAGAGGATGCAATTGAACGAACCGCACAAACTCCCGGCCCCGGTGCCGCAACAGCTGATCTCGGTGCGCGACGGCGTCGCCTTGATCGTCGGCATGGTGATCGGCGCCGGCATCTTCAAGGCGCCTTCGATCGTCGCCGGAAGCAGCGCAAGCGGAGGCGAGTTCCTGCTTGCCTGGGTATTCGGCGGGATCGCTTCGCTGTGCGGCGCGCTGGTTTATGCCGAGCTCTCCGGGCGGTTTCCGGAGACCGGCGGCGAGTACCGCTTTCTTTCCCGCGCCTATGGCCCGGGTACCGCCTTCGTGTTCGCGTGGTCGCGCATGACCGTGATCCAGACCGGTGCAATCGCCGCGGTGTCGTTCGTATTCGGCGACTACGCGCAGCAGATCCTGCCGCTTGGTGCGCACGGCGGCGCCATCTACGCGACGCTCGGCGTGCTCGCGCTCACGGCGCTCAATCTCGCCGGCACCCCGCAAAGCAAGGCCCTGCAGTCGCTGATGAGCTTTGCGCTGATCATCGGTCTGGCCGCGATCGCGATCGCGGGCATCGCCGCGCCGGCGCCGGTCCCGGCGGCGCCCAAGCCGATGAGCGGCGATTTCGGCTTGGCGATGATCTTCGTGCTGCTCACCTACGGCGGCTGGAACGAGGCCGCATATATCGCCGGCGAGGTGCGCGATCCTCGCCGCAACATGGTCCGCATCCTGATCGGCGGAATCGCGCTGATCACGCTGCTTTACCTGGTGGTCAATCTCGCCTATCTGAGGGCGCTCGGCATCGACGGCATGCGCGGCTCGAAGGCGGTGGCTGCGGACGTGATGCGGGTGGCGGCGGGCGAAGGGAGCGCCGTGGTGATCGCGCTGATCGTCTGCCTCGCGACGCTCACGACCATGAATGCCGCGATCCTCACCGGGGCCCGTACCAGCTTCGCCTTCGGGCGCGACTTTGGCATGTTCCGGGTGCTCGGCGACTGGCGTGCATCGGGCAGCACGCCGGCCAATGCGCTTGTCGCGCAATGCGCCGTCGCTATCGCGCTGATCCTCGCCAGCGCGTTCACGCCGGACGGCTTTTCGGCGATGGTGGCGTACACCGCGCCGGTGTTCTGGACATTCTTCCTGCTGTGCGGCGTGGCGCTGTTCGTGTTTCGGCTGCGTGACGGCACGCCAGCGGGTTTCAGGACGCCGCTCTATCCGCTGGTGCCGATCCTGTTCTGCGCGATGTGCGCATACATGCTGTACTCGAGCATCAACTACGTCCGTTTCGCGGTGGCTTTCGGCGTCGCCGTGCTGGCCGGAATCGCAGTGATGGCGGTCGGCATCCCGCTCTACCTCGCCGCGCGGCGCGGCATGGGACGCTCCGGATGAAATACTCGGCCGGAATCGCGCTCGCCGCGTGCGTTGCGCTCGCCCCTGTCGCCGCCGCGCAGGATTACGGGCGCGAACAGCGCTGGGCGAGCGAGATCGTGCCTTCGCTGGTGGTCGGCGATGCGGTCACAATCAAATCGCCGGGCCGGCGTGACTTCCTCGGGCTCTACGCTGAGACGCCGGGTTCCAAGGCTGCGGTGCTGCTGATCCACGGCGTAGGCGTGCACCCAGACCACGGTGTGATCGGTGTGCTGCGCGTGAGTCTGGCCGAATCCGGACTGACCACGCTTTCGATCCAGATGCCGGTGGCGGGAGCGGCCGCTACGGTCGAGGACTATTTTCCGGCCCTGTTTCCGGAAGCGGTGGAGCGGATCCGCGCCGGCGCGCGCTGGCTCGCGGACAAGGGCCACCGCAAGGTGGTGCTTCTGTCCCACAGCATGGGCTCGTGGATGAGCAACGTCTACTTCGAGAAAACGGAAAATCCGCCATTCGCTGCCTGGATTTGCATGGGGCTCACCGGCGGATACGGCAACATGGGCAACGTCAAGGTGCCGGTGCTCGATCTCTACGGCGAGCACGACCTGCCGCAGGTGATGCGCGCCGACTGGCGGCGCCGCTTCACGCTGAGCGGCATCGAGGGCGCAAAGCAGGTGAGGATCGCGGGCGCCGATCATTTCTACATCGGTCATGAGAAGGAACTCGCCGCCGCGATACGCGCGTTCATCGGGGCGCTACGGTGACCCTGACGGAATTGCGTTACATCGTCGCGGTTGCGCGCGAGCGGCATTTCGGCCGTGCTGCGGATTCGTGCTTCGTCTCCCAGCCGACGCTGTCGGTTGCAATCAAGAAGCTCGAGGAAGAGCTGGGCGTCGCGCTGTTCGAGCGCGGCGCCGGCGAGGTGACGGTGACCGCGACCGGGCAGCAGGTGGTGGAACAGGCCCAGCGCGTCCTCGAGGAGGCTGCGCGCATCAAGGAGCTTGCCAGCGCCGGGCGCGACCCGCTCGCCGGCACGCTGCGGCTGGGAACCATCTACACCGTCGGGCCCTACCTCCTGCCCAAGCTGATCCCGATCCTGCGCCGGGCAGCGCCTTCAATGCAACTGCTGATCCAGGAGAACTACACCCACAAGCTTGCCGCGTCCCTCAAGCAGGGCGAGGTCGACGTGATCGTGGTCGCGCTGCCGTTCGACGAGCCTGGCGTGGAAGTCCGGCCGGTGTACGACGAACCTTTCCTGGTCGCGATGCCGCATGGCCATCCGTGGGAGAAGAGGAAAACCATTACCGGGGACGAGCTGAAAAAGGAAAGCCTGCTGCTGCTCGGAACCGGGCATTGCTTTCGCGATCAGGTCCTCGACGTATGCACGTCGCTGCAGCGCAAGTCCGGCCTGCAGAGGACGGTGGAGGGCGGATCGCTCGAGACCATCCGCCAGATGGTCGCAGGGGGCGTAGGGGTGACGGTGCTGCCGAGCACATCGGTCGGCGGTGCCGACGACCTGATTCGCGTGCGTCCATTCGCGCGGCCTGTGCCGCAGCGGCGCGTGGTGCTCGCCTGGCGCAAGAGCTTTCCGCGGCCGCAGGCGATCGAGGCGCTGCGCAAGGCGGTGCTGGCTTGCGATCTGCCTCGCGTGACGAAGATCCAGTAGTGGCGCGCTAAACTCGATCGACCGTGACCCTCGCCAAGTTCCGTACGCCCACGGCAGTCCTCATCGCCGAGCTCGACGGTTATCTGAGCGCCCTGTACTCGCCCGAACAGAATCACCTGTTGAGCGCCGAGGTACTCCTCCAGCCGGAAGTCACGTTCGTCGTCGCGCGGGCCGAAGGGTCGGTGCTGGGCTGCGGCGCGATCGTGAGGCGCGGCCGCGAGTACATCGAGGTGAAGCGCATGTTCGTGCGGCCAGGAAACAGAGGCAGGCGCATCGGGGAGCGCATTCTTCGGCATCTCGAGGAACTGGGCCGCAAGGAGGGGTTCGCTCTCGCCCGCCTGGAAACGGGCATCCGCCAGCCCGAAGCGCTGCGGCTCTACGAGCGCGCGGGCTATCGCGCGATTCCCGCGTTCGGCGATTACGCGCCGAGCGGCCTCAGCGTGTTCATGGAACGTGCGCTCTGACACGCGAACTCGTCATCTTCGACTGCGACGGGGTGTTGATCGACTCGGAGCCGATCGCCAACCGGGTGCTCGCCGAGTGCCTGAGTGCACTCGGCCTTGCACTCTCCACCGACGAAGTCATGCGGAAGTTCGTCGGGCGGACGCGCGAGGGCTGTCTCGCCTTGGCCGCCGAAATGTTCGGCCGCGACCTGCCGGAAGATTTCGCAGCCGGCTGGGACACCACGCTTTTCGCAGCACTGGGAAACGAGGTCCGCGCGATCGACGGCATACGCGAACTGATTGGCCGAATCGGTCGGCCATTCTGCGTGGCATCGAACAGCACACGCCAACGCATGCGCGTCTCGCTACGTGCCGCAGGCCTGCTGCCGCTCTTCGAAGGCAACATGTTCAGCTCGGAGGATGTCGCAAAGCCGAAGCCGGCTCCAGATTTGTTCCTGCATGCGGCGCGGACGATGGGCGCCTCTCCGTCTCGATGCGTGGTGATCGAAGACACCACGACGGGCGTGCGCGCCGCGGTCGCGGCGGGAATGCAGGTGTTCGGCTACGCAGGCGGCGCGCATTCGGACCCGGCGGCGCTGCGGGCCGAGGGCGCGACGGTTTTCAACGACATGCAATCGTTGGCCGCGCTTCTCGCTGCATGATCAGGTAAGGAATCTCAAGCTCGACTATCATCGCGCAAGCAGAAGACGACAAAGTTCGCGCGAAAGAGTTGACAAAGAGTCTGCCATGCCGGCCATCGCAATCGAACATGTCCAACTCGCCATGCCTCAGGGGCGGGAGGAACAGGCCCGCGACTTCTATTCACGCATTCTCGGAATTCCGGAAGTACCCAAGCCGCCGGAACTCGCGAAGCGCGGCGGCGCGTGGTTCGAGAAAGTCGGACTCAAGATTCACCTCGGCGTCGAGGCGGATTTCCGGCCCGCCCGCAAGGCGCATCCGGCGCTGCTGGTGGAGGACCTCGCGCAACTGGTGGATCGGCTCAAGGCGAATGGCTACGCCGTCCGCGACGACGAGCCGCTGGAAGGCTACGACCGGGTCTTCGTATCGGATCCGTTCGGCAACCGCATCGAACTGATGGAACCATTGCACGGTCAGTAGCAGGCAATGACGCACAACCTCGACACGCCCTCGCCTTGGGTGGTGCACTGGGCGCCGCTGATCAGGAAAGGAGGTACGGTCCTCGACGTGGCCTGCGGCCGCGGCCGGCATGCGCGCTATCTCGCCGGACTGGGGCATGAAGTCACCGCGGTCGAGCGCGACGCCGAGGCGCTCGAATCGCTGCGAGCCATCCATCGCATCCATGCCGTCCACGCCGACCTCGAGGACGGCAATCCCTGGCCGTTCACCGGCAAGCAGTTCGCCGGCATCGTGGTGACCAACTATCTGCACCGCCCGTTGTTTCCGCACCTGCTCGCGTCGCTCGCGCCCGGCGGCGTGCTGATCTACGAAACATTCGCCTTGGGGAACGAACGCTACGGCAAACCGTCCAACCCCGAGTTCCTGCTCCGGCCGGGCGAGCTTCTGCAGGCGTTTGGCAGCATGAACGTGCAAGGATTCGAAGAGGGGCCGCAGGAACATCCGAAACCCGCGCTAATTCAACGAATATGCGCGATCAAGGCCGCGTCCGGCTTCATATAACGGCCTGAACGGGTTAGAATTTCAGGCTGGTAGAAACCGTTGGAGAAGAGGCGATGAATACCGGCAGCCTGGTCGCAATAGTTACCCCGATGTTCGAGGATGGCCGTCTCGACCTTGCCCGCTTCAAAGGCCTGATCGACTGGCACATCGCCGAGGGCACCGATGGAATCGTCGTGGTCGGAACGACCGGCGAATCGCCCACGGTGGATTTCGACGAACACAAGGACCTGATCCGGGTCGCCGTCGAACACGCCAAAGGTCGCATCCCGATCATCGCAGGCACCGGCGGCAACTCGACCGCCGAGGCGATCGAGTTGACCGAATCGGCAAAGAAGGCCGGCGCGACGGCCTGTCTATCCGTGGTGCCGTACTACAACAAGCCGACTCAGGAAGGCCAATACCAGCATTTCCGCAAGATTGCGGAGATGGTCGACCTGCCGATGATTCTTTACAACGTGCCGGGCCGCACCGTCGCGGATATGCAGAACGATACCGTGATGCGGCTGGCGCAGGTGCCCGGGATTATCGGCATCAAGGACGCTACCGCAAACATCGAGCGCGGCACCGACCTCGTCAAGCGCGCGCCGAAGGGGTTCGCGATCTACAGCGGCGAGGACTCGACCGCGCTCGCGTTGATTCTGCTCGGCGGCCACGGCGTGATCTCGGTCACCGCCAATGTAGCGCCCCGGCTGATGCACGAGATGTGTTCCCGCGCGCTGGCCGGGGATGTAAAAACCTCGCGAGAGATCAATCTGCGGCTGCTCGGCCTGCATCAGCGCCTGTTCGTCGAGGCGAACCCGATCCCCGTCAAGTGGGCCCTGGCGCAGATGGGCCTGATCGAGCCGGGCATCCGTCTGCCGATGACGACGCTTGCCGACCGATTCCACGAGGCGGTGCGCGGGGCGTTGCACGAGGCGGGCATCAGGCTGGCAGAGGGGCTGCGTGTGGTGGAGGGTCGCGCCTGATGCGCCGCGCTCGCGCGCTCGCGCCGCGTTCCGTCGCCGCGGCGATTGCCGCCGCAGTCGGCGCGGCGCTGCTGCTTGGCGCTTGCAGCAGCGCGCAAGAGTTGCTCCAGGGCAAAAAGGTCGATTACAAGTCGGCCGGGCAGTTGCCGCCGCTCGAGATCCCGCCCGATCTCACGGCCCCGGCGCGCGATAACCGCTATCTGGTCCCCGAGAACAAGGCCACGACGTTCTCTGCCTACGACGCCCAGCGCAGCGGCCAGCCGCGCACCGACTCGGTCTCGCTGTTGCCGACCATGGAGAAAATGCGCATCGAGCGCTCCGGCAGTCAGCGCTGGCTGGTGGTCTCGGAGCCGCCCGAAAAGCTCTGGCCGGTGGTCAAGGATTTCTGGCAGGAAGTCGGTTTTCTCGTCACTGTGGAACTGCCCAACGCCGGCGTGATGGAGACGGATTGGGCCGAGAACCGTGCCAAGCTTCCGCAGGACTTCATCCGCCAGACGATCGGCAAGCTGCTCGACCAGGTCTACTCGACCTCGGAGCGCGACAAGTTTCGCACGCGCCTCGAGCGGGGCGTTGCGCCAGGCACCACCGAGGTCTATATCAGCCACCGCGGCATGGTCGAAGTGTATACCTCGTCGGAGCGGGGGGCCGTAAGCCCCGCGGGACAGACTGTGTGGCAGCCGCGACCGCCGGATCCCGAACTCGAGGCGGAGTTTCTGCGCCGGCTGATGGTGAAGTTGGGCGCGCAGGAAGAGGGAGCCAAGGAAATGCTTGCGGCGGCTCCGCAGGGGCTTCGCGCGACGCTCACCAAACAGCCCGATGGTGCCGAGGTGTTGCAGGTGATCGAGCCCTTCGACCGTGCATGGCGCCGCGTGGGGCTTGCGCTCGACCGGGTGGGCTTCACCGTGGAAGACCGCGACCGGCAGAAGGGGCTTTACTTCGTGCGCTATGCGGATCCGGAAACGGAGATCGCAAAGGAAAAGCCGGGCCTGCTGTCGCGCCTGGCGTTCTGGCGAAGCGATGACAAGTCGGTCAAGGCCGAGCAGTTCCAGGTTTTGGTCACGGCTTCCAGCGACAACAGCCAGGTGCAGGTGATGGGCAAGGACGGCTTGGTTGACAAGTCGAAGACCTCGCAACGCATCCTCTCGCTGCTCCACGACCAGCTCAAGTGAGCCACGCCCCGGCATGATCCGCTTCGCCTCGCTGGCGAGCGGCAGCAAGGGCAATTGCCTGGTCGCGGAGTCTGGTCGCACACGGGTACTGCTCGACTGCGGACTATCCCCGCGCGAGACCGAGCGGCGCCTGGCGCGCCTCGGGCTGGTTCCCGCGGATGTTGCGGCGATCCTCGTCACCCATGAGCACGACGACCACCTCGGCAGCGCGTTCGCATTTGCTGCACGGCATTCGATCGAGCTGCGGCTGACCCACGGCACGTTGCGCGCCGCACAGGCGTCGGGCAGGTTCGACCCCGCGGCGCTGGTGCGTCCGATCGAATCGCGCGATCCGATCGCAATCGGCGATCTGCAGGTACTGCCCTACACGGTGCCGCACGACGCGCTCGAGCCGGTCCAGTTCGCGTTCTCTGACGGGGCGCTGTGCCTGGGCGTGCTTACGGACATCGGTACGCCGACCGCGCACGTGGTGCAGGTGCTCTCCGGTTGCGAGGCGCTGGTGCTCGAATGCAACCACGAGCTCGATCTGCTGTTGAACGGGGATTATCCGCGCTGGCTGAAGGAGCGCATCGCGGGGCCGCTCGGGCATCTGGACAATGGCGCAGCGGCCGAGTTGCTCGGCGCGATCGACCGGTCGCGGTTGAGGCACGTGATCGCCGCGCACCTGTCGCAGCAGAATAATCGGCCCGACCTGGCGCGCCGCGCGCTCGCCAAGGTGCTGGGTTGCAACGAGGAAGAGATTTCCGTCGCCACGCAGGAAGACGGCTTCGGCTGGCGCGAATTGCGCTAGACGAAAAAGCGGGCAAAAAAACCGGCGGTGCCTCGCGGTCACCGCCGGTCTGTTCGACGCTCGCTCGTGTTACTTCTTGGGCTCGTCCTTCATCGGCTCGGCCGGCGCGGGCGTGTCGGCCTTGGGCGGCTCCATCGGAGCGGGTGCCGGTGCCGGAGCGGGTGCGGGCGCCGGTACGACCACGTCAGGCTTCATCGGAGCGGGCGCCGGCTTGGGTTCTTCCTTCTTGCCGCAGGCGGCGAGCGCGATGGCGGCCGCAGCGGCGACGATCAGCAACTTGTTCATGACATGTCCTTTAACGGGTTGATCTGAATAACGATCCGCCAACGCGGCCGACCGATCATCCATTATAAGGCACAAATGTTGCGCTGCGCCAACCGCTCTAAAGCCCCGCGGTGGTGCTCGAAACTGCAGGAGACGACGCGGACCAGATCTCCATGAAGCGTGAACGCATTGCGAGCGCTTCTGTTTCGTCGTTCACACCGAGTGCTCCGCGGAAGAAACGCGCGACCGGGCGCCGCAGATAGTGGCGCGCGTCGAGCACCGCGAAGCTGTCCTGCAGCTCGCGAATCGATTCGTCGGTGCGGTTGATCTGGATGGCGTGGTTGTACCTGGCCAGCAGATGCAGCAGGCGCGGACAGTGCTTCGCGATATGGCCGGGTTCGTGCACCACCAGATACAGACGGCGCGTGCGACTGGCCAGAAGAAATCGTTGCAGGCGGACGACGCGCTCGGCGGAATTGAAGCGGAACGCTGCCATGTCCGGATCGAAGATGCGCAGCTCGCGGCCGGACTGCTCGAGCAGCGTGTCGATCGCCCGCTGGAAGTCCGCCGCGCCGTCGAAACGCGTGTACTGCACCGCGCCCGCCGCGTGCGTATCCTGTCGCGTCTCGCCGGTGTTCATGGGTTGCGCTCGAGTGCCAGCCAGCCGCGCCGGTACCAGTCGAAGATTAGATCGGCCAATCGGCCGCGCGCAAGATGCACGCCCTCGAGCCAGCGCTGGTCGGCAAGCGAGACCAGCGCGGCGCGCGCGCCGGCTGACGGCGCGAAGCCCTCGCCGTTGACGAAGAACCTGCGTGCGTGCCAGAGCAGCCGAGTGCGTGGGTCGAGCCGGACGTTGTCAGAAGCCAGCCGGCGCCGGAAACGTGCGCGCGCAAGGGGCTGGCGCGGCGGTGCGAAGAACACGTGGGCCTTGGGCGTCGAGAGATGTTCGCCGAGCGCCTCCGCGACATCGGTGCGCGTCCAGCGCAGCCGAGCCAGCGTCGCCTTGGCGTAGCGCAGCATCGCGGTGTCGATGCGCCCGGGTTGCCCCGCCGGCGCACGCCCTGGGTCGCGGTAGGTGCCGGCCGGCAGCCGGTGTTCCTGCAGGTAGTCGAGAAACCCGGATGCAAATTCGGTGGCGTGAGGAGCGCGCGCCCCGATCGACCAGGTCAGACAGGGTTCGAGCGCAACGCCATCATGGCCCCAGCCAGGCGGCAGATAGAGCATGTCGCCGGGCTCGAGCACGCATTCGACCTCCGCGCGAAATCCTTCGATCAGCTTCAAGGGCGCATTTCTTTTCAGGCGCCAGCGCCGGGGGCGCGCCAGCCGCCAGCGCCGGCGCCCCGGGCCCTGGACGAGGAACACGTCATACGAATCGAAATGCGGCCCGACGCCTCCGCCCGCGGTTGCGTAGCTTGCCATGACATCGTCGAGGCGCGCCCAGGACAGGAACGCAAAGCGCCGCAGCAGCCGTTCCGCTGCCGGGACGCGCAGTTCGAGATCGTGGACCAGCAGCGTCCAGCGCGGGGATCGCACTGATACCAGCCGGGCGCGCTCGAGCGGCGCCTGTGAGACGCGCCAGCCCCGCGGCAACCGCTCGACCAGCCGCGCGTCCGCGTCGTCGCGCGCCGCGAGCCGGAACAGCGCGTCCAACCCCGGAGCGCCGCGCAGCCCGGGCAGGGCTCGGCGCACCAGGAGCGGCCGCTTTTGCCAAAACTCGCGCAGGAATTCGCGTGCACTCAGGCCGCCGAGCAACTCACCGGGCGCTTCAGGCATGGCGGAATTATAGACATGCACGCGGGTTGTCTCGCGGCAAAAGCTTTGGATTAGAATCCACTGCAACGCTTAGCGTCATGCTCCAACTGGGACAAACGGCACCTGCGTTCTCGCTTCCCGACGCCGACATGCAGGCAATCAGCCTGTCGTCGTTCAGGGGCAAGCGCAACGTCGTGCTGTTTTTCTACGCACGCGACGACACGCCCGGCTGCACCCTGCAGGCGATCGACTTCTCCGATCACGAAGACCAGTTCGCGCGCCAGGGATGCGTGGTCCTCGGGGTATCGCCCGACGACTGCCTGTCGCACGCCGCGTTCCGCGACAAGCACGGCCTGTCCGTCAACCTGTTGTCGGACTTCGAGAGCGAGGTTTGCCGCAAGTACGGGGTGCTGCAGGAGAAGCAGGCCGAGGGCGTGAAGCGCGAGTGCGTCGTGCGCTCGACCTTCGTGATCGACAAGAAAGGCGTGATCCGGCACGCCGCGTACGGGGTCAGACCGCGCGGCCATGCTGCAGAGATCTACGACGTGGTGCGCAAGCTGCGCGCTTGAGCGCGCGTGTCAAGTCCCGGCAATTCGCCTATGATGGCCCCCGCACGGGCGCCGAGCGCAGCGCGCACGGGGGGACGGGCATATGAAGGAAATGCTTTCTTACGGCGCCGGGACGCTGATCGGTTTCGCGCTGCTGCTGGTCGTCCTGTTCGTCTTCATCCAGGACATCACGCAGAAAAAGCACGGCGTCCTGCGCAACTACCCCGTCATCGGCCATCTGCGCTACTTCTTCGAGCAGCTCGGCGAGTACTTCCGCCAGTATTTCTTTGCCGGCGACCGCGACGAGATGCCCTTCAACCGCGCCACGCGCGGCTGGGTGTACCGCCTGGCGAAGAACGAGGGCGGCGTCATCGGCTTCGGCTCGACCTACGACCTGCGCCAGCCCGGCGCGCTGGTCTTCGTCAATCATCCGTTTCCGGTGCTCGAGGAGGAGCGCCTGCCGACGCCGTCGCTGATTTTCGGCGAAAACTACTGCAAACAGCCGTTCGAGGCGCGCTCGATCGTCAACATCAGCGGCATGAGCTTCGGCGCGATCTCGGAGCCTGCAGTGCGATCGCTGTCGCGCGGCGCGGCGGTCGCCGGCTGCTGGATCGACACGGGCGAGGGCGGTCTTTCGCCTTACCACCTCGAGGGCGGCTGCGACATCATCATGCAGATCGGCACCGCCAAGTACGGCGTGCGCGACGCGCGGGGAAATCTCTCCGCAGAGCGCCTGACAGAACTCGCCAAGGTGGTGAAGGCCTTCGAGATCAAGCTTTCGCAGGGCGCCAAGCCCGGCAAAGGCGGCGTGCTGCCGGGCATCAAGGTCACTGCGGAGATCGCGCGCATCCGCGGCATTGCCGAAGGTCGCGATTCGATCAGCCCCAACCGGCACCGCGATATCGGCAACGTGAACGAGCTGCTCGACCGGGTCGTCTGGCTCCGCGAGTTGACGGGACGGCCGGTGGGCGTGAAGACCGCGATCGGCGGCTGGCGGTTCATGAACGAACTGGCCGACGCGGTCCACAAGCGCGGCCTGGAAGTCGCGCCGGATTTCCTGGTAATCGACGGCGGCGAAGGTGGTTCGGGTGCGGCGCCGCAGGCACTGGCCGATCACATGGGCCTGTCGATCGACGAGGCGCTGCCGCGCGTGGTGGACGCGCTGATCGAGTCAGGCCTGCGCCAGCGCATCCGCGTGGTCGCCTCGGGCAAGCTGGTCACCTCGGCGCGCGCCGCGTGGGCGCTGTGCGCCGGCGCGGATTTCATCAATACCGCGCGCGGCTTCATGTTTTCGCTCGGATGCATCCAGTCGCTGCGCTGCCACCAGAACACCTGCCCGACCGGAGTGACCACGCACAACAGGCGCCTGCAGCGCGCGTTGGTGGTGGAGGAGAAATACCTGCGCGTGGCGAACTACGCCAACAACATGAACCGCGAGATCGACATGATCTCTCATTCCTGCGGCGTGCGGCACGCGAGGGAATTGCGCCGCGAGCACGTGCGCATCGTTCAGTCCGGCGGCCAGTCGGTCGCGTTCAACATGCTCTACCCTGACCCCGGGCCCAAGGCGCGGGTCAAGGCGGCGTGAGGCGCCGCGCCGCGCTGTTTGCGGCGCTTGCAGCGCTTCCCGCGCTCGCGATCAGTCGGCAGCATCGCGAGGCGTTTTACCGCTGCGAATCGTCGGCGAGCCAGCCGTTCCAGATCCGGCGCGCGGGTTCGATCAACTCGCTGGCGGTCATTCCGACCGGTCCCGCGCCGCTCGCGGCGAGCGCATCGCCCGCACAACCGTGCAGGTGCGTGCTCAGGACGAGCGCCGCTTCACCGCTGAACTTCTGAGCCAGCAGCGCACCGAGCATTCCGGCGAGCACATCGCCCATCCCGGCGGAGGCCATGCCGGGATTCCCGCTCACGTTGATGAACCAGTGGCCGTCCCTGGCGACGAGCACGCTGCCGTTGCCCTTCAGCAATACGTGAGCACCGAGCCTTTTGCGCAACGAGTGCGCGGCGGCAACGCGGTCCTGCTGCACTTCCGCAACCGTTGCGTCGAGCAACCGCGCCGCTTCGCCCGGATGCGGCGTGACGATGGTATCGGCGCGGCGCCGCGCGCAGACGCGCTGCAAGTCCTCGTTCTCGGCCAGCAGGTTGAGCGCGTCGGCGTCGAGTACGCACGGGATGTCCTCGGTCAGAACCGCACCGAGCAGGGTCTCCGCGCGTTCGCCCTGGCCGAGTCCCGGCCCGGCCACCAGCGCGTGCAGGTCCAGACCGAGCACTTCGTCGGGTCCGCGCAGCATCAACTCGGGTGTCAGCGGATCGAGATGCTGCGCGTGCGCATCGAGCAGCCCGCAGTACACGCGGCCCGCGCCGAGCTTCAAAGCCGCGCGCGAAGCGAGCAGCGCCGCGCCGCTCATGCCCGTCGCGCCGCCGAGAATTCCGACCGATCCCGCATCGCCCTTGTGGAACCTGCGGCGCCGCGGCTTGAGGACGGCAGAAAACAGTTCCGGCCCCGCGATCCACGCCCGCGGCGCGAGAAGCTCCTTCACATCGAGCCCGAGAGCGGCGATGCTCAGCACGCCGCAATGGTCCGGCCCGTCGAGGGTGAGCAGGCCGGGCTTGTGCGCGATGAAGCTGAGCGTATGCGTGGCGCGCACCGCGCAGCCGAGCACGCGCCCGGTATCGGAATCAATGCCGCTCGGTATGTCGAGTGCGAGCACCGGGCAGTCTTGCGCGTTCGAGAATTCCACCAGCCGCGCGTATTCGCCTTCCACCGGGCGGATGCGCCCGACGCCGAACAGCCCGTCGAGCACGAGGCCCCAGCGCAGGTCTTCAGGCGGCGCGGTGAGCACCGCGCCGCCGGCAGCCAGCCATTTCGCGTGCGCCCGCTGCGCATCGGGCGGCAGCTTCGCCGGATCCGCCGGTGAAACGAGGTGCACGCGGTAAAACCACTGCTTGAGATGCGCCGCCGCTTCGTAGGCGTCGCCGCCGTTGTTGCCGGGGCCGGCGAGCACCAGCACATTCTTGCTGGTTTCGGCGATCAGCTCGCGCGCGAGTTCGGCTGCCGCCAGTCCCGCGCGTTCCATCAGCGACGGCGACACTTCGCCCGCCGCCTGTTCGATGCGGCCGATGTCGGCGGCGGGGTAGATCGGCATGCTGGCGTTCATCGTCGTCATCCTATTCTTGACATCTTACAGCTGAGCACCACCATTGATGCCCCCGCCTAGGCGTGCCCCAGCATCTGCTGCGGCAACCACGTGATAATGGCGGGAAAGAACCAGACCAGCAGCACCGCGACGATCATCAGGCAGAACATCGGCAGCGCGGTCCTGCCGATATAGGTGATCTGCTTTCCCGTCATCCCCTGCAGCACGAAAAGATTGAAACCGACCGGCGGCGTGATCTGTGCCATTTCGACCACCAGTACGATGAAAATACCGAACCACAGCAGGTCGATGCCCGCCTTCTCCACGGTCGGCAGAATCACGCCCATGGTGAGCACGACCATCGAGATGCCGTCAAGGAAGCAGCCGAGGATAATGTAGAACACCATCAAAGCCACCATCAGCAGAAACGAAGAGAGGCCCAATGAGCCGATCCATTCTGCGAGATGGCGAGGAAGGCCGATGAAGCCCATCGACAGCGTGAGGAACGAGGCGCCGGCGAGAATCAGCGCGATCATGCAGTAGAGCCGGGTCGCGCCCATCAGGCTGTCGTGGAAGGTGTTCCGGTTGAGCGAACCCTGTACCGCGGATATCGCCAGCGCGCCAACCACGCCAAGCGCGGCGGCCTCGGTCGCGGTCGCGATGCCGACATAGATCGACCCCAGCACCAGCATGATCAGGAGTACGATCGGGATCAGATGCCGCGAAGCGTAGACGCGCTCGCGCAAGCTCATGACGCGATCCGGCGGTGGAATCTTTCCCGGATTCGCCAGCGCCCACACGATCACGTAGCTCATGAACAATCCGGCGAGCATCAGGCCCGGCAACACGCCCGCGATGAAAAGCTGGGAGATCGATACGTTGGCGGTGACGCCATAGACGATCATGATGATCGAGGGCGGAATCAGCAGGCCCAGCGTTCCCGCGCCGGCAAGCGTGCCGATGGTGATGTCGTCCGGGTAGCCACGTTTCTGGAGTTCGGGCAGGGTCATCTTGCCGATGGTCGCGCAGGTCGCCGCGCTCGACCCCGAAACCGCGGCAAATATCGTGCAGCCGATGATGTTGGTGTGAAGCAGGCGCCCGGGGAGCCGCTCCATCCACGGCGCAAGGCCGCGGAACATGTCTTCGGAAAGCCGCGTGCGGAAGAGAATCTCGCCCATCCACACGAATAGCGGCAGCGCGGTGAGCGTCCACGACGAAGACGCGCCCCAGATCGTGACCGCCATCGCGTCGCCCACCGGCCGTGACGTGAAGAGCTCCATGCCGAGCCACGCGACGCCGGTCAACGCGATGCCGATCCACACGCCGCTGCCTAGCAGGATGAACAGCAGCACGATGAGCGCCGCGGTGATGAGAAGGTCCATACGGCGGGTTACTCGATATGCGCGGGTTGCGCCTCGGCTGCGTGCGGCGCGTTCGGGCGCCCGAGCACCAGGCAGAGAAAATCGTCCAGGAAGGCAACCAGCATGACAATGCTGCCCGCCGCCATCGTCAACTGGGGAATCCACAGCGGCGTGGCGTCGGCGCCTTGCGAGATGTCGTGGAACGTGTACGACTGCCACACCAGGCGTACGCTGAAGTACGCGAGCGCCGCCGCGATCAGGGTCGCGACCAGAAAGCACCATATCTCGAGCGGGCGATGCGCCTTTTCCGGCACATGCTTCAGGATCAGCGTCACGCGAATGTGCTCGCCGCGCTTGAGCGTGTGCGCGAGCGCAAGGAAGCACACCGCCGCCATGCAGTAGCCGGCGTAGGCATCGGTCCCGCGCAGGTAGAAATTGAACATGCGGCCGCCCACGCCCGCGAGCACCATCGCAAGCGTACCGATCATGAAGATGGCCGCTAGATAACCTGCGGCGGCGTAAAGCGCGTCAAGCGCGCGGCGCATACTTGCCGGCGCGCCGATCACTCACTTGCGGAATGCGTCAATCACTGCCTGGCCATCGGCACCGGCGGATTTTGCCCACTCGGCGGCCATGGTCTCGCCCACCTTCCTGAGATCGCCCTTGAGCGCGGGGGAAGGCGTTTCCACCTTCATGCCGTTCTTCGCCAGTTGCTCGAGATACCATTTGTTCTTCTCCTCGCTGGTCTTCCAGCCGCGCGTTTCCGCATCCGACGCGGCCTTCAGCACAGCATCCTTCGAACTCTTGTCCAGCGCATCGAAGGCCTTTTGGTTCACGATGACGACGTTCTTGGGCAGCCAGGCCTGGGTGTCGTAGTAGTACTTCACATGCTCCCAGGATTTCGAGTCGAAACCGGTCGCGCCCGAGGTGATGTTGGCGTTCACCACACCGGTCGCCATCGCCTGGGCGAGTTCGGCCGCCTGCACTGTCACCGGCTGCGCGCCGACGAGTTCCGCGATGCGCGAGGTCGCGGGGTTGTAGGAGCGCATTTTCAGCCCTTTCATATCTGCGCCGCTCTTGAGTTCTTTGTTGGCATACACGCCCTGCGGCGGCCACGGCACGGAGTACAGGATTCTCATTCCCTGCTTGGCGAAACGCTCATCGATGGCTTTCTTCGAAACATTGTGCAGCTTCGCCGCGTCGGCGTAGCTGGTGGCGAGGAATGGCACCGAGTCGACGCCGAACAGCGGATCCTCGTTCGAGTAACCCGACAGCAGGATTTCGCCGATCTGCGCCTGACCGCCCTGCACCGCGCGCTTGATCTCGTTCGCCTTGAACAGCGATCCGGCGGCGTGCACCGTGATCTTGAGTTTGCCACCGGTGGCTTTGTCAACATCTGCCGCGAATTGCGCGACATTTTCGGTGTGGAAATTAGTCGCCGCATAGGGCGTCGGCATGTCCCATTTGACCTGTGCCTGCACGGCGGACGCGAGCAGCGCCGCGGAAGCGAATGCGAATAATCGAAGCATGCTGGTCCCCTTGCCTTGTTCAGTGCGTCGTGAGTGAAGCGCGATTCTACGCCATGATCAACACGGCGCCACCGCAACCCCGTCGCGGCTGAGCGCCTGGCGCAGGCGGCGCGCGAATTCGACGGCGCGGGGCTGGTCGCCGTGCACGCAGACAGTGTCGGCGCGCACCGCCACGTCTTTTCCGGTGATCGAGCGCACCCGCCCCTCGCGCAGCATGCGCAACACCTGCGCAATCGCCGCATCGGTGTCCTCGATCATCGCGCCGGGACGGCTGCGCGGCGTGAGCTGGCCGTCGTCCTGATAGCTGCGGTCGGCAAATACCTCGCTCGCGTAGGGCTGTCCGAGCTTCTCCGCCGCGCGCACCAGCTCGGTCCCCGCTTGCGCGTACGAGACGAGCTGCGGGTCGACGTCGCGCGCGGCCTGCGTGATGGCTTCGGCGAGCGCGTATTCACGCACCGCCATGTTGGACAGCGCGCCGTGCGCCTTCACGTGATGCAGCCGGCCCCCCGCCGCGCGCGCGAACGCGGCGAGCGCGCCGATCTGGTAGAGGCACAGATCGTAAACCTCCTCGGGCCGGAGCGTCATCGGCCGGCGGCCGAAACCCTGCAGATCGGGAAACGAGGGGTGCGCGCCGATCGCGACGCCTCTGGCGAGCGCGGCCTTCACGGTCGCCCGCATGGTGCCGGGATCGCCGGCGTGAAAACCGCAGGCGATATTGGCCGAAGTGACGTGCTCGAGGATCGCCGCGTCGTCGCCCATGCGCCACGCACCGAAGCTCTCGCCCATGTCGCAGTTGAGGTCTATTCGCATCCGCTGTTCCATCCGGCCCGCACCGACTCGCCGAGCCGTCGCAACGCCGCGTCCTGTTCCAGCAGCAGGGCCTGCGCCGGGTCGAGCGCAATCGTTTCGAAGCGTATCACCTCCCCGGGGCGGCGTTGCGCGAGCCGAGGCAGGTCCGCGCCAATGACCTCCGCAATCTTGGGATAGCCGCCCGTGGTCTGGCGATCGGCCATCAGCACGATCGGCCTTCCGTCCGGGGGCACCTGCACGCTGCCGAAGGAGGTGGCCTCCGAGACCAGATCCATGCGGTGCGCCAGAGCGCTTTCCGCGCCCTCGAGACGGTAGCCCATACGGTCGGACTGCGCGCTGATGCGGAATTCAGAGGCGAGGAAGGCCCTGCGGCCGTCGGCGCCGAAGATCTTCCAGCCGCGGCCCCGGACCACGCGTATCGGCGCCGCCGCGTGCAGATCGACCGGCGACGCGACGAACCAGCGCGCGGCGGTGAAACCTCGCCGACCCGAAGCAATCGCCTTGCCGAGCGTTGCGACGCGTTCGCTCGCGTTCGCACCGATGCTGAGAACGTCTCCCCTGCGCAACGCGCGTCCCTCATGGCCGCCGATTGCGCCCGGCAGGTAGGTACTGCGGCTGCCGAGCACCGGCGCGGCGGCGAATCCGCCCGCCACTGCAAGGTAGGCCCGGCAGCCGACGCGGGCGGTGCCGAAACCGACGCGCGTGCCCGCGCCGATCCACGCCGGGCGATACATCGGAATGTGCGCGCCTTGCGTCTTCATCTCCATCGCCGCTCCCGCAAGCGCGATGACGCACTCCTGCGCGAACAACAGATCCGGACCCTGCAGGGTCAGCTCCAGCGTGGCTTCGTCCGGATCGTTGCCGACCAGCAGATTGGCGACGCGGTGCGAGAGCTCATCCATCGCGCCGTCCACCACCACGCCATAGCGCTGGTAGCCGAAGCGACCGCGGTCCTGCAGTGTGCTCAGCATCCCCGGCCGGAGAACTTCGATCGTCATTGCCGCTGTCCGGGCGGAGTCATTGTCGTCCACCGAGAAGACGGGCGAACCGCGCGCGCGACACCGGCACGAACTGCACGCGATCGCCCGCCCTCAGCAGGCAAGGCGGATCGGAATGCGGCATGAACAGACGCAACGGCGTGCGCCCGATCAGATTCCAGCCTCCAGGCGTTTCCAGCGAATAGATTGCGGTCATGCCACGGGCGATGGCCACGCTGCCCTGCGGAACGCGCACGCGCGGTGTAGTGCGCCGCGGTACCGTGAGCCGGCTGTCCAGCCCGCCCAGATAGGGCTGGCCCGGCGCGAAGCCGAGCATGTACACGAAGTGCTCGGTGGACGCGTGCAGCCGCGCGACTTCCTGGGAGGTGAGGCCGCATTGCGCCGCCACCTCGTCGCAGTCGGGGCCGAACTCGGCGTCGTAGCAAACGGGGACCTCGATTGCCCGGTCCTTGTTTGCCGGCTTCACCGGCGATCGCGCGACGATCGCCGCAATCTGGCGCTCCACCGCGCGCCACGGCGTCTCGCCCTGCGCCCGCTCGAGCGCCTCGGGCCGGTAGTGAACGGCGACGGTCGAAAACGCGGGAACCACGTCGAGCACGCCCGAGAGCGCTGCGCGGATGAGGTTCTCGGCAATCGCGCGAGCTTGCCGGTTCAGTTCCGCATCAATGCGGTCGCCCAGTACCACCATCAGGCAGCGGTCGCCCTGCGGCTCGATCCGCCAATCAGGCTCACGCGCCATTCGTCAGTCGATCGCGGCAAGCACGGCTTCGGCGAGCGCCGGGCTGGCGGTCAGGCCGGGCGATTCGATGCCGAACAGGTTCACCAGCCCTGCAACCCCATGCTGCGCGGGGCCCTGCACGACGAAATCGGATGCCGGCTCGCCGGGTCCCGAGGTCTTCGCCCGGATGCCCGCATAGCCGGGTTCGAGTGCGCCGTCGGGCAGCCCGGGCCAGTAGCGCCGGATTGCGGCATAAAAGCGTTTGGCGCGGCCCGGGTCCACCGTGTAATCGATGCGCTCGATCCACTCCACGTCCGGCCCGAAGCGCGCACGCCCGCCGAGGTCGAGCGTGACGTGCACGCCGAGGCCGCCGGGTTCGGGCACCGGATAGACCAGGTGAGAGAACGGCGAGCGCCGCGCAAGCGTGTAGTAGTTGCCCTTGGCGTAAAACTCAGGCGGCGCCATCTCCGGTGGATAGCCTTCGATGCGCCGTGCGACCGAGGGCGCGGTCATGCCGGCGCTGTTCACCACCGTTCGCGCTGCGACACGCATCGGTTCGGCCCCACCGACCTCGAGTTCGATGCGGCGATCGCGCACGCGGGCGCGCAACAGCGGGCTCTTCAGTGCGAGCATCGCGCCCGCTTCCTCGGCGTCACCCAGGTAGGCAAGCATCAGTGTATGGCTGTCGATGATTCCGGTGGACGGCGAATGCAACGCCGCGACGCAATGCAGCTCGGGCTCCATCGCGAGCGCTTGCGCGGCGCTGATACGCACCAGGTCGGTCACACCGTTGGCTTGAGCCTTCGCCCGGATGGCTTCCAGCTCGTCGAGCTGCGCCGCGTCGGTGGCAACGATCAGCTTGCCGCAGCGCGCGTACGGCACGCCGTGTTCCATGCAGTACCGGTACAGTCGCTCGCGCCCTTGTACGCACAGGCGCGCCTTCAGCGAACCAGCCGGGTAGTAAATGCCGGCGTGGATCACCTCGGAGTTTCGCGAACTGGTATGCGTTCCGATGGTATCTTCGGCCTCGAGGATGATCACTTCGCGGCCGGCGAGGGCGAGCGCGCGCGCCGCGGCGAGCCCCACGACGCCCGCGCCGATCACGATTGCATCGACGGTTTCCATGACCGAGAAAGCTAACACATCCCGCTGGCAGTTCTGGATCGACCGCGGCGGCACCTTCACCGACGTGGTCGCGCGCCGCCCCGACGGCCGCCTGGTGACTCACAAGCTGCTCTCGGACAACCCCGAGCGCTATGCGGATGCGGCGCTGGCCGGGATCCGCGCACTGCTGGGACTCGCGGCGGACGCCGCGATCCCGGGCGAATCGATCGAGGTGGTGAAGATGGGCACCACGGTCGCCACCAACGCGCTGCTAGAAAGAAAGGGCGAGCCGACGGTGCTGTTCGTCACGCGCGGCTTCGGCGACGGCCTGCGCATCGCCTACCAGAACCGGCCACGCCTGTTCGACCGGCACATCGTGCTGCCCGAGTTGCTCTACCGCGAGGTGGTCGAGGTCGATGAGCGCATCGGCGCGCGCGGAGAGGTGCTGGTGCCGCTCGATGAGGAAAAGACCCGCGCGGATCTCCTGCGCATGGCGGCCGCAGGTTTCCGCTCGGTGGCGATCGTGCTGATGCACGGCTATCGATATGCCGATCACGAGGCGCGCGTGGCCGAGCTGGCGCGCGTGGCGGGTTTTGCGCAGATCTCGGTCTCGCACCGCGTCAGCCCGCTGATGAAATTCGTCGGGCGCGGCGACACCACGGTGGTGGACGCCTATCTGTCGCCGATCCTGCGGCGCTACGTCGAGCGCGTCGCGGGCGAACTCCCGGGCGTGCGGCTGATGTTCATGCAATCGAGCGGCGGACTGACCGACGCGCGCCGGTTCCAGGGCAAGGATTCGATTCTGTCGGGACCCGCCGGAGGAATCGTAGGCGCGGTGCGCACGTCGCTTGCCGCGGGCTTCGGAAAAATCATCGGTTTCGACATGGGCGGCACCTCGACCGATGTCTCCCACTACGCCGGAGAGTTCGAGCGCGAGTTCGAAACGCGCGTGGCCGGCGTGCGCATGCGCGCGCCGATGATGAGCATCCACACCGTGGCAGCGGGTGGTGGCTCGATCCTGCACTTCGACGGCGCGCGCTACCGCGTCGGGCCTGACTCCGCCGGCGCCAACCCCGGTCCCGCGAGCTACCGGCGCGGCGGGCCGCTGGCGCTGACCGATGCCAACGTGATGCTCGGAAAAGTGCAGCCGGCGTATTTCCCGCGCGTGTTCGGCGCCGACGGCAGCCAGCCGCTCGACGGCGAAGCGGTGCGGGAGAAATTCGCGCTGCTGGCCGGGGAGGTTCGCCGCGCTACAGGCAATGTACGCACACCTGAACAGGTCGCCGAGGGCTTCGTGGAAATCGCGGTAGGCAACATGGCCAACGCGATCAAGCACATCTCCGTGCAACGCGGCCACGACGTCACCGAGTACACGCTGTGCTGCTTCGGCGGCGCGGCTGGCCAGCATGCCTGCCTGGTCGCCGACGCGCTGGCCATGACGCGGGTGTTCATCCACCCGTTTGCGGGAGTGCTATCGGCTTATGGCATGGGGCTGGCCGACCAGTCGGCAATGCGCGAGAAGGCGATCGAGGCGCGGCTCGAGGAACCCAGCCGCCGCCTGATCGAGGATGCAATCGAGTCCCTGGGGAGCGCGGCGCGCGATGAATTGCTCGCGCAGGGCGTGCCGCCCGAGCGCATCCGCGTGGTGCGGCGCGTGCACCTGCGCTACGAGGGGACCGATAGCGCGCTGGTCGTGTTGCTCGGCACGATCGGCGAAATGCTCGGCCAGTTCGAGGCCGCCTACCGCAAGCAGTATTCGTTTCTGATGCGGGGCAAGTCGCTGATCGTGGAAGCCGTGTCGGTGGAGGCGATCGGGGCGGGGGAGTCGCCGCCTGAGCCCGAAATCGCAGGCGGTGCCGCAGGAGAGCGCGCGGCGGCGGCAGCCGCCGAGCGCGTGCGCATGTTCACGGGCGGCACCTGGCGCGACACGCCGGTGCATCGGCGCGAAGAACTCGCCCCCGGGGCGCGGCTCGACGGGCCGGCCATCATTGCCGAGGCCAACGCGACCACCGTGGTCGAGCCGGGCTGGCGCGCCGAGGTCACGCGCCTCAACCACCTGGTGCTCGAACGGGTCGTCGCGCGCGAGTGGCGCACTGCGCTCGGCACGCAGGCCGACCCCGTGATGCTGGAGATCTTCAACAACCTCTACATGTCGATCGCCGAGCAGATGGGACTGCGGCTGCAGAACACCGCCTACTCGGTGAACATCAAGGAGCGGCTCGATTTTTCCTGCGCGCTGTTCGATGCGCAGGGCAACCTGATCGCCAACGCTCCGCACATGCCGGTGCACCTGGGCTCGATGGGCGAGTCGATCCGGACGGTGATGCGGGAGAACGCCGGCAAGATGAAGCCGGGCAACGTCTACATGCTCAATGCGCCCTACAACGGCGGCACGCACCTGCCGGACGTGACCGTGATCACGCCGGTATTCGATACCGCGGGAAGCAAGATCCTGTTCTACGTCGGATCGCGCGGGCATCACGCCGACATCGGCGGCATCACGCCCGGTTCGATGCCGCCTGACTCGAAGACGGTGGAAGAGGAAGGCGTGCTGATCGACAACTTCCTGCTGGTCGAGGAGGGGCGCATGCGCGAGCAGGAGACGATTGCGCTGCTGTGCTCCGGCCGCTATCCGGTGCGCAACGTGCAGCAGAACGTCGCCGATCTGCGCGCGCAGATTGCCGCCAATGAGAAAGGCGTGCAGGCATTGGGGGAAATGGTTGGGCACTTCGGCCTCGCGGTGGTGCGCGCCTACATGCGCCACGTGCAGGACAACGCGGAGGCGTCGGTGCGGCGCGTGCTCGGCGTGCTGAAGGACGGCGCGTTCGAGTTTCCGCTGGACAACGGCGCGGTGATCCGCGTGAAGATCACCATTGCCGCCGATCAGCGCAGCGGGATCATCGATTTCACGGGCACTTCGGCGCAGCTGCCGAACAACTTCAATGCGCCGAAGGCAGTCGCCATGGCCGCGGTGCTGTACGTTTTCCGCACGTTGGTGGACGACGAAATTCCGCTCAACGCGGGTTGCCTGAAACCGCTCGAGGTGATCGTGCCGGAGGGCTGCATGCTCAATCCGCGGTATCCCGCAGCGGTCGTGGCGGGCAATGTCGAGACCTCGCAGTGCATCACCGACTGCCTTTACGGAGCGCTCGGCGTGCTCGCGGCCTCGCAAGGCACGATGAACAATTTCACGTTCGGCAACGACCGTCACCAGTATTACGAGACCATCGCGGGCGGCTCCGGCGCGGGACCGGGATTCGATGGCGCGGACGTGGTGCAGACCCATATGACCAACTCGCGCCTGACCGATCCGGAGATACTCGAGTGGCGTTTCCCCGTGCTGCTCGAGAGCTTCTCGATACGCGAGGGCTCCGGAGGCCGGGGGCGTTGGCGCGGCGGGCATGGAGCGGTGCGGCGGGTGCGTTTTCTCGAGCCGATGACCGCGGCGATCCTGTCGGGCCACCGCCTGATCCGTCCGCACGGAATGGCGGGCGGTGAGCCGGGGCAGGCGGGCCACAACTGGGTGCTGCGGACCGATGGCACGGTGGTCGAACTGGGGCCTTGCGACCGGACCGAGATGCGCCCCGGCGACGTTTTTGTGATCGAGACGCCCGGGGGCGGGGGATGGGGGAAGTTACAATAGGTCCGAGAAGGGATTTCCCCGGCGTCCGCCGCAACGGCCGAGAACCATGCGCTGGCAGGAACCATGGACCAACAGTCGATTTTTTCCAAGACCGGAAAGGGGATGCTGGAGGCTTCCGGCAAGACCAGCGTGCTGCCGCGCGCGACCCGCAAGATCCTCTCCGAAATCGATGGCAAGTCCACGGTCTCCGAACTGCTGAAAAAATTTCCCGCCCTCGGCGGCGGTAAGCTCGAACTGGCTCTCGCACAGATGCAAAACGAGGGATTCCTGCGCGAGCGCATCTCCGCCCAGCCTGCCGCGGTGCCGGTGCGTCCGCAGGCGAGCGCTCCGCGCCCGATCAAAGAAGGCGACGACCTCGATTTCACGGCCTCAGGGGTATTTTCACCGTCGGACCTCGCCAGGGCGCGTGAGGACAATGCGAGGGACCTCGCCCGCAAGCAAAAGCAGGAAGCCGATCGCATGATGCGGGGGGCCGCGGAACTCCAGGCGCGGCGCGAGGCACAAGCCAAGGCGGCCGCATTTGCGGAGGTGCAGGCGAAGGCGCGCGCGCTTGCCGAAGCGACTGCAAGGGCGAACGCGGAAGCCGAAGCGGCGGCTAAGGCGGAAGCCGAAGCGCAGGCCCGCGGCGAAGCGGAAGAAACGGCACGCAAGGAAGCCGAGGCACGTGAGGCCAAAGAGAGCGCGCTGCGTGAGATTGCGGAATTGCGGGAGCAGCTCGAGGAAAAACGCAAGGCGCGCGAGGAAGAAGAGAAGGCGAGGCGCGAGGCCGAGGAGAAAGCGCAGCGTGAGGCCGAG
>JADGRQ010000005.1 GCA_017880775.1 Burkholderiales bacterium | reverse complement strand
ATGTCCGGCGGGGCAACGAAACTGCCGGGGCGTTTGTAGCGGCCTTCAACTACCACCGCTGCCACTGTATCTGTTGCCTTAGCGGTTTCGACAATCTCTGCAAGGACAAGTCTGCTAAGGTCCAATTCACCTCGGAAGGCGCGCTGCTGGATGGAGGCGAATGATCTATCGGCCAGTGCCAGAGAGTCCTTTTGATCCTCGCTGACAACTACTGCCTTAGAAACAAAATGCTCAAAGTCCTCCTGGAGATTGAAGGGCGGCGCCGGGACTCGGAGCGATCGGAGGATTGCGAGGTTGATGTTTTTTTGAGCCACCTGCGGCGCATTCTTTTCTAGCATTGCCTGCAAGAAGCCGAATAAGAAGTGGACATAGATACTGCTTGAAACACCTTTGTGAGGAGTGAAGCCCACAACGCTATCTGGAAAGCATGCGTCGAAATCTAAGATGCCCGTCCGCGCAATATTTGCGGCGATGGTTATGCACAAGGTTCCCTTCGGCCACAGTTTGCTTTGTTTGAATCCAATTTCGGAATAGGTTTGCTTGAAGCCCCGAATGTAGAGCCCTGCATTGGAAACCTCGCCCGTTTGGATCAACGGATACTTTCCGCCCAAGAGTTCAGGTGCGTTTCGTGGCCGGTGTTTAGAAACTCCACGATCCAAAGCGCCAAGCGTCGATAGCTCCTTTAACTCCCATTCCTTCGGGTTCGTCGCTGGATCACCGAACATGTCAATGAAGACAGATTGGAGGAGTTTTTCGGTGAGTTGTAGGGATTCCTCGCGCTGGCGGCGGAGGGCATCTGCCTTGTCCAGCACCGCGGCGATTTGCTTTTGTTCGTCGAGGGTTGGTGGCAGTGGGATCTCAATAGTCTTGATGTTGGTGAGATTCACTCGGGTGCGTGTCGTCCCTTTCGACAGCTTTAGAAACTGTTGTCGCCCTACTGGTGAGTTCAAGTAGAACGACAGATAGCGATGGTCGACGAGACTTGGGTCGCCACGGAAGCGAACTACATCTGCGACGATAACGCCCGACCCAGCGCTGTTGGGCACGACACACGCGTATCCCGGCGGGTCACCGAGCTTTGAGATCACTAGATCGCCCGGCAAATAGCTATGGCGTGACAGTTCTCCCGCTTTCCGCTGGGAGATGAACTTGATGTCCTTCGACAGGAACTCATTTGGCCTAACATTCTGAAGCCGAATGATTGGCACTCCGTCGGCTTCGTATTCTGATGCCTTCAAATTTGAACCAAACGGTCCATCCACAAAGCTTCCACCCGTCGGCAGCGCCAATTCGGCGAGAGAAGCATTCTTCCAGCTCATCCCAGAATGCCCTCTAATTCGGCGATTCCCTGCTGAATCTTGTCCTCCAGCGTTTTCAGTTTTTGGAGAATGACCTTTGGCTCTTCATACACGGTCTCGTCGTGTTCGACTTCGCTGTAGCGGTTGAAGGAGAGGTCGTAGGACTTGTCGCGGATTTCCTGCGCTGGGACAAAGAAATGGTTGGCTTTGCGGTCGCTGGGCTGTTGCGGGTCGCGAGCACACCATTGGGTCACCACGTCGGGGAGTTGGCTGCCGGCGATGCGCTGGCGCTTGTCGTCGAGGGAGAGGCCGTCGTTTTCGAGTTGGTAGAACCAGGTGTTCTCGGTCTTGCCGCCACGGGTGAAGACGAGGATGGCAGTGGCGACGCCGGCGTAAGGCTTGAAGACGCCGCTGGGCAGAGAGATGACGGCCTTTAGCTCAGCTTCCTCTACGAGTTTTTTCCGCGCCTCGACGAATGCACCGCCGGCGCCGAAGAGCACGCCCTGCGGGATGATGATGCCGGCGGTGCCGCCGGTCTTCAGCAGGGTGAAGATGCGCTCAGTAAAGAGCAACTCGGTCTTGGTGGTGTTGAGCTGGAGGCTTTCGTTGATGTCGCCCTTGTCGATGCTGCCGGTGAAAGGCGGGTTAGCCATGACGATATCGTAGTCGCCCTCCTCGGTGAAGCTCTTGCTGAGGGTGTCCTGGTAATCGACGTGCGGATTGTCGATCCCGTGCATCATGAGATTCATGAGGGCGAGGCGGACCATGGTGCTGTCGAAATCGAAGCCATGGAGGCTCTGCTCCAGGATGACCTTGTTGTCCTGGGTGAGTTGGCCGCTTACGCTGGTGCGGACAAAGCCGTCTTCGTCGGGTGGAAAGGTCTGGCCATTCTTGGCTTTCTGTTTGGCGAGCTGGGTGATGATGTATTGGTAGGCATCCAGTAGAAAGCCGGCGGTCCCGCAGGCGGGGTCGCAGATCCGGTGGCCTAGCTGGGGATTTACCAGTTCGCTGATGAGCTTGATGATGTGGCGCGGGGTGCGGAACTGGCCGTTCTTGCCCGCGCTGCTGATTTCATTGAGCAGCATTTCATAGACATCACCCTGGATGTCTTGGAAGAGGTGGCCTTCTTCTTTGGCGTCACGCTCGATCTCGATGAAGATGTCCTCGATGATCTGGATGGCACCTTGCAGGAGATTGGCGCTGGGGATGATGAAGACGGCATTGGCCATGTGCCGGGTGAAGGTGCTGCCGTCGCCGTTGAGGTCTTTGATGAAGGGAAAAACATTTTGCTGGACGTGGGGCAACATCAGCTCAGCCTTCATCTCCTTGAAGTGGCTCCAGCGCAGGGTGGCCTTATCGACAGTGATATCGGTATTCGGCAGTTTGTAGGTGCCTGAGAAACGGGATGTGTAAGTGTCTCCGGTGAATTCGGCATCCTTCTCGCGCTTCAGATCAAGTTCATCGAGCTGCTTCATGAAGAGCAGATAGGTAATTTGCTCAATGGCAGAGAGCGGATTGGAGATGCCGCCAGACCAGAACCGGTCCCAGAGTTTGTCGATGAGGCTTTTTAGTACTGCGTTTAGTCGGAGCATGTTAGGCGGCCAATCGTTGGGTTAACGCAAGGATTTCGTTGATTTGCGACGGCGAAAAAACGCCACGAATCCCGCTGGGGTGAATAATGGTGAAAGGAGACTGAATCAGGTCACGCTTTTCGATGCCCCCACGATCAATCAGAAAATCACGCAGGAGGCCGAGGAACTGAAGCTGGTGGCTGGTGAGCGTTCCGTGCTCTGCGATGAACTGGTCAATTGAACGTGAAACGGTGTCCGGAAAGCTTTCGAGGATTTCAATCCCCAGAATATGGCGGATGAATCGTAGAAACGGTGCTGTTTGATGTTGGTAAACCCGGCGCAAGAGCGGGAGCGTGATGTGAGGATGTTCGTCGTGAAGCTGAGCGGCGAGAGTCTCGGCCTCCTTGTCGCTGACAGGCTGGGCGTCGCGAATCTTCTGGAGAATGGGATTGCTGCCCGTGAGCTCGTTCACCTTCTGCTCCACCAACTGCCGATACTGCGCGATGCTGAGTGACTCGTGCTCAGGGCCAAACTCGACGTATTCCTTGGAGGCTAGCACGTCGGCTAAGTTGAACTTGGCCGGGCCGGTGCCGGTATCTCGCCCGTCGCGGAAATGCATGAGAGGCGCGAGCTGGGTGGCGAGGTGATCGAAGGTCTGGTCGGTCATCGTTGCCCAATAGCGATTGGTCTGGGCTTCCTGGATGAGCCCGGCTTCGTGAGCGACGATGTTCACAGAGAGCGGGAGTTCGCTGATCTGGGCGACGAGGTTCTCTGTAAGCACGGCATACTTTTCTTTCTCGTTTTTGAGGTGGGCGAGAGAGGCCTCAAGGACATCCTTCTCGAAGCGCATGGCTTTGAAGTCGGCCTGCGAGACGACGCGGAAGAGTGGTTGGATGACGTGGCGCAGGAAGGCGATGCGCTCGGCGGTTAGCGGCTGCCAGAAACCCTCTGGCTGACACTGAGCGAGCTGCGCCTGTGCCTCCATGATAGCGACGGACCGCGCCGGAAAGGCGGCAATCTGGGTGCGGAGGGCTGCAATCTCTTTTTCCGCGACGCCGGGGTTACCGAGGGCCTGGGCGGCTTCGATCTTGTCGATGCGAACGCCGACGAAGCGAACGGGAAGCGGAATCTGCGGCTTGGGTTCCTTGCCCTTGGGCGTGAGCTTGAAGTAATCGAAGTTGTCCCAGCAGTCGATGACCTGGAAGACTTCCTTCTCGGGGCACCAGGGCTTGCTCTTGTTCGACTCCAGCAGGCGCGTGCCGCGACCGATCATCTGCCAGAACTTGGTGTAACTGAAGACGGGCTTGGCGAAGACGAGATTGACGATTTCCCGCACGTCGATACCGGTATCCAGCATGTCCACGCTGATGGCGACGCGGGGCATATCGTTGCGGGTGAATTGATCGAGCAGGCCGCCCTTACCATAGACGCGGGGGTCGTCGGAGACTATGACCTTGGCCAGCTCGCCTTTGTATTCCGGGTAGAGGGAATCGAAGATCGCCTCAATCCGCCGGGCGTGCTTCATGGATATGCAGAAGAAGATGGTCTTTCCCGGAAGGACGCCGTTTGGATCCTTGATGGACTCCTCCATGAACTCCTTCACGATGAGAGCGTTCGTGGCGTGGTTAGTGACGGTTCGTTCCAGCTCGCTGCCTTCGAAGTTGATTTCTTCGATTTCTTTGCCTTCGAGGATGAGCCGCTTCTGATCGTCGAGGCTGATGGTGCGCTTGCTGATGCCTTCGTCTTGGAACTTCGTCTTTATCTTGAGGACGCGGAAGTCGCAGAGGTAAGGCGGGAGGTGGGCGATGGCCTCGTCGTAGGAGTAGGCGAAAGTGGGCAGTCCATCCTCGCACTGGAATAGCGCGAAAGTGTTGTGATCCACGACATCCCGAGGCGTGGCGGTGAGGCCGAGCTTGATGGCGTTGAAGTAGTCGAGTACCTCGCTATAGGTGTTGTAGATGGAACGGTGGCTTTCATCGATGACGATGAGGTCGAAGAAATGTGGCGAGAGTGTGTTGGTTTCGTCACGGACGATGTTGAGCATCGTCGGGTAAGTGGCGACGTAGACGCGGCGGTCGGTGGCGATGGTCTTTTCGCCGGGTTCCGGCCAACGGGGCTCGTCGGGGATATGCTCTTTGAAGACGTCAAGCGCTTGTCCACGCAAGGTGATGCGGTCCACGAGGAAGAGGATGCGTTGCACATGTCCGGCACGCATGAGGGAGTCGACCAGGGCGACGCAAGTGCGAGTCTTGCCGGTGCCGGTGGCCATGACAAGGAGGAACAGGCGGCGATTACGTTCGATGCCTTCCATGACTGACCGGATGGCCTGAAGCTGGAAGTCACGGCCGGCGATGGTGGTGTTGATCAGTTCATCGGTGAGGGGCTTCTTATACTTCCGAATGTAGAGCAGGCGTTCGAGGTCCTGCCGCCTGGGGAAGCCGTGGACCTTTTGCGGAGGGGCTTCGCCAAGGTTCCAAAAAAAGATTTCGTAGCCGTTCGTGTAGAAGCAGAACGGCAGTTCGCCACCATGCTGCGCCTGGATGTTGTGGCAATATTGCTTGGCCTGCTCGCGACCGAGTTCTGCGTTCTTGGAGGATTTCTTGGCTTCGACGACGGCGAGTGGTTTGCCGTTCTTGCCAAGGAGAACGTAGTCGCTGAACTCTCGGGAGCCGTAGGTGGCCAACTTCTCGCGCATGACAGGGCTTGAAGCGCTACCGTCGTTGCCGACAGGCGAGACAAAGAACTCTTCGATGACCTGCGTCCGATCAGCAACGTTCCACCCCGCCTCCCTGAGACGGAAGTCGATGATTTGCTTTCGTGTTGCGGACTCCGTTGGCACTATTGTTTCAGTTTGAACAACGTCTAAGAGGAGCGCTCCGACTTAACTTGGTATGTAGTTTAACTTTGGAACGGTATATGCAGCGAAGGCCTGCTTAGTGGCAAGCACTTGTTCGGCGTTCTTCGGAAGCAGACACTCTTGATTGACCCCCGACGCTCGCCTTGTGACCGCCCGCTTTGGCCGAACAGCGGCCGTCCGCGCTAACCACTTCGAGTGTCCGTAGCTGGCCGGAAGCAGGCATCAAAACGCGACGCTACCCAAGGCCGTGGAGCGCGCCCTCAGCTCAAATCTTCTCATTCGAAAAAATAATCGTCCCGCTGGCCGCAAACATCCCACCCACCCCGTGGCAGACCGAAATCTTCGCTCCCTCCACCTGTGCAGCCGCGATGCCGCGCATCTGCCGAACGCTCTCCTGCAGCGCGTACATGCCGTACATCCCCGAGTGCATGTAGGACAGTCCGCCGCCGTTGGTGTTTAGCGGCAACTTTCCACCCGGAGCCGTAGCGCGCGAGCCGATGAACCCCGCTGCCTCGCCCGGCTTGCAGAAGCCCAGGTCTTCAAGCCCATACAACGGCAAGTGGGCGAACGCGTCGTAGATCATCAAATGGTCGACGTCGCCGTGCTTGATGCACGACTCGTCGAAAGCCTTCTTTCCGGACACTCGGAATGCGCGGCTCGACGTGAAATCGGCCATCTGGCTGATCAGCGGTGATTCGACGCTCTCGCCGGTGCCTACGATGTAGACCGGCTTGCGGGGAAAATCCTGCGCGCGTTCAGCACTCGTTAAGATCAACGCACCGCCTCCATCCGTCACCAGACAACACATCAGGATCCGGAACGGATACGCGATCATGCGGCTGCTAAGCACGTCGGCGACCGTGATCGGCGTCTTGAACGTCGCACGCGGATTCCTGCCCGCCCACTCGCGCTGCACGACCGAGACCATCGCGATCTGTTCTTCGGTGATGCCGTAGGTCTTCATGTAGCGCAGCACCGGGATCGTGAACTGGGTCGGCGGCCCCGCGACGCCGAACGGCGCTTCGAACTGGCCGGTCAGGCTGCCGGGGAAAGGAGGGCGCGGCGTGACGGCGACGCGCGACTTGCCGCTTTCGCCGTGCGTGATCAGCACGGTATTGCACAGGCCTTCGTTGATGGCCGCCGCGGCGTGGCGGACATGCAGCATGAACGAGCAGCCTCCGACCGAAGTCCCGTCGGCCCACGTAGGGGTGATGCCGAGGTAATGCGCGATCGTGTTCGGCGTTTCGCCGGCTGTCGCGATGCCATCGATGTCCGTGGCCTTGAGGCCCGCGTCCTGCATGGCGTTCAGCGCTGCGTCAGCATGCAGCTGTATCTGCGACAAACCGGGGATCACGCCGAGGTCGGTCGTCTCGGCGGCCCCGACGACGGCAATCGTATTCGGCTTCATGTCGCGGGCTTGAACAGCGCAAGCGATATCTCGTCGTTCTGCTTCTCGAACGTCACTTCCAAAGGCATGTCGAGCTGCAGCGCTTCCGGCGTCTGTGGACAGCCTACGATGTTTGTCATCATGCGCGGACCTTCGGCCAGTTCCACCACGGCGATTGCGTAAGGAGGATCGAAACCCGGCGCCTGGCGATGATGGATCACATAGGAATGCAGCTTCGCCTTCCCGCTTGCCCTGGTGACGGCCACGTTGCGCGAACTGCACTTCGGGCAGAACGGGCGCGGCGGGAAGTAGGTATGCCTGCAGTCGTTGCAGACTTGCAGGCGTAATTCGCCGGCCCTGGCGCCATCCCAGAAGTGTTGCGTCTCCGGGGTCGGCTGCGGCAATGGTCGCTTTCCTTCTGCCACGGCGTTTTCTCCTCAGGCAACCGCTGTTGCTTTCAACTCGCGCAGCAAGCCTCCGGATTGCGCAAGGTCCGCAAGTAGCTGCGCGGGCTTCCAGCGGGCGCCGTATTGCTGATGCCACGCGGCAATCTGGTCGTAGACCGCACGCACGCCGATTCCGTCGGCCCAGAACATGAGTCCCCCGCGATAGCGCGGAAAGCCGAAGCCGTTGAGCCACATCACGTCGATGTCGCTGGCGCGCAGCGCCTTTCCCTCTTCGAGGATTTTGCAGGCCTCGTTCACGGAAGCGAACAGCAGCCGGCGCAGGATTTCATCGTCGGTAAACGTGCGCTGCGCGATGCCCAGTTCGTCGGCCACGTCTTTGATGATCTGATGCACGATCGGATCGACGATCGGAGTGCGGTCGCCTTTGTCGTAGCGGTACCATCCGGCGCCGGTCTTCTGACCTTTTCGCCCCATCTCCACCAAGCGGTCGGGAATCGGCATCTTGCGATAAGCCGGATCGGCCGCAGCGCGGCGCTTCCTGGTGTCGTAGCTGATGTCGAGGCCTGACAGATCGTTGACCGCGAACGGACCCATCGGATACCCGAAGTCCACCATCACCCGGTCGATCTTCTCGGGCAACGCGCCTTCCTCGATCATTAGCCCCTGTTCGATATTGAACGGCCCACGGCTGCGGTTGGCGACGAAGCCGTCGCAATTTCCGGCGTAGCCGCTGATTTTTCCGATGGCGCGGCCAAGTTTCATGGCGGCAGCGAGTGTCACCCGAGCGGTTTTGGTGGCGTTGACAGCCTCGTACAGCTTCATCACGTTGGCGGGTGCGAAGAAGTGGGCCCCGGCCACCGCCTCCGGCCGCTTTGTCGCGGCGGCGATCTGGTCGATGTCGAGCGCCGAGCTGTTGGTCAACAGGATCGCGCCCGGCTTCATGACTGCGTCCAGTCTGGCGAATACCGCCTTCTTGACGTCCATGCGTTCGAACACGGCCTCGATCACGACATCGCAATCCGCAATCTCCTCATAGGTTTCGACCGGCTGGATGCGCGTAAGCCGCTCATCCATCTGCGCCTGCGTGAGACTCCCCCGCTTAACGCTGACGGCGTAGTTGTCCTTGATGCGCTGCAGCCCCCGGTCGAGCACCTTGCGCGAGGCATCAAGCAGCTTCACGGGGAAGCCGAATTCGGCGAAGCTCATGGTAATCCCGCCGCCCATGGTGCCGGCACCGACGATCGCCGCCGTTCTGATTTCGGGCAGCTTCATGTCCTTGGAATGGCCTGGAATGCGCGCAATCTCGCGCTCCGCGAAGAAGGCGTAGCGCAACGCCTTCGCTTCGTCGGAACTCTCCAGTTCCGCGAACAGCCGCCGCTCCGTCTTCAATCCCTCGTCGAAGGGCTGGGTCACGGCGGCCTCGACGGCTGCGATGCCGCTGTAGGGCGCTTTCTGGTTGCGGGCCTTCCGGGCAATGGATTTGCGCATCGCATCGAACATCCCGGGATCGGCTTTCGCCTCGGCCAGCTTGTCGGCCCGGTCGCGCACGCGCGGCAACGGGCGCTGGTCGGCGATCCTGCGTGCGTAGTCGATCGCCGCGCCGAGAAGATCCTTTTCGTCGACGACCTCGTCCACGATACCGAGCGTTTTCGCTTCGGCAGCCGGCACGTGCCGCCCGGACAGGATCATCTCCATCGCGGCCTTGGGGCCGATCAGACGCGGCAGGCGCTGCGTGCCGCCGCCGCCCGGAATGATGCCGATCAGCACCTCGGGCAGGCCCAGCTTGGCGCCGGGTACCGCCACCCGGTAGTGGCAGGCCAGCGCATTTTCGAGGCCACCGCCCAGCGCATACCCATGGATCGCGGCGACGACCGGCTTGTTGCTCTGGTCGAGGACGTCATAGCTGCGCCGCGCAGGGGCCGCACGCGGCTTGCCGAACTGGCGAATGTCCGCGCCTGCAATGAAAGTCCGCCCCGCCCCGATCATCACCATGGCTTTGACACGCGGATCGGCGCCGCCTTTCTCCACCGCCTCGACGATGCCGTCGGACACGCCCGGACCGAGTGCGTTCACGGGTGGATTGTCGATCGTGATGATGCCGATGCCGTCCTGTAGTTCGAACCGCACCACCGGCTGGTCGCTCATATCTGGCAGGATACGGGAAACTTCATCCACTCAGGCGCCAGGACATCATGAAGACACAAATCACGGACATGCTCGGCATTCGCTATCCCATCATCCAGGGCGGCATGCAGTGGGTGGGAACCGCTGAACTGGCCTCGGCGGTGTCGAATGCCGGGGGATTGGGAATCCTCACGGCGCTGACGCAGCCCACGCCGGAAGACCTGCGCCGGGAAATCGAGCGCTGCCGGACGATGACCGACAAGCCGTTCGCGGTGAATCTCACCATTCTCCCGTCGATCACGCCGCCGCCCTACGCGGAGTACATGCAGGTCATCGTAGACAGTGGCATCAGGATCGTCGAAACCGCCGGCAACAATCCAAGGGATTTCATCGGCAAGTTCAAGGCGGCGGGCATCAAGGTGGTGCACAAGTGCACTTCGGTGCGTCACGCGCTTTCGGCGGAGCGTCACGGCGTTGATGTGGTGAGCATCGACGGTTTCGAGTGCGCAGGTCACCCCGGCGAGGACGATGTGCCCAACCTGATCCTGATTCCCGCAGCCGTCGACGCGCTGAAAATTCCGGTCGTCGCCTCGGGCGGCATCGGCGATGGCCGCGCGATGGCGGCGGCGCTCGCGCTGGGCGCGCAGGGCATCAACATGGGTACGCGCTTCATGTGCACCAAGGAGGCGCCGATCCACGATAGCGTCAAGCAGGCGTTGTTGAAGGCCACCGAGCGCGACACGAACCTGATATTCCGCACCATGCACAACACCGCGCGGGTGTTGAAGAATGCCGTGTCGGACGAGGTCGTCGCGATGGAAAGGCGCGGTGCGAATTTCGAGGAGGTACGCCACCTCGTCGCGGGCGCGCGCGGCAAAGTCGCGATCAGGAGCGGTGATGTCGATGGCGGCATCGTTAGCGCGGGCATGGTGGTCGGACTGATCCACGACATCCCGAGCTGCGCCGAGTTGCTGGAGCGGATCGTGCGCGATTGCCGCGAGAGCCTGCGAGCCGCCAGTTTGATGGCGGCCGCATAGCAGAGGCGAAGAAAGCCCGGCGGATTTAGTGGATCTCGTCGGACTGGCCGATCGCCTGCTTCAGCTTCGCGACGCTGAACCCGGGCGCCTTGCAGACATCGAGGATCACCGCCTCGCGGCGCGCCAATAGGTCGGCGGCGTCGAGCACCTTCTGCACCACCTCAAGCGGGATGACCACCGCGCCGTGCCGATCGGCGTGGATCAGGTCGCTCGAGGTAACGTGCATGCCGTGGATCACCACGTCGCAGCCGAACTCGACCAGATGGGTGAACGCGTGGCTCGGGCCGATCGAGCCGGCCAGCACCTGGAAACCCGGCGCCATCATCGGGATGTCGCGCACCGAGCCGTCGGTGATGGTGCCGAGGCAGCCGAGCGCCTTGTGGATGTTGGTCTGCACCTCGCCCCAGAACGCGCCGAACCCGATATTCGACCCGTCGAGGTCCTGCACCACGCTGATCGCGGGCAGCGGACCGCCGGATGCGAGGTAGTCGAGGTACTCGAAGCGCTGCTTGCGCACCTGCGCCTTGTCGCGGCTGATCGGCCTCATCGCGCGGCAGGTGGCGGTGCGGGCGTAGCCGAGCATCGGGGCCAGCTCGGGGAAGCAGCACACCAGCGGCTTCACGGTGTAGCCGTAACCGCGACGCTCGGGTGTAGCCAGCTCCAGCGCGTTGCAGATCGTCGGCGTGTCCAGCCTGGCCAGGGCTTCGAGCTGGGCGGTGGTGGCTTGGGTCATAGGTCGCGATGATGCCAGATCGGGTCTGCCGCTGCCGTCAGGCCGCCAATGCCGGCGCAGATCAGCGCCAACCCACGTGCATGAAGCGGGCGATGAATCGCGGCAGCTCCGATTCCGGCAAGCGCTCGATGCCGGCTGCGCCAGCGCGCCCGCCGCCCGTTGGGAACTCGCGGCAGAACGAATCGGCGCCCGCCGGATGCGCAAGCGGGGCGCGCAGACTGACCACATAGCCCTGATGCCCGTCGGGCGCGAGCACGGCGTGCGCACGGCCGGGCGTAGAGGTGGCAAGCTCGTTCGCGAACACGCCGAGCACACGCCGGGACCAGGCGGCATCGGGGAGCACGAACGCTGCCGCCTTTTCCGAGGCGCTCGAGGGGGCCACTACTCGCGCCGCTCCGAGGTCGGCGGATTTGGCGGCTGCCAGTTGCCGCACGATCGGGTGCTCGGCCGCGAAGCGCAGTGGATCGGCGAATCCGCGCATGCGTTCGAACAGCCGGGCAGGGGCAATCATCAGGTCGGCCTCGGTCTCGCCGTACGCGTTGTAGTTCAACGCCTCGCCAAGTTCGCGCAATGCGTCCAGCACTGCGGGTTCGAGATCCAGAGTCCGCGCAAGCCTGGTTGCGCTGCCGGCCAGGTTGTCGCCAAAAGCGGCCGCGATTGCCCACGCTCGCCAGCGGCCCTCGAGGTGGCGGTCCACCAGGATGCTGGTGCAAACGTCCGGCCCGGTCTCGATATGGGTTTCGAGAAGCGGATCGCGCGGAACGACGCCCGCGTAGTGGTGGTCGAAATACCGTACCCGTACGCCGCGGACCAGCAGGCGCTGCAGCGCAGTCCGGTTGCGGTCGAGAGAGACATCGAGCACGGTGACCAGGTCGCCGTGTTCAGCGTCGACGCGCGCAAGCAGTTCGATGTCGCGTTTCGGGCCGCACACCAGGACCGAATCCGCCGGTTCGGCAAGCCGCAGCTGCTGCAGCGCGCACAGCCCGTCGGCGTCGCCGTTGAACACGTCGAAGCGGCGCACTATCTGAAGCCCGATGCGAGATCCGCAACGGCCGCCGCCTGCCGGGCGGAATCGGATGTGTCGCAAACGATCGCATCGGCGAGTTCCCCCGCGTCGAGCGGTTCGCGCCCGGCGATCTGCCGTTCGAGCACTTCGAGTGTCGCTTCCGACGCATCCGAACCCTGGCGCGCGCGAGCGAGGATGCGCTCGCGCAGTACTGCCGGAGGCGCTTCGCAGGCGAGGATCAGAAACCGCGCGCCGGCGGCGCGGGCGAGGTCCCCGAACGCCTGCCGTTCCGCCCGGCGCAGGAAGGTCGCATCGACAATCACCGGAAACCCGGAAGGCAGCATCGCGCGCGCAAGTTCGGCGAGCCGCTCGTAGGTGGCACGCGTGCTATTCGCTGCATAGAGGCCGGCATCGGGCGCTGAGCCGGTGCGCGCATCCGCAGCCAGTCCGTGCAGGCGCTTGCGCTCGATGTCGGAACGCACGCGAATCGCGCCGAGCGCCTCGAGCGCCGACTGCGCGACGGTCGTCTTCCCGGACCCCGACAGGCCGCAGGTGAGAACCAGCGCGGGGGGGCGTGGCGCGGCCAGCGAAGCGGCCAGGCGCAGGTACTCGTCGAAGGTTTCGAGGGACACGCGCGCCACCTCGACGGAATGGTCCGGCTGCCGCGCGCGGATCAGTGCGATCTTGGCGCGCACCATCGCCCGGTAAACGAGGTAGAACCTCAGCACGGCGATCCCGGCGTAGTCGCCGGTGGCCTGCAGGTAGTCGTTGAGAAACCGGAACGCGAAACCGGGTCTGGCGTGGTCGACGAGATCCATCACCATGAACGCAACTTCGCTCATGACATCGATCCAGCGGAAGCTGTCGTTGAACTCGATGCAGTCGAACGGCACCGGCCGCGCGTCGATCAGTGCGACGTTGCCCAGGTGCAGGTCGCCGTGGCATTCGCGCACGAATCCGTCGGTTTTGCGTTGCCCGAAGATGGACCGCTTGCGTGCAAACTCGTCTTCTGTCCAGCTTCGCAGTCGCTCCAGGGATGCACGGGCATCCGGATGCGGCGCGAGGCGCCCGATGTGCTCGAAGTTGTCGATCGCGGTCGCGCGAACGGTCGCCGGAGCGCCGTAGTCGCTCGCCTGCGCAGCGCCGCCAATCGTGCCGTGAAATGCCGCGACCGCGGCGCCGAGGGCGTCGACGCACGCGGCATCGAGCGCACCGCGGCGCAGCACGCAATCGAGAGTGTCCTGCGGCGGGAATTGCCGCATCTGCACCGCGTATTCGATCGCGGGGCCTGTACCGGCGACAACGGGGCTGTCGAGGGTGCCGGAGATCGCGGTCACCGCAAGGTAAAGGTCACGCGCGGTGCGGCGGTTCAGGCGCAACTCATCTTCGCAACAGCGCCGTCGCGCTTCAAGCGTGGTGAAATCGAGAAAACCGAGATTGACCGGTTTCTTCAGTTTGTAGGCGTACTCGCCGGTCAGGATGATGCTGGAAATGTGCGTCTCGATGACCTCGATGCGCGATACGCTGTGGCCGAAGCAGCCCGGGGCACGCAGCGCCGCGACCAGGGCTGCGTGGTCTTCGAGCGTGCAAACGGCCCCGCTGCCCGGGTTGGGAGGCGTTGCATGGCCTGCGGGTGAGGGAGTAACGAGCGCCATCGTCTACTTGGCGAACTCCCGTTCCTGCAACACCCGCCACTGCAGCTTGCCCGAGGGCGTGCGCGGCAGCGCATCGGAGAACTCGACCTTGCGCGGGATCTTGTAGGCCGCCATCTGGCCGCGCGCCCAATCGATGATTTCGGCGGCGGTGACTTTGCCTTGCGCCTCGGGTTTGAGTACCGCCACCAGCTTCACGGTCTCGCCGCGGCGCTCGTCCGGGCTGGCGACGATGCAGCACTCCTGGATCGAGGGGTGCTTGTACATCGCGGCTTCGACCTCGGCGGGCCAGACCTTGAAGCCCGCCGCGTTGATCATGCGCTTCAAGCGGTCGGAAATGAAAAAGTAGCCGTCCTCATCCATGCGGCCCAGATCGCCGGTCCGGAAAAAACGCCTTCCCTCGATCTCGACCCATGATTCACGGTAGGCCTGCTCGTTGTTCCAGTAGCCAACCAGCAGCTGCGGCCCGCGCACCACGATCTCGCCCTGTTCCCCCGGCCCGAGGACTGCGAAGCTCGCCGGGTCGATCACCAGCGATTCGGTGTCGAAGGTCGGGATTCCCAGGCATTGCTTCTTCGGACGCTGCGCCGGATTGATGTGGGTCTGCGAAATGGTCTCGGTCATCCCGTAGCCTTCGATATAGTGCACGCCGCAGATGTCGAAGAGCTTCTGCGCGATCGCCTCCGGCATCGCCGCGCCGCCGCCGAAAATGAACCTGAGCGAGGACAGGTCATGCTCGAGCGCCCCCGGGTGCGAGAGCAGATCCACCACCATCGTCGGCACGTTGTCCCAGTGGGTGCAGCGATGGCGCTCGACCAGCTTCGCCGCAGCGAGTGGATCCCAGCGCGGCTGGATGACGATGCTGCCGCCTGCGTAGACGAGCGCGAGCAGGCTGTGGACCAGCCCGGTGACGTGAAAAAACGGAGCGGTGGCGAGCGCCACGGACTCAGGGCTCACGTTCTTCCAGATCGCCGAACCGATGACGTTGTGCAGAATCGTCGCGTGCGTGTGCATGCAGCCCTTCGGCTGCCCGGTACTGCCCGAGGTGTAGGGCATCATGCACAGGTCGTCGGGCTGCGCGACGGATGGCCCGGCGCCGTGCCCGGCGGCGAGCGCATCGTCCCAGGTCTTTCCGCCCGCGAGGATCAGGTGCTCGATGGGCAGGCCGGAAAAATGCGCCGCGACTTCCTCGCCGGCAATGGCCACTTTCGCATCGCTGTCGGCGACGTATTGCGCGAGTTCCCCGGCAATGTTCATCGGGCTCAGCGGCACCACCACCGCGTCGGCGCGCAGGATCGCGAAACAGGCGACCACCCAATGCGCGCTGTTCTGCATGTCGAGGATCACGCGGTCGCCGCGGTTTACACCGCAGGCCCGCTGCAAATGGCCGGCAAGTGCGTCGACCTGCTGGCGCAACTGCCCGTAGCTGAGGGCCGAGCCGAGATGAATCGTCGCCGGCTTGTCCGGATGGCGCAGTGCAGCAGCTTCCAGCAGGGCGTGGACGGTCGTGCTCGGCGCGGCGAGACTGTGCGGGAGGTGCGGCGGCCAGAAGCGGAAGTGGCGAGGTTCCATGGGCGCGAAGTATAGTAGGCAAGGAGGAGGGGTCATGATCGCCGTCATTTTCGAGCTGACGCCGGCCGAGGGCCGCCGGCAGGAGTACCTGGACTTGGCGGCGGGGTTGCGCGCCGAGTTGGACAAGGCCGACGGATTTATCTCGATCGAGCGTTACGAAAGCCTCACCACGCCGGGGAAAATGGTTTCGCTGTCCTTCTGGCGCGACCAGGAGGCGGTGCGCAGGTGGCGCAACGTGCAGATGCACCGCGAGGCGCAGGCGAAGGGGCGCAGCGGGATTTTCAGCGCCTACCGGCTGCGCGTGGCCGAGGTGACACGCGACTATTCCCTCGCCGATCGGGCCCAGGCGCCCGCGGACAGCCTGGCGGTTCACGGCTGAGCGTGGCGCACACTTTCCTCTTTCGGGAAGGAAAGTGGCAGGTGGCGGGGGAATTCACCGCCGGAGACGGCAGCGTATCGCCGGCCGATGGCGAAGCGCGCATCAAGCACCTTTCCGACCGATGGCTGTTCGAAAGCGTGATGCGGGTGCACGGCGCGAAGACCATCGAATCGTCCAACCGCTACGAGATCAATCCGTTTGCGCCGGGTTCGCTGGCGACGCACTGGATTGCGCAGAATCCGACGATCGGCACTCAGCATGGGCGGTTCGTGGTGGTGGGGGATACGATTCTTTCGTTCTATTCCACCGCGACCGGGCGGCATCGAGGGTACGAGTGCCTGGTACAGCGCGACGAGCGGACCTACAGCACGCGCGGCGTGGCGATGAACGAGGACAAACTCATCGGCACGTGGGCGGTGGAGTTGACGCTGAAAAGCTAGCGCGCCTGCACGATCCCTTCATTCTTGTGACCTCTAACGATCGCGTTAAACAGCAGGGCCACTGCCGCGACTTGAATGCCACACCGATAAGACTTCGAGGCGATTGCGTCGGACACGGTAGTAAACCCAGTATCGGATGCGATCAAGGTGCAATCGCCGCACATCGGGTGAACTCGCCTCCTTGACGCGAACTCCGGTGTCAGGTTGCACGATCAGTAGGTTGAGAGCAGCTTGAAGGTCTTGACGTACCGCGCCTGGCGCTGCCGGCCTGTTGACCGCCCACCACTCGACAACGCGCTCAATCTCGCCAGCTGCACGTCGCGAGACGTAAAGTTCAAGCGGCATTCCTATCCGTGGCGACGCAAACGGGCAAAGAACTCGTCGCCCGGGATCATTTCTCCTCGATCGGCTTCTGCGATGCCGGCCTCGAGCTCGGCCAGCTCTTCGGGGGAGAGATGAACCTCGTCTTCACGCTCGCGTGTGAGAATGAAGACGTCAGTTCCATCTTTGAACTCCGGATCGTCCACGATGACCGTGCCGTTGACTACAGTGCCCGTGGCGACTCTCATGGCTCAATGATACTCCGCATGGACATCGGATGAACAACTGACGCCGAACGTCCGGCTTGAGGCGCGCGCCGCTTGCGGTGCGTCACCTGCAAGCCGTTGTTCGGCGGCACGTGCACTTGAGCTGCATTCTCTCGAAAGGCTGGAAACGGCCAGAAGCGCCTATACAGGCATGTTGCCGAGAGCGATCGTTCGATTGCGCTCTCGACCCGAAACCGGACGCTCAAGATCATGTGTGAAGCCGATCGGAATTCCTCTTGATCTGATCCAAGTGCGCACGCACCGAGATGAGCGGAACTACAGCGCGCGCGGCGTGGCGATGCATGAGGACAAGCTCGTCGGCACGTGGGCGGTGGAGTTGACGCTGTAGGCCGTGAGGCCGTCTCGACCGATCACAAGTCGTTCGCGCTTCCACCGATCGCGTCGGCCTACTTGAGTTCCGCGCAACTGGTTTCCTTGCACCCAACGTGGCGGCCGGATTAGACCACCACGTATGTAACGGCACCAGGCTTTGCCATAGGAATTTTGGCAAGCAATTGGGGGACGAGGAACTGAAGATCGGCCAGCCGATTGGACGTCGCACGTAGAACAATGACCGCGATCGCGAATGCAGGAAGATTTTGCTGAAAGGAAAGGTTTCGGTCCACAGTGACGAACACGTCAAATTCTTTCGCGGCGAGCGCGAGTAGCTCTCCGTTCTTGATGGTCGACCAGCCCATCTGGCGCGCCGTCCTGGTTTCGTGATCCGCAATGCTACGAGCGAGCCGCCAGTCAATGCACTCGTCGATAAGTACCTTCACGACGTAGCTGCGACCAGACGGTCCTTTGCTTGCTCGAGGAAACTGATGACTTGTGCTCGGCTGACCGACGGGAAACCCTCGAGAAAATCGTCAATGGATTCTCCCGCCTCCAGATAGTCGAGCAGGGTCTGCACCGGCACCCGAGTACCGGTAAAGACCGGGGTGCCGCCCATCACGTCCGGGTTACGAGAAATGACTGACTCGTCCATCGAGCCAGATTACTCCCATCCCGTCGGCCGGTGCAATCTTAGGGGTCCAACCCCTTAAGCATTAACGCTACCGGTTTCTGGCTCTCCGCATTCGCGGGGACGACCAAATTCAGCGCGCCAACCGCGAGACTTCAGGCATCCTGATCGGCATCAGCGTTTCGAACGCGCGCGCCGCCCTCAACACCAGCGCATCGGCGTAGCGGGGTCCGACGATGTGCAGGCCGACCGGCAATCCGGATTTCGTGAAACCGCAGGGGATCGAGGCCGCGGGCTGCTGGGTCAGGTTGAACGGATAGGAAAAGGGTGACCAGTCGGTCCAGCGCCGCTCGAGCATTACGTCGGCCACTTCCCTGCCGGCTTCGAATGCCGCGATCGGCAGCGTCGGTGTGACCAGCAGGTCGTAGTCCTGATGGAACAGGTTCATCAGCACGCCCAACGCACCGCGCTTCTGCGCCGCATCGATGGTCTCGATCATGGTGATCTTCGCACCTTGCGCCGCCACCTCGACCAGGCCGGGATCCATCATCGCCTTCTGTTCGGGCGTGAAGTTGCGCAACAGGTAGGCTGCGCCGGAGAACCAGTGCGCCGCGAACACCGGCCCCTGATCTTCGAAGCCGGGGTCGCGCTCATCGACACGCGCGCCGAGTTCGGCAAAGCGCAATGCTGCGGCTTTAACGATTGCAGCGACTTCGTCGTCCACTTGCGCGTAGCCCAGGCGCGCCGAGTACGCGATGCGCAGTCCGTGCACGCCTTCGTCCAGCCCGATGCGGTAGTCGCGCGGATCGTGGGGAAGCGCGAGCCAGTCGCGCGCGTCGGGCAGCGATAGCACGTTCAGCATCAGCGCCGCATCGGCGACCGTGCGGGTCATCGGGCCGACGTGGGCGACGGTGCCGAAAGGCGAGAGCGGCCACGCGGGCACGCGCCCGAACGTGGGTTTGAGGCCGAACAGGCCGGTGAAGCTGCACGGGATGCGAATTGATCCGCCGCCGTCAGTGCCCACCGTGAGCGGCCCCATGCCGGCCGCAACCGCGGCAGCGCCACCGCCCGAGGAACCGCCGGGGGTCTTCGCCGGATCCCAGGGATTGCGCGTGATGCCGGTGAGCGGGCCATCGGTGACGCCTTTCCAGCCGAACTCGGGCGTGGTGGTCTTGCCGAGCAGTACCGCGCCATGCTCGCGCAGCCGCGCCACGCAGGGCGCGTCGTCGTTCCATGGTCCTTTCGCATCGACGGTTTTCGAGCCGCGCAACGTCGGCCAGCCGCGCGTGAGCAGCAGGTCCTTGATCGAGGTCGGCACGCCGTCGAGCAGCCCCATGGGCGCGGCTTTCCCCCAACGCGTCTCGGATTCCCTCGCCGCTGCCAGCGCCGGCTCCGCCGCGACGAGGTTGAACGAGTTGAGGACCGGATTGAGTTTCTCGATGCGCGCGAGCACGGCCTTGGTGGCTTCGACGGGCGATGCCTGCCGGGTGCGGTAGAGATGCAGCAGTTCGGTGGCGGAAAGCGAGCACAGATCGGTCGTCATCAGTTCATTCCATGGTTGAGCCAGTGGTCCAGCGCCGGGCGCGTGCCGAACAGCCACGCCGAGCCGAGCGCCGGCGGAAGCGTCACGGCAAACAGATCTTCTCCCAACCGGCGCGGTTTGCCGCCCGCAGTTTCGCACTTCGCGGCGAACGACGCCGGATCGGCGCACTCGAGCGCGCAGCCGGCGAGGGCAGGCGCGGCAGGCGCGGCGCCGAGCAGCCCCTGCCAGGCTTCGCGCTGCGCAATCAGCATGCATCCGCGCGCGGTGTCGAGCACCGCGAAAGCGCCCGCGCGCCGCGGAATCAGCGCGGAGAATTGCGCCAGGCGCGCGCTCACCTTCGCTACGTCATCGGCAACCACGAAAACTGCGCGCAGCCCGCTCACGCCGTTGCTGTGCCCGAGGTAACGCGGCTGCCACAGACACTCCGGCGTGATCTGCTCGACGAACTGGATGCGCCCCTCGGGCATCGCTTCGGGCGGAACGCGCGCCAGCGCAAAGCGCGCGAGCGCAGGCTTGCCATCCAGATCGACGGTACGCTCCAGCCGCACCAGCGGCAGCGGCGCGAGGCCGCGCGCCGCGAGGCGTGCGTGTTCCTCGGCGGCCGCCGGGGTGCCGATCGCGATCAGGTGCACGCCGGTGTGGCGCGCAATCGCCGCGCGCAGCAGCCGCGCATTCGGCGTATCGGCGATCGGCGTGAGGAACTCGAGATAACCGGATTCGAGCATCACGCAGCGATTCGCGGAGCCCGCGGGCACAACCGCGCCCTCGGCGCTGCGGGTGGATTGCTCGGACCAGGGACTGCGAACGAAACCCAGCGCCTCGAGCGCGCGTGCCGCCGCGTCCAGGTCGGGCACGAAATGCGCGACGTGGTCGAGAACCAGGCGGCCGGCGGGAGGCCGCTGCAGCGCTGCGACCGGATCGTTGGTCATGGTGTGAACCGCGCTAATATTACAGGCATGAACAAGCCCGTTGAAATCCAAGCTGTGACAACGAGTGCGACGCTCACCGCCGCGGAGGCCGCCGTCGAGATGTTGCGGCTGCACGGCGTGGAAACGATCTTCGGCCTGTGCGGCGATACCAGCCTGCCGTTCTACGATGCGCTCGCGCGCCTTCCCCATGGAATGCGGCACGTGCTGGTGCGCGATGAGCGCCACGCGGCCTACATGGCCGACGGGTATGCGCGTGTCTCCGGCAAGGTCGGCGTGTGCGAGGGACCGAGCGGCGGCGGCGCCACCTACATCCTCCCGGGCGTCGTCGAGGCGAACGAATCCTCGGTGCCGCTGCTCGCGATCACCTCGGACATTTCAGTGTCGTCGCGCGGCCGTTACACGCTTACAGAACTGGATCAGGGCGCGCTGATGCGGCCGCTCACCAAATGGAACACGGTGCTCGATCGCGCCGAAGACCTGCCGCGTGCGTTCCGCGCGGCCTTCAATGCGATGACCACGGGCCGTCCCGGTGCCGCGCATATCGGCCTGCCGTTCGACGTGCAGAAGGGCACGGTCGCGGCGAGCGACGTATGGGCGGACCCCAGCCTTGGAACCTACCCTGCGCGCCGGGTGGCGCCGGACGGGTTTTACGTCGAACTGGCGGCGAAACTGTTGCGCGGAGCAAAACGGCCGCTGTTCATCTGTGGCGGCGGGGTCGTGATCGCGGGTGCCGAAAGCGAATTGATGGAACTGGCGACGAAGCTCGGGGCGCCGATCGCGACCACCATCAGCGGTCAGGGATCGATCGACGAAGGGCACGCGCTCGCGCTCGGCGTGGTGGGATCCAACGGCGGCACTCCCGAGACACGAGCCATCGTGGACCAGGCCGATCTGGTGATCTTCGTCGGCTGCCGCGCAGGCTCGGTCACCACCGAGCGTTGGCAGCATCCGGTTCCGGGCGAGGTGCAGGTGGTCCACATCGATGTGGATCCGCAGGTGATTGGCACGAACTACCGCGTCGACGTGCCTTTGGCGGGCGACGCGAAACTCGCACTTGCGGCGCTCAACGAGGAACTGGAGCGCATTGCCGCGCCGCGCTCAGGCGGCTGGCCGGCCGGCGCGGTGGATGATGCGAAGCGCGACAAGTTCACCCGGTTTGCCGCGCTCGCCGTTTCGGACGAAATACCGGTCAAACCCGAGCGCATCGTCGCGGATCTCGCGCGCGCGCTCGATCCGGATGCGATCGTCGTGGCCGATCCGGGGACGCCCTGCCCGTATCTCTCGGCGTATTTCCCGGTGCGCGGCACGGGCCGCAGGCTGTTCTCCAACCGCGCGCACGGTGCGCTCGGCTATGCGCTCGCGGCATCGGTCGGCGCGCATTTCGGCCGCCCTGGCGTGAAATGCGTCGCGGTGATGGGCGATGGAAGCTTCGGCATGGCGGTCGGCGAGCTCGAGACCGTCGTAAGGCACAAACTGCCGATCACGTTCATCGTGATTTCCAATGCGGTCTACGGCTGGATCAAGGCCGGCCAGAAGACCGGCTACGACCAGCGCTACTTCTCCGTGGATTTCAGCGCGACGGATCACGCGAAGGTGGCCGAGGCCTACGGAGTGAGGAGCTGGCGCGTCACCGAGCCTTCGGACCTGGCCGGCGCGCTGAAGGCCGCGGTCGCGCATGGCGGCCCCACGCTGGTGGATATCGTCACACAGCCGCTGCACGAAGCGCGGGCGCCGGTTTCGGAGTGGGTGGCCTGATCAGGGAACCAGCACCGCGGCGCCCTCGAGACTGCCGGCGCGCAGATCCGCAAGCGCGTCGTTCGCCCGTTCGAGCGGATAGCACTTCGTCTCGGTGCGGATCGGCGTTCGCGCCGCGATGCGCATGAACGCCTCGCCGTCGGCGCGCGTCAGATTGGCCACCGACTGCACGCGCCGCTCCCCCCACAACAGCGAATAGGGGAACGACGGAATGTCGCTCATGTGAATGCCGCCGCATACCACGCAGCCGCCCTTTTTCACTTGCCGAAGCGCCTGCGGCACGAGCCCGCCCACGGGTGCGAACAGGATCGCTGCATCGAGCGGGGCGGGCGGCGCCTCGTCCGAACCCCCGGCCCAATCGACCCCGAGCCTGCGCGCGAAGGCCTGGGCGGCCGCGTCGCCCGGGCGCGTGAACGCGAACACCTTCCGGCCTTCCGCGCCCGCCACCTGCGCGAGGATGTGAGCCGCCGCGCCAAAGCCGTACAGGCCAATGCGCGCGGCGTCGCCCACCATCGAATACGCGCGATAGCCGAGCAGCCCGGCGCACAGCAGCGGCGCCGCCTCCGCGTCCCCATAGCGATCCGGAATCGGGACGCAATAGCGCGCGTCGGCGACGGCGTATTCGGCGTAGCCGCCCTCGAGGTGATAGCCGGTGAAGCGGGCCCGGTCGCAAAGGTTCTCGCGCCCGGTCCTGCAGTAATCGCATGCGCCGCAGGTCCAGCCGAGCCATGGGACGCCCACGCGATCACCTTCCCTGCAGCGCTCCGCATTCGCGCCCATCGCAACCACCGTGCCCACGATCTCGTGGCCCGGCGTGACCGGCAGCCTGCAATCGGAGAGTTCGCCATCGGCAATGTGCAGATCGGTGCGGCACACGCCGCAGGCGCGCACCTTGATGAGAATCTGGTGCGCACCGGGCACGGGGGTCGGCACCGTGTCGAGCGACAGCGGTTGGCGCGGCGCGTGCACGCGCGATGCCCGCATTCGGAGTTTCCTCAGCGATATACCGGTACCGGAAGCTTCGAATGCGTCAGCACCTTTTGCGTCACGCCTTCTTACCTCTTGCCCGCGCCCCCGGCGCGGCGGACTTCACCAGCAACACGGGGACCGGCGCCGTGCGCACGACGATCTCGGCATCGCTGCCGAGAACCAGGCGATTCACGCCTCGCCGGCCGTGCGTGCCCATCACGATGAGATCGGCGCGCCATTTCCTGGCCTCGGCAACAATGAAGTCGGCAACGCGGCCGGCGACATTTTCGAAAATCGCCGCCTCGGCCGTGATGCCGTGCTTGCGAACCCGGGCCGCGGCCTTCTCAACCATCTTACTGCCCGATTCGCGAAGAGATTCGATCAGATCGCCAGCGTAGTAAAGCGCCGCCCCGGAAATGTCGTAGCTTTGGAAGGCCACGTACTCGTCAACCACGTGCACCAGCCGCAACTTCGCGCCTTGATTCTTCGCCAATCGGATCGCCTCATCCAGTCCGGCGGTCGACGTGGAACTGCCGTCAACCGGCACAAGAATCCGTCGGTACATGATTGCCTCCGTTCCAAGATCAGCTATACGCCTGCAGCCCCGCTGCGGGAGCACGTTATCATGGCATTTCCCGCGGATCTTGATGCAAGTCAACGGCGGTGCTGGCGGATGGGTGGCGTTTGATCCCGGTCAATGGGCTGATCCGGCACGCCGTTAGCGTGAGGAATGTTCATCGTGAGGAAAACGAAGCGCAAGCGGCGGGCCAAGGCGGCATCCGGATCGCTACCGCCGCCCGCTGCGCCCGAGACTCTGGACGCCGAAGTCGGGCACGCTCCGCCGCCCGACGCGCGCGCGCCGAAGGACGACAGTTCGGTGCAGGATCCGCTGGAAGACTGGCCCGATGACGATCAGGACCGCTGGCTGCGCGAGCGCAGCGGCGGCGACATCGAGAAATCCGGCGAATAGGGGAGGAGTGAGCGAGCGCCCCGGATCGTCACCATGAAACTCGACATTGCAACGCTCGCGTTCCCCCCCGTGGCCACGCTGCCGCTCGAGATCGTCGAGCGCAAGGGGCTCGGCCACCCGGACACGATCTGCGATGCACTGGCCGAGAATCTCAGCCTCGCGCTGTCGCGCTTCTACCTCGAGCGCTTCGGCGCGATCCTTCACCACAATGTCGACAAGGGCCTGCTGTGCGGGGGTGCGGCGCGGCCCGCGTTCGGCGGCGGCGAAATGACCGAGCCGATCGAGATTTATCTCGCCGGCCGGGCCACGGCGAGCTTCGAGGGCGTGACGATTCCGGTCGGAGAGATCGCCGTCGAGGAAAGCCGCCGCTGGCTCCGTGAGCACCTGCGCCATCTCGATGCGGAGCGGCAGGTGCGCATTCATCCGCGCATCCGCCCGACGTCGCCGGATCTTGCCGCGCTGTTCCTGCGCCAGCGCCAGGCCGGCGCGCTGCTCGCCAACGACACTTCGTTCGGCGTGGGCTTTGCACCGCTCGATGCGCTGGAAAGCGCCGTTCTCGCCGTCGAGCGTTGTCTGAACTCGCACGAGGTCAAAGCCGCGCACGCGGAAATCGGCGAGGACATCAAAGTGATGGGCACCCGCAGCGGCCCGGACATCGAGCTCACGGTGGCCTGCGCGCTCGTCGGACGTCACGTTCCCGATCTTGCCGCGTACCAAGCGAAGAAAGCGCGCATCCGCGAGCTGGCGCTCGCGGCCGCGCGTGCACAGGCCGCCGGCCGCATCGACGTCGCCGTGAACACCGCCGATGGCGATTCGGCCGACAGCGTCTACCTCACCGTGACCGGACTTTCGGCGGAGGCGGGCGACGATGGCCAGGTGGGTCGCGGCAACCGTGTGAACGGCCTGATTACCCCCTACCGCCCGATGAGCCTCGAAGCCGCGGCCGGCAAGAACCCGGTCACGCACGTCGGCAAGCTCTACAACCTGATCGCGAACCGCATCGCCCGCGCGGTGGCGGCGGAAGTCGCAGGCGTGCAGGAAGCCTACTGCTACCTGGTGAGCCGGATTGGCCGCCCGGTCGCCGATCCGCAATTGATGGACGTGAAGGTGCGGCTGGCAGACCCGCACGCGCTGGCGGCACTGCAGCCGCGCATCGCCGAGGTCGCGCAGGATCGTTTGAGCGGCATCGGCGTGCTGTGGCGCGAGCTGCTCGAGGGCCCGCAGCAGGTGTGGTGAGCGCCTTGACGATGGAGGTCGCACGCATCGTCGAGAGCGTCACGCACCTGCACCTCGGCGCGCGCGGCGCCAAACCGGCGTTTGATTGAGATCAAGTCCCGGGCGCCGGCTCCCGGTATGGTGATTCGAGGGTTCTTTGGCAAACAACACAAGGCGCAAGCAATGCAAGTACCTCTGCAAATCACGGTGCGCGACATGCCGCATTCGGACGCGCTCGACGCGCGCATCCGCGAGAAGGCTGCGAAACTGGAGGAGTTTCACCCGAATATCACCAGTTGTCGCGTAACGGTCGAGGAGTTGCGCAAGCATCACCATCAGGGTCGCCACTTCCAGGTCAGAATCGACGTGCGCGTGCCCAGCCGCGAGATCGTTGCCAACCGCGACCATGACGAGGACGTGTACGTGGCGCTGCGCGATGCGTTCGATGCGGTCAAGCGCCAGCTCGAGGAGGAGATCCGCCTCAAGCGCGGAGAAGTGAAGGCGCGCGACGTTCCATAACAGGGCAGAATGGTTTGGCCGTTTCGCGTACGCTGCTCAATACGAACGAGAGGAAACACATGAAAGGCGAACGTGGAAGTTTCCGGATGCTCCGCAGGGAGCAACTGCTGCAGGGGTTCGAGCAGGACAGCTACAAATCGAAGGGAAAGCTGCCCGAGCCGGCGCGCTGCCCGCGATGCGGCGCCACCTACCACCACGGCCGCTGGACGTGGGAATCCGCGCCCGCGGGTGTGCACGAACAGATGTGCCCGGCGTGCCATCGCATCCACGACAAGTTCCCCGCCGGCTACGTGACGCTGAAGGGGGCGTTCCTCGCGCAGCACCGCGACGAGATCCTGCATCTGGTGCGCAACTGCGAGGGCAAGGAGAAATCCGGGCATCCCCTGCAACGCATCATGGCGATCGAGAACACGAAGGACGGCGTGCTGGTCACCACCACCGACCTGCACCTGGCGCGCGACATCGCCGAGCGCCTGCACGACGCCTACAAGGGCGAGTTGGAGTTCCACTACAACGCGGAAGAGAATCTGTTGCGCGCTACCTGGAACCGCTAAAAGGAGCAGCCATGACGAAGCATCCCCGACAGGTCGGCGCCCCGGATCCCGAGCACAAGACGTCGCCGATCCTCGACGAGGTCGACGAAGATCTGCCCGTCGACATCGACGTCGAGACCGGCGTCTGCTACTTCAACGACGTCGCCTACCGGCTCGGCGATTACGTGCTGAGCGGCAGCGAGATGCTCCGCTGCGAGGAGCGCGGGGTTTGGGTCCGCGAGGGCGAGATGCGGCCCGACTGACTGAAGCTCGCCGTCCTTGTCTGCCGGTAGGCCCCTGTCAGCAGAATCGTTCCGCGCGCGGGCACTGCTGCTTGCGGCGCGGCTCGACGTGCGCAGCTGGCCGGAGGGCGAGACGCTGGCGCGCACGCCGCTTGCGGTGCGGGTCGACGGCGGTGGCCTCGTGGTGCTGTTTCGCTATGGCGTCGCAGTGCTGTTCGGCGTGACGCAGGACGCCGAGCAGGCGTTGCGAACGCGGCTTGCGCCGCTGCTCGCGCAGCGATACGGCAGCCCCGAAGCCGAGGAACTCGAGGTGCGTGTCGATGCCGTGCGCGCCGAAGGGCTGCAGGAAGGCGTGCTCACGGTGCAGTCCGGGAGCGCGGAACGGCTGCAACTCATCGCCGAGGCGCTTTCCAAGAGCGTGCTGCTCGGCCACTATGAAATGCGCCTTGCCGGCGACTTCGACCGCATCGAACCGCTTGCGCTCGAGCTCGAGCAGCGTGGCCGCGTACGCGGCGGCACGCGCAGTCACCTGAAACGCATCGGCGCATTGCTGCTCATCGAACAGCGCATGGTGGGTCGCGCCGAGATCGGCGACAAGCCCGAGCTGCTCTGGGAGCATCCCGAACTGGAGCGGCTCAATGCCGTTCTCGAAGACGAGTTCGAGATCCACGAGCGCCTGGCGGCGCTCGACCGCAAGCTCGAGCTGGTGGCCCGCACCGAGCGTACACTGGTCGACCTGATCAGCACCCGTCATGCGCTGCGCGTCGAGTGGTATATCGTCGCGCTGATCGTGTTCGAGATCCTGCTGACGCTCTACGGTATGGGCGTCGGTTGAGCGGGGCGCTGCGCGGCGGCGCGTGATTCTCGAGACGATCGGCGAGTCCCGCACAAATTTGGGCGATTCGAGTTGATGGAGATCAAACTTGGCCGCAGGGCATGGCGCAAATTTAGATATGGGCGGTGGAGAATTGCTGCCCGTCGGCTACGATGCGATGACTACCGAGGACCATAGATGAGACAAGTGATTCCCCAGAACCCCCCAGACTACGACGGGACGCGGATCGCCGAGCGTCCGGACGGTTTTTACTGGCAATCGAGGGACAATAGCCGGGAATTTGGCCCGTTCGCGACGTTGCTCGAAGCGGAGCAGGACATGTTGGGCTACGACGAGGCGGCCCCCGAGCCGGGCGAAACGCCGCAGGAAGCGGAAAGCGAGATCGGCATCGCGGACTGGATCGACCCCGAGACCGGCGAGCCCGCCGAGGAAGAGCGGCCTCGCATCGAAGAGCATTAGCCGGTTCATCTTCATTCTGCGTCCACAACGCCAGGCGCGGATCGCGTGCGCAAGCAACGTTTCGCGTCCCGCGCCTTGACTTGCGATTCTCGTGGGATTAAATTCCTTCGCGGTGGGCCGTGGTATTTTGTATCATGGCCGCCACGAGCCTGACTTGGTCAACCTTTTTGATTGGAGCGTTTATGAACATTGCAATGACGAGAATGATTTGCCGGCTATTGATGGGGCTGATGGCTTGGATGCCGTTTCACGTAGCCCAAGCGGGGATGATCGGAACCGAGCAGTCCGTCGGGTCGACGTCGCAGGCCGACCGCGCCGCGGTGCTCAGCGTCATCAGCCGCTCCGACGTCGCGAGCCAGCTGCAGTCGTTGGGCCTGGATCAGGCGACGGCCAAGGATCGTGTTGCCGCGATGACGGATCAGGAAGTCCGCTCGCTGGCGGGCGATCTCAACGCGCTGCCTGCTGGCGCGAGCGCCGGCGGCGTGTTAGTGGTGATTCTGATCGTCGTACTGGTCTGGTGGCTGGTCGTCAGAAAGTAGACCATCCACGGTACCCGGCACCAGGAGGCGCCCGCGTCATCGCGGGCGTTTTCATTTCTGCCGCCTTGCTCGGCGGTTGCGCGTCCCTGGTGCCGCAAACCGCGGAGTTGGCCGAGGGATTGCCTCAGGGTCTCCCCGAGCGGGTGGAACTCGCCGAAGTGCCGTTTTTCCCGCAAGTGGAATACCAGTGCGGACCGGCTGCACTGGCTACCGCACTGACGCATTTCAAGGTCAAGGTCACGCCCGACGATTTGGTCGGCGAGGTCTACCTGCCGGAGCGCAAAGGCACTCTGCAGGTCGAAATGCTGGCGGCGGCGCGGCGCCACGGCATGGTGTCGTATCAGCTTGCACCCCGCTTAGTAGACCTGCTGCGCGAAGTCGCCGGGGGCATCCCCGTGATCGTGTTGCAGGATCAGGGCATAGGGCCGTTCGAGAGCTGGCATTACGCCGTGGCGGTCGGCTATGACTACCAGAGCGGCAATTTGATATTGCGCTCGGGCGAGGAGCAGCGGCAGGTGCTGCACTTCGCATTTCACGAATACATGTGGAAGAAGAGTGGTTACTGGGCGATGCTCGCCGTTCCGCCGGACCGGATTCCCGCGACGGCGAGCGAATCGGGCTGGCTCGCCGCCATTGCGGCGCTCGAGCGGGTAGATACGCGCAATGCGCGGACCGCATACGCAACCTTTCTGAAGCGATGGCCGGAGAACGTAAATGCCGCAATCGGGCTCGCGAATACGCACTACGCCCTGGGTGAATTGAGGGAGGCGGAGGGGGTCCTGCGCCTGGCCGCGGAGCGCCAGCCGGATTCCGTGATCGTGCTCAACAACCTTGCACAGACGCTTTCGGATCAGGGACGCCACGCCGAGGCCTTGCCGCTCATCGAGCGCGCGGTGGCGGCGGGCGGAGCGTTCGAGGCGGCCGCGCGCGAGACACGGGAGTTGATTCTGAGCCGGATGGCGAAGACGCAGTAAACTCCACCGCCGGGGGCGCGGGCTCAATCGGACCCATCTACAGGAGAAACGCCATGAGGAAGATTTCCGTGCTTGCGGGAGCGATCGTGGTCGCCTCCGCGTGCGGTGCCGCCCAGGCGCAGTCCACGCTGGACGCCGTGAAGGCCAAAGGTTTCGTGCAGTGCGGCGTCAACACCGGCCTCGCCGGGTTCTCGCAGCCCGATTCCAGGGGGGTCTGGAAAGGTCTCGACGTGGACGTCTGCCGCGCCGTCGCGGCCGCGGTGTTCGGCGACGCGAACAAGGTGCGCTACACGCCGCTCACGGCGCAGCAGCGCTTCACCGCCCTTCAGTCGGGCGAGGTCGACCTGCTTTCGCGCAACACCACCTGGACGATCACGCGCGATACCAGCCTCGGCCTGAATTTCGTCGGCGTGAATTACTACGACGGTCAGGGCTTCATGGTGCCGAAAAAGCTGAACGTCACGAGCGCGAAGCAACTGAACGGGGCGACCGTCTGCGTGCAGCCGGGCACCACCACCGAGCTGAATCTCGCCGATTACTTCCGCGCCAACAAAATGACGTTCAAACCGGTGGTGATCGAGAAGCTCGAGGAGGTGACCAACGCGTACTTCTCCGGCCGCTGCGACGTGTTCACGACCGACGTCTCGGGGCTGGTTTCGATCCGCGCCTCGCGCGCGCAGGCCGCCGGGGACCACTTGATCCTGCCGGAAGTGATCTCGAAGGAGCCGCTCGGGCCGGCAGTGCGCCATGGCGACGACAAGTGGTTCGATATCGTGAAGTGGTCGCTGTTCGCGACGCTGGAAGCCGAGGAGATGGGCATCAGCTCGAAGAACATCGACCAGCAGGGCGCGAGCAAGGATCCGGCGGTGCAGCGCTTCGTCGGCGCGACCGGCGACATTGGCAAGATGCTGGGCCTGGACAACAAGTGGGCCTTCAACATCGTGAAGCAGGTGGGCAATTACGGCGAGTCTTTCGACGCCAACCTGACGCCGCTCGGTTTCGAGCGGGGCATCAACCGGCTGTGGAACAAGGGCGGACTGATGTACGCCCCGCCGATCCGGTAGAAATTGACCCTGGGAAGCAGAGCCAGGGCACTGGCCTACCAGCTCGGGCTGGTGGCGGGCGTCGCATTCGTCGGCTGGTACGTGGTCTCGAACACGGTTCACAACCTCGAGACCAGAAGAATCGCCAGCGGCTTCGCGTTTCTCGCGCGCGAGGCCGGTTTCGAGATCGGCGAAACCACGTTCATCGCCTACGGCGCCGCGGACAGTTACCTGCGCGCGCTGACGGTCGGCCTGCTCAACACCTTCCGCGTCGCGCTGATCGGGATCGTCTGCGCCACGCTGCTCGGTACGCTGATCGGTCTGGCGCGCTTGTCCACGAACTGGCTGGTCGCGAGGCTTGCGGCGGGTTACGTCGAGACAATGAGGAACATTCCGCTGCTGGTGCAGCTGTTCTTCTGGTACGCAATCATTTCCGAGAACCTGCCCGGCCCGCGCGAGGCGATCGAGGCGCTGCCGGGCGTGTTCATGTCGAACCGCGGCATCGTGTTTCCGGCGATCGCATCGTGGTGGCCGTTGCGCGTCGAATGGCCCGTGCTGCAGGGGTTCAATTTCTCTGGCGGTATTGCGCTGACGCCCGAGTTCGCCGCGCTGCTGTTCGGGCTCGTCATCTATACCGCGGCGTTCATCGCGGAGATCGTGCGCGCGGGCGTGCTTGCCGTGGACAAGGGCCAGCATGAGGCGGCCGCATCGCTGGGGATTTCCCGCTGGCACGCGATCCGCCTCGTGATCCTGCCTCAGGCGCTGCGCGTGATCGTGCCGCCGATGACCAGCCAGTTCCTCAACCTCACCAAGAACAGCTCGCTCGCGGTAGCCATCGGTTACCCCGACCTCGTCTCGATCGCCAATACCACCATGAATCAGACCGGGCAGGCGATTGAAGGCATCGCGATCATCATGCTGGTTTTCCTGACGATCAGCCTGTCGATCTCGGCGTTGATGAACTGGTACAACCGGCGCATCGCGCTGAGGGGCGCGGTGCGATGAGCTGGCTGAGAAAGAACCTGTTTTCGAGCTGGCCGAACGCGCTGCTCACGCTGCTCGTGCTGTACTTCGCGTGGAAGACGCTTCCGCCGTTCGTCGACTGGGCCTTCCTCGACGCGGTCTGGTCGGGGGATTCCAAGGCCTGCCACGCAGCCAAAGGCGAAGGCGCCTGCTGGGCATTCATCGCCGAGAAGCATCGTTTCATCCTCTTCGGCACCTACCCGTACGAGGAACACTGGCGCCCGGCGCTCGGCATCCTGATCATGCTTGCGCTCTACACCGTGAGCGCGCTACGGAGGTTCTGGCGGCCGCGCCTCGCGCTCTACTGGATGGTCGGCCTCGCGCTGGTCGGCGTGCTGATGTGGGGCGGCGTATTCGGCCTGCGCTACGTGGAAAACGAGCGCTGGGGCGGATTGCTGCTCACGCTGCTGCTGGCCACCTTCGGCCTGGCGTTCGCGTTTCCGATCTCAATCCTGCTCGCGCTGGGCCGGCGCTCCGAGTTGCCCGTCGTGAAGGGTTTCTGCGTCGGCTACATCGAGCTGATCCGCGGCGTGCCGCTGATCAGCCTGCTGTTCATGGCCTCGGTAATGCTGCCGCTGTTCCTGCCCGAGGGGGTCAGCATCGACAAGCTGCTGCGCGCGCAGATCGCAATGATCATGTTCGCCGCAGCCTACCTCGCGGAAGTGGTGCGCGGCGGGCTGCAGGCGATCCCGCGCGGGCAGTACGAGGCGGCCGACGCGCTGTCGCTCCCGTACTGGAGGAAGACTGGCCTCGTCATCCTGCCGCAGGCGCTGAAGATCTCGATCCCGCCGCTGGTCAACACTTTCATCGCCTTCTTCAAGGACACCTCGCTGGTGGTGATCATCGGCCTGTTCGACCTGCTGACCACGATCAAGGTGTCGCTGCAGGAGCCGGCCTGGACCGGGTTCGGCGTCGAGGCGTACATCTTCGCTTCCGTGGTCTACTTCATCTTCTGCTACACCATGTCGCGCTACAGCCAGGGGCTCGAGCGCGACCTCGGGCCCGGCACGCAGGCGAGGATGATCCGCAATGACTGACGCAGGCGTACCGATGATCGAGCTCTCAGCGGTGAACAAGTGGTTCGATGCGTTCCAGGTGTTGAGGAACATCAACCTGTCGGTCGCGCGCGGCGAGAAGATCGTCGTCTGCGGCCCCTCGGGCTCGGGCAAATCCACGATGATCCGCCTGATCAACCGGCTGGAGACGCATCAGTCCGGCCGCGTCGCGGTGGACGGCATCGAGATGAGCGACGACGCGAAGGCGGTGGAAGCGATACGGCGCGAAGTCGGCATGGTGTTCCAGCAGTTCAACCTGTTTCCGCATCTCACCGTGATGGAGAACCTGACGCTTGCGCCAATATGGGTGAAGCAGGTCCCGGAGCGGGAAGCCGAAGAACTGGCGATGCAACTGCTGGCGCGCGTGCGCATCCCCGAGCAGGCGCGCAAGTACCCGGCGCAACTCTCCGGCGGCCAGCAGCAGCGCGTGGCGATCGCGCGCGCGCTCGCCATGAAACCGAAGGTGATGTTGTTCGACGAGCCCACGTCCGCTCTCGACCCCGAGATGATCAAGGAAGTGCTTGACGTGATGATCGAACTCGCGCGCGAAGGCATGACCATGCTGGTGGTGACGCACGAAATGGGTTTCGCGAAGACCGTGGCAGACCGCGTGGTGTTCATGGACCAGGGCGAGATCGTCGAAACCGCCTCGCCGCAGGCGTTCTTCGATTCGCCGCAGACCGAGCGTGCGAAGCTGTTCCTGTCGCAGATACTCGGGCACTAGCAAGCAAGCGCCGGTCCAGACCGCTTCCAGCAGCAATCCGGCACTCAAGCGTCGGCGGGCGTGACTTATTTCCGCACGCGCGGCGCAAAACCTCGCGTGCCGCCGGACGGACGCCAAAAATTCTCCGGCCCCTGACCCTCCGCTTCAAACGCTCGCAGTAGAATGGGTATGGTTCCCCAGCGGCGCGCCTGTAGGTCCAAAAGCTTCAGGCATTCCATGATCGGCAAACAGGGCAGGCGGTTTCTCTGGCCGCTTTTCGCCGTCGCGCTGCTCGGCTTCGCCACCGCAACGCGCGCTGCCGACGTACAGCTTTCGCAATTTACCGACTTTCCCGACCCGGCGGTCAAGGGCGGAACGTTCACCTACACGCTCCGCGTCGAGAACAACGCCGCCGACACGGCCACGGCCGTCGTGCTCACGCTGCCGCTGCCGGCGACCACCACGTTCGTCTCGGCCACCGGAACCGGCTGCAGCCATAACGGCGCGGTACCCGGCATCGTCACCTGCGCCCTCGGCGACCTGCTCGGCACCATTGCGGGCGGGTCGGCCCAGACCGTCACCGTCACCATCCGCACCGGCGCCGCTACGGGCGCCACGGTCAACGCCACGGCTACGGTCACCTCTTCCTCGGCGGACTCCAACGCGGCCAACAACAGCCTGAACCAGACCACCACCATCGACGACGGTGCCGACCTGGCCGTGTCCAAGTCAGGCGCGCCGGCCAGCGTGGCCGCCGGCGGCACGGTGGACTGGACCGTCAGCTCGCAGAACCTGGGGCCGAACGATGCGGTGAGCGTGTCGCTGAGCGACACGCTGCCGCCGACCATGACCTTCCAGTCGATCGTGAGCGCGCCGGGCTGGAGTTGCGGACAGGCCGCCGGCGTGGTGACCTGCACGCGCGCGTCGGCTGCTGCCGGCGCCGCGATGCCCGACGTGGTGATCCGCACCACCGTCACGGGCGCCGCCACCGGCACCGCGACCAACGCGGTGACGATCTCCGCCGCGACGCCCGAGCCGGTGACCGCGAACAACACCGCGACCGGCAGCGTCACGGTGACTCCGGGTACCGACCTGCAGATCAGCAAGACTGCCGGACCGAACCCGGCCACGGGCGGCGCGAACGTAAGCTTCACGCTGAGCCCGCGCAACAACGGCCCCTTCCCGGCGACCAACATCACGGTCACCGACACACTGCCTGCGGGCTTCAGCTTCGTCTCTGCCACGGGGCCGCCCGGCTGGACCTGCGCCCAAGCGGCCGGCGTGGTGACCTGCACGCGCGCGTCGGCCTATTCCGCAGGCGCCACGGACGACCTGCAGATCATCGCCACCGCGCCGGTGGTCGCGGGCCTAACCGCCTTCAGCAACACCGCTACGATCGCGAGCGCCGATATTTCCGACACCGCGCCGGGCAACAACAGCGGCTCGGTCAATTTCAACGTTCTGCCCGACGGCGTCGACCTCACTGTCACCAAGACCAAGAGCCCCAACCCGGTGGCACAGGGTGCGCAGGTGACCAGCCGCATCACGGTGACCAACAACGGGCCGCGCGTGGCAGCCGCGGGCACGGTACAGATCGTGGACACGCTGGGCGCCGGGACGGAGAGCTTTGTTTCCTTTTCCGGCACCAACTGGAGTTGTTCAGCCGCCGCCAACGTAGTGACCTGCACCTATAGCGCCGCGCTCGCCGTCGGGGCGGCGACCTCTCCGCTCGACATCATCACGACTGCGCTGGTCGCCGGTGCTCTCACCAACACCGCTTGCGCCGCTTACACCGGGCCGGCCCCGGGCGACAGCATCAGCGGCAATAACTGCGCCGCGCCCACCACCGTCACATCGACTCCCGGACCGGTGTCGCCCGACCTGCAGATGAGCAAGACCGCTACCACGGCCAACGGGAACACCACGCTCGAACCGGGTGAATCGGCGCTCACGTACACGCTGACCGTGCTGAACAACGGCCCCGGCGCCGCGACCGGCATGCAGATCACCGACGCGATCCCGGGATTCTTCTCGCGCTCGCCGACGCCCGGAACCACCGGTGTCGTGGTCTCAGGGATTGTCGTCTCTGTTACGTCGACCGCAACCTTCAGCTGCACGACGGGCGCAACCGTCAGCTGCACCCAGACCGGCGGCACGCTGCTGCAGGGCGACCAGGCAGTTTTCACGATCCAGGTCGCGCGGCCGTTGTCCGACGGCGCGTTCACCAACACCGCGAGCGTGACCTCCACGACGCTCGGCGATCCCAATCCCGCCAACAACAGCGCGTCGGTCGCGGTCTCCGTCCAGTCCAACGCCGACGTGGAAGTGGTCTCGAAGACGCCTGCCTCCGGCACCGTGCTCGCCGGTACCGAGGCCATCTACATCATCACGGTGCGCAACAACGGTCCGTCGGCTGCCGCGAACGTCAGCCTGGTCGACAACCTCTGCGCGGCCGGCAGCACGGACTGCAACTTCACCTTCATTTCTGCCGCGGCAACCGGCGGCGGGGTCTGCGGCGCCCCGGTGGGCAACAATCTGACCTGCACCTGGGGCTCGTTCGCCAATGCGCAAAGCGAGACGGTCACCGTCACGCTGATGCCCAACTGGCAGCCCGGAGTTGCCGTGCGCTCGCTCGCCGATACCGGGACGGTGAGCACCACGACGCAGGAGAAAGCCGACGGCACGGACTTTGGCAACAACTCGAAGCAGGCGACGCTGACAGTGAATCCGGCCTCGCTCGATGCGTTGATCAACATCAGCGACGCGGCACCCGCGGGGCCGGATCCGCTCGGTTTCGATCCGACCGCGCCGCCGGGCAACCTCATCAACCTCATCACCTACGCGATACGGATCACCAACCGCGGACCTTCGCTTGCCACCGGCTTGACGTTCACCGACGTGATGACGCCGCCGTCAGGCAAGCGGATCACGTTGCTCGGTGCCGCCACCGCGCCCGGCGGCGCCGATACCGGCATCTGCACCAACACCGGCGTGCTGACGACGGGGTCGTTGACGACGCTCTGCACCATTGGCGCCAACATTGCAGCCAACACGACGCTCACCCGCTACCTGACTTTCCGCGTCGAGGACCTGCCGGTGCCGAACGGCGACACCTACGGCAACTCGGCGACGGTCACGACCAACGAGACGGACTCGAATCCCGCCAACAACGCCGTGACCGAGAACACCACCGTCCGGGTGCGCGCCGACCTGACGGCGAGCAAGGCGGTCTCGGCCAACCCGGTCCAGTTGCGCCAGCCATTCAACTGGATCATCACCGTGGTGAACAACGGTCCCGGCGACAGCCAGCAGACTACGCTCACCGACACGATTCCCGCGGGCATGGCCTTCTTCGGCGCGGCGCCGTCGTGGACCAACAACGACGGCGGCAGCGGCACCTGCTCGACCAGCGGCCAGAATCTTTCCTGCAACTTCGGCCTGCTGCGCAACGCTAAGACCGTCACGCTCACGGTGCCGGTGCGCGTCAACACCTTCCCCGCCGGCGGAACCACCCAGAACTGCGCCACTGCGGTGACGAGCGAGGTCGACCCGAACCTCGCCAACAACACCAACCAATGCGCAACGGTCACGGTGCAGCGATCCAGTCTCGCCGGAACGGTGTATCGCGACAACAACAACAACGGCGCCATCGACGGCGGCGAAAACGGCATTCCCGGCACGACCGTTGCGCTCACCGGCACCGACGCCTTCGGCAATGCGGTGAGCCTGACTAGCGTCACCAACGCAAGCGGCGTGTTCAGCTTCAGCGACCTGAGCCCGAGCGATGGCGCCGGTTACACGCTGACCGAGACGCAGCCGGTCAATTTCTTCGACGGCAGGGACTCACCGGGCACCGGCTGCGGCACGGCGAGCTGCGGTGCGGTCGCGAACAACGGCTTCGGCAGCGACGCCATCACCGGCATCCAGCTCGCCGGCAACAGCACTGCGACCGGGTATCTCTTCGGCGAGCACGACGGTAACGTGGTATCGGGTTTCGTCTATTCGGACGCCAACAACAACGGCGTGCTCGACGCCGGCGAGGCCGGCATCGCGGGCGTGACCATCACGCTCACGGGTACCGACTTCGGTCCCGACGGCGTTTCGGGCGGCGGAGACGATGTTGCGGTGAATCGGACCGCGACCACCATCGCCAGCGGGCAGTACGAATTCACTGGCCTGCGCGCCGGCAACTACACCGTCACCGAGACGCAGCGGGCAGGCTTTCTCGACGGGCGCGAAACGGCCGGCACCGTCGCGGGCGCAGCCTGCGCGGGTTGCAGCACGGCGGTGAACGACCGTATTTCCAACATCGTGATGCCCAGCTTCGGCATCACGGCTGCCAACATGAATTTCGCCGATCTGGCACCAGCGTCGCTTGCGGGGAAAGTATTCAACGACGCCAGCAACAACGGCGTGCTCGATCCCGGCGAGCCCGGTGTGCCCGGCGTCACCGTCAGGCTCACCGGCACAGACGACCTCGGCAGCCCGGTCGACACGCCGCTCGTCACCGATGCATCGGGCAACTTCAGTTTCATCAATCTGCGGCCCGGTACGTATACGCTCACGGAGACCCAGCCCGCGGGGTTCACAGACGGAGCGGAGACCGCGGGGTCGCTCGGCGGCTCCACCGCGGTGAACGATGTCATCTCGGGCATTGTCGTCGTCGCCGGCAATGCAGGCACCGGTTACCTGTTTGCAGAACGCGGCTCCGGCCTGTCGGGCAGGGTGTACGTGGACACGAACGCCAACGGCCAGTCGGACGCGGGCGAGACCGGAATCCCCAATGTGACCGTGACGCTCGCGGGCACCGACATTGGCGGCAGTTCGTACAACACCACGGCAATCACCGGCGCCACAGGCGCCTACTCGTTCATCGCGGTCCCGCAAAGCAATGCCGCGGGCTACACGCTGACCGAGCAACAGCCCGCTGCCTGGGCTGATGGACTCGACAGGGTCGGAACCGGAGGCGGCGTACTCGGCAACGACGTCATCACGGGGATCGTGCTGCCGGGAACCACGTTTGTCGCCGGCTACGACTTCGGCGAGCGCGGCGGCAGTCTCGCCGGCGCCGTTTACAACGACGCCAACAACAACGGCGTGCGGGACGCCGGTGAACAAGGCGTGCAGGGCGTCGCCATCACGCTCACCGGCACCGACATCAACGGCAATGCCATCAACCGCACCGCGACCACGGGGTTGGACGGCAGCTACCGTTTCGCAGACCTGCCGCTGCCGAATGCGGGCGGCTACGCACTCAGCGAAACCCAGCCAGCGGGCTTCACTCAGGGAACCAATGTCGCCGGCACGCTTGGCGGGACGGTGCTGGGCGACTCCATCACTGCGATCGCCCTCGGCGTCGCCGGCGCCAACGGCACCGGCTACAACTTCGGCGAGCGGGTCAACGCCGCTGCGCAGGTTTCAGGCCGGGTCTGGCTCGATTCGAACCACGACCGCATCGACAACGAGCCGGCCGCAGCGGGCAAATCGGGCTGGATCGTCGAGATCATCAAACGCATCGATCCGCTCGATCAGGCCAACTTCACGCTCATCGCGCAGACCACCACCGATGCCGCCGGCGCTTACGCGTTCACGGGCCTGCTGCCGAATGTGCCCGCCGACGCTACCGACCGCTATGAGATCCGATTCCGCCATCCGCAGACCCGGCTGGTCTATGGCAGACCCATTTCGGCGCGGGCCGGGGTAGACCTCACTTACGCCACGATCCGCAATCTGCAATTCAATTCCGGCGACAATGTCGTCAGCCAGAGCCTGCCGCTCGATCCCTCGGGCATCGTCTACGATTCGATCACGCGCCAGCCGGTGGCGGGCGCCACGGTTGCAATCGCGGGCCCGGGCGGCTTCAACGCCGCGTTGCACCTCGCCGGTGGCGCCGCAAATCAATCCCAGGTCGTTGCGGCCGACGGCCTCTACCAGTTTCTGCTGATTCCGACGGCGCCCGCCGGCGTCTACACGCTCTCGCTCACGGCACCGCCCGGATACACGCCGACCAATTCGACCATCATTCCGCCCTGCGCCGGCATCGTCACGGTGGGCGCAGTGCCCGCGCCGGCGCTGGTCCAGTCGTCGAACATCCCGCCAGTCGTTGGCACGCCTGCGCACACGCCGGCGGCCTGTCCCGGCATCGTAGCGGGTGGCTCGGGCACGACGCAGTACTTTTTCTCGTTCGGTCTCACGCCGGGCGTTTCCGCCGACACGCTGAACAACCACCTGCCGGTGGACCCGGTGCTGGGCGGCGCGATCATCATGCAGAAGACCACGCCGATGACGCTGGTCGCGCGCGGTGACCTGATTCCCTACACCGTCGCAGCGACCAACACGCTCGCGGCGCTGCTGACCAACATCAACGTCATCGACCAGATCCCGCCCGGCTTTCGATACCGCACCGGCTCGGCCAACCTGAATGGCGCGGCGCTCGAGCCGCAGGTCGCGGGCCGCACGCTGACCTGGCCCAACTTGAGCTTCGCGCCGGGCGAACGCAAGGTCTTCAAGCTGGTGCTGGTCGTCGGCAGCGGCGTGGGCGAGGGCGACTACAACAACCAGAGCTGGGCGATCAACAACCTCGTCTCGAGCCTGGTCTCGAACGTCGCGCTGGCAACGGTGCGCGTCGCGCCCGACCCCACGTTCGATTGCTCCGACATCATCGGCAAGGTCTTCGACGACAAGAACGCCAACGGCTACCAGGACGATGGCGAACCGGGCATCCCCAACGTGCGGATCGCCACCGCGCGCGGGTTGCTCGTCACCAGCGACGCGCAAGGGCGCTTCCACGTCACCTGTCCGGAAATACCGGACCCGGATCGCGGCTCGAACTTCGTCATGAAGCTCGACGTACGCACGTTGCCATCGGGCTATCGCCTCACCACGCAGAACCCGGGCGATGTACGGCTGACGCGCGGCAAGGCGGCGAAGCTCAACTTCGGCGCCGCCATCCATCGCGTGGTGAGGGTCGAACTTGCCGACGAGGCTTTCGCGGGTGGCGAACTCAAGCCCGAGTGGGCCAGGCGTTTCGAGGCCCTGCCGCAGACGCTCATGCAGGCGCCTTCGGTGCTGCGCCTCGCCTATCGCGTCGGCGCGGACGGCGATGCGGCCGCGCGCGATCGCGTCAAGCGCCTGACCGAAGCCATGTTCACGCGCTGGACTTCGGTCAAGCCAGGCTACGCCCTCATCGTGGAGGACGAACTGGTCGGAGGGGGCAAACGATGAGTGCCCTGCCTCGCTCGCTCGCTGCCGCGATGGTACTGGCGCTGCCGCTCGATGTCCTCGGCGCGGACGAGAGGCAGTCCGCGGTCACGACATCGGGCGCCGTGGAGACGAACCGATGCCCGCCGTTAACCCGTGCCGCGGCGCGACCGTTCAGCATCACCGTGGACGGCCAGCCGCTGGAACCCGCCGACGGCACCACCGAGCCGGATCGCAGCCGCTGCGCCGACGTCGCGCTGGAGCGCTCCGAGATCCAGATCAAGTTCGATGCGCTCGCCGCCGTGCCCGCGCTGAACGCCTGGCCCTATCCGACGACGCCGGTGCAGCAACAGCCGGTAGAGTTTCACGCCTACGCCAACTACCTGCATTGGATCCGCCGCGCCGAAGTGCGCCTGTTCCACAGGGGTGACAACCTGCAGCAGACGCCGCGCGTGCTGCTGCCGATCGTTTTCGATGCACCGGCGTTGTGGACGCCGGCGCCGGGCTCGCCGGCGGACTGGTTCTACGTGCTGCGCGTCTACGACGTCGCAGGTCGCTTCGACGAAACGGCGCCGAAGGCACTCGCCGTGTTGCCGCGTGCGCTGCCGGGTCCGGACAAGCAGGAAGCCGATCGCGAACGCCTCATCGGCTGGGGCGAAGGCAGCCGGAATCTCGCCAATATCCCGGTTTCCGGCGGGACCGTCACGGTCAGCGGCAAGCTCGCAACGAGCGAATCCGTCATCGCGCTCGGCGAGAAGCCGCCCGTGGATCGCGAAGGCCGTTTTGCGATCCGCCAGATTCTGCCTTCCGGCCCGCACACCGTCGAAGTGCGCGTGCGCGATGGGAAAGGGGGCGAAACGATGTTTCGCCGCAGCCTTTCCATCGCCAACGAGGACTGGTTCTACGTCGCCATCGCCGACCTGACCGTCGGGCGCAACAATGTCAGCGGCCCGGCGCAACTGGTGACGGGCGACACGTCGCACTACGAAGACCGGGTGTTCGTCGATGGCCGCGGCGCGTTTTACCTCAAAGGCAAGATCAAGGGCGAATGGCTGCTCACTGCGTCCGCCGACACGAGCGAGCAGCCGCTGAAGGACTTGCTGTCGAATTTCGGGTCGAAGGATCCGCGCTACCTTCTGCGGCGCATCGATCCCGACCGTTTTTACCCGGTCTACGGCGACGACTCGACCACCATCGACGATGCTCCCACGCAGGGCAAACTTTACGTGCGCCTGGAGAAGGGCGAGTCGCACGTCATGTGGGGCAACTTCCAGACGCAGTGGACGGGTTCCGAGCTGACCGCCTATTCGCGCGGCCTGTACGGCGCGAATCTGCTGTGGAAATCCGACCCGGCCACGAGCTTCGGCGAACGGCGCTCGCAGGTGAACGCGTTCGCGGCAGAGCCCGGCACCATCGCCGCACGCGACGAGTTCCGCGGCACCGGCGGCTCGCTCTATTACCTGCGTCATCAGGACATCACCCAGGGCGCCGAGCGGATCTGGGTGGAGATCCGCGACAAGGATTCAGGCATCGTGCTGGAGCGGCGCCAACTGCAGCCGGCGCTCGACTATGAGGTCAACTGGCTGCAGGGCCGCATCGCGCTCAGCGCGCCGTTGCCGTCCACGGCGGACGGATCGACGCTGGTGCAGACCGGTTCGCTCGCCGGTTATCCCGCCTGGCTGGTCGTCACTTATGAATACGCGCCGGGGTTGACCGCCGTGGACAGCCTCGCCTATGGGCTGCAGGCTTCCCACTGGCTCAACGATTACGTGCGGCTCGGCGTTACCGGCTACCGGCAGGGCGACGCCGGCGCGCGTCAGACCTTGGAGGGGCTGAACGCCACGCTGCGCTACAAACCCGGCACCTGGTTGCGCGTGGAGACGGCGCGCTCCAGCGGTGCCGGCACCACACAGCTCTCATCGATCAGCGGCGGTTACGACTTCAACCAGACTGCCAGCACCGGCGAAGCGGCGGTTGCGCGGCGCGTCGAAGCCGCGGCCGATTTCGCCGAGATGTTCGAGGGCGGGCGCGGGAGATTGCAAGCCTACTGGCAGGATCGCGAACAGGGCTACTCGGCCCCCGGTCTGCTCACGCCGGGTGAAGCCGTGACACAGAAGGGGTTGAAAGCCGATATCGCGTTGACGGAACGCACCAGCCTGCTGGTGAAGGCGGATAGCCGCGATTCCGCCACGCAGGGCGTGGACGCAATCGAAGTCAATCTGCGCCACCGCATCGCTGCGGAGTGGAGCGTGGGTGTCGGTGCGCGCGCCGACGAGCGGCGCAACAACGTGCCCAACGCCAGCCCGATCCTGTCGGAGAACGGCGCGCGCACCGACGCGGTGGCGCGTCTCGAATACAAGCCCTTGCGCGCGACGCAGGCGGGAGAAACGCCGGTGGCAGAAAATTGGGAGGCTTATGGCTACGGGCAGAACACGCTCGCCACGAACGGAACCCGCACCGGCAACGACCGCATTGGCGTAGGCGGTCTCTGGCGCTATTCCGAGCGCCTGAAATTCGGTGCGGAACTCTCCGGCGGTGATGGCGGCGCCGGCGCCAAGCTCACCGGCGACTGGCAGATGGACGACCGCTCCAACAGCTATCTGCAGTACGCACTCGAGACTGACAATCCCGATGCGCTGGTGCGCGGCTCGCACGGCACCTGGGTTTCCGGCGGACGCTACCGCGCCAGCGAAAGCGCAACCCTGTTCAGCGAGACACGGGCCACCCACGGCGCTGGGCCGGTCGGCATGACGCAAGCCTTCGGGCTCGACCTCGCACCGATCGACCGCTGGACGCTCGGCACCAAATTCGAATTCGGCACCGTGTCCGACCCGCTTGCGGGCGATCTGAAACGCCGCGCGATGGGAATGTCGGTCGCCTACCGGCAGGAGAAGACGAAGTTCGCGTCGCTGCTGGAGTATCGCACCGACACGTCCGCCGACGAGCAGCGCACCACCTGGTTGACGAGGAGCAGCCTGGGCTGGCAAACGCAACCGGACTGGCGCGCTCAACTCAAGCTCAATGCCTCGATCAGCGAATCGAGCAAGGGCGCGTTCTACGACGGGCGTTTTGTCGAATTCGTCTCCGGCGCCGCTTATCGCCCGGTGATGAACGATCGGTGGAACGCGTTGCTGAAGTACACCTACTTCTACGATCTGCCCTCGCCGGGGCAGGTCTCCGCGAGCGGGGTGCTCGCCGACTATTCGCAACGCAGCCACGTCGTCTCCGCCGACGTCATGCACGACGTGATCCCATCGCTCACCCTCGGTGCCAAGCTGGGCGTGCGGATGGGCGAATTGCGCGACAACCGCGTCGATGGGCCGTGGTTCAGCTCGCTCGCCACCCTCATCGTGCTTCGCGCCGACTGGCATGTGGTGCGGGAGTGGGATGCCGTCGTGGAAGCGCGGCGGCTCGCCGCGCGCGAAGCGGCCGACGCGCGCAGCGGATTGCTCGTCGCCGTCTACCGGCGCGTAGCGGAGCACCTCAAGGCAGGCGTCGGCTACAACTTCACCAACTTTTCGGACAACCTGACCGACCTGTCGTATCGCAGCCGCGGCTGGTTCATCAATGCGGTCGGGACGTTCTGATCTCGGGGCTGAATGCGCACCTGGCTCGACACGGCCCTGTGTAAAATTGCAGATTTCCTGAGGAACAACATGAAAAGCAAGCTCTTCGAGCCGATCCGGCTCGGCGGCATCACGTTGCCGAACCGCGTGGCGGTGTCGCCGATGTGCCAGTACTCGGCCGACGACGGCAGCATGACCGACTGGCACCTCGCGCACTTGAGCAGCATGGCGATTTCCGGCGCCGGGCTGGTGATGATCGAGGCGACCGGAGTGACGCGCGAAGGGCGCATCACGCACGGCTGCGCCGGGCTGTACCACGACAGCAATGAAGCGGCGATGAAGCGCGTCGTCGATGCGTGCCGGCGCCTGACGAAATCGCCGATCGGCATCCAGCTCGCGCATGCCGGGCGCAAGGGATCTGCGCAGGTTCCGTGGGCGGGCGGGCACGCGCTCAAATCGGACGAATCGCCTTGGCGGACGGTCGCGCCGTCGGCAATCCCGTACAGCGACAAGTGGCACACGCCGCACGAACTCAATCTGGCGGAGTTAAAGGGTCTGGTCGATGCGTTCGCGGGCGCCGCGAAGCGGGCGCTGCGAATCGGCCTGGACCTGATCGAGATGCACTCCGCGCACGGCTACCTGATGCACCAGTTCCTGTCGCCGCTTTCCAACCAGCGCAAGGACGCCTACGGCGGCAGCATGGAGAACCGAATGCGTTTTCCGCTCGAGGTGGCGAAAGCGTTGCGTGATACATGGCCGAAGGAGCGGGCTCTCGCTGCGCGCATTACCGGGAGCGATTGGGCCGAAGGCGGCGCGACGCCGGAAGATGCGGTGCGCTATGCAAAGCAGTTGAAGGCGATCGGCTTCGACTTCGTATGCGTGTCGAGCGGCGGCGTGGTGTCGCACCAGAAAATCAAGGTCGAGCCCGGCTACCAGGTGCCGTTCGCGGAGAAAGTGAAGAAGGAAGCGGGCATCGCGGTGCGCGCGGTCGGCATGATCGCCGATCCGCAGCAGGCCGAGGACATCATCGCCTCGGGCAAGGCCGACATGGTCGCGCTCGCGCGCGGCCTGCTCGACAATCCGCGCTGGGTCTGGCATGCGGCGGAGCGGTTCGGCGTAAAGCTCGACTATCCGCCCCAGTACGCGCGCAGCCATCCTTCGTTGTGGCCCGGCGCCGCGATTGCGCGGCCGGGTTCAGTGGTTCCCGCGTAGGCGTAAACCCAGCCTCTTCACATTCGCCATCTCGAGCATCGCGCATGCGAGGCGCGGGAATCGAACCATGGCCCGTCCTGATAAACTCTTCGAGCGCAGCATAGCAACAGATTCGGCTTGCGGGGAGGAGCGATGCGCAGGAGGCGTTTTCCCGAAGCGGCGCGGGCACTCCGCAGCCGTCGCAAGGCGGGATTGCGGCACGCGGCATACACGCACCGCTCGCGAAACAACTGGCCGGACAAGGCGGCGTGATCGGCCTGTGGCCGAATTGGTCGGTCTACGCGAATCTCGACCTCTATGCCGACGCGATCGCGCGCGCCATGCAGGCTTACGGCGCAGACCATGTAGGCATCGGGACCGACATGTTCGGCGTGCCGCGCTCGGTGGTGCCAAACTACCGGGAGTTCGCGCGGCTTCCCGGCTACCTTGCGCAGCGCGGGCTGCAGGATCCCGAGATCGGCGCCGTGCTTGGCGGCAACTACCTGCGCGTGTTGCGGCAGGCGCTTGTCGTGTAAATTCCAAACCGCCGTTCCATCCCAGAAAGGACTTCGATGATCTACGAGATGCGGATCTACCACTGCGTGCCGGGCCGTCTGCCCGACCTCAACAAGCGCTTCGAGACCGCCACGCTGAAAATCTGGGAGCGGCACGGCATACGCCCGGTCGGCTTCTGGACCGTGCTGGTCGGCAGCAGCAACCAGGATCTCTATTACATGCTCGAATGGAAAGATATGGCCGAGCGCGAGCGCGTCTGGAACGGCTTCCTGGCCGACCCCGAATGGCTGCAGAAGCGCGCCGAGACGGAAAAAAACGGCCCGATCGTCGCGTCGGTCGACAACAGCTTTCTTGCGCCGACGGCCTATTCGAAGCTGAAGTGAGCCGAGCGGAGCCTCAGGGACTCCTCAGAGGCCCATATAGGCCTGCCGCACCCGGTCGTCGTGCAGCAACTGTTGGCCCGAGCCCGACATCACGATACGGCCGTTCTCCAGCACATAGGCGTGCTGCGAGAGCTTGAGCGAGACCGCGACGTTCTGTTCCACCAGCAGGATGGTTATGCCCCGACGGTTAAGCAGGCGAATGGTGTGCAGCACTTCCTGCACCAGCGTCGGCGCGAGCCCGAGCGAAGGCTCGTCGAACATGATCAATTCGGGCTGGCCCATCAAACAGCGCGCGATGGAGAGCATCTGCTGCTCGCCGCCCGACATGGTGCCCGCCAGCTGTGCCTTGCGCTCGGCAAGGCGCGGGAACAGGATGAACACTTCCTGCATCGTCTCGCGCGCCTTCGCGCGCGCGCGCGGAAGCGTCGCTCCCATCTCGAGGTTCTCGGCGACGGTGAGCGAGGGGAAGATCTGGCGCCCTTCCGCGACCTGGCCAATGCCGAGGTTGCAGGTCTGGTGCGACTCGAGTTGCGTGATGTCGCTGCCCTTGAAGCGGATGCTCCCGGCGCGCGCCCGCTCGATGCCCGCAATGGTGCGGATCAGCGAACTCTTGCCGGCGCCGTTCGCACCCACGATCGCGACGATCTCGCCCTCGGGCACCTCGAGCGTGACCCCGGCGAGCGCCTGCGCGTCGCCGTAGTAGAGGTCGAGATCGCGGATTTCGAGAAGCGCCATCAGACTTCGGCGTCCTCGCCGAGATAGCACTCGAGCACTGCTGAATTGCGCACCACTTCAGCGGGTGCGCCGCGGGCGATGATTTCGCCGTGGTGCAGCACCACGATTTGCCGCGCGAGCGCCATTACCGCGCGCATCACGTGCTCGATCAGCAGGATCGTGAGACCGTCGCGCGAGTTGAGCTCGCGGAACACCTCGACCATCTGGTCGCACTCGGTCGGGCGCAGGCCCGCCATCACCTCGTCGAGCAGCAACAGTTGCGGCCGCGTGGCGAGTGCGCGGGCTACCTCGAGCCGCTTGCGGTCGGGCAGCGTGAGCGAGGAAGCGGGCAGGTCGCGTTTCCCGCCCAGGCCCAGTTGGTCGAGGACGCGCGCGGCGAGCGCGCGCGCATCGCTCACGGTTCTGCAACGTTGCAGCGCGCCGACGATCACGTTGTCGAGCACCGAGAGGCCGGCGAAGGGCTTGACGATCTGGAAAGTGCGCCCGATGCCCGCGGCGCAGATCTGGTCCGGCCTCAGTCCGTCGATGCGTCTGCCGGCGAACCGGATTTCTCCGCCATCCGGCGCGTACACCCCGGCGGCGATGTTGAAGATGGTGGTCTTGCCCGCGCCATTCGGCCCGATCAGCGCGACGATCCCGTGTTCGGGGACTTCGAGCGATGCGTTCGCCACCGCGCGCAGGCCGCGGAAGGATTTTGAAAGGCTCGAGATCTCAAGCAGGGCCATCAGCGTTGCCTCGCGATGCCGAGCCTGCGCGCCAGCGTCGGCCAGATCCCGTTCGGCAGGAACATGATGACCACCAGCAGCACGATTCCATAGAACACCTGCTTCACCCCCGGGATCTCGATGCCGAAAGCCGACATCAATTCGGTGATGCCGTCGGCGAGCAGGGTCAGCACCGCGGCGCCGAGAATCGGGCCGAACAGCGTGCCGATTCCGCCGATGATCGGCCCGAGGATGATTTCGATCGAGCGGCTGATGTGGAAGATCTGCTCGGGGAACAGGTTGTTGTAGTAGAAGGCGAAGAAAACGCCTGAAACCGCGGTCATCGCGGCAGAAAGGATCACCGCGAGCATTTTCCAGCGAAACGTATTGATGCCGAGCGCCTGCGCCGCTTCCTCGTCCTCGCGGATCGCCTGCCAGTAGTAGCCGGCTCGGCTGCGCAGCAGCCAGGCGCACAGCGCCAATGCGCCCGCAGCGAGCGCGAGCATTGCGTAGTAGTACATCGCCGGCGGGCCGCGGAAGTTGAGCAGGTCGATCTGGTCGCGCTGCGCGACCTTGATGAACAGGCCTCCCGGTCCGCCGAGCCAGTCGATGTGATCGAAGCCGATACGCGTGAACTCGGCGAACGCGATGGTGAGCAGCGCGAAGTACACCCCGGAGATGCCGAAGCGGAAGGCGAGGAAGCCGATGGCGGCGCCGAGCAGAACGCACAGCAGGATCGCGAGCCAGAGGCCGGCCCAGGGCCCGAGACCGTAGTGGAAGAACAGCCCGGCCGCGGTATAGGCGCCGACGCCGACGTAGAGCGAGTGCCCCAGCGAAAGCTGGCCGGCGAAGCCCATCATCACGTTCCACGCCTGGCCGGTGAACGCGAAGAACAGGATCAGCGTCGCGACCGACATGACGTAGTTGCTGGCGAAAGCCGGCAGGACTAGCAGCGCGAGCGCGAGCAGCGCGAGCAGGGTTTGCGCTCGCCGGTTCACGTCCGGCGGCCGAGCAGGCCCTGCGGGCGGAACAGCAGCACCAGGATCAGCAGCGCGAAGCTGACCATGCTTTTCGCCGACGGCGTGATGAACAATCCGGCCATCGCCTCGGACACCCCGATCAGCACGCCGCCGAGCAGCGCGCCGCCCATCGAACCCAGCCCGCCGACGATGACGATCACGAACGCGAGCAGCGTGTAGCCGGGGCCGAGCAGCGGCGTGACGTCCACCAGCAGCACCATCAGGCAGCCAGCCACCGCGACGCAGGCCGAGCCCAGGCCGAAGGTGAGGCCGTACAGGTGCTTGACGTCCAGCCCCACGACCTTTGCGCCGAGGTAATTGTCCGCGCAGGCGCGAATCGCTTTCCCGGAACGCGAGAACTTGAAGAACGCAAACAGCAGCGCGCTCACCGCCACCGCGGCCGCGCCGGAATAGACGCGCGCCTTGTCGAACAGGATGGGACCGAGCGCAAACGATTCGAGCTGGTACTCCACCTGCACGTTGCGCGCGCTCGGCCCGAAGACCATCAGCAGCGCGTTCACCATGATGATCGCGACCGCCACCAACAGCATGAACTGGGAATATTCGGGCCGGGTGATGAACGGATTGATCATCCAGACCTGCAGCAGGTATCCAAGGACGAAGAACACCGCCGCCACCGGCAGGATCGCGAGGAATGGATCCAGCTGCCACTGCGCGAACAACAGCACCGCAGCGTACATCGCAATCGTCATCATCTCGCCGTGCGCGAAGTTGACGACGCGCACGACGCCGAAGATCACCGACAGGCCGAGCGCCATCAGCCCGTACACGAGGCCGGTCAGGACGCCGGCGATGAGGACGTTGGTTACGAGGTCAAGGGGCAACTACGTCCGTTACGTCTTCTTGTAGCCGGGAGAAGGGAAGACCACCTTCGCCTCCGCGTACTCCGCCGGCAGCGTCACGGTCGGCCGGCCCTTCAGGTTCTGGATCGCAGCCGACAGGTTTCCTTCGACCTGGCCCTTGGGGTTGAAGCGGATCGGGCCGCCGAGCGACATGCGGCGGCTGACCGGAATGTCCGTCTGCCGGATCGCGTCGGCGAGCGCCTTCGGATCCGTGGTGCGCGCACGCCGGAACGCGTCGGCCGCGATCATGATCGCGTCGAAGGTGTAACCGACATTGGTACCGTGAAAATCGAGCATGTCCTTCGGGTTCTGTTGCCTGAACGCAGCGCCGACGGTCTTCGTCATCTCCGACTTGGGATTGAACCAGACCGTATTGCAGATCGCATATTCCGCTAGCGGCCCGAGCGCCTTGGTGTACTGCTCCTCGTACAGTCCGGGCGATCCCGGGCTGATGATGCCCATCGGGTTCCAGCGTTGCTTGGCCATCTCGCGCCGAAGGATGATGGCGTCGTTCAGCCGGCAGACCAGCATCAGGAAGTCGGCGTTGGTGGCCTTCGCCTTCGACACCTCGACGGTCAGGTCCTTGGCGGCGGGGTCGTAGGCGATCGTGTCCAGCACCTTGAACGGCAGGAAGTCCAGGTGCGGCAGCATTGCGCCGACGCCCTTCGCCATCGCCTGCCCGAAGGTGTCGTTGACGTGCATGAACACCGCGCTGCGCGGCACCGTGTTGGTGGTGCGGAAGATCTCGCCCATCAGGGCGAGGCCATTGCGCGTCAGGTCGATCGCGGTCGGGAAATTGCGGAACACGAACTTGTAGCCTTGCTCGGTAATCTGCGGCGCGGCGGCGACGTTGATGATGTGCGGAATGCCGCGTTGCTCGGCAACCTGCGCGATCGCCGCGGTGTGGCCGGAATCGAACGCCCCGACCAGCACGTGCGCGCCTTCTTGGATCAGGCGTTCGGCGCGGGTGCGCGCGGTGTCGGCGTTCGACTCCGTGTCGGCGTTCATCAGCTCGATGTCCACGCCGAGCACCTGCCTAATCACGGCGGGGGCGAGGTCCGCGCCTTTCTGGCACGACTGTCCGATCAGCGCCTGCACGCCCGAGCGCGGCAACAGCACGCCTACCTTGAGCTTCTGTGATTGCGCCCGCACGATGCCGAACGGGGCGAGCCCGGCGGCGATGCCGGCTGCGGCCAGCGCCTGGTTGAATTGTCTGCGTTTCATCGAGTCTCCTCAGGTTTTTCTGTAATCGGGCACCGGGAACACCGGCTTCGCTTCCGCTGCCGCCGCGGGCAATACCACGGTCGGCCTCAGATTCAGATTCTGGATGCAAGCGGAAAGATTGCCGTCGACCTGACCCTTGGCGTTGAACTTGATCGGCCCGCCGAGCATCATGCGGTTCCTGATCTCGGTCTGGCGGATCGCTTCCGCCAACTCCCTCGGCGCGGTGGTCTTGGCCCGCTTGAACGCATCCGCCGCGATCATGAGCGCCTCGAACGTGTAGCCCACATTGAGTGCGTGGAACATCAGCTTGTCCTTCGGGTTCTGCCGGTCGAAGGCCTTTTCGATCGTATTGGCCAGGTCGGACTTGGGGTCGTACCAGGGCACGTTGGAGATGCAGTACTCGGAAAGCCTGCCGAGCGCCTTGTAGAACTGGTCCTCGTACATGCCGGGATTGCCGGGCGCGATGATGCCCATCGGGTTCCAACGCTGCTTGACCATCTCGCGGCGCAGGATGATGCCGTCGTTCACCCGGCACACAAGCAGCAGGAAGTCGGCGTTGGTCGCCTTGGCCTTTGAAACCTCGACGGTCAGGTCCTTGGCGGCCGGGTCGTAGGAGATCGTGTCGACGATCTTGAACGGTAGGTAGTTGAGCGTCGGAAAGATCGCTCCGATCGCCTTCGCGTTGGCCTGCCCGAAAGTGTCGTTAACGTGCATGAACACGGCGCTGCGCGGCGCGGTGCGGGTCGCCTGGAACAGGTCGCGCATCAGCCCCAGGCCGTTGCGCACGAGGTCGACGCTGGTGGGGAAGTTGCGGAACGTGAACTTGTAGCCCTGCTCCGTAATCTGCGGCGCCGCGGCGATGTTGATGACGAAGGGCACGCCTCGCTGCTCGCAGACCTGCGCGATCGCGCCCGCGGCGCCGGAGTCGAACGGTCCCACCAGAACGTTCGCGCCCTCCTGGATCAGACGCTCGGCGCGGGTGCGCGCCGTGTCGACGCTGGTCTCGGTGTCGGCGTTCATCAGTTCGATGTCAACGCCGAGCATCTCCTTGAGCAGGCCCGGCGCGAGATCGGCGCCCTTCTGACAGGACTGACCGAAGAAGCTTTGCACGCCGGAGCGTGGCAGCAGCACGCCGACCTTGAGCTTGCTGGACTGGGCGCGCACGATGCCGAACGGCTGCAGGGCGGTGGTTGCGGCCGTGGCGGCGAGCGCCTTGTTGAACTGGCGACGGTTCATGCCCCGGGTCATGACTGCTCCTGATCGTTGATAGCTTGCATTGTCGCCGCAAAACCGGGTGTTTTGAAGTGCCCGCTGCTTTGTTGCGGTGCCGCATCCGACCGAATGCAGCGAGCGACGATTGCGGAGAACTGTTATAGATCATTACAATTTGGCGGTCAATGCGCGCCGGTCCATGAACAGCAAGATGGAATCGCCCCGCGGCCCGCGTCCGAGCGAACTCAGGCGCGTGCCGGGCATCGACTACGGCGATCTCGAAAGCCATTTCGGCTATGCGTTGCGGCGTGCCCAGATCGCGTCGTTCGAGGCGTTTTACCGTGCTTCCGCCGGCGCCGGCATCACGCCGCCGCGATTCACCGCGCTGGTGATCCTGCACGCGAATCCCGGGATCACGCAGACGACGCTGGGCAACGTGCTCGGCACGGCACGCTCCGGGGCGATGCTGCTGACCGACTGGCTCGAGGAACGAGGGCTCGCGGAACGCAGGTCGCGCGCGGACGACGGGCGCGTCTGGGGACTTTTTCTGACCGTGAAGGGCGAAGCGTTGCTCGCCCGGTTGCGACGCCGCGTACGCGAGAATGACGCGGCGTTTGCGCGGCGGCTCGCGCCGCGCGAGCGCTCCTCGCTGATCCGCCTGCTCAACAAGCTCGCGGGATGAGCATGCCCGCCTGTCGCAGGGTTGCGCTGGGCGATGCGCGGGTATGCGTGGAGAGGGATCCGCGCGGCCATACCCTGTTGCGCTCCGCCTCGGTCCTCGGTCCCTATCCGCAGCGCATCACCGAGCGTCTTCTGAAGTGGGCGCGCGAGGCGCCGGATCGTACTTTCATTGCCAGGCGCGACGCTTCCGGCGGGTGGCGCCGGATCAGTTATCGCGAGGCCCTCGCGAATGCGCGGAGCATCGGGCAGGCGCTGCTCGAGCGCGGGCTGTCGGCCGAGCGCCCGCTCGTGATCCTTTCGGAGAACGATCTCGAGCACGCGATGCTGGCACTCGCCGCGCTGCACGTCGGGGTGCCGTTCACCTCGGTATCGCCCGCGTACTCGCTGGTTTCCCAGGACCTCGGCAAGCTGCGCTACGTTCTCGAACTGCTCACCCCCGGCCTGGTGTTCGTCTCGGATCGCGCACGTTACGCGAAGGCGGTCGCGGTCCTGCCCCGCGACGCTGAACTCGCCGTTGGCGCCGCACCTTCGCGCGAACCGGCGGCGATGGTCGACGCCGCACACGCCGCGATCCGCCCCGATGCGGTGGCCAAATTCCTGCTCACGTCGGGATCCACCGGCATGCCCAAGGCCGCGATCCAGACGCAGCGCATGCTCACCAGCAACCAGCAGATGGTGGTGGAATGCCTGCCGTTCCTGCAGCACGAGCCGCCGGTGCTGGTCGACTGGCTGCCGTGGAACCATGTCTTCGGCGGCAATCACAATTTCGGGATTACGCTGTACAACGGCGGCACGCTGTACATCGACGACGGCAAGCCCACGCCTCAACTGATCGGCGAGACGGTCCGCAACCTGCGCGAGATCGCACCGACGGTGTACTTCAACGTGCCGCGGGGTTTCGAGGAACTGGTGCCATACCTGCAGCGCGAACCGGCATTGCGGGAGCATTTCTTCAGCCGGTTGAAAATGCTCTTCTTCGCCGGTGCGGGACTCGCTCAACCGGTGTGGGACGCGCTCGACGAACTGGCAGTGCAGACCTGCGGAGAGCGGATCCTGTGGGTGAGCGGTCTCGGAGCCACGGAGACTGCGCCGTCGGTCACCTTCACGCGCGGCGACCGGGTGCGCTCGGGAATGATCGGTTTGCCGGTGCCCGGCGTGGAGGTCAAGCTCGCGCCGGTCGGGGAAAAGCTGGAGATCCGGGCACGCGGCCCGAGCATCATGCCGGGTTACTGGCGTCAGCCCGAACTCACGCGCACGGCGTTCGACGAAGAGGGCTATTACCGGCTGGGGGACGCGGTGCGCTGGGTCGATCCCGCGGATCACGGGCAAGGCCTGTTCTTCGACGGTCGCATCGCCGAGGACTTCAAGCTCTCGAGCGGCACCTGGGCGAGCGTGGGGCCGCTGCGCGCGCGCTTCATCGCCGAGGGCGCGCCATACGTGCAGGATGTGGTGCTCGCCGGCATCAACCGCGACTGGATCGGCGCGCTGGTGTTTCTGCGCCTCGACGACTGCCGGAGGCTCTGTCCGGAACTCTCGCCGCATGCGAGCGCCGGGGAGGTGCTGCGGCATCCCGCCGTGCGCGCGCAGTTCCAGTTGCTGCTCGATCGACTGGCCGCCGGCGCGACCGGCAGCGCGAGCCTCATCGAGCGGGCAATCCTGCTCGAGGTGCCGCCTTCGATCGACCTTGGCGAAGTGACCGACAAGGGTTCGATCAACCAGGCCGCGGTGCTGGAGCATCGCGCCGGCCTGGTCGAGGCGCTGTATGCTCAGCCGCCCGGACCTGATGTGATCGGAGCTGCCCGATGAGAACGATGAACGTAGACGAACTGGTCGCGATCGACATCCATACCCACGCGGAAACCTCGACGCGGCTCGCGCCCGACGAGGCATCGAAGGAATCGCTGGAAGCGCGCGGCCGCTACTTCCGCTATGCCGTGCAGCATCCGACCATCGCGCAGATGGCCGCGTATTACCGCGAGCGCAAGATGGCGTTCGTCGTGTTCACGGTCGATCACGAGCGCGGCATGGGCATCCGCAACATCACCAACGAGGAGATCGCAGAGACCGCCGCGGAACACGCTGATGTCGCGATTCCGTTCGCCAGCATCGACCCGGCGCGCGGCAAGATGGGCGTGCGCGAGGCGAGGCGCCTGATCAAGGACTTCGGCGTCAAGGGGTTCAAGTTCCATCCGACCGTGCAGGCGTTCTTTCCGAACGATCACGATGCCTATCCGCTCTACGAAGCGATCGCGGAGGCCGGGCTGCCGGCGATCTTCCATACCGGGCAGACCGGCATCGGCGCGGGCATGCCGGGCGGCGGCGGCCTGCGGCTGAAATATTCCAACCCGATGTATCTCGACGATGTGGCCGCCGATTTCCCCGACCTGCAGATCGTCATGGCGCATCCGTCGGTGCCGTGGCAGGACGAGGCGCTTTCGATCGCGACGCACAAGCCCAACGTCTGGATCGACCTTTCCGGCTGGTCGCCGAAGTATTTCGAGCCCAAGCTGGTGCAGTACGCGAACACGCTGCTCAAGCACAAGGTGCTGTTCGGCACCGACAACCCGGTGCTTTCGCCCGACCGCTGGCTGGCGGATTTCGAGAAGATTGCCATCAAGCCGGAGGTGAGGCCGCTGATCATGAAGGAAAACGCGGTCAGGCTGCTGAAGCTGCGTCCGGAATGATTCCGGTCCATCGGCAACCCGGGTCAGCCAAGTACGGTCAGCGCCTTTACCTTCGCAAAATCCCGGTCGTGGGTGAGCAACGCATCGGCGTTGATCGCGATGGCGCTCGCCACCTGAATCGCGTCAGGAAGTTTCAGCTTGAGTGAGGCGCGAAACCGCGCGGCACTTTCGGCGATATCCGCATCGAGAGGCACCACCTGCCACGATTCCATCGCCGCGCGATAGCGCTTGGCGAGCGTTTCCTCGCCCGCGCCGAAGGGCCCGCTGAGAACCTCGGCGATCGTGATGGTGGTGACCGCAAACAGAATCGTTCCGGCCGCCTGGCGTTCGAATAGCGGCCGGAAGCGCGCTGCGAATTTCGGATGCCCTTCGAGGAAGTAGATGATCGGCGCGGTATCAACCAGTACCAGCGCATGGTCCGGCAGCACTGACAGGTCTACCGGCTCCACTCGTCCCGCAGGCGGCGCAGGGTCTTCGCGCTGTCCCTGCCCCACATGCCCTTGCCGGTGCCGGCGAGACCCATGAGAGTTTTCTGGGTCTGTCCACCGGACATGCCTTCGATGGGGACGATCGCCGCGATCGACCGCCCATGGCGCGTGATGATCGTCGTGCGCCCCTTCTGCGCTTCGGCGAGCAGTGCGGGCAGTTGATTGCGGGCGTCTTCCACACCTTTGCGCTGCGGCCGGGTCATCGCAGTACTGTACAGTCTGTACAGTATTAGGTCAAGCCCGGCACCGGCAACCCGACGTAGTTCTCGGCGAGCGAGGCTGCAGCCGCGCGCGAGGTCGTCACGTACTGAAGTTGCGAGCGCTGAAGCCGGTGATGGAACGGGGTTTCGTCGTGGAAGTGGTGCAGCATCGAGGTCATCCACCACGAGAAATGCTCGGCACGCCAGACACGGCGCAGCGCGGTATCGGAGTACTGCGAGAGCTGCTCCTCGCTTCCTCTCTTGTAGTAGACGCCGAGCGCGCGCGACAGCACACGCACATCCGCGGCCGCGAGGTTGAGGCCCTTGGCACCCGTCGGCGGAACGATGTGCGCGGCGTCGCCCGCGAGGAACAGCCGCCCGCAGCGCATTGGCTCGAGCACGAAACTGCGCATCGCGACGATTCCCTTCTGGAAGATGCGGCCTTCCGTCAGCTTCCAGCCATCGTCGCCGGCGAGCCGGGCATGCAGTTCCCTCCAGATGCGCGCGTCCGGCCAGTTTTCGAGCGAGTCGTTCGGGTCGCACTGCAGGTACAGCCGCTGAATCGTGGGCGAACGCGTGCTGATGAGCGCGAAGCCGCGGTCGTGATAGGCGTAGATCAGTTCGTCGGTCGCCGGCGGCGCCTCCACCAGGATGCCGAACCAGCCGAACGGATAGGTGCGCGTGAACTCGCTGCGCAGGCGGGAGGGAATGGAAGGCCGCGAGATCCCGTGGAAGCCATCGCAGCCGCCGATGAAATCGCAGCGCGGCTGCGCGATTCGAGCACCACCGATTCGACGCCCTGCAGGTGGAGGAGGTGGGAAAGCAGAAGACCGGCCGGGCCGGCGCCGACGATTCCGATCTGCGTGCGCGACTGCATGGCGTGTGCCTCCTCGATTGGGCGTAGACACGTAGAGATTGTATTATTCAATCACACGTAGACTTCATGGGAGCAGCAATGGAACCGGCCGCCGCAAGTGAAGTTGTGCTGTTCATCCCCGACATCAGCGGCTTCACGAAATTTGTCGCTGAAACGGAGATCAATCACAGCCAGCACATCATCCGGGAACTGCTGGAAATCCTGGTCGATTCGAATTCGATCGGCCTGAAGATCTCGGAGATCGAGGGCGACGCGATACTGTTTTTCCGGCCGGGCGCACCACCTTCGGCAGCGGAATTCGTCGAGCAGGCGCGGAAGATGTTCGTCAATTTCCATACGCAGCTGAAGCGATACGAGTTGCAGCGGCTGTGCCAGTGCGGGGCATGTACGAGCGCGAGTCAGCTCACGCTCAAGATCGTCGCGCACCGCGGTCCGGCGAGTACGGTACGGATCCGGGACCATACGAAGCTCATCGGCAAGGACGTTATCGTCGCGCACCGGCTGCTCAAGAATTCGCTCCAGCAGCGTGAATATCTCCTGCTGACGCGCGGCCTGCTGGCGGGCCTGAAGGAGTCGAATGGCGGCCTGGAGGCGTTCGCAGATGGCGCCGATTCGTACGACGAAATCGGCGCAGTCGAATACAAGTATCTGTCTCTGACGAAGTACCGGGAGGAGGTCAAAGCCGAGAAGCCGGAACCGTTTACGGTGAAAAATCCGCACAAGGTGATGGAGCTGCCCCAGCGCATCGATGCGCCCGCCGAGCGGGTCTACCAGACACTGATCGATCTTCCGGGACGGATGAATTGGATCGAGGGCATCAAAAGGGTCGAGTTGCACGACGGCAAACCCAACCAGATTGGCACGAAGCATAGGTGCGTCCGGGACCCGACAGATCCGGAAATCGTCACCGGCGATGTCAAGGTCACGGACACGACGTTCGAATTCTGGGAAACCGACGTGAAGAAGCTGGTCAGCCTGAAATATTCCGTGCGGCGCGCTTCGGCGGACGCGTCCGAGTTGATTGTGGAGTTCTTCGTACGGGGAAACATCCTTGTCCGGGCGATCTTCTCGGTGCTTCTGAAAAGAAAGATGAAGATCGGTTTCGAAAAGTCGCTGATAAATCTCGCCGCGTTCTGCGGACAGCGCGCGCACTGAGACTTGCGTGCCGGTCCGCCAGGAAATCAACGAAGGGTTGGTGCCGGTTAAGGTTTACACTGGCGATGTCGAGGCCGGTGCGCGCCAGCAGCTTGTCAACATCTCGAAACTGCCGATCGTGCACCACCACGTCGCGGCGATGCCGGACGTGCACCTCGGCATCGGCGCCACCGTGGGATCGGTCATCCCGACGCTGCGCGCGATCATTCCGGCGGCGGTGGGCGTGGATATCGGTTGCGGGATGTGCGCGGTGCGGCTGTCGCTCACCGCGAACGATCTGGACGAAGTTTACCTGCAGCGCGTGTTCGACGGGATCTCGCGCGACGTGCCGGTCGGGTTCCGTCAACACGACGAGCGGGACGCGAGGGATCAGGCGGCAAAGCGTTTCAAGAGAGGACTGAAAAAAATTCTGGAGAAACACCCTGGCGTCGAAAAGCGCGTCGGCAAACGCTCGAGCTGGGTGCAGCAGATGGGGACGCTCGGCGGCGGCAACCATTTCATCGAAGTCTGCCTCGACGAGGCGCAGCGCGTCTGGGTGATGCTGCACTCCGGCAGCCGCGGCATCGGCAACGCGATCGGCACCTATTTCATCGCATTGGCGAAACGCGACGCCGAGCGCAACCAGCTTGCGCTTCCCGACCGCGATCTTGCGTATTTCCCGGAGGGCGCGCAGCACTTCGATGATTACGTGGCTGCGGTGGGCTGGGCGCAGGACTACGCGCACGCCAACCGCGCCGAAATGATGAATATCGTGCTGGAAGCCTTGCTCCGGCATCTGCCGTCCTTCGAAGTGACGACCGAAGCCGTCAATTGCCACCACAACTACGTCGCGCGCGGGCGCCACTACGGCGAGCAGGTTTGGCTGACACGCAAGGGCGCGATCAGCGCCCGTGAAGGCGAACTTGGCATCATCCCGGGCAGCATGGGCACGCGAAGCTACATCGTGCGCGGCAAGGGCAATGCGGAGAGTTTTCAGTCCTGTGCGCACGGTGCCGGCCGGCGCATGAGCCGCAACCAGGCGGGCAGGGAATTTTCGATCGAGGATCTCGCACAGCAGACCGCGGGCGTGATCTGCCGCAAGGACAAGGGTGTGATCGACGAGATTCCCGGCGCCTACAAGGACATCGATCAAGTGATGGCGAACCAGGCCGACCTGGTGGAGGTCGTGCACACGCTCAAACAGGTGCTGTGCGTGAAGGGTTGAGGGTCAGTGAAGCGCGCTCGCGAGCTTGCGCCGGTATTCGGACACCAGCTCCCCATCTCCCGCGGCGAGGCTGAAGATGGCGAGCATCTGTTTGCGTGCGGCCTGATCCTTCCAGTTCCGGTCGCGCTTTACGATCTCCAGCAACGCGTCCAGCGCCGCGCGCCATTCGCGCCGGCCGGCGTGGCGGTTGGCCAGTTGCATGCGCGCATCGAGATCCGCGGGATCTGCGGCGATCATTGCGCTGAGGTCGGCGTCGCTTGCGCCTGACTCGGCGGAGCGCGCGAAAGAGATCGCCAAGCGCAAGGCCTCGACGCGCGCGTCGTAATCGACGTCCGGCTTGACCTCCGCGAGCTGGCGCTCGGCTGCTTCAAGCTGCTTCAACTCGATCAGCAATTCGGCGAGATCGATGCGTGCCAGGTGCAGCTTCGGATCCAGGCCGATTGCCTTCGATAGGGCGGCACTCGCCCCTGCCGTGTCCCCGTCGGCACGCAGTTTCCGTCCGAGCGTTCTTTCGAGCTCCGCCGCGGACGGCAGCAGCCGGTCGATGAACTCCCTTACCTTCGATTCGGGCAGCGCCCCCGTGAACTGCCCCACCATCCGCCCATCCTTGAACGCGCGAACGTCGGGAATCGAGCGCACGCCGAACTCGGCCGAAAGTTCCATGTTCTCGTCGGAGTTGACCTTGGCGAGCTTGAATTTGCCGTCATATTCGGCCGCCAGCTTCTCCAGCACCGGGGTGAGCGTCTTGCAGGGACCGCACCACGGTGCCCAGAAGTCGACGATGACTGGAGTAACGTTAGATTTATCAATAACTTCAGAATCGAAATTAATGTTGTTTATATCCATGCTGTGCGCTACCATGGCTCTGTTCCGGTCATTCATTAAATGCATGATGGGGCGCGCCCGGTCTGAATTCAAGCCATTGTTTCATCTAGGGAAAGGACGTTTTCCACGGTTTGCTGCTATGCTTGTATGCTTTTTTGCCTGCATAAGCCCATGGCCTACGTAGTGACCGAACAGTGCATCAAGTGCAAGTACATGGATTGCATCGAAGTCTGCCCCGTGGACTGCTTCTACGAAGGCGAGAACATGCTTGCCATCCACCCGGACGAGTGCATCGACTGCGGCGTGTGCGAGCCGGAATGTCCGGTCGACGCAATCGTGCCGGACTCGGACGCAAAGGCCGATGCCTGGCTCAAGATCAACGCCGATTTCGCGTTGACGTGGCCGAACATCACGCGCAAGGGCACGCCGCCGCCGGACGCGGATGAGCACAAGGACGAGGAAGGCAAGAAGGACAAGTATTTCTCGCCGAAACCCGGAAACGGCGCCTGAAAGGAGGCTCGATGATGACGATGCGCTTGTTCTGCGCTGTAGTCGTGTTCGCGGTGCTGGCGGGTTGCGCGTCCTACGACGGCCGCGGTCTGGTACCTGGCAAGTCCACCGCGGCAGAAGTAGAAGGCCTGATGGGTGTCCCGGCCATGCGTGTCGCGAATCCCGACGGCAGCGGCACCTTGTACTTTCCGCGTGGGCCGTACGGGCGCCACACCTATGCGGTCATCGTCGGCGCCGACGGCGTGATGCGCGGCATCGAGCAGCGGCTCACGCTGGAAAACGTGAAAAAGCTGGTGCGCGGGGAGACCACCGCAAAGCAGGCGCGCGAACTGTTCGGTCCGCCGAACCGGATCGTGCGTGCGGCGCGCTTTCCGGTCGACGTGTGGGAGTACCGCACCTTGGATTATCAGGAGAAGCGCGTGCTGTGGATCGAATTCTCCGACGACGGGATCCTGCGGGGCGTGATCGAGATGCATGACTTCGAGTCCGATGAACCGACCGGCGCGAGCATGCCCTGACCATGGCCGCAGTGAGCGTGCGGGCCGCGCAGCAGATGCTCACGGAAAATTCCGCGACGTGGGTCCAGGAACTTCAATTGCGGGTCGAATCCGTGGCAACGGACCGGGCGGTGCTGCGCCTGCCGTTCTCGGATAACCTGGTGCGGATTGGGGGGATGATCTGCGGGCAGGCGTTGATGTCGGCGGCCGATACTGCGATGGTGATCGCGCTCGCCGGCGCGTTCGGCGGATTCAAGCCGGTCATCACGGTCTCGCAGAACGTCACCTTCATGCGCCCGATTTCCGGCAAGGACACGCTGGTCGAGGCGCGCATCGTCCGGCTCGGCAGGACGCTTGCGTTCGGCGAGATCCTGTTGCGCGCAGACGGCGATGAACGGCCGGCCGCGCACGCGACGGCCACTTACGCGATTCTCGCGGGTTAGGGCAGGCCGAAAAAGGCCCGCGCGTTGGCGCTGGTTTCGCGCGCGAGCTGGTCGAGCGGCTTGCCCAGCGCGCGCGCCACGGTCGCCGCAATGTGCGTCAGGAACGCGGGCTCGTTGCGGCGCGCGTGCGGCTGCGGCCGCAGATCGCGCGGCGTGAGATAGGGCGCGTCGGTCTCGAGCAGCAGCCGGCCGGCCGGGATTTCGCGCACCAGCGCAAGCAGGTGCCGACCGCGCCGCTCGTCGCAGATCCAGCCGGTAATGCCGATGTGGCAATCGAGCTCGAGGTAGGCGCGCAACTCATCGGCCTGGCCGGTGAAGCAATGCAGCACTACATGCGAAAGGCGATTGCGGTATCGGCGCAGGATTTCGGCAAGCCGCGGGTGCGCGTCGCGCGAGTGGACGAACAACGGCTTGCCGAGCTCGCAGGCGAGTTCGAGCTGCGCGACGAACCATTTTTCCTGATCGGGGTGGGGCGAGTAGTTGCGGTTGAAATCCAGGCCGCACTCGCCCAGCGCGACCACCTCGGGGAATGCGGCGAGCGCGCGCAGCGCGGGAATCGTCTCCGCGCTGCAGTGCTGCGCGTCGTGCGGGTGCACGCCGGCGGTCGAGCGCAGCTTGCCCGGGTGCGCCCGGGCAAGGGCCAGCGCGGCGCGGCTTCCCTCCACGCTGGCGCCGGTGACGACGATCGTCCCGACCCCATGCGCGCTCGCCCGCTCGAGCACCTGCGGCAGGTCGTCATGGAACGATGCGTGCGTGAGATTGGCGCCGATGTCGACGAGCGCGGGCCGCATCAATGCTCAGCCAGCAGCGAGCCCCAGCCCTGCATCCGGTCCCTGATGCCGTTCTGGCGCAGCGCCCACCAGTAGGTCGCGGTGTTGATAGCGATCACGGGCTTGTCGAGCCAGAACTCGGCGATTCCGGCCACGCGCGCCATCGCAAGGTTGGTGCCGACCTGCACGATCGCGTCCACGCTGCCGCGGTTCACCTCGACGATCGCATCGCGCAGCCTCTGTTCCGAGACGTGCGCGATCGCCACCGGGCTCTTGCACTTCAGACCGAGCAGGTTGACGACCTCGAAGCCGCATTCGGTGAAAAAGCGGTGCACCTGCCGGTCGCCCACCGGCATGTAGGGCGTGATGAGGCCAAGCCGCTTCACGTTCCTGCCGTAGCGGCGCAAGGCCGCCTGGCAGGCGTCGGCGCCCATCGCGATGCCGACCCGCGCGCGCTTCTCCATCTTGCGCTGCAGCTTCACGCTTCCCTGCAGGCCGTCCCAGAATGTCTCGGCGGACATGCCCATCACCACGTAATCGGGGTGGCAGCTCATCACCGCGTCGAGCGCGGGCATCAGCGCAGCGCGGATGTTGTCCATCATCGCCATGAAGGACTTGTCGCCGGTGACCCGCGTATCCGGAATGATGATGCGGGAAAAGTGGTTGGTGACGCCCGCCGGGCGCATGCCGTCGAATTCGGGCTGCACCGAGGTATTGGTCGAAGGGGCGAGCACGCCGAACTTGCGGCGCCAGCCGAGCGAATCGGTCATCGGGCGCTCCTGGCAGGATGAATTCGAAGTGTACGGCCGGGAGTGAGTGACATATCGATGCTCTTGGTGTATGCTTTGATGCATGCGAACTACTGTACGACTCGACGATCGCCTCCTCGCCGAAGCCAAGAAGCGGGCGGCCGAATCCGGCAAGACGCTGACCTCGTTGCTGGAGGATGCGTTGCGGGAAGCGCTGGCGCGTCGGGGCGTGCATGCGAAATCAAAGCCGGTCCGCCTGAAGACCTTCAAGGGGGGCGGCGTTCGGGCCGGCGTTGACCTGGATGACAGCGCATCCCTGCTCGATGTGATGGAGTCCTGAGGTGGTGCTTCCGGATGTGAACGTGCTCGTGTATGCGTACCGCGAGGACTCGGCCCACCACGCAGGGTGCCGCGGCTGGCTCGAGACGGTCATCAACGGCGACGAGTCCTACGCACTCTCGGAACTGGTATTGAGCGGATTCGTGCGGATCGCGACCCATTCAAAGGTTTTCACGAAGCCGAGCCCGATCTCGGACGCGCTTGCATTCACCGAGCAGTTGCGCGCCCGGCCGAATTGCGTCCCAATCGCGCCGGGGCTCCGGCATTGGGAGATCTTTCGCGGGCTCTGTGTCGATGCAGGAGCCAAGGGCAACCTTGTGCCCGATGCCTATCTGGCCGCGATGGCGATCGAGTCGGGTTGCGAGTGGATCACCACTGATCGGGACTTCAGCCGGTTCAAGGGGCTGCGCTGGCGGCATCCGCTTCAGTAACGCCGCCCGCACCGGCGTCAACGACGATGCTTCTCACGCAGCTTGCGTCGGATCAGGTCGGAATTGCTCTCGCCACGCCGGCGCGGTTCGTTTCGCAGAGCACGCTATGGCGGATTCGGCTTACTTCTCGAAGTAGATCGACCCGGGATCGAACCCCGCCGCCTCCAGCACGCGCCTCAGATCCTCGACCATCGCGGGCGAGCCGGCGAGGTAGGCGTCGACTCCCGAGCGCGCCGACGCCACCCGCGCAGCATGCTCTTGGACCCGTCCCTGCGCCCCGGTCCAGCCGCTGAGCGGCCGGGTCAGGACAACCTTGTAGACGAAGTCCCGCTTCTGCCGCGCGAGCTCGACGAACTCAGCGTCGTAGATCAGATCGGTCTGGTCGCGCGCGCCGTAGAGCAGGGTCATCGCCAGCGCGCCCCCGCGCGCGACGAGCCAGCGGATCATCGAACGGATCGGGGCGATGCCGGTGCCGTTCGCGACGAACAGCGACGCGCGCGGTTCGGGCCCCCGCAGCCGCAGCGCTCCTAACGGGCCCGCGACGCGCAAGCGATGTCCGGCGCGCAGCCCCCAGAGGTAGCGGGTTGCGGGTGCGCCCTCGTTGTATCGCGCCACGATCTCCACCATGTCGTCGCCGGGGGACGACGCGAGCGAGTAACACGGGCTGCACGGCGCGCCGTCGAGAGTGAACTCGATCGAAACGTACTGTCCGGGCTCGAATTCGAGCCGCGCCCGGCCCACGCTGCGGCATTCGAACGAGCGGATCCTCGGCGACAGGTCCCGGTAGCGCACCAGCTCGAGTTCGTGAGACGGGGTCATCGGCCTATATGGCGGTCATCGCGATGCCATTCAAATGCATCTGTTCTGAATTCCGCCGGACGCCACTGATTTTCAATTGTTGCGGCAAATCATGCAGTCCCCTGGCGCGCCAAGTCAAGCGCGGGGCGCGCCGCCCTGCGCTCAGGCGATGTCGGGAACCGGGTGATAGGTCAGAGGAAGGTGGCGGCATCCGCTTCAATGATGCCAGTCAGTGAAAATCCCGCGAGCGCGTCGCCAGCCGCCCGAGCAGCGCGGTGTGGTCCACCAGGCGCCGCGCAAGCAGGTGCACCACCTCGCCTTCGCGCTCGATGCTGCCGTACACCGCCATTAGCCGCGCGCCGAGCACTTCGTGGCGCTGCTTCTCCTGCAAATCGCGCCAGACGATCACGTTGACGCAGCCGGTCTCGTCCTCGAGCGTCACGAACATCACGCCGCTGGCGGTGTCCGGCCGCTGCCGGCCGATGACGATGCCCGCCGCGCGCGCGAGGCTGCCGTGTTGCAGCGAGCGGATTTCCCCGGCGGCGGCCAGCCCCATCCGTGCAAGGCGCGGCCTGAGCAGCGCGAGCGGATGGCGCCCGAGCGTGAGGCCGAGGGCGGCGTAGTCGGCGACCACATTGTCGCCCTCGCTCGGCGCCGCGAGGGCGGGCGCGTTTTCAGCGAAGCGCGCGCCGGCGAGCAGCGCGGGCAGGTGCTCGACGCCCGCTACGCTCCAAGCGGCCTGCCGCCGGTGGCCGGCGAGCGGCTCGAGCGCACCCGAGCGCGCGAGGCGCTCGAGGTCGCGCCGATCGAGTTGCGCGCGCAGCGCCATGTCCTCGATCGAGTCGAACGGCGCGCTCGCGCGCGCCGCGACCAGGCGTTTGGCGCCTGCCTGCGTCAATCCCTTGACCATGCGCATGCCGAGCCGCAGTGCGGGTTGCTTCGGGCCATGCTCCAGCGTGCAATCCCAATCGCTCGCGGTGACGTCCACCGCGCGCACTTCCACGCCGTGGCGGCGCGCGTCCTGCACCAGTTGCGCGGGCGCGTAGAAACCCATCGGCTGCGAGTTGAGCAGCGCGGCGGTGAATGCCGCCGGTTCGTGGCACTTGAGCCATGCCGATACGTAGACCAGCAGCGCGAAGCTCGCCGCGTGGGACTCCGGAAAGCCGTACTCGCCGAAACCCTGGATCTGGCGGCAGATCGCCTGCGCGAACGCGTCGCTGTAGCCGCGCACGCGCATGCCTTCGGTGAGCTTGTGCTCGAACTTCTCCAGTCCGCCTTTCCTGCGCCAGGCCGCCATTGCGCGGCGCAAGCCGTCGGCCTCGCCCGGAGTGAAGCCCGCGGCGACCACCGCCAGCTGCATCACCTGCTCCTGGAAGATCGGCACGCCGAGCGTGCGCTCGAGCACGCCTTTCACCTGCTCGCTCGGGTAGGTGACGGGCTCCAATCCCTGCCTGCGGCGCAGGTAGGGATGCACCATGCCGCCCTGGATGGGACCGGGGCGCACGATCGCCACCTCGATCACCAGGTCGTAGAAGCTTGCGGGCTTGAGACGCGGCAGCATGTTCATCTGTGCGCGCGATTCGATCTGGAACACGCCCACCGTGTCGCCCCGCCCGATCATTGCGTACACCTGCGGGTCTTCCGCGGGAATGGTTGACATGTCGAAGCATGTTCCGCGCCGGCGATTGACGAGTTCGAGCGCCTTCCTGATCGCTGTGAGCATGCCGAGCGCGAGCACGTCGACCTTGAGCAGGCCGAGCGCATCGAGGTCGTCCTTGTCCCACTGGATGACGGTGCGGTCCTGCATCGCGGCGTTCTCGATCGGCACCAGCCGCGACAGCCGGTCGCGCGCGATGACGAAGCCGCCGGTGTGCTGCGACAGGTGGCGCGGGAAGCCGAGCAGTTCCCCCGTCAACGCGAGGAGCTGCCGCACTGCGGGGTTCGCGGGATCGAAGCCGGCCTCGGTGAGGCGCTCCGCGAGCACCTTGCGGCCGTCCCACCACGACAACGACTTCGCCAGGCGCTCGGCCTGGCCGGTGGAGAAGCCGAGCGCCTTGCCGACATCGCGCACCGCGCTCTTCGGCCGGTAGGTGATCAGCGTCGCGGTGAGCGCGGCGCGGTGCCTGCCGTACCTGGCGTAGATGTACTGCATCACTTCCTCGCGCCGCTCGTGCTCGAAATCGACATCGATGTCCGGTGGCTCGTTCCTTTCCCTGGAGATGAAACGCTCGAACAGCGTGCTCATCCGCGCCGGATCGACTTCGGTGATGCCGAGCGCATAGCACACTGCGGAGTTGGCCGCCGAGCCGCGCCCCTGGCAGAGGATTCCCCGCTCGCGCGCGAAGCGCACCACGTCGTGGACGGTGAGGAAGTAGGGCTCGTAGCCGAGTTCGGCGATCAGCGCGAGTTCGTGCCCGACCTGGTCCAGCACCTTCGCCGGCGCTCCGGCCGGATAGCGCCCGGCGAGTCCCGCCATGGTGAGCGAGCGCAGATGCGCGATCGGCGTCTGTGTGCAAGGGACCAGTTCCTCGGGATACTCGTAGCGCAGCTCATTGAGCGAGAAGCCGCAGCGCCCGGCCACGACGAGCGTCTGGGCGAGCGCCTCGGCCGGATAGATGCGCGCCAGTTGCTCGCGGCGGCGCAGGTGGCGTTCGCCGTTCGGCGCAAGCGCGAAGCCGGTCTCGGCCACGCGCGTGCCGAGGCGGATGGCGGTGAGCGTGTCGGCGAGCGCGCGGCGTGCGCGCGCGTGCATGCGCACACCGCCTGCCGCCGCGAGCGGCAGGCCGCGGCGTGCGGCGCAGTCGCGCACCGCGGCGGCGCGGCGCCGGTCGTCCGGGCCGGCATGCAGCTCGAGCAGCATCCACAGCCGTTCCCGGAAGATCTCCGCAAGTGCCGCCGCCAGCGCTTGCGGCATCTCCGCGAGCGCGTCTTCGCCCGGTTCGAGCAGGGCGAGGCAGCCGGGCACGCCGCCCGCGACATCCTCCAGCGAGAAGGCATACAGGCCTTTGCGCGCCCGCCTGCGGCAGGCGGTGATCAGCTCGGCGAGGTTGCCGTAGCCTTCGCGGTCGGTGGCAAGCAGTATCAGCTTGGGTGGCGGCGACGCGCAGGAAACCGATGCGGCGGCAAGCGCGAACTCGGCGCCGATGATCAGCTTCAGGCCGCGCTGCTTCGCCGCCAGGTGGGCGCGCACTGCGCCGGCCACCGAGCACTCGTCGGTGATCGCGAGCGCCGCATAGCCGAGCGCATGCGCGCGCTCGATCAGTTCATCCGGGTGCGAGGCGCCGCGCAGGAAGCTGAAATTGCTCAGGCAGTGAAGTTCGGCGTAGCCGGGCGGGGAGTCGGGGGTCGGCATGAAATGGATGTATAAATATACAGTATAGCCATCGCACCCGCTCGCGCAACAGGGTAAAGTTCTATAATTGGCCGGCAGCTTGAACCGCCAGTCCAACTTCCCGAGAGAACTTCCAACCCATGAGCGCGGACAAGTACACGGCCATCGTGGACAAGGACATCGCGGACCTGATCCCGATGTTTTTCAAGAACCGGAAAACCGAACTCGAAGCGCTGCGCGCCGCGCTCGCCTCGGGCGATCTCGAGCAGGTGCGCCGGGTCGGCCACCGCATGAAGGGGGTCGGCAATTCGTACGGTTTCGCGCCGATCTCGGACATCGGCAAGATGTTCGAGGACTGCGCCAAGGCGAACGACGCGGCTGGTATCGGGGCGAGTCTGGCCGAGTACGCCGATTACCTCGAAAAGGTGAAAGTCGTCTATGAATGACCCGGCTCGCACGGCGGCGGGCGACGTGAGGCTGGCTTCGCAATCCCCGTACCGCGTCCTGATCGTCGACGACGATCCGGACATGAGCGCTTATCTGGCGCTGCTGCTGAAGAAGGAGGGCATGGCGCCCGAGGTCGCCCATGACGGCGAGAGCGCGATCACGCGCGCCCTCACGTCGCTGCCCGACCTGATTCTGCTCGACGTGATGATGCCGGGCATGAGCGGATTCGACGTCTGCCGTGCGCTCAAGTCCGACCCCGAAACGGCGCTGCTGCCGGTGGTGCTGATCACGGCGCTGGAGGACCGCGAGAGCCGCGTGCGCGGCATCGAGGCGGGCGCCGACGATTTCCTGTCCAAGCCGGTCAACCGCGAAGAGCTGCTCGCGCGCGTGAAGACGCTGCGCCGCCTGCACGAGACGAGAAAAGAGCTCGCGAACCGTCGCCTCGCCGCCGAGATCGCGCGCGAGGACGCGCTGCTCGCGGCGATTTCGCGCTACATCTCGCCGCGCCTCGCGAACCGCATGCTTCGCCAGAACGTCGACAACTCGGGCGTATTTCCGACCCTGCGGGACCGTGCCAAGGTGGTCGTGCTGTTCGCCGACTTGCGCGGATTCACACGCCTGTCGGAGACCGTGCCGGTGTCGAAGATCGTGCCGATGCTCAACGAATTCTTCACCGAGCTCACCGCGGCGGCCCATGAGAACGAGGGAACCGTGTTCAGCATGGCGGGTGACAGCCTGCTGGTGGGATTCAACGTTCCGATCACGCAGCCCGACGCCGCCGAGCGGGCGCTGGACACCGGGCGCAGCATGATACGGCGCTTCGCCCCGGTCGCGCTGCGCTGGCGGGCCGAGCACGGCCTGTCGGTCGGCATCGGCATCGGCATCGAGGCCGGCGAAGTGGTGGTCGGCAATGTAGGTTCGCCGACCTTCATGAGTTACACCATCATCGGCGACGCGGTCAACGTCGCGGCGCGGCTGATGCAGATGGCGGCGCCAGGCGAAATCCTGATCGGCCCGGGGGCGTTCCTGTCGCTCAAGGGGCTGCTCGGAGGCGCCGCGGAGAGCGATCGCCGCGAGGTGTCGCTACGCGGCAAGGCCGAGCCGGTGGAAGTCTTCGCGATCCGGGTGCCGCCGCAGTAGTCGCCCGATGCGCGTCCTGATCATCGACGACGACGAGGACCTGCGCAACCTGCTGCAACGCCATCTCGTGCAGGAATGGCCGGATGCCGAGGTCGAGCAATATGACCCGCTCACGCGTGACATGCCGGACGCGGCGTTTCCGCTCGGCAGTTACAACGTGGTGATCCTGGATTACATGCTCGGCCGCGGCGACGGGCTGGAATGGCTGCACGAGTTCAAGCAGCGCGCGGATTGCCCGCCGGTCATCTTCCTCACTGGCGCCGGCAACGAGGTGACCGCGGTGCGCGCAATGAAATACGGCGCGAACGACTATCTGCGCAAGCAGGAACTGACCCGCAAGCGCCTGCTCAATTCGGTGCGCGACGTGGCGGGACAATCGATCGACGCCACCGAGCAGCCGGAGGCCGCCGAGCGCCAGGCGGGGCACACGCTCGGCGCCCGCCTGCAGGTGCCCGGCATCCGCATCCTGCGCCTGATCGGGGAGGGCGGGATGTCGCGCGTGTATCTTGCGTCGCGCGAGTCGAGCGACGAGCCGCTGGTGGTCAAGGCGCTGCGGCTGGACGTGACCCGGGAGACGAATGCGCTGGGGCGCTTCCTCGAGGAATACAAGCTGATCGAGCGCATCAACAGCCGCCACGTCGCGCACATCTACAGCCACGGCGTGTCGGCCGACCACGCCTACCTTGTAATGGAATTCTTTGACGGCGGCGACCTGATGAAGCGGCTCGGCGGCCGGGCGCTGCCGCCCGACCAGGCACTGAAGATCTTCCGCCAACTGATGTACGCGCTCGGCGACATCCACGAGCACGGCGTGTTGCACCGCGACCTCAAGCCGCAGAACCTGATGTTCCGTGCCGACGGGAGCCTGGCGGTCGTCGATTTCGGCATCGCCAAGCACGTCGATTCGGTCGATCGCACCAGCCACGGCGAGGTGCTGGGCACGCCGCGCTACATGAGCCCGGAGCAGGTGCGCGGCACACCGGTCGACCTGCGTACCGACATCTACAGCGCCGGAGTGCTGCTCTACCAGATGCTGACGGGCACGCACCTGTTCGATGGCGAAACCGCGGTCGAGGTAGCGCTCCACCATCTCAACACGATGCCACCGCCGCTGCCCGAGCGGCTCGGGATCTACCAGCGCCTGCTCGACCGGCTGCTGCAAAAGGACCGCGACGCGCGTTTCCGCAACGCCGACGAGGTGATCGGCTTCCTCGAGCGGAGGTACTTCCAGGACGCACCGGAGAGCGCCGCGCCGCCCGCGGCAAAGTAAGTGTAAGAGCAGGGGAACCGTGGTTCCCCCGCACCCCTTCCTAGGGCAATGCGCTCCAGATCGAGCGCAGCTGGTCGGGCAGGTCTTTCGGCGAAAACGGCTTGGAAATCACGCCGGCCGCGCCGAGCGCGGCCAGTTCCGCAGTCTCGCGCTGCTGCGCGCGCGCGGTGATGAACACCACGGGGCAATCACGGGTTTCGGGCAGCTCGCGCATCTTCCTGAACAGCGTGGGCCCGTCCATGCCCGGCATCATCCAGTCGAGCATCACCAGTTCGGGACCGAACTGCCTGATCGCCTCGATCGCCTGCAGCGGGTCGCTGACGACCCGCACCGTCATCTTGCCGATGCGCTCGAGCGACAGGCGCACGATGCGCTGGACGTCCTCGTCGTCTTCCACGTAGAGCACGCGATTCAGGGGAGTCGAGGGCATGGTCCGGTCCGGAATGGTTCGATCAGTCCGCCCGGTACTTGGGCAGTTCGAAGAAAAACATCGTGCCGCCTCCCTGCCGGTCTGCGAATCCGATCCGCCCGCCCATCATTTCGATCAGCCGCTTGCAGATCGCGAGCCCCAGGCCGGTGCCGCCTTTCTGGCGCGTGTCGGTGGCATCGGCCTGCGCGAAGCGCGCGAAGATGCGGTTGCGGAAATTCTCCGGGATGCCCGTGCCGCGGTCGTTCACCGCGACGCGCACCTCGCCGCCCAGGTCGTGCAGCTCGATGGTCACGGCTCCGCCCGCGGGCGAGAACTTCGCGGCATTGGAAATGAGGTTGGTCATCACCTGCAGAATGCGCTTCACGTCGGCGTTCACGCGGACGTCGGGCAGGTCCGCCGACAGCTCCAGCCTGACGTTGAAGCGCTCCGCGAACGCCTTGTTCAGATTGACCGCCTCCTGCAGCAGGGTGCGCAGGGCGAGGGGTTCGGAGAACAGCGTCAGCTTGCCCGACTCGATCCTCTCGATGTCAAGGAGATCGTTGATCAGGTCGAGCAGGCGCTGGCCGTTGCGCTCGGCGACCTGGGCCAGTTCGGCGACGTCATTTCCCAGTTCGCCGAACACGCCGCTGTTGATCAGCTGCAGCGAACCGAGGATCGAAGTGAGCGGCGTGCGCAGCTCGTGCGACAAGGTCGAGGTGAATTCCTGCTTCATGCGCTCCGCCTCGAGTTGCTGCGTGATATCGCGTCCCTGCACGATCACGGACTGCACGCGGTTTGCCGGACTGACCAGAGGCGTAATGCTCCATTCGCACACCAGCTCCACGCCGTCGCGCCTGACATTGTGGTAGCGCAACGCGACGACCGGTTTGCCGGCGCGCATGAAGCCGGACCATTTCGCCAGCACGTCGGCGTGCACCTCGACCGGAAACAGGAAGTCGGTGCCTTTCTTGCCGATCATTTCGGCCACCGAGTATCCAAACAGGTTCTCGGCTGCGGGATTGGCGGTCAGCACCACGCCGTTCCAGTCGAATTCGAAGATCGGGATCGGCGAGCGTTCCGCGAACAGCGCCAACTTGCGGCCCGAGGTCTCGACCTGGCGGCCCGCCTCCTCGAGCTCGGCCAGGCGCTGCTCGAGCTGCAGGTTGAGCGTGGTGTAGTCCTGCGTGAGGCGCCCGTAGGACTGCCGCAGGCGGAAGCCCGAGACGAAGACCTGGTTCAAACGATACGCGACGGCGACGTTGATCGTGAGCAGGATCGGAATCATCAGCGCCAGCTCGGAGAACAGCCGCGTGCCGTAAGTGAACAGCACCGCCTCGAAGGGCACGATCACGCCGAAGGCGAACAGCGCGAATACCCACCACACCGCCGAGAATAGCGGCAGGCCACCCGCGGTCATGGTGGCGAGGACGAACGCGAGGAACACCCTCTGTTCGTCGCTGATCGAAGGGAAGAACACGGCCGCGGCGAACCCCCAGCTGACGCCTTCGGCCAGCGCACCGATCGAGAACCAGCGCAGCCACCGTTCCGGGTCCGGTTCGCGCGCCGCATCGCGGCTGTACGCCCGCACCAGCATGAAGCGCGACGCGGCGACCAGCAGGGCGATGCACGCCCAGAAGATCACCAGCTCGCGCGAATGAGGCGCGTAGAGCTCGTAGACGATGAGCGACGCGACGAGCAGCGCGCCCCCGATGCCGATCGGCGCCTGGCGGTAGAGCAGCTCGACCTGGTCGGCGAGCACCCGGCGCGCATCGCTTGCATCGTGCAAGGCGCCGGGCGCCTGCGGGACGGCGTCGGATGGCGTGGTTGGAATTGCAGACATGTGGCGGCGCGAGGAATTATAAAGGCTAGGCGAACAGCCCGTGCAGGAACCAGCCCGAAGCCTCGCGGTAGACCCATACGCGCGCGCCGCGCGCGGTGCGTGCGACGAAGTAATCGCGCCTTACGTCGTGCCCGTCCCACCAGCCGCTTGCGATGCGCTCTGGGCCGGCATCGAGCGCGAGCGGCCCTGCGAGCCAAGGCGTGCCGCCGCGCTCGGCGAGCGGGTGCGGCGGCTGCACCAGCCACAGCGGCCGGGAAGGGCGGCTCGCGTCCGGACGCCGCAGTGCTCCTGCAGCAGCTCTGTCCTGTCCTGAAGCGGGTTCCGCCTCGCGAAACGCAAGCTCCGGGCGATGGTCGGGGATGAGTTGCAGGCCGCAGACCGCGGCCTCGCCCAGCCTTGCGCGCAATCGTTCGATCAGCTGCGCGCGCGACTCGGCCGAGCCTTCGGATTTTCCGAACAGCGAGAACAGCCGCGGCGCGAGTTGCGCCGAGGATTCGAGCGCAACACCGAGCTCGGTCACCCGCCCGGGGAGATCGATCCGCGCAAGCCGCTCGCGCGCAAGGGCGAGCAGGTGCTGCGCGTCGCGGCTGGGCACCGAGAGCTTCAGCTCGATGCGCGTCGCGGGATGGTCTTCGTGCCCGAGCGCGAGCGCGAGCGCGGTCGCGCCCAGGTTGCGCGCGGCGAGCAGCCCGCACAGCTCGCCGAGCATGCGCTGCAGTCCGAAGCCGAGGCCTTCGACGGTCTCGGCGGGTGCGGGCAGCGCGAGTTTCCCGGCGTAGCGCTCGGGCGGTGTAAATGGCGGCTGCGGATCGGGCATTTCGCCGAGCGCGCGGCGCAACTGATCGACGAGCGCCGGGCCGAAACGGCGCGCCAGGCCGTCCGCAGGCAGCGCCAGGCACTCGCCGAGCGTGCGCAGGCCGAGCGCGGCGAGCGCGGCGAGCGTCTCGGAGGAGACATCGAGGCAGCCGAGTGGCAGCCGGTTGATCTGCGTGCGCATGGCCTCGCAGGTATCGAGCGCCAGCTCGAAGCCGGCGTGCGCCAGCAGCTCGGCGGCGGCGGGGGCCGGGGCGCAGGCGAGCAGCGCCTCGTAACCCAGTTCTCCGAGGCCGGTGCGCACGCGCGCAAGCAGCGCGTCGAGCCCGCCAAACAGCTTCAACCCGCCGCCGATCTCAGCGAGCAGCGCGCAGCGCTGCGCGCGCAGGCTCACCAGCGGCGTGAACTGGCCTGCCCAGAGCGCCGCGCCCTCCAGCGCGCGGCGCTCGGCACCGGCGTCGCGCGGCCGCACGGCGAGTTGCGGAGCGAGCGTGCAGGCGGCCGATACCGGCATGCCGGTGGCGACTCCGGCGCGCGCGGCGCAGGCATTGGCGATCAGGATCTCGCCGCGCTCCCGGCGGGTGGCGACGGCGAAAGGCGCGCTGGCCTGCGCAGCACCCGGAAACACCTCGAGCGCCAGCGCCGGGAAATGCACGGCGAGCCAGAGCATGCAAAAACCGGGAGGAGGGAGGCTAGGCGGCGCGCAGATCGAGCGCGAGGGGCGCGCACTCGCCGCCGCCGCGGCGCTTAGTTATGGTGAGCAGCGATTTTCCATCTCGCGTCGACAGGCGCAGGCGCAGCGCCGCGGGCGTGGCGTGTCGCATCGCCTGGGCGGCGGGGAAGTACACGCCCATGGCGCGGCCCGTTTCGGCCGCGAGCGAGAGTTTTCTCAAGCTGCGCTCGTTCGGCGCGGGCAGCCAGGCGAGCACCGCGCTTGCGGCGCCGGAGCGCAGCGTCTGCTCGGCAGCCCACAGCGTCTCCTGCGGCCGGGTTGGGCGGATCAGCACGATGCGCGCGAGGTCGATGCCGAGGTTGGCGAGCGCCGGCGCGTAGAGAAAGTGCGGCGGGGCGACGAATGCGATCCAGCGCTCGTCCTCGATTGACAGGCGCGCGAGCGCCGGTCCGAACAGCGAGACTTCGCCGATGCCTTCGTCTTCGGCGATCAGTTCGGTGAGCGCGCCGCTCGGCCAGCCGCCGCCGGGCAGCAGGCGGTCGAGCTGCGCGAAGCCGGTCGGCACGCTTGGCCGCGCGACCGCAGCGGGTGCGCCGCCGCGCCAGATGAGCGGCGAGCGCTCGAGCAGCGACTGCAGGGCCGCAGCCATTGCCGCCGGTCCACGGCGCTAGAAAGACCTGCCGTTGCGGATCACGCCGACGGCGACGCCTTCGATCGAGAACTCTTCGGAGCGCTGATCGACCTCGATCGGCTCGAAGTCCGGGTTCTCCGGCAGCAATTGCACGCTGTTGCCGCGCCGGCGCAGGCGCTTCACCGTGACTTCATCGGCCAGGCGCGCCACCACGATCTGGCCGCTGCGCACGTCGTGCGTCTTGTGCACGGCGAGCAGGTCGCCTTCCAGGATGCCGGCGTCGCGCATCGACAGGCCGCGCACGCGCAACAGGTAATCGGCGTGCGGCGTAAACAGGTTCGGGTCGATGGCGTAGCGCCCCTGCACGTGCTCCTCGGCGAGGATCGGGGAGCCGGCCGCGACGCGGCCGATCACCGGCAGCTCCATCACCCGCCCCAGGCTGCGCCCGGCGCGCTCCTTCACGCGCAGGCCGCGCGACGAACCCGCGGAGATCTCCAGCGCGCCTTTTTTCTCCAGCGCGCGCAGGTGCTGCTCGGCGGCGTTCACCGAGCGGAACCCCATCCTTTCGGCGATTTCGGCGCGCGTCGGCGGAAAGCCCGAGGCCTCGGTGAGGTCGCGGACCAGCTTCAGGATTTCGGTCTGGCGTTCGGTCAGGTCGTCCATGCTGTGCCTCCTTACACTGGAAGTATATCCAGTATGGATGGGATTGCAAGCAGGGGGACTTATACTTGACGAACCCCGCGTCCGAAAATCAGGAGCCCGCCCATGCCCGACCCCCAGATGGTTGACCCGCACGACGTAGTGATGACCGGCGAGAATTCCTTCGTCCGCCTTTCCATGGATGGCGGCAAGACCATCGCAGACCGCGTCAGCCACTGGCGGGTGCTGTGGTCGCCCGCCGGACAGGGCCACGCGCTGTTCGTCGAAAGCCCGCTCACCAAGGGGCTGCGGGTCTACGCCGACAACGCAGGCGTGGCGCGTTTCCTGCAGCGCACGATCGAACTGCTGCTGCACAAGCCCTTTGCCGATGAGTCGCTGCCTGTCATCGACGCCGAATTCGAGCGCACCGGCAACTCGCTCAGCACGGTCGAAGAGCGCGTCATATCCGACGAGGACGAAGTCATCCTGAGCTGGTGGGACCTGATGGCGCCGTTTGTCTTGACGGTGCCGCCGGGAGCGATGGACCGGCCGATCGGCGTCTACAGCACCTTCCTGCCCGCGCGCGGCGCGCAGCTCTCGGTCAATGGCGCAGCCGCCACGGCGAAAGTGTTTCTGCAGGATCGCTTCGGCAGGCCGGGGTCGAGTTGCTGCCTGGCGTGGTCGGAGACGTGGACGAAGCCGCGGGGGTGAACCCGAAATGGCGAGCTACGTAGAAGGCACACTGATTGCGGGTGAGAAAATTCTCCACCAGGGACGCGTGAGCTGGTGGGCGGTCTGGCATCTGCTCCTCGCAGGCGTAGTGCTGCTCCCCGTCGCTATCGGCCTCGTGTTTCTCGTCTGGGCCTGGATACGGGTGAAATCGACCGAGCTTGCGATCACCAACAAGCGCGTCATCGCCAAGTTCGGCTTCATCAGCCGGAACACCATGGAGATCGCGATCCAGAAGGTCGAGAGCATCCAGGTGCACCAGTCTCTGTCCGGACGCATCCTGAACTACGGCACGCTGATCGTTTCCGGTACCGGAACCTCGCACGCGCCCATCCCGTCGATCTCGGACCCGATGGCGTTCCGCCGCGCCTTCCTCGAGGCCCAGGAACAGAAAGGATAGCGAAATGGCAATCTTGATGGACGATCAGCGCGTCGCGCAGAGAATCCTGGATCACATCGAGAACGGCACCACCGATCTCGGCCAGGACGTCTGGCGCGAGCCGGTGCAGAACTACCGTTCGAAGGAGCGCATGGATGCGGAGATCGTGCGCGTTCTGCGCCGGTCGCCGACGCCGTTCTGTCCTTCCGCCGCGTTGCCGGATGCCGGTTCCTACGTGGCGCGAGAGGCGGCGGGCACTCCGATCCTTGCCGTGCGCGCGCAGGGCGGCAAGGTCCGGGCGTTCCGCAACGTCTGCCGCCACCGTGGCATGCAGCTGGCGAGCGGTTCGGGATGCGCCAAGGCGTTTGTGTGCGGTTACCACGGCTGGACTTATCAACTCGACGGAAAACTGCGTCACGTTCCGCATGAGCACGGCTTTCCGGGCCTCGACAAGAACCTTCACGGCCTGGTGCCGGTGCGAGCCGAGGAGAGGCTCGGACTGGTGTTCGTCACGCAGGACGAGCCTGCCCTCTGCAACGATTCGCCGGATGAGTTGCCGGATCTGATTTCCCCCGAGCAGCACCTCTTCGCCACCAGTGAACGGGTCACGGAAGCGAACTGGAAGATCCTGCTCGAGGGCTTCATCGAGGGCTATCACATCCGCCCCACGCACGGCGAGACCTTCTATCCGTATGGCTTCGACAATCTCAACGTCGTGGAAACGTTCGGCCCGAACAGCCGCGTCACCTATCCGTTCCGGAGGATCGGCAAGCTCTCTGCGGTGCCTCCCGAGGAACGCCGGGTCGATGGGCTGCTGACGTACGTCTATCACCTGTTCCCGAACGTGCTGATCACGGTGCTGTCGCGTCACACCAACGTGGTGGTCCTCGAGCCCCTCACGCTGGCGAGCACGAAGGCGATCACCTATTCGCTTACCAACCGCGGGAGCGATCAGCTCGAGATGCGCAAACAGGCCGAGCGCGACGCCGAGTTCGTCAGCCAGACCGGGGCAGCCGAAGATCGCGCGGTCGTGTGCGCCATCCAGCGCGGCATCGCGAGCGGCGCGAATGAGTCGTTCACGTTCGGACGCTTCGAAAGTGCGATCGTCAACTTCCACCGCTCGCTCGGTGCAGTGCTAGAGCGGACGAATTAACTCCGCGCCCTCGTTGCGCGCATTGCTCACGGCCTTGCTGACCGGGTACGTCGCCATCCGCTCCGCCGGGTAGGGGCGGATGAAGCCCTTGAGCTTCGCCGCATCCTGGTTGCGCGGATCGAGCCAGGCGGCGTAGTCCTCGCGCGGCACGATCACCGGCATGCGGTCGTGTATCTCGCGCATCAGTTCGTTCGGCTCCGTGGTGATCAGGCTGACCGTGCGCAGCGGGCCTTCGGGCCCGTTCCAGAGCTCGGTGATCCCTGCGAGTCCGAACAGTTCGTCTCCCATCGGATGGATGTAGTGCGGCTGCTTCTTCCCGGCAACTGTTTTCCATTCGTAGAAACCGCTCGCCGGCACCAGGCAGCGCGAGCGCCTAAATGCGTTTCGAAAAGAAGGCTTTTCGGCCGCCGTCTCGCCCCGGGCGTTCGCCAGTTTGTTGCCGATGGCAGGGTCCTTCGCCCATCCCGGAATCAGGCCCCAACGGTACAGGACCGCGCTGCGGCCGCGGTCCTTGTCCTCGCGGACGATCAGCACGTCGCTGTTCGGAGCGATGTTGTAGTTCGGCTTGAACTCCGGCACAAGGGACAGTCCGAACTGGAGCTTGATCACATCCGGGTGAGTGTGTAAGGCGTAGCGGCCGCACATGAGCTATCGTGGTGTTACCCGTTAGTTCGGAATTGGAAAGGAATTGCGATGAAACGGTTTTGTCTTCTGGTTGGAGTATCAGTTTGCAGTTTCGCCCATGCGCAGCAACCTCCCGCTCTGCCGCCCGCCTCGAGTGTCGTGGCGCCGCCGGGCGTTTCCGTCGTGCGTCCGGAATATGTGCCCCCGGGTGCTCCACCTGCTACGACCGCGCCAAACGAGCTGAGGGATCTGATCCGCGCCCAGACCGAAGCCATCAGGGTATTGTCGGGCAAAGTCGATTCGCTGGACGAGCGGTTGCGCAGGATCGAAAGCAAGCTGCGCTGATGGCCGCACACCAGGGGGATTATCGCATCGCGGGTAGAATTCCCCGATGATCATCCGCTCGCTGCTCGACACCGACCTGTACAAGTTCACGATGATGCAGGTCGTGCTGCACCAGTTCCCGGGCGCGCAGGTGGAATACACGTTCAAGTGCCGCAGCGAAGGCGTGGATCTCACGCCCTATCTCGGGGAGATCCGCCGCGAGGTGGGCGCGCTGGAGGGCCTGCAATTCCGCACCGAAGAGCTCGACTATCTGCGCTCGTTCCGTTTCATCAAGTCGGATTTCGTCGACTTCCTCGGGCTGTTCAAGTTCAACGACAAGTACATCCGCATCGAACTCGACGCCGCGGAGCAGGGCGGGATCGGCATCGTCATCCGCGGCCCGTGGCTGCACACCATCCTGTTCGAGATCCCGGTGCTGGCGATTGTCAGCGAAGTGTACTTCCGCAATACCCGGCCGCAGCCGGACCTCGAGGCGGGGCGCAGGCGCCTGGCGGCGAAGATCGCAATGGTGCGCGAGGTCGGGCCGGAGGTGGAGTTCAACATTTCCGATTTCGGCACGCGGCGGCGCTTCTCGCTTGCCTGGCACGAGGAGGTCATCCGCACGCTCAAGCGCGAGGTGCCGCAGTACTTCGCCGGGACCTCGAACGTGTGGCTGGCGATGCTCAATAACCTCACGCCGCTCGGCACGCTGGCGCACGAGTACATGCAGGCCTGCCAGGCGCTGGGGCCCCGGCTGCGGGACGCGCAGACCTTCGCGTTCGACATCTGGGCGAAGGAATACCGCGGCGACCTCGGCATCGCGCTGTCGGACACCTACGGCATGGACGCCTTCCTGCGCGACTTCGACATGTTCCTGTGCAAGCTGTTCGACGGCGTGCGCCACGACTCCGCCGATCCGTTCGAGTGGGGCGAGCGGATGATCGCGCACTATGCGAAAAACCGGGTGGACCCGCGCACCAAGACGCTGATCTTCTCCGACCAGCTGACGGTCCCGCTCGCCATCAGGCTCGCGCGGCACTTCAACGGCCGCGCCAAGACCTCGTTCGGCATCGGCACCAACCTCACCAACGACCTCGGCTACGAGCCGATCAACATCGTCGTCAAGATGACCGAATGCAACGGCCAGCCGGTGGCGAAGATCTCCGATTCGCCCGGCAAAACGGTGAGCAAGGACGCGCGCTATCTGGCGTATCTTCGCCAGGTGTTCGGCCTGAATACGGCGGCGTAGGAACCGCCATGCCGGTGGCGAAGGACGCGACGCGGTGGCCGCGCACGGCGCTCGCGGTGCTGGCCACCGTGTTCGCGCTGAACCTGATCGCGCGCGGCAGCGGCGAGACCTACGCGGTGTTCCTGCTGCCGCTGGAGCGCGAATTCGGCTGGTCGCGTTCACAGCTCACCAGCGTGTACGCGCTCTATCTGGTGGTCGGCGCCGTGCTTGCACCGCTGGTGGGCCTGCTGTTCGACCGGCTCGGGCCGCGCGTCGTGTACACCGCCGGATTGTGCTGCCTGTCGGCGGCCTTCCTGCTGGCCGGGACGCTTTCGGAGCTCTGGCAGTTCTACGTCTACGTCGGCGTGCTGATCGGCGTCGGGGTGGCGCTGAACGGAATGGTACCGGCCTCGGCGCTGCTGTCGCGCTGGTACCGCGCCCGTCTGTCGACCGCGATCGGCATCGCGTTCGCGGCCATGGGCTGCGGCTCGCTCGTGTTCGTGCCGCTGTCGCAAGGGCTGATCGGCTACGTCGATTGGCGCGGCACCTATCGCGTGCTGGGTCTTGCGTTGCTCGCGATCGTGCCGCTGGTCGTGTTCGCGGTCCCGTGGAAGCGATATGTGCTCGGCAATCCGGACTACCGGGCGGGGGTGCGCGCCCGGGACGGCGGGGGCGGATCGACCCTCGCGGCGGCGCTGCACACCCGGCTGTACTGGGGACTGGTGGCGATCTTCTTCTTCACCTCGGTGGGCATGTATACGGTGCTGCCGCAGAGCGTGGTGTATTTCATCGATTCCGGATTTTCCCCGCTCACGGCGGCCACCGCGTACGGCATCACCGGCATGCTGTCGGTAGCCAGCGTCTCGAGCAGCGGGCTGCTGGCCGAGCGTTTCGGCTACCGGCAGACCGTCACGGTCAGCTTCGTCGGCTCGGGACTCGGGATCGCGACGTTGTTTGCGCTTTCGTTTGCAGCCCACGGTGCGCTGCTGGCGACCTACGTGCTCGTATTCGGCCTGTGCATGGGGGTGCGCGGGCCGATCATTTCGTCGATCTGCACGCGCGAGTTCTCCGGCCCCCACGTGGCGACGATCTACGGCGCGCTGTACTCGACCAACGCTCTGGGCGCGGCCGTCGGTTCGATGACGGGGGGAGTGCTGCACGACCTGACCGGCGGTTATCGCGCCGGGTTCGTGTTCGCGCTGTGTTCGATCGTCCTCGCGGCGCTGCCGATGTGGCTCGTGCGCGGATTGCGCGCCTTCAAATGAGGACTGCAGCGCGCCCGAGCTCCAGGTCCGCGCGGAAATCCGGGTGCGCGATCGCGATCATGCGCTCGGCGCGCTTCGAAAGCGGCAGCCCGCGCAGGTCGGCCGCGCCCCATTCGGTCACGAACACGCCGGCCTCGGAGCGCGGCGTCGCGACCGGTCCGGAGAGCCTCGCGACGATGCGCGAGGCCCTCGCGCCGACGCTCGAGGGCAGGCAGATGAGCGATACGCCGCCGCGCGAGAAGTTCGCCGCGCGCACGAAATCGAGCTGGCCGCCGATCGCGCCGACGTAGGCTCCGCCCGCGATTTCCGCGTTGACCTGTCCGGTCAGATCGACCTCCACCGCCGAGTTGACCGCAACGAAGCGCTCGATGCGCGCGAGCACGCCGGGATGGTGCGTGTATTCGCTGGAGCGCAGATGCACGCGCGGATTGAGGTGCGCGTGGTCGAACAGCGTCCGGGTGCCCATCAGCACGCCGCCCACGCTGACGCCGCGGTCGATCGACTTGCGCGCATTGGTGATCACGCCTTGCTCCGAGAGGCGCGCGATACCGTCGCACAGCAGGCCGCTGTGCACCCCCAGGTCGCGCCGGTCGGCGAGCGCGGCGAGGATCGCGTCGGGCAGCGACCCGAGCCCGAACTCGAGGGTCGCGCCATCGGGGATGAACTGCGCCGCATGCTGCGCGATCCGCCGCTCGGTTTCGCCCGGCGCGCCGTAGGGCGGCGCCACCGGCGCTCGCGAACTCTCGGTCATCAGCGCGAAGTCCTCCGCGCGCATCAGCCGCTCGGTCGTGGTCCACGGAACCTGATGGTTGATCTCCGCAACCACGCTGCGCGCGCATTCGATCGCGGGGGCCAGGTATTCCACGTCCAGCCCCAGGCTGTACTCGCCGCGCGCATTCGGCGGGCTCACCTGCAGCAGCACCACGTCGCTCTTGATTTTTCCGGCCCGGATCAGCGGACCGATCTGCGAATAGGGATAGGGACAGATGTCGAGCACGCCCGCATCGGCGAGCTTGCGGTTGTGCCCTGCGCCGCAGTAGGCGGTGAGGCGAATGCAGTCCGCGTGTTCCGCCCTGATCGTGCCCGACCAGTTCACTCCCATGAAGACCTCGATCGGGCCGAGCGCCGCGCGCTGGGCGACGAGCGCCTCGACCAGCGTCAGCGGTTCGGCGCAGGCCTGGCCCCAGATCACGCCGTCGCCGGGACGGACGACCGATGCGAGATTGACTTCCACGCGCCGATGCTAACATCGCCTGTCCGCAACGATGGAGAACCCCATGCTCGATGGAAAATCCCTTGACGTTCTGTTCCGCACCGCCCGCACCCAGAACGGTTTTCTCGACAAACCGGTCACGGACGATCAGTTGCGTCAAATCCACGAGTTGATGAAATGGGGGCCGACCACCATGAACACGCAACCGGCGCGCTTTGTCTTCCTGCGCGCGAAGGCCGCTCGAGAGCGGCTGCGCCCGGCGCTGAGCCCGGGCAACCTCGACAAGACCATGGCCGCGCCGCTGACGGCGATCATTGCGTTCGACCTGCGCTTCTACGAACACCTGCCGCAGGTGTTCCCGCACAACCAGAACGCGATCAACGCCTTCAAGGGCGAGGACAAGCTAGCGAACACGGAACGCGCCGCGTTCCGCAACGGCAGCCTGCAGGGCGCCTATTTCCTCCTCGCGGCAAGAGCCTTGGGGCTCGACTGCGGGCCGATGTCGGGCTTCGACAATGCCAAGGTCGACGCCGAGTTCTTCCCAGACGGGCGCTTCAAGTCGAATTTCCTGTGCAACCTCGGCTACGGCGATCCGTCGAAGGTCATGCCGCGCAGCCCGCGCCTCGCGTTCGACGAGGCGTGCAAGCTGCTCTGAGATTTCGCAAAGGAGGAGGGGGAATGGCAAAGGCCGCAAACAAAAAAGCGAAGAAATCCGCTGCGCCGAAAAAAGATATTGCGGTGCAGAAGAAGGCGCCGCGCAGCATCTGGGAGAGCCTCAAACCCGGCGCGGCGAATTTCACTCCGCTCTCGCCGATCAGTTTCCTCGCGCGTGCGGCGGAAATTCATCCGGACCGCGCGGCGGTGATTCACGGTCAGCACAGAACCAGCTATGCGCAGTTCTACGCGCGCGCGCGGCGGCTCGCCTCGGCGCTGGTGAAGCGCGGGGTGAAGAAGGGCGACGTGGTCTCGGCGATGCTGCCCAACGTGCCCGCGATGCTCGATGCGCACTACGGCGTGCCGATGGCCGGCGCGGTGCTCAATACCATCAACACGCGGCTGGATGCCGAGACCATCGCCTACATCCTCGCGCACGGCGAGGCGAAGGCGCTGATCACCGACCGGATGTACGCGGGCGTGGTCGGGCCGGCGTTGCAGCAACTCAAGCGCAAGCTCCTCGTCATCGACGTCGACGATCCGCTCTATACCGGGCCGGGCGAGCGCTTGGGCGAGATCGAATACGAAGCGTTGCTTAAAACCGGCGATCCGAAGTTCGAGTGGAAATTGCCGGCGGACGAATGCGACCCGATCGCGTTGAATTACACCTCGGGCACGACCGGGCGGCCGAAAGGCGTGGTGTACCACCATCGCGGCACCTTCCTCGAAGCGATGGGGAACATCACCGCCTGGCCGATGCCGGCGAAACCCGTCTACCTGTGGACGCTGCCGCTGTTTCACTGCAACGGCTGGTGCTACCCGTGGTCGGTGGTCGCGATGTGCGGCACGCACGTGTGCCTGCGCGCGGTCGACCCGGCGCTGATCTTCCCGATGATCGTAGAGCACGGCGTCACGCACATGTGCGGCGCGCCTACGGTGCTGTCGATGCTGATCTCGGCGCCCGAGGAGCAGCGGCGGAAGTTTCCGCATCCGGTGCACATCATGACCGGCGGTTCGCCGCCGCCTGCGAAAGTGATCCAGGCGATGGAGAAGCTGGGCTTCCAGGTGCTGCACATCTACGGCATGACCGAGCTGCAGGGGCCTTCGACGTCATGCGAGCCGCAGGAGGAGTGGGCGTCCCTGTCGATGGCGGATCGGGCGGTGCAGATGGCGCAGCAGGGCGTTCGCTACCAGGTGGTGGAGGGGCACATCGTCGGCGATCCGGAGACCTGCAAGCCGGTGCCGCAGGACGGGCAGACCATGGGCGAGATCCTGATCCAGGGCAACACCGTGATGCTCGGGTATCTGAAGGATGAGAAGGCGACTGCGGAGACCTTCCGCGGCGGCTGGATGCATACTGGGGACCTCGCGGTGTGGCGTACGTCGAATTACATCGAGATCAAGGACCGGAAGAAGGACATCATCATTTCCGGCGGGGAGAACATTTCTTCGGTGGAGGTGGAGATCGCGTTGTACAAGCATCCTTCCACGTTGCTCGCCGCGGTGGTGTCGAGGCCGGATGAGAAATGGGGGGAGACGCCTTGCGCGTTCGTGCAGTTGAAGCCAGGGGCGGAGGCTACGGAGGCTGAATATATTGCGTGGTGCCGGAGCAACCTGGCGCGGTTCAAGGTGCCGAAGAAGGTCGTGTTCGGGGTGATTCCGACGACGGCGACGGGGAAGATTCAGAAGTTTGTTTTGAGGGAGAGGGCGCGGGGGGGATAGGCACTCGTGCAAAGTATCTCTCAAGCGAGTTTGCAACAGCATACAGTTGCTGCTAACGCCCGCCGTTCTTGACCTGCTTAAGGTGTAATTTCTAGGGATTTACACATCATGGCCGATAGCTACGACTTATCAAAACTAGGCCCCGAGCCGTTCGAGAATATAGTTAACTTTTTAGCCCTGAAGACGCTCGGATTAGGCAGTAGCGGGTTTGGTCCAGGCGCCGATGGTGGACGAGACGGATATTTTGAAGGAGAGGCGCCATATCCCAGTGAAACGGAGCGCTGGAAAGGCGTGTGGTATGTCCAATCTAAATTTCACAAACCCCAGCGTTGAACATCTGCGTGAAATCGACGTCATGAGCGTGGAGGGCTTGTTAACGTACCTTTTGGAGTGCTGTATCGATGGCGTTGGCCCTGGCGAGGAACTCGCAGAGTTACTAGTTAGTTGGCGTGAACGCTCAATGGCACCAGTCCATGCGAAACAGGTAATGGAGAAGTGGTTAGGCTATAACTTTCAAATACCCGCGTACGCACGTGGGAACGGACCACCAGGTACAGATTTGTTTTCTCAATGAGGATTTCGCATCGACGTTGATTTTCTGGATGCGCACGGAATTTGTCGACGAGCTGGGCCCCATCGGCGCGAGCTCCCTCTGGCCTACTTCGAATAAACGCTGCCATTTAGGAGTGTTCTTGTTCGCCATTACCTCTGTAACAGGTATAATGGCTGCTTAAACTGGCGCCGGACAAGACCACTCAATCAGGAACCGCAATGAAAACAATGACATCTCTGGAAGCCCAAAATCGCTTCGGTGAGCTCATCGACGCTTCGCAACGCGAGCCGGTGCTGATTACGCGCCGCGGACGGCCGGTGTCCATCGTGATTTCCCCAGGCGGGGATACCCGTTCGGCGTTCCTGCAATTCATGAAAGTAGTTCGGGAACTGAGCCCGCTCAGCGGCAAGGCGGCTGCCGAGGCATTGCGCGAGTTTTCCGCGAATGCCGGTAACCAGGCCGCGCAAAACGGCTTGACCGAGGCCGAGGTCACCGCGCTCGTGCATGCCAACAGGTAAGCCGGCGCGTATCGTTGTCGATACGAACGTGCTCATCAGCGCGGCCTTGCTCCCGCAGTCGGCGTCGGCCCGTGCGCTGGACCGGGTTTTGGAAGATTTTCAGCTGATCCAGTCCGAGGCCACTTTGGCCGAGCTTGTCGACGTGATCATGCGACCCAAGTTTGTCCACTACCTCGACGAGGAAAGGCGATCGCGCTTCCTCTTTGTGCTGGCGCAGGTGTCCGAGGTGATCGGTGTGCAGACCCGAGTGACCGAGTGCAGTGACCCGAAAGACAACAAGTTTCTCGAACTGGCGATCGACGGGAACGCGCAACTCATTGTCAGCGGCGATTCGCACTTGCGCGACCTGCACCCGTTCCGCGGTATCGCGATCGTCACTCCGGGAGAATTTGTCGCACCGGGACCGCGCGGGGCCTAGCCGCTCGTCTCCGGATACTCCCCCCTCAACACCCGCGCCGCCTCCACCATCGCCCGCAACTTCCCATCCGCCACATCGCGCGGCAGATACTTCATCCCGCAATCCGGCGCGAGGATCACGTCCTCCGGCTTCACGTAGCGCAGCGCGCTGCGTATCCGCGCAGCGATCTGTTCCGGCGTCTCGACGGTCATGTCCTGCAAATCGATGCACCCGACCATGATCTGTTTCCCGCCGAGCTTCTCGAACACGGAGCAGTCGAGCTTCGATTGCGCGGTCTCGATCGATATCTGCTTACACAAACACCCCGCGAGTTCCGGCAGGAACGAGTAACCCGAAGGCCGCGCATGGATGATGGCGGCGTAGCCGAAACAGATGTGCACCGCGGTCGTCCCGGTAATCCCGTCGAGCGCGCGGTTCAAAGCAGCCAACCCGTACTCCCGCGCCTTTTCCGGCCGCGCCTGCATGTACGGCTCGTCGATCTGCACCACGTCCGCGCCCGCGGCGAACAGCTCGCGGATTTCCTCGTTCACCGCGACCGCGTAATCCATCGCCGCTTGTTCCGCGGATGGGTAGAAGTCGTTCTGCGCCTGCTGGCTCATGGTGAACGGGCCGGGCACGGTGATCTTCACCTGCCGCGTGGTATGGCGCCTGAGGAACTTCAGGTCTTCCACCTCTACGGGATGCCGGCGTCGGATGCGGCCGACGATGCGCGGCACGGGATTCGGATGACCCGAGCGGTCGAGCGCAATGCCCGGGTTGTCGGTGTCGACACCTTCGAGCGCAGTGGCGAAGCGGTTGGAGTAGCTCTCGCGCCGGATCTCGCCATCGGTGATGATGTCGAGCCCGGCTTCTTCCTGCGCCCGGATCGCGACCAGCGTCGCGTCGTCCTGGGCCTCGGCGAGGAACGGCTCGGGGATGCGCCACAGCTCGCGCGCGCGCACGCGCGGCGGAAAGCGGCCGGCGAGCTTCGTGCGGTCGATGAGCCAATCCGGTTGCGGATAACTGCCGACCAGCGTGGTGGGAAACAGCATCGCGCGAGAGTATGGCATTGAGTGGCGCTCCTGCCCAAGGGTAGAATCGCCGCTCCAGATGGAAGGGGAGCACACCATGTACAGGACAATCATCATCGTCGCGCTGTGTCTCTCTGGCCTGGCCCAGGCACAGGAGCCGCGCCGGTCTGCTCAGGAAGTGTGGAACGAGTTGTACGCCCAGCGGGAGGGACGCGAATACCAGTTCAACAAGTTCCTCGCGGAGACCGTCAAGGGGAAACAACCGGGCAAGGCGCTCGACATCGGCATGGGACAGGGGCGCAACGCCCTTTTCCTCGCGGCGCTCGGATGGGAGGTGACCGGGTTCGACATCTCCGAGGTCGCCGTCAGGCAGGCGCGGGAGACCGCCCAGAAGCGAGGGCTGAAGCTGGAGGCCTCGGTGGGCGACGTCGACAAGTTCGACTACGGCAAGCAGCGCTGGGATCTGGTGGTGGGGATGTACATGCACCAGTACGTCACGCGCAACGCGAAGAAAATCGTCGACTCGCTCAAGCCGGGCGGAATCCTGGTGATCGAAGCAATTCATCGGGACATCAACCGGGACAACCTGCAAGGGGAGCGCTACGGCCATTACAGCAACGAGCTGCCGAAAGTCTTCGGCCGCTTGCGGGTGCTGTATTACGAGGACACGGTCGCGCCTGCCGATTGGGAAAAGAGCGGTGGAAAGCCGGTGCCGATTGTCCGGTTGATTGCCGTCAAGGAGCGGGCTGCTCGGGATTCGCGTTGATGGTCGCGCCACGGCGAACGCCCGGTTCTCTGCCGCTGGACCTGATTTGCAAGCAGCTCAGATGGCGTCCGTTGGCCTGATGGACAAGATACCGGCAGCAAGCCGATCGAAGCCGACGTTGTGGCTGGGGGCCTTCGTAGGCTTTTATCGTCCGGGCGTCGAAGAGGTCCAGCGGCTCGACTCAGTCTCGAAGTTTCTTTACGCCGCCCGCAGCGTCATCCTGGTGATTTCAGCGCAGGCCGCGATTATCGCCGGGCTGCTGGCCGTCACCGACAGGCAATTCAACTGGCTCGTGTTCCTCCTGGTGTTGATCGGGTTCGTAGTCGCGCACATGATCAGCAATCTCAGCAACGACTACTTCGGCTACAAGCGTGGGCACGACACGCCGGATTCACCACGCATGCGTTACACGGTTCACCCGCTCGCAAGCGGCGTGCTGGACACACGGGTTCTCATGACCGGACTTGCGATTCTGTGCGCGATCGGCATCGGCATCACGGCGTTCTTCATCGTCGAACGCGGGTGGATCGCGGTGGCGTTCGCCGCGGCCGGAATCGCACTGCTGTTTCTTTACGACGCCGCCCCAATCCCGCTGAAGTGTATCGGGCTGGGCGAGCTCGCGGTATTGCTGGTGTGGGGGCCGCTCATGGTGGGCGGCGGCTACGCCATGTTTACGGGCCACGTGTCCGCCGATGCGTTCTACGTGTCGATACCCTATGGGCTTGGCGTGATGTCGATCCTGATCGGCAAGCACATCGACCAGATCGACTTCGACTCCGCCAAGGGCATCCGGACTCTGCCGGTCTTGCTCGGCGAGCGGACCGCGCTGAGGCTGAACATCGCGACAGTCGTTCTTATGTACATCGTGGCAGCAGCGCTGATCGCGCTCGGGCGACTCACGCTTTTCGCCGCAGTCATTTTCGTCGCACTTCCCCGCGGTGTGCGTGCATTGTCGGTCATGATCCGGCCGCGCCCAGCCGCGCCGCCGGAGGGCTACGTCGGGTGGCCGCTCTGGTATCACCGCGCCTGCCTCGTGCACAACCGCCTGTTCGGCTGGATCTACATTCTCGGCTTGGCCGCCGGCGCCGTTTGGCCCGCCATTCGCGAATGAAAACCGCCGCCTGCGTGTCTCATTGGGAGAGCCGAACAGTGTTTTATGCGCACGCCGCACATTGGTTCAATTTCCGAAAGTTATTCCCCGCCCTCGCGTTGGCCGCGAGCGTACTGCTGGTGAACGGTGCGTACGCACAGAATTACCCCACCAAACCCATCCGCTTCATCATGCCGTACCCGCCGGGCGGCAGCTCGGAGATCCTCGCGCGCCCGATCGCGAACGAGATGACCAAGAGCCTCGGCCAACCGGTGCTCATCGACTACAAGCCGGGCGCCGGCTCGACCATCGGCGCCGATGTCGTCGCCAAATCAGCCCCGGACGGGTACACGATCATCATGCTGCTCACCGCGCACGCGATCAACGCGTCGCTGATGCCGAATCTTCCGTATGACACCGTCAAGGATTTCTCCTCCATCACGCTCGCGGCGACTTTGCCGCTGGTGGTGGTGGTGAACTCGCAGGCGCAGATCCAGACCATCCAGGACCTGATCAAAGCCGCGAAAGCGAATCCGGGCAAGCTCAACTACGGCTCCGCCGGCGCGGGAAACACCAGCCACCTCGCGGTCGAGTACTTCAAGACGGTGGTCGGCATCGACCTCACGCACGTGCCCTACAAGGGCAGCGGGCCGGCGGTCGCGGGCCTGATGGGCCGCGAAGTCGACCTGATGTTCGACAGCCTGTCCTCATCGCTCGCGCAGATCCAGGGCGGCCGGTTCCGCGCGATCGGGGTCTCCACCGCCAAGCGCTCGCACGTGCTGCCCAACGTGCCGACGATTCAGGAATCCGGCGTGCCCGGATTCGACATCTCCGCCTGGTACGGAATTTTCGCCGCGGCCAACACGCCGCCCGCGATCGTGCAGAAGCTGAACGCCGAATTCATCAAGGCGATGGCCGTGCCCGAGGCGAAGAAAGCGATCGAGGCGGTGGGTTACCAGATCATCGGCTCAACGCCCGCGCAGCTCGACGCGCACGTGAAAAGCGAGATGGTGCGCTGGGCGAAGGTGGTGAAGGATTCCGGCGCGAAGATCAACTGACGCCGGCTCGGTCAGCGCGCGGGCACCGTCACCGTGAGTTCCCGGTAGATGCCGCCGCCCGCGACGCTGCCTTCCACACGGCCTTCGCCGTTCATTCGCCGGATGCAATACTGGCGATCCTCCGCCGGCAGCCGTTCGCAGCGATCGACCAGGTTTCGTTCGTACTGGGCCTGGCGGTCGTCGAGGCCTCCGCGCCGCGCCTCCTGCAGCGCGGCGCCGGCTTCACGCAGGCAGGTCTTGCGGTCCTGGTTCGACTCGCCGCTCATGCATGCAGCGCGGTCGCTCTGGTAGCGCGCGCGAGCATCGGACGGATCGGCGGCGATTGCCACGGTGGCGCACAGCAAACTGCTAACGGCGACAATACGGATAGTCGTAGTAAGAAATAACATGATGCTCTCCTTTTCAAGGCTTGGATCGATGGCGGACATCCATTGTCCGGAACCGCGGGACACTGTCTGTGCGTTGGCGCACATCCGTCCCGAGAGCTAGAATACCCGAGAGGCGGAATACTTGGGCTGAAACCTCCCCAGCATGAATTTACACTTTCCCAGGAGCGGCCATGTCCCTGCGAATCAACGATACAGCCCCCAATTTCACCGCCAAGACCACCCAAGGCACGATCAACTTCCACGACTGGGCCTACCTGCGCGTGGTCAAGCAGCGGCGCTGAATCCCGGGTGATCAGGCGAAAGCAGCGCATTGCGCTGCGCGACCTCGCGCAATTGACCGGCGACGACGCCGACACCGCGGCGAAGAACCGGATCGGCGGCCGTGACCTCAACATCTTCCGGGTGCTGATGAACCACCCGAAGCTGGTCAAGCGCTGGACCGTGTTTGCCGGCCACGTGCTGCAGAAGCAGACCCTGCCGTTGCGCGCGCGCGAGCTGCTGATCCTGCGCATCGGCTGGCTGAACCAGTCCGAGTACGAATGGGCGCAGCACGTCGAGATCGCCAAGCGTGGCGGCATCACCGAAGCGGAGATCGAGCGCGTCAAACAGGGACCCGGGTCGGGCTGGAACGCGCACGAGGCCGCGCTGCTGCAGGCGGCGGACGACCTGTTCGAGAGTTCCGTGGTCTCCGATCGGACCTGGGCGGTGCTGCAGGCGAACTATTCGACCGAGCAGATGATCGACGTGGTGTTCACCATCGGGCAGTACAACCTCGTTTCCTGGGCGCTCAACAGCTTCGGCGTCCCGCTCGACGACTTCCTGCCGGGCGCCCAGGCTTGAGGCGGAAGGTCAGAGTAGGAGTGCAATGCTCAAATTGTTCTACGCCGCCAACACCTGTGCGCTCGCCTCGCATATCGCGCTGGAGGAGGCGGGTGCGCAGTACGAAACCGTCCGGCTGAGCTTCTCCAGCGACGACCAGCGCAAGCCGGAATATCTGGCGATCAATCCCAAGGCGCGGGTGCCGTCCCTGGACACCGGCGACGGAGTGCTGACCGAAACGCCTGCGATCCTTGCCTTCATCGCGCAGAGTTTCCCGAGGGCGAAGCTTGCGCCGCTGTCGGATCCCTTCGCTTTCGCCCGCGTCCAGGCCTTCAACAGCTACCTGTGTTCCACCGTCCACGTCGCCCACGCGCACCGCATGCGCGGCTACCGCTGGGTCGACGATTCTGCCGCGATCGAAGCGATGAAGAAGAAGGTACCAGCATCGGTCTCTGAGTGTTTCGGCCTGATCGAGCGCACGATGTTCGAAGGCCCCTGGGTGATGGGGGAGACCTACACGATCTGCGATCCGTATCTGTTCACGCTCGCACAGTGGCTGGAAGCCGACGGAGTGGATCTCGCGCGCCTGCCGAAAATTCGCGATCACAGGACCCGGATGTCCGTGCGTCCCACGGTGAAGAAAGCCCTGGCCGAAGAACTCGGATGACGGCACGAAAAATACGCATCGGTTTCCTGGTTCCGCCCGGAAACCCGACGGTGGAACCCGAGATGATGCAGCTGGTGCCGCCCGGCGTGACCGTGCATTTCACGCGCATGGTCGCGCATGGCGCGGTGGGTTCGCACGAGGGCCAGGAAGAGCGCAATCGGACCCAGATCGCGCACCTGGACGAAAACGTCGCGCTGCTGGCGATGGTGAAGCCCGACGCGATCGTGCTGGCGCACACGGCGTCGAGCTATACGCTGGGCAAGGAAGGCGAGGCAGCGCTGGTTGCGCGCCTGGAGCGATCAAGCGGCACACGCTTCATCACTGCCTTTGGCAGCGTGCTCGAGGCGCTCGCGCACCTCGGCGTGCAGCGGGTCGCGCTGGGCACGCCCTACGGCGACGAAGCCACGCGCAAGAGCAAAGCGCATCTCGAGGCGCACGGGATCGCGGTTCCCGCCTTCGGCAACCTCGACGAGGTCGTCAACATCTACGATGAGACGCCGGAACGGGCCTACCAGCTCGCCCGGCGGGTGGACGTGCCCGAGGCGCAAGGCGTGTTCCTGAGCGGCCTGGGCATGCCGACACTGCCGGTGCTCGAAATGCTGGAACGCGACCTGGGCAAACCGGCTTTGTCGAGCGCCTCGGCGATGATGTGGAACGCGTTGCGCATCGCGGGCGTGCGCGCGCCCATCAAGGGCTACGGACGGCTGCTGTCTAGTCCGCTTTGACGCCGGCTGCCCGGGCGGCCGCAGCGAGCTTGGCCAGTTCGAGTTCCAGAAACGCGGCGAATTCGCGCGAGCTGCTGCCGATGATGTCCCAACCCTGCGTGGTCAGGCTGGCGCGCAGGGCGGAGTCGCGCATGATTTCGGCGATGCCGCTCTCGATGCGGCGCAGGACAGCGTCCGGCGTTCCCGCCGGAGCGAGCAGGGCCATCCAGATGCGAAAGTCGAGCTCCGGGTAGCCCGCCTCGCCGAGCGTCGGCACATTCGGCAGTTGCGGCGAGCGCTGGGCGGCAGCGACGGCCAGCGCGCGCAGCTTGCCGGATCGCACATGCGGCAGGACCGCCGTCGGCGTATCGAAGACCCAGTCAATCTGCCCGCCGATCAGGTCCACCAGCGCGGGATTGCTGCCCTTGTACGGAATATGTGTTCCGCCAAGACCTGCCCGGCGATTGAACGCTTCTGCGGCCAGGTGGGCGAGGGTGCCGGAACCGGCCGAGCCGAAACTCAGCGTGCGCGCACCCGGTCTGGCGAGCGCGACCAGCTCGGCCGTCGTGCCTGCACCGAGGCCCGGGTTGACCACCAGCACTTCAGGCGTGGTGCCGATCAAGCTGATGGGCGCAAAGTCGCGCCGCGCATCGTAGGCGAGATTGGGATAGACCACCGGAGCGATCCCGAGGGGCGTCGAGCCTACCAGCAGCGTGTAGCCGTCGGGCCGCGCTTTCGCGGCAAATGCGGTGCCTATGGTGCTGCCCGCGCCCGGACGGTTGTCGACGATGACTTGCTGGCCCCAGAGCGCAGTCAGGCGCAGCGCGAGCGTGCGCGTGATGGTATCGAGCCCGCCGCCAGCCGCATACGGCGTGACGATCTGCAACGGGCGTTCGGGGAAATCGGCGGCCTGCGATGTCGCCGCGCCAGGCGCGAGGACGGCGACCAACGCAGCGAAACGGAGGAATTTCATGCAGCCGATTCTACGAGCAGAACGGGCCGGACGTTAAAATCGACCGGTGCCTGCCTCGGCGCTCGCGCTCGTCATCCTCGCGGGCCTCATCCACGCGATCTGGAACATCGCCGCCAAGAAGGCCGGCGGCGATGCGCGCTTTGCCGCGTTCAGCAGCCTGCTGATGATGCTCGTCTGGGCGCCCGTCGGGATCTGGGTGGGGTGGAACATCGTGCCCGCGTGGGGCGCTACCGAATGGGTTTTCATTTTCGTCAGCGGCGTGCTGCACGTGCTCTACTACGTCATCCTGCTGCGCGGCTATCGCAAAGCGGACCTGACGGTGGTGTATCCGATGGCGCGCGGCTCGGGACCTTTGCTGTCGTCGGTGGTGGCGATCCTCCTGCTGGGTGAACGCATCACTGGATTCGGGGTGCTGGGCGTCATCGCCGTGGTCGCAGGGGTGTTTATGATCGCCGGCGGCCCGGCCTTGTTTCGCGTCGCGCAGAACTCGGCAAAGAAAGCGATGGTGCACAAGGGCATGGCCTACGGCCTGCTGACCGGTGTGTTCATCGCCGGCTATACGGTGGTGGATGGATATGCGGTCAAGCTGCTGCTGATGTCACCGATTCTGATCGACTACTTCGGAAATTTCGTGCGCCTGCCGCTGCTGCTGCCTTCCGTGCTGCGCGACCGCGCGGCTGCGGCCGTTCTCTGGCGCCGGCAATGGAAGTACGCGCTGGTGGTGGCGACCATCAGCCCGGTCGGCTACGTGCTGGTGCTCTACGCAATGCAGGTGGCGCCGCTGTCGCACGTGGCCCCGGCGCGCGAAGTGTCGATGCTGTTTGCCGCGCTGATCGGCGGTCACCTGCTGGGCGAGGGCGATCGCGGACTGCGCATCGCCGGCGCGGCCTGCATCGCCTTCGGCGTGATGGCGCTGGCGCTGGGATGAGCGCGATGCGGGCGGCCCGCCCGCGCCGCGGCGGCGGCGCACCCGGGAAGGCGGTGTAACCTTTCTCGCAGTCGTGCGTTAACCCGCTCCGCGCAATACAAACTGTTACACCGGAGCGCGGAACGGGAGACGCCCGGGCAGGGTCTGTATCCATGTCCACCTCGGCGTCCCGGGGATAGACTGACCAACCACATTCTGGAGGTTCAACGTGAACAAGCTAATTGCGAGCACCCTGGTTTCCATCGGCTTCACGGCTGCGTCCCTCTCGCTGGCAACGGCCCAGACGGCCACTCCCCCCGCCCCGGGTACGGCCCAGACCCATATGGACGCGGACGCCCGGCATCATCACGAGAAACGTGCGTTCAGCCTGCCCAGCGAGCGGGTCGAAGCGCGGCTTGCCTACGTGAAGACGGCATTGAAGATCACCGATGCGCAGCAGGCGCAGTGGAACGCGTTTGCCGATGTGGCGCGCATGCAGGCCGCCGGGCAGGACAAGCAGATGAAGGCCCGGCACGCGCACATGATGGAGCGTAGCCCGCGCGAGAAGCCGACGGTCATCGACAGGATGGAGCGTCAGCAACAACGCCACGCCGCTGCGATCGCGCGGCTGAACGAACAGCTTTCGGTGCAGAAGCCGCTCTATGCCGCGCTGTCGCCCGAACAGAAGGCCGTCGCCGACGAGGTGCTCGCTCCGCGCGGCCATCGCGGCGGATTCCCGCATCACGGCATGCGCTCGGCAGGCTGACCGCCGCACACCCCGCCGTTTCCCCCTTGCGCGTGCTCGAGGGGAACGAGCCGGGTTTTCTTTTTGGCAGCAATCTGGACGGTTTTAGCTAATTTAGCTAAAATTGATCCATGAAAATGTTCGACGCCACCGCCGCCAAGAACCGCTTCGGCCAGTTGCTCGAAGCATGCACGCACGCCCCGGTCGCAATCGAACGCCACGGACGCATCGTCGCGTACGTCGTCGCCCCCAAGGATTTCGCGGCGCAGCCCCAAAGCATGGAGGAACGCCTCGCGAGCCGCCTGCGGGTGGCCGGTGCGGTCTATGCCACGGTATTCGGATCGGTGGCCCGGGGCGAGGCGCGCGTGGACAGCGACATCGACGTCGCAGTCAGTTTCGGCAAGCCGATGAGTTCCGACCTGCGCATGGCGGTGATCGGCATCGTCGCGGACGTCGCGGGTCGCAGCGTCGACCTGGTCGACCTGGATTCGGCCGGCGGACTGATCCTCGCGCGCGCGCTGGGCGGGGCCGAAATTCTCTGCGAGCGTGTGGCCGCCCGCCAGCGCATGATCACCAGGGTGCAGCGCTCGGAGGATGACCGGATCAGCGCCGCAATCGCGGCGCGCGCCGCCCGGGCAGGGCTGTTCGCGTGACGGCCCCGGCAGACTCGGCCGTTATCGACGCGCGGTTGCGCGAACTGTCGCGCAGGTTGCGCCGCATCGAAGCCAGGCGACCGCCCTCGGTCAAGGCGCTTGCCGCCGATGAGGACCTGCAGGACATCCTTGCACGCAATCTGGAGGTCGCCATCCAGACCTGCATCGATGTTGCATTCCACGTATGCGGCGCACACGGCGGGGTTCCCACGACGGCGGGAGAAGCGTTCGGGGAGCTCGCGAAGCGCGGGCTGCTGGAGCGCAGTCTCGCCGAACGGCTTCAGCGCGCGGCGGGATTTCGCAATGTCCTGGTGCACGAATACACCGAGGTGGACTGGAAGATCGTGATGCAGGTCATACGCACCGGCACACGCGATCTCGCCGCCTTCGGCAAGGCAGTTCTCAAGACGCTGGATTCATAACCCCGCCTGCGAAACGAACTTCGGATTCAGGTAGGCCTCGATCGCCTCGCTGCCGCCCTCCGAGCCGTAGCCTGAATCCTTGACCCCGCCGAACGGCACCTCGGGCAACGCCAGGCCGAGGTGGTTGATGGTGATCATGCCGGTCTCGACGGATGAGGCGATCGCATTGGCGGTTTTGGCCGAGCGGGTCCACGCGTAGGCCGCGAGCCCGAAGGGCAGGCGGTTGGCTTCCTTCACCGCGTCATCGAAGCTCTTGAACGGGTTGATCACGGCCATCGGGCCGAAGGGCTCCTCGTTCATCGCCTTGGCGTCGTTGGGCAGCTCGGTGATGACGGTCGGCTCGAAGAAATTGCCTTCGTTGCCGATGCGGTGGCCGCCGGTGCGCACTTTGCCGCCGTGCTTTTGCGCGTCCTCGACGTTCACTTCCATCGCGCGCGAGCGGCGCGGGTTGGCGAGCGCGCCCATGGTCGAACTGGCCTCGAGGCCGTTGCCGACCTTGAGGGTCTTGGTCGCCTCGACGAACTTGTCGACGAAGCTGTTGTAGATCCCTTCCTGCACCAGAAATCGGGTCGGCGAAACGCACACCTGTCCGGCGTTGCGGTATTTGCTGAAGGCCATGGTCCTGGCGGCGACATCGACGTCGGCGTCGTCGAAGATGATCACCGGCGCGTGCCCGCCGAGTTCCATGGTGACGCGCTTCATGTGCTGGCCGGCGAGCGCGGCGAGCTGCTTGCCGACGACGGTGGAACCGGTGAACGAGATCTTGCGGATCACCGGGTGCGGAATCAGGTAGCTCGAAATCTCGGCCGGGACGCCGTAGACCAGGTTGACCACGCCTGCGGGAACGCCGGCGTCGGCGTAGGCACGGACCAGTTCGGCGGGGGAGGCCGGGGTCTCCTCGGGCGCCTTGACGATGATCGAGCAGCCCGCCGCCAGCGCCGCGGAGAGTTTCCTCACCGCCTGGTTGATCGGGAAATTCCACGGCGTGAACGCCGCCACCGGCCCCACGGGCTCCTTGATCACCAGCTGGTAGACGCCTTCCGCGCGCGCCGGGATCACCCGTCCGTAGGTGCGGCGCGCCTCTTCGGCGAACCAGTCGATCACGTCGGCGCCGGCGAGGATTTCGCCCTTGGCTTCGGCGAGCGTCTTGCCTTGCTCCATGGTCAATAGCGGCGCGATCGTGTCGGCCCGCTCGCGCATCAGGTTGGCCGCCTTGCGCATGATCTTCGAGCGATCGAAGGCCGAGACCTTGCGCCAGACCGCGAAGCCCTTCTTCGCGGCTTCGAGCGCGCGGTCGAGGTCGGGGCGCTCGGCGTGGGCGAGCGTGCCGATCTGCTTGCCGGTGGCCGGGTTCATGACGGGCAGCGTGCGGCCGGAGGCGGCCGCGCACCAGGCGCCGTCGATGAAAAGCAAGGTGTTTGGGTACATGGCAGTCTCGTCCTATGGGTTGGCTATTGGTTGGTCAGGGGACCTTCGTCGCGGTAGGCCCAGCAGATCGTGCGCGGCAGCGATACCGGCGCATCGACGCCGACCTCGTGGCGCGCCGCCGTCCCGAGCTCGAGCACTTCCAGGCGGCGGCCGAACAGGTCGATATCATAAATGGTCTGCGTGCCCTGATAGCGGCGATCGAGGATGCGGGCGTGAAATGAATTGGAACCGTCGTGCTTTCCGATGGCGATGTTCTCCGGCCGCAGCGCGATGCGCACCTTTTCACCCGGCCCGAGTGCGTGGATGAGCGCCGCTTCGGCGCGCTGCCCGTTGCCGAGATCGACCACGCCGAACGCGCCGTTGCGCTCCACCAGCGTGCCGGTGAGCTCGTTGGTGGCGCCGGTGAAATTGGCGACGAACAGATCGGCCGGCCGGTTATAGATCTCGTCCGGCGACCCCATCTGCAGCAGCTTGCCGTCGCGCATCACGCCGATGCGGTCGCCGATCACCACGGCCTCGGCCTGGTCGTGGGTGACGTAGAGCGCCGTCATGCCGGTCTGTTTGAGGATCCGGCGCAAATCGTCGCGCAGCCGCAGCCGCAGCTTCGCATCGAGATTGGACAACGGTTCGTCGAGCAGCAGAAGCTGCGGTCGGTAGACGATGCTGCGCGCGAGCGCGACGCGCTGCATCTGGCCGCCCGAGAGCGCGACCACCGGCCGCTCGGCGTATTCCGACAGGCCGACCAGCGCCAGCACCTCGTCGACCTTGCGCAGAGCTTCGGCGCGCCCGGTCTTGCGGTGCTTCAGCGGGTAGACCACGTTTTGCCGCACCGTCATGTGCGGCCACACCGCGTAGGACTGAAACACCATGCCGAGGTCGCGCAGCCGCGGCGGCACGAGAATACCTTGCGCGGGCGACGATACGATCCGGCCGGCGATGCTGATCGTTCCTTCGGTCGGATACTCGAGCCCGGCGACGCAGCGCAGCGTGGTGGTCTTGCCGCAGCCCGACGGTCCGAGCAGGACCACGATCTCGCCGGGGGGCACGGCGAAACTCACGCCATCGATCGCGGGCCGGCCGACCGAGAACTGCTTGCGCAGCCCGGCGACGTCGAGCGTCGCCGGTATCTTGCCTGTCATCCGCCGCCGGTCACTGGCGGTAGTTGTAGGTCTTGTTCCACTCCTCGACCCAGGCGGAGTGCAGCTTTACGTAATCCTCGAATTTCGGCAGCCACACCTTGACCACCTTGGGATCGAACCCTTCGGGATAGACCGGCACCGTCTTGAGCGACGTAAGGTTGCCCAGTTCCTTGATCATGAAGGTCTGGCCCTCCACCGAGAGGTTCCAGTTGAGGAACAGCTTCGCCGCGTTCGGGTGCGTTGCGGTCTTCGGGATGCCGCTCGCGTACGGATTGACCGGTGCACCCTCCGGCGGGAAGAAGATCTGAATCGGCGCGCCGGCCTTTTTCTTGGTGTAGACGATGTTGTAGAGCAGCGGCGCGATCGAGATTTCCCCGCGGACCAGCGAATCGGACGTCGGCGCTCCCGAGGGATATAGCACCGGGTTCGTCGCCGCCTGCTTCTTCCAGTAATCCTCGCCCAGCACCTGCCGCTCGAACATGATCCGAGTCCAGGTCGTGCCGCCCGACGCCGCGAACACCTGACCGATCTGCTTGTTGCCGTATTCGGGCTTGGTCAGATCCATCCAGCTCCTGGGCGGATTCTTCACCAGTTCGGTGTTGTAGGCGATCGACCAGACAATCGTGGCGCGCGGCCACAGTTTGGGCGAAATTAGCGCGTCCGGCCGGTAGTCGGCGCCGTTCGGGGGTGCGTAGTCCTGGAAAAGATCCACGAGCCCGATCATGAGGGCGCGGTCGGAATGATCGATCACGTCGGCGGAGAGCTTGCCGGCCGCAGCCTCGGTTTTCACGCGGGTGATGAGCTGCCCGCCCGGCGCGCGAACCATCTCGACCTTGACCTCGGGGAAGCGCTTGTTGAAGGCCTTGATGACCTCCTGCTCCACCTCGGCGAAGTTCGCCGTGTAATAGACCAGCTTCCCCTCCTTCTTCGCGGCGGCGATCAGCTCGGGCGAGCCGAACTCCTTTTGCGCGAACGCCGGTGACGCGCCCACCGCGACCAGCGCGGCGAGCCCGCCGATGACAGCTAACTTTGTGAACATTGGCATTCCTCCAGTTGTCTTCGATTCACCCTGTGCGCCCAACGCTGGCCTGCGACGCCCCTCTGGAGAGCCAATTGGCGAAGCCGATCAGCACGCCAAGGAGCACCGTCTGCACCAGGCTGAACGCGGCGGTCTTGCCGATATTGCCGCCTTCGTAATAGTCGAGAAGCAACACCGACATTACCATGGTGTTGCTGGTGTAGAGAAACAGCGAGGAGCCGAGCTCGCGGATCGACAGCACGAACAGAAGGGTCATGGCGGCAATCACCCCGGGGCTCGCGAGCGGCAGCATGATGGTGCGGATGGTGCCGAGCATGCCCTTGCCGCAGAGCCACGCCGCTTCCTCCAGCTCGCGGTGGATCTGCAGGAACGAGGTCGAAAGCGCCTTGACCGTGTCCGGCATGAAGCGGGCGATGAAGGCGAGCGCGAGGATCCAGATCGTGCCGTACAGGCCGCCGGGGAGCCCGATCCACGCCCACAGGTAGGCCACGCCGATCACCAGGCCCGGAATCGCGACCGGCAGGGTCGACAGCAGATCGATCGTGCGCCGGCCCGGCGCCCGGGTGCGGTAGATCGTGTAGCCGATCGCAAACGCTAGGATGCCGCCTGTCAGGGCCGTGATCAGCCCGACCTCGACTGCGTTGTAGATCGAGCGCAGCGTGAGCGGATTGTCGAAGATGCTGTCGAAATGGACCATCGAATACTGGCGCAGATCGACGAGGCTCGCGGCGTCGCGGATGAACATGAACTTGCGGAACGCCGCCACGATCAGCGCGAGCAGCGGCAGCACGACGACGATGCACAGGTAGAGCACGGCCAGCCCAAGGACCGGCCAGCGCCAGGGTCCGAGATCGACGCTGCGCGGGCGGAAGGCCTTGCCGGCGACCGTGGTGTAGCTGCGCCCGGTCAGCACCTTCTGCTGCAGATATACCAGCAGCCCGGTCACGACCATCAGGATGATCGCGACCGCCGCGGCGGTGTTGTAGAGCGGCGGCGACCAGTTGGTGAGCTTGAAGATGTAGGTCGTGAGCACGTTGATGTTGGTCGGCGCACCGAGCACCGCCGGAATGCCGTAGATGCCGAGCATCACGATGAACGACAGCAGCGTGCCGGAGATGATGGCCGGCATGATCAGCGGGAAGGTGACCGAGAACAGCGTGGCGAACGCGCTGGCGCCGGAAACCTCGGCGGCCTCCTCGAGGCTCGGATCCATATTGCGCAGCGCCGAGGCGGTGAACATGTACACGTAAGGCGCGTAATAGATGCCGAACACGAACACCAGCCCGCCCAGGGTATAGAAGTCGACGCGCCAGTCGAGGTTCACCCACTTGAAGAGCGTGTTGATGAGCCCGGTCTTGGGCGAACCGAGGATCACCCAGGCGACGCCGGCCACCAGCGGCGGCGCGAACAGCGGCAGGATGCTCGCCGCCGCGAGGAATCGCTTGCACGGCGTGTTGGTGCGCACCACGATCCAGGAAAATGCAAGTCCGATCACCACCGCGACCACCGTGCCGCCGCCGCAGGCGATGAGCGTGTTGGCGAGCGCCTCGCCGACGTTCGGATTGGTCAATACGGTAGTGAAGTTCTCGACCGAGAGCCGGAATACGCCGAAACCGTCGACCACCGGGTTGGTGTCGGTGAGCGCGCCCAGCAGCAGCATCAGCACCGGATACACGACGAGGAACGCGAGGATCGCCAGCAGCAGCGCGACCCAGGCGACGGATAAGAAGTTCAACCGCACGAGCGGAATTATCGCTTATCTTTAGCGGATGATCGCTCTTCCGTCCGGAATCCGCTCCCGCTTCCGCAAAACCAAAATCCTGCTGGGCGTCGTGCTCGCCGTGGCGCTGACGCTGGCCGTGTTCGACTGGAACTGGTTGCGCCCGTCGCTAGAGCGTCATCTATCGGAAAAATCGCAGCGCGCGGTCAAGATCGGCGACCTGGAGGTGGAGCTGGGATTTTCCTTCGAGCCGACGGTGCGCCTGCGACGCGTTTACCTCGAGAATGCGCCGTGGGCCGACACCAAACGCCCGCTGGCGGTCGCAGGCGAAGCGTCTTTCACGTTCGCGCTGAAAACGCTGTGGGACGAACAGCGAGTGGTCACCAAGGTTGTCCTCAAGGATGCCGAAGTGGACCTGGAATGGCTGCCCGATGGTCTCAGGAACTGGCGTCTACGTGAGCCGGACTATCGCGGACCGGGCAAATACAAGGCGTTGACCGTCGAGATGCACCGTACCAGCATCCGTTTCGCTCGACCCGGCATCGCCCTCGACGTTATCGGTATATGGAATCCGGCGGAATCCGGCGAGGCGGTGGCACAGCCCGATTCCAATCTGTCGACCAGGATCGATTTCGACGGCAAGTACCGCGGTGCCGCGTTCGCAGGGGCAGTCCTGACGAGCGACTTGCTGACAATTCAGGAAACCGGCAGATCCTTTCCGTTGCGGGGTCATGTGACCTCCGGCAAGACCAGGGTCGACGCCGATGGGACGGTCGCCGATGTGCTCAGGCTGTCTGCGATCGACGCCAAACTGCGCATCGCCGGTCCGTCGCTGCTGGAGCTGCAGCCGTTCGTCGACCTGCACTTAGCTTCGCGCCCCTACCGGGCCGATGCGCGGCTGCGTAAGAAGGACGACAACTACGTGGTCGAGCAATTGCAGGCGAAAATCGGCGCCACCGACATTGCCGGCGAGCTCAGTTACCGCGGCGACAGAGATGGCAACGAGAGCGGGCGACCGATGCTGCGCGCAACGTTGCGCAGCGAATCGGCCGATCTGGCGGACCTCGGCGTGGTCGGTCGGCCCGCCGCGAAAGAAGCCGGATCCGAACGCATGTTTCCGCGCAGCGCGTTGGGTGCCGAGCGCATCAAATCGATCGATGCGCACGTAACCGTCAACGCGCGCAAACTCAAATCTGCCGCAATGCCTGCGCTGGAAAGCGTGAAATTCTCAGCCGACCTCGATGACGGGATCCTCAATGTGAAGCCGATCGATCTCGGCGTGGGGGGCGGCCACGCAATCGGCGCGATCACTCTCGACGCGCAACGCGAGCCGGCGTCCTCGCGGGTGGCGCTCGATTTTCGCGGCATACGGCTCGAGCAGCTGCTGCCGACGCTCGAGTCGAACGGGGTGAGCTCCGGATCGGTCAGCGCGAATGTCCAGCTGAGCGGCCGCGGTAATTCAATCGCGGCGATCGTCGGCAACGGTACTGGATCGATGTCACTGAACATGGTCGGCGGGCGCATTTCGAACCTGCTCGATGCAAAGCTCGGCCTGAACCTCGGCAAGATGCTGCGGCTGACGATCAGTGGTGACCGCGCAATCGACGTGCACTGCGCGGCGATCGCGTTCGATTTCAACAACGGCCTCGGAAAATCGCGCGCGATCCTGCTCGACACCGAGCAGACGCGCATCGAAGGAAACGGCACGATGAATCTGCGCGACGAAACGCTCGACGTGCTGCTCGACCCGACGCAGAAGAAACCGGGTCTCTTCTCGCTGCACTCGGCGATCCGCGTGCAAGGTCCGTTGAAGCACCCGGTTTTCACGCTCGACAAAAACGCCCGGCCGCGCACGGCAGCCGATGAAAAGCACGTACAATGCCCGTGAACATGAGCACCCTGACGCATGCCCGGCCAGCCTGAAATCAAGAACATGGCGCTGTTCTGCGACTTCGAGAACATCGCCCTCGGGGTGCGCGAGTCGAAATATCCGAAGTTCGATATAGACAAGGTGCTCGAACGGCTGCTCCTCAAGGGCAGCATCGTGGTGCGCAAGGCCTACTGCGACTGGGACCGGTACAAGGAGTTCAAGGCGGCGATGCACGAGGCCGCCTTCGAGCTGATCGAAATCCCGCACGTGCGGCAGTCCGGCAAGAACTCGGCCGATATCCGCATGGTGGTCGATGCGCTCGATCTCTGCTACACCAAGTCGCACGTGGATACCTTCGTCGTGATCAGCGGCGATTCGGACTTTTCACCGCTGGTGAGCAAGCTGCGCGAGAACAACAAGCTGGTGATCGGCATCGGGGTGAAGAATTCCACGTCGGACCTGCTCACCGCCGCCTGCGACGAGTTCATCTATTACGACGATCTGGTGCGCGAGGACGAACGCAAGAAAGGGCGTGCGGCGGCGAAAAAGCCGGCCCGCACTGCGACCAAGGCGGCGGTGGCGGCCAAGCCGGATGGCGAAGGGGCAAAGACCCAGGACCGGCGCCAGGAGGCGCTCGATCTGGTCGTTGAAACCATCGAGGCCTTGCAAGGCGAGCGCGGCGAGGACGAGCGCGTATGGGGTTCGATGGTCAAGCAGGCGCTCAAGCGGCGCAAACCGGGCTTCAATGAAACGTATTACGGCTTCCGCTCGTTCAGTTCGTTGCTCGAGGAAGCCGAGGCCCGCGGCCTGTTGAAGCTGGAGCGCGACGAACGCTCCGGCGGACATGTCGTGCACCTGACTGTCCACGGAGATTGAGCGATGTTTCCTGTCATCGAAGTAAACGGATCTGCATTCGAGCGCGGGCGTCAGCATGGGACGCGGGGCAGCGCGCGTGTGGAACGGTCGATCGCCACCTACGCGCGCTTGTTCGCCTACTGCGGGATGGATTGGCGCGAGGCGCAAGCGCGCGCTGCCCCGTATCGCGACGTGATCGGCGCGTTCGATGCGACCCTGCTCGAGGAGATCGAAGGCATCGCTGCCGGCGCGGACCGCCACGTGGGTGAGATCCTCGCGCTCAACGCGCGCACCGAGATCCTGCCGCCGAGCTATCCGGGAGATCCTGCGCCGCAATCCAAGGCGCTTGCCGAGCGCAACCGCGGCGCCGGCGTGCCGGACTGGGGCGAGTGCACGGCGCTGGCGGTGCCCCGCGGCGCGAGCGCCACCGGTGGCACGCTGCTCGCGCAGAACTGGGACTGGCTGGGCCAGCAGCGCGACGCGTTGATCCTGCTGCGCGCGAGCGAGGATGACGGCACCGAGGTGCTCACACTTACCGAGGCCGGGATGCTCGCCAAGATCGGGCTGAACTCGCACGGCTTTGGCGTGTGCCTGAACATCCTGCGCTCCACGGACGATGGAACGCGCCCGGGCGTGCCGGTGCATGTGCTGCTGCGCGCGCTGCTGCGGCGCCGCGGCGTCGCGGATGCGATTGAGTTCGCCGGCAAGCTTTCGTTCGGTGCATCGTCGAACGTTCACTGCGCGGATGTGTCGGGCGATTGCGCGGGCCTGGAGTGCTCGCCGCGCGGCCTGTACGTGGTGCGCGGGCAAGGCACCACGCTGTGCCACACCAACCACTTCCTGTGCCCGGAACCGCAGGCCCACGAGAACGCGCTCGCCCGGAGCCTGTCTACGCGGCCGCGCCTCGCGCGCGCAGAGATGTTGGTCTGGGGCCTTGCCCGTGCCTCGTCCCGCATTTCGCTTGCCGACCTGCAGCGGGTGCTGCGCGACGAGTCCGATGGATTGCTGTCGATTTGCCGCAGCCCCGATCCGGCGCTCGCGCCGGAGCTGCGTCTCGAATCGGTCGCGGGCGTCGCCATGGAACTCGACAAGCGCGTAATGCACATTGCGCCCGACGTGCCCTCGAAGACCGGGTTTGTCGCGGTCGCGCTCGAGCGCGAAGCGGCCCTCGCCTAGGGAGCAGCCATGCCCACCGATCCGAAGCAAACCTATGCCGATCTGCTCGCGCTCGAGGGTGTCACGCTCGACCCGGCCCGCGCTGCAGGGGTCGGAGAACTGCTGCGCACGCAACTCGAGGTCGAGCGCAAGGCGACGCAGGCGCTCGCCTTTGAAGTAGAGCCCGCGTGCTTCGCGGCGACGCTGCGGGATGGTTCCAGATGAGTGATCTGCTCGCATCGAGCGCGGCGGAACTCGCGCGCGCGATCCGCGCGCGAAAAACTTCCGCTGCAGAAGCGATGCAGGCCGTCCTTCCGGCGGCCAGGAAGGCGCACGAGAAGCTCAACTGCTTCGTGCGCATCGACGAGGAAGGCGCGCTCGCCGCGGCGCGCGCGGCCGATGCGGCAATCGCGCGCGGACGCGCTGCCGGTCCGCTCGCCGGCGTGCCGATGGCGCACAAGGACATGTACTACCGCGAAGGCGAGGCCTCGTCGTGCGGCTCGAAAATCACCCGCGACCGGCCCGCGCCGGCGACTGCGACCGCGCTCAAGCGCCTCGACGCGGCGGGCGCGGTGCAGTTCGGCGTGCTCAACATGACCGAGTTCGCCTACGGCCCGACGGGCCACAACTATCACTGGGGCCATTGCCGCAACGCGTGGAACCCGGATTACATCACCGGCGGTTCCTCGAGCGGCGCGGGAAGCTCGGTGGCTGCCCGTGCGAATTTCGCCGCGCTCGGTTCCGACACGGGCGGGTCGATCCGGCTGCCGGCGCATTTCTGCGGTGTGGCGGGCATCAAGCCGACTTATGGGCGAGTGAGCCGCGCCGGAGCGATGCCGCTGTCGTTCTCGATGGATACCGTGGGGCCGCTTGCGCGCACGGTGGAGGATTGCGCGCTGATGCTGCAGGCAATCGCGGGGCAGGATCCGGCCGATGCGACTTCGAGCGCGCTGCCGGTCCCCGATTACGTCGCGGGGCTCGCGCGCCCCGTCAAGGGCCTGCGCATCGGCATTCCGGCCAGCTATTTTCTCGACGCGCTGGATCCGGGCATCCGGAAACTGCTTGAGGCGAGCCTCGATGTGCTGCGCTCGCTCGGCTGCGAAATTCTGGAGGTAGCGATTCCCGACATGGACGCGTGGAACCGCGCGGGCACCGCGATCATCGCGGCCGAAGCCGCGGCGCTGCATTCGAACTGGCTGCGAGAGCGGCCGCAGGATTACTCCGACCAGGTGCGCGCCCGGCTGGAGATCGGCGCCGGCGTGACGGCGACGCAATACCTCAATGCGCTGCGGCTGCGCGATGCGGCCCTGAAGGCGTGGCTGGCGGAGGTGATGTCGAAAGTCGACGCAGTGCACGCGCCGGTGGTGGCGTTCGCCACGCCGACCATCGCGGAAACCGACGTCGGCGGCGGCGCGAAGATGACTGAATTGCTGGCGCTGGTCACGCGGCTGATGCGACCGGTGAACTTCCTGGGCCTGCCTTCGCTCGCGGTGCCCTGCGGGTTCCAGCCGCACGGATTGCCGTGCGGCTTCCAGTTGATCGGGCGGCCGTTCGACGAGGGGCTCCTGTTGCGTCTCGGGCACGCCTACCAGCGCGCGACCGATTGGCACACCCGAAGGCCGCCTGCCTGAACAGGTAGCGTGAGTGGCGGGCTTCCCTCCGGGCTCGAACCCGTGGCTCGCCCTGGTCTGCGGCAGCCGGGTGCTCGGCGCGACCTGGTTCGTCGCGTACTCTGCGGTCCTGCCGCTGACGCAGGCAGCCTGGCGCCTTTCCGCGCGCGACGCGGGCCTGATCCAGTCGGCGTTCCATCTCGGCTATCTCGTTTCGCTTTTCATCGTCGGCTTTCTCGCCGATCACTTCGGGGCGAAACGCACCTACGTGCTGACCGGCGTCGCCGCGTGGGTAAGCCCGCTGTTCTTCGTCGCGTACGCCGACGGGTTCTGGTCTGCTTATTGGCTGCATCTGCTGACGGGTCTGTGCGGCGGCGGCACCTACACGCCGGTGCTCGCTCTGATCAACGACAACGTGGAGCGCGCGCGACGCGGGCGCGCAATGGGACTGCTGATCGCGGGATCCAGCGCCGGCTACGCGATCGCGCTCGTGGCCGCCGGGATCGCCCTCAAGTTCACCGATTGGCGCGGTGCGCTGGCCGTCATCGCGGTGCTTCCCGCCGCCGCCTGGCTGCTGACGCTATGGGCGGTCCGCGGCACGCCGAACCTGATCCATGCGCGCCCGCCGGGCGAGGCCATGCTCGCGGCATTGCCGGCGGTGCTGAAGAACCGCCGCGGCATGCTGTCGGTGTGGGGCTACACTTTTCACAACTGGGAGTTGCTCGGTCTCTGGGCATGGCTGCCGGCATTCCTGACCGCGGCACTGATGGCACATGGAACGCGGGCGGCCGATGCGGCCACGCTCGCGCTTTCGCTGTCGGCGCTGACCTACATGGCGAACATCGCTGGCAGCGTGATCGGGGGCACCATGGCCGACCACTGGGGCCGCACCAAAACGATTCTGCTGTGGTCCTGCGTCAGCCTCGCGTTGTCTTTTTCCATCGGCTGGCTGATGGCGCTGCCGATGGGATTGCTCGTGGCGCTCGCATGCCTGTACAACTTCGCGGGGATCGCGGATTCCTCGACGCACTCGACCGTGCTTGCCGAGAGCGTTCCCGCGCATCACCTCGGCGTCGCTTATGCGGTGCGCTCGGTGATCGGTTTCGGCGCCGGCGTCCTCAGCCCAGTGGTGTTCGGCTGGGCGCTCGATGCCGCCAGTGGAGGAAACTCTACCGCCGACCCTTACGCATGGGGGATTGCGTGGACGACCCTCGGACTCGGGGCAATGCTGGGGCCGCTTGCCACGCTGAGACTGCACCGCAGCCGTTGATACTTGCGGAGTAAGATTCCGCAGCCCATGCTGCGCCGCACCTGCCTCGTGTTCGCCGCCCTCTGCACTGCGCTCCCGGCGCTGTTGCACGCGGCGGGTCCGACGGGGATGCCTTCAGTGGCGTTTTTCTACGGGACGCAGCCGCCGATGGATGAACTGGCCGCCTTCGATGTGGTGGTGCTCGAACCCGATCACGCGCCGAAAGCATTGCCCGCCGCAACGCCCGCCACCACGCGCACGGCATGGTTCGCCTACGTGAGCCTCGGAGAGGTGCATCCGAGCCGCCCCTACTTTCGCGACCTTCCCGCGGACTGGAAGCTCGCCACCAACACCGCCTTCGACAGCGCGGTCATCGATCAGTCCCGGCCCGAATGGGCGGAGTTCTTCGCCGAGCGCATCGTGCGGCCGCTGTGGGAGCGCGGCTTTCGTGGATTCTTCCTCGATACGCTCGATTCCTACCACCTCGCCGCGAAGACCGATGCCGAACGCGCGCGGCAGGAAGCCGGGCTGTCGGCGGTGATCCGGCTGCTGAAGCAGCGGTTCCCCGACGCGAAGCTGTTGTTCAACCGCGGCTTCGAAATCCTACCGCAGGTGCATCAGCTCGCCTACGCGGTGGCGGCGGAATCGCTGTATCGCAGCTACGATCACGGGGCGAAGAAATACGGCGAAGTGAGTGCCGCGGATCGCGGCTGGCTCACGGGCCAGTTGCGCCGCGTGCGCGATGAATACCGGCTGCCCGCGATCGTCATCGACTACGTCCCGCCGCGCGACCGCGAAGCGGCGCGCGCCACTGCGCGGCGCATCGCGGCCGACGGTTTCGTTCCATGGGTGGCGAATCCGGAGCTCGACGTGCTCGGCGTGGGCGCGATCGAAGTCGTGCCGCGGCGCGTGCTGATGCTGTACGAAAGCTCGGCGGACGGGGGCGGTCTGATCGCCGAAGAGTTGCATCGCGTAGGCGCGATGCCGCTCAACTATCTCGGCTACATTCCGGAGTACATCGACGTGCGTGGCACACTGCCCGACTATCGCCTCGAAGGCCGCGTGGCGGGCATCGTGACCTGGTTTACCGGCTCGCTCGGTGCGGCGACGAGCGGTGCGGAGGAACGCGTCTACGCGTGGTTGAAGCGGCAGATGGACGCCGGGGTGCGTGTCGCCATCATGAGCGACTTCGGCTTCCCTCTCGATACGCGCCGCGCGCAGGCGCTCGGCCTGGATCTGCGTGCGTCGTCTGCGACGCACGGGCCGCTCAAGGTCGCGCATCGCGACGCGATGATCGGCTTCGAGATCGAACCTTTCCCGGACCGGCGCAGTTACCTCGCACTGACCCTGCCGCCGGGCGCGCCCCGGGGCGAGGCGCTCCTCACGCTGGCCGGCGCGGCGGGAGAACGCATGGACGCCGCCGCGCTCACGGCATGGGGCGGATATGCGCTGGACCCGTATTACGTCATGACGCTCCCGGGTTCGGAGTCCAAGCGCTGGGTCATCGATCCGTTCCGCTTTTACGCGCGCGCGCTGGCGCTGCCTGAGATTCCGGCGCCCGATGTCACCACCGAATCCGGCCGCCGGCTGCTGATCGTGCATGTCGATGGCGACGGCTTCCCCAGCCGCGCCGAACGCAAGGGCGCGCCATATGCGGGCGAGGTGATGCTCAAGGAGATCCTGGAGCGCTACCGCATCCCGCACACCGTATCGATCATCCAGGGCGAGATCTCCGCGCGCGGCCTGTATCCCGCGCAGGCGCCGGCGCTGGAAGCGATCGCGAAGCGCATCTTCGCGCTGGATCACGTGGAGATCGCGAGCCACTCCTTCTCGCATCCGTTCCGCTGGCAGGCGCTCGTCAAGGCAACGAAAGTCGACAGCGGATCCGAGACCTACTCGCTCAACATCCCGAACTATACCTACGACGCGAACACGGAGGTGCAGGGCTCCATCGACTACATCGACAAGGTGCTCGCACCGCCGGGCAAGCGCACGCGCGTGTTCCTGTGGACCGGGGATTGCAATCCGGACGAGGGCCTGGTCGCCGACGTGGAACGCGCCGGCGTGCTCAACATGAACGGCGGCGAGACCATGATCACGCGAGCCGACCCGTCGTTGACGATTGTCGCCCCGCTCGGCATCCCGCGCGGCAAGCACTTCCAGGTATACGCGCCCAACCAAAACGAAAACGTGTACACCGGCTTGTGGCACGGCCCCTACTACGGTTTCGAGCGCGTGATCGAAACCTTCGAGCTCACCGAGTCGCCGCGCCGCCTGAAACCGGTGGACATCTACTATCACACCTACTCGGCCACCAAGACGGCATCGCTCGCGGCTTTGCACAAGGTATATGGCTGGGCGCTCGCGCAGTCCTTGCATGCGGTGCACGCCTCCGAGTACATCGAGCGCGTGACCGACTTCAACCGCATCGCGCTGGCGCGCACGCTGGAGGGCGAATGGCTGGTGCGCGGGGCGCGCACGCTGCGCACGCTCAGGCTTCCCGCCGCGGCCGGGACGCCGGAGGGCCACGGCATCGCGGGCCACACCATTACCCGCGACGTGCGCTACGTGCATCTGCACGCGGACGAAACCCGGTTCCGGCTCGATGCCGGGCCGCCGCGCGGCCCGGTGCTTGCCGACGCCAACGCGCGCATCGGTTCTTTCGAGCGGCGCGCGGACGGAATCGCGTTCTCCCTGACGGGTCACCAGGCGCTCGAGTTCCGCCTCGCGCAGGCCGAGCGGTGCAAGGTGATCGCCGACGGCCGGGCGCTGAACGCCGACCGGCGGGGGCTGTACACACTCGAGCGCAATGCGGCAAAACGCATCGACGTCCGCTGCCCCTGACGCGCATCCGGCGCGCACCGCGGGGGTACAGCCGGCGGCGCTCGGCCGCACACGGCTGATCGCGCCGCTGCCGCTTGCCGGATTGGCGCTGTTCGTTGCGCTCGCGCTGGTGCTGCTCTACCCGCGGGAACAGCTGCTCGAGCGGCTGTCGAAGGCGCCGCGCAACGATCCGCTCACCACCGGCTATCTCGTCAATCTGCACCGGGTCGAGCCTGGCGACGCGAACGCGGCTCTGATGCTCGCAGAAGCGCGCATCGCGCAGGGCGAGCGGGCGCAGGCGCTCGCCCTGCTCGCGCCGATCGAACGCGCCGACGATCCGGTTTTGCGGCGGCGTGCGATGCTGTTGCACGCATCCGTGCTTGCATCCGCCGATCTGGGGGCCTACCTGCGCAATCGCATCGGCGAGCAATGGTCGCGCGGGGAACTGCTGACGATCGCGGCGCTGGGGGCGACGACCGGGGACGCCGCGCTGCGCGCCCAGGTTTATACGCGGCTCGCGGCGACGGAACGCGATCCGCTGTGGTTTGCGCGCACCGCGGAACAGATGCTCGGCGAGGGCGACTATCGCCTTTCCGCGCAACTGTGGTTCGCCGCGCGCAAACACGCCTCTGCGAAAAACGAGGCGCGCGAGTACTTCCTGGCCGGGGTGCGCACGCTGCAATCGGGCAACCTGCTCGCGGAGGCGATCGAAGCCGCCGAACGCAATCTGGGTGATCTCGCCGATGACGAGCAGACGATGCTGGCAGTGGTGCGGCTCGCGCTCGCGGCGGGCAGGCCGGACATCGCGCAGCGCCATATGAAGCGCCTGATTTGGCCGGCGGCTGCTCCCGGCTTCCCCGGTCTGCTGGAACGTGTCGGCGGGTGGCTGTTTTCATCCGCGCATGCGCAGGCGGGCAGCGCTCCGGCAACGCTGCCGCCGGGCATGCGCCGCTACGACGAGGCCGTCTACACGTTCGCATTCGACGTGTTTCTCGCCAATGGCAACGTCGAGGACGCTTATCGCGTGGCGCAAGCTGCCGTCTTGCAGCGGCCGGACGATCTCGCCTGGCGCGAGAAGCTCGCCCGTGCCGCCGAATGGTCGCGCCACCCGGCAGAAGCGCTCGCGCAATGGCTGCATCTTGCGCAGCGCACCGGCTCGGAAGAAGCCTGGCAGGCAGTGTTGCGCATCGCTCCGGGACTGTCCGACGATGCGGCGCTGTTCGCGGCGACGAAGCGATACGCCGAGCGGCGCGACGCGCGACGCGAGGATCTCGTCAATCTCGCCGCCCTGTACGAACGCCTCGGCCGGCCGCGCGAGGGCCTGGCCTGGTTCGAACAGCACTATCGGGCGCACCGGCAGATTCTGTCGCTCGAACTTGCCGCGGACCTCGCCGACCGCGCCGGGCTGCGCGACAAGGCGATCGCGCTCAACCTCGAGCACATCGCTGCGGCCGGACCGAATCTTGAGCGCATGGTGCGTGCCGCAACGCTGATGGTGCTTGCCGGCCGGTTTCGCGCGGCACACGATCTGCTGCGCCAACACCGCAGCAGCGTCACGCCCGAAGCAGAGGAGTACTGGGATCTGCTCGGCGACCTGGCTTGGCGGCTGCAGGAGGACGATACCGCGATCGACGCCTACCGCGTGCTGAGCGAGCGCAGTGTGGTCGACGCGGGCGACCTGGGCCGCCTGGTGGTTCTGTTGCGCGACCGGCATCCGGAGGAGGCGGCGAAGTTCGCCGAGCTCGGCTACCGGCGGCTGCGCACCCCGGGGCTGCTGATCACCGCGCTCGAGATTCTGTGGGACCGCAAGGATCTGTTGGCCATGAAGCGGCTGTATGCGGAACTCGGTCCCGCCGACGAGGCGGCGTTCGCGAAGACGCCGTTCTTCTTCTCGCTGCGCGCGCAGTATCTGCAGGCGCAGGGCGATCTCAAGGCCGCGCGCGCGGACCTGGAGCGGGCTGCGGCGCTCGCGCCCCAGGACCTGGGGTTGCGGACCACGCTGCTGTGGCTGCTGCTCGAATCCAAAGACACGGCGGCGCTTCGCAAGGGCCTTCTCGACACCGCGCGCGAAGCCGAAGCCGAGCGCGAACTGTGGGCCGTGCATGCCTCGGGTTGGAGCGCGTTGCGCGACACGCGACGCGCGCTCGCCTTCTACTTGCTTCTGGTGCGCGACAAGCCGGAGGACTATCTGTGGCTGATGGGCTACGCCGATGCGCTCGAGCAGGACGGCCAGGCCGGTGCCGCCGGCCGCGTACGGCGCCACGCATGGAATGTGGTGCGCGCAAAGCTCGCACAGGAGACAACAATCGGCGGCGCGCGCGACGCGGGCTTGCGCGAGACTGCGGTGCGGCTTGCGCTCAGCCTCGCCCCGGCCGATGCAGCGCTCGCCGTCGTGCGCGACGTGGTGCGGCGCGACTTTGCGCCCGGGCTGGCGCCGAACGAACGGGCCCGCGATGCGGCGACACGCGAGCTGATCCTTTCCTGGGCGCTCTCCAATGAACAGCATGCCAACGCCAAGGCCTGGATATGGCAGCAATACGGCCGCACGCTCGCGGCGCCGGGCTGGGCCGAGGCCGCCATTGCGCTCGCCGATAATGATCCGGAAGCCGCCGAGCGCGTGCTGGCGGAGCGCCCGGCTGAGCTTTCGCCCGGCGATCGTGTCGAAGCGGCACGCTTGTCGCGCCAGACGCGGCTCGCGCAGACGCTCGCGTTCGAAGCGCAGGAAGGCAGGCCGCACGACGACGCGCTGCATCTGCAACTCGCAGACACGCTGCTCGAAGGTGCGAACCGCTTGATGGGCGGCGCGGCGCGCACGCGCCGCGGCGTGCTCGAGAGCCGGCCACGCGACGCGCAGGCCCTGGTGTGGCTGACGCCGCGCCTGCGGCTGTCGGCGCAGTGGCGAGAGGCCAGTCAGTCATCGCGCGATGAGACCGTGCTGACAGCGGTTCCGGCGAGCGACCGCGAGGTGCGCGCGACGTTGCGCCAGCTTCTGGACACCGGCTGGGTGGAGGCGGGCATCGGGGAGCGGCGGGGGTTCGCGACGCAGACCCAGGCACGCGCGCGGCTATACACTCAGTGGAGCCGCAGCCTGTCTTCACTGTTCACCGTGGCCCGCAACGAACGCACTCTCGATTCGACAGCGCTCTCGGTAGCCGGTTCCAAGGACGAGTTGTCGGCGCGCGTTTTCTACAGCTTGTCGAAAAGCGAGTACGTTTCCGGCTACCTGTGGAACGCCGGGTACTTCACGCAGAACCGTGTGCGCCTGGGCGCGGGCAGCGGTTTCGAAACCGAGGTCGGCCATCGCGTGCGCATCGAGTATCCCGACGTGACGTTGCGCCTGACGACCGCCAACCTGCGTTTCTCGGAAGGCAGCAACAGCGATACCTCGACTGCAGTGCTGAATCCGCTCGGCGTCGTGCCGGGCGCCGATTTCTTCGTACCGCGCAGCTCGCGTCTCGTAGGCCTCGGCATCGGTTTCGGCGAGAGCATCCGCGAGAGCTACAGCCGCGCGTTGCGTCCCTACGGCGGGCTGACCCGGACCAGCAGTTCGCTTGCGGGCAGCGGTTACAATGCGACGCTCGGTGCGGGCGCAAGCCTGTTCGGCTCCGACCAGCTTTCACTCTACTGGTTGCGCGCGCGCGGCGGTGGCGCGAGCGGTGATGCGATCCTGGAGTACGGCCTGCGCTATGAGTACTTCTTCGACCGGTTCTGAACGCAAGACAGGGAGTATTCCCATGAAGAAAACCACAAGGCTGTTTGTGTTCGTTGTGCTGGCCGCCTGCATTGCGGGCTGCACCGTGATCGATAGAACGCCGGAGGCGAAGCTTGATCCAGGCGCCAAGTGGGTGCTCCTGCCCATGGCGAACCACACCGAGACGCCCCAGGCCGGACTGCGCGCGGAAGCCATTGTCGAAACTCTGCTGCGCAGCGACGGGCTGATGCAGCTCGAGCGCTACCCGGCGAGCCTGGACGCGGAATCCCTGTTCGATCCGGCGGAACGCAAGACGCAGGAGAAGGCGCTCGCCTGGGCGAAGATGCAGAAGGCGCGCTACGCGGTCGGCGGTTCGGTCGACGAGTGGCGCTACAAGGTCGGCGTCGACGGCGAACCCGCGGTGGGCATGGCGGTGTCGGTGACCGACCTGGAGAGCGGCGCGGTCGTGTACAGCGCCTCGGGCGGCAAGACCGGCTGGAGCCGCGAAGCGCTCTCCGCGGTGGCGCAGAAGCTCGCGCGCGAACTGCTTGCCGGAGTGCGACCGCCTCGATGAGCTTTGCATGAGTCTTGAGCGCTGGCTGATCGAGGCGAAGCCCCCGGTCTGGGCGTGGCTCGAGACCGTCATACTCACGCTGCTCGCTGCGGGGCTTGCGCACCTCGCCGAGCCGTCGAACCCGTTTTTCGTCGGCGCGTCCTTTCCGTGGATCATCTTCGCGCCGATGCTGCTCGCGCTGCGCTACGGAGTGCTATCGGGCGTGGCTTCGTGCGCGCTGCTCACGGCGCTGTGGTTCCTGGCGCGCAAGGCGGGCTTGGTTGCGGGCGAACCGCCCGCGCTGTATCTGCTCGGCGCGTTGATCCTGACCATGGTCTGCGGCGAATTCGCCGACATCTGGAAGGGCAGGCTGCGGCGCCTTGAGATCACCAACCGGTATCTGGACCAGCGGCTCGAGTTGATCACCAAGCAGCATTACCTGCTGATGCTGTCGCACGACCGGCTGGAGCACGACCAGCTTGCCAAGCCGTTCACGCTGCGCGCGGCGCTGGTGCGGGTGCGCGAACTTGCCGAGCGGCGCAGCGAAACCGGCGTGGTGCGGTTTGCAGGCATGCGCGAACTGATGCAACTGCTTGGCCAGTTCTGCCAGCTCGAAGTCGCGGGCGTTCACGTATGCATCGACGGCGTGCCGCAGAGCGCGATACACACCGCGCTCGGACCGGCCGAGCCGCTCATCGTCGATGATCCGCTGGTGCAGTATTGCCTCGAGAAGCGCGAACTGAGCCACGTGCAGATGAGCGCGATGCAAGCCGCGCCGGAATCGCAGTACGTGATCGTCGCGCCGCTGCAGTCGAACGACGGCGAGCTGATCGCGCTGCTTGCCGTACGGCAGATGCCCTTCCTCGCCTTGCACGAGGAGACCCTCTCCACGCTCGCCGTGCTGCTCGGGTATTACGCCGATGCGCTGAAGGTGTCGGGCGAGGCCCGCAGCATGCAGCGCGAGCTGCCGGGCTGCCCGCCGGACTTTGCCGAAGAGATCAATCGCTCCCACCGCATGTGGCGCGAAGCCGATATCGTGTCCTCGCTGCTGTTGCTCAAGTTCGGTGCCCGCTCGGAAACAGCAGCGAACACGCCGGCATTCGTCGCGCACGTAAGGCGCCAGATGCGCACGCTCGATATGGCCTGGGAGATTGGCTCCGGGAAAAACATCTTCGTGTTGCTGTTGCTGCCGCTCACCGGGCCGGCGGGGGTCGAAGGCTGCATCGCGCGCCTCGACGTGGGCCTGCAGCAGCGGCACCTGGCCGGCTTCGAGGCGGCCGGCATCACGCACTACCGGGAACAGCTGAAAGACCAGGATCCGGGCGTCACCCTGAAGCTGATGTTCGGGCGTTGCGATGTTCACCTATAGCAAGGCCGTCGTCGCGCTGGGCCTGGAGGTGGCGGGGCTATGGATGCTGCTTGCCTACCACAGCCATTCGCTGGTGTTGCTCGGCTACTTCACCGCACACCTCGGAGCGAGCGCGCTCGCGGCGCTGGTGCTCACCAGGGTGCTTCCCGGTCACATCGGGACGAATGCGCGGACGCAACCCGCCTGGGCGCTCGGCTACCTGTTCGTGATGTGCTTCTTCATTCCGGTGATCGGCGTGTTCGGCCTGCTCACCGCCGCTCAGATCGGCCGCTTCAAACGCAAACCCGGTCAGAGCGAGGCGTTCAGGACGCTCGAGGAGCCGGAGTTCGCGCCGGTATCGACCGAGGTGAGACAGATCAAGGGCAAGGCGCAGGCGCGTGCCCAACTGAGCAATCCGGGCGCTTCCGTCGAAACGCGCCTCCGGTCGCTGCTGGCGATGCAGGACCTGCCTTCGCGCGTGGCCAATCCGATCATCCGCGACATGCTCGCCGATCCGTCGGACGACGTACGGCTGGTCGCCTACGGCATTCTCGACAGCCGCGAGAAATCCATCAACCACCGTATCCACGCACTGCGCGGGCGGCTCGTCGAAGGGGGCGGCCCGGACGCGCGGCTCGCCGCCGAGCGCCAACTTGCGGAGCTGTATTGGGAACTCATCTATCAGGGGCTGGTGCAGGGCGACCTGCGCCGCCACGCCGCTGAGCAGGCCTGGGTGCACCTGGAGGTCGCGCTCGGGCTCGCCCCGGAAGACCCGGTGTTGTGGGCGTTGCGCGGCAGGCTTGAGATACTCGCGGGCCGCTATCTGCAGGCGCGGGGCGCGTTCGCGCGGGCCGCCGCGTTCGGGCTGCCGGAGGTGCGCGTGCTGCCTTACCTTGCGGAGATCGCGTTTCACCTGCGCGACTACGCCCGCGTGCGCGCGCTGCTTGCGCGCATTGCGGAAGCATCCCAAACGCAGCGCATGTCGCAGGTGATCGAGTACTGGGGTCGCGATGCAGCTTCCGCGCGCTGAGAGCGCGGATATCGGCATGCTGCTCGAGGGCACGTTTCCGTACGTGTTGGGCGGCGTGTCTTCGTGGGTGAACCAGATGATCCGCGCGTTCCCGCAGTATCGCTTCGCGCTGGTGTTCATCGGCAGCCAACCCGCGGACTACGGCGAGATGAAGTACGGTTTGCCGGAGAACGTGGTGCACTTGGAGACGCACTACATCCACTCGCCTGGCGGCAAGCCGCCGATCCATGCGGAGCCGGGCGACCCGGCGAGCTATGCAATGGTCGGACGCCTGCACGAATACCTGCTCGCGCCGAAAACGCTCGATGATGCGGTGGTCGGCGAATCGCTGGCGGCGGTTGCCTCAGGCGGCAAACTCTCGGACGCGAGTTTCCTGTATAGCCGGGCCTCGTGGGACTACACCACCGAGCAGTACCGGCGGTTCTCGCTCGAGCCGTCGTTCATCGATTACTTCTGGACGGTGCGCATCATGCACCAGCCGCTGTGGATGCTCACCAGGATCGCGGAGAATTTCATCCCGGTGCGCGCCTATCACACGGTGTCCACCGGCTATGCGGGATTTCTCGCCACGGCGCTGAAGCGCAGGACCGGGCGCCCGGTGCTGCTGTCCGAGCACGGGATCTACACCAAGGAGCGCAAGATCGATCTGTTCCAGAGCGAATGGATCAAGGACAACCGCGACTCGTTCACCAAGGACCCCGCCGAGATCGGTTACCTGCGCGCGCTGTGGATACGCTTTTTCGAATCGCTCGGGCGCATGTGCTATCACGCCTCGGACGACATCGTGGCGCTGTACGAGACCAACCGGCAACGCCAGATCGCCGACGGCGCCGCGGCCGAACGCACGCGCAACATCCCGAACGGCATCGATCTGCCGCGGCTTGCAGGGCTGCGCGACCTGCGTCCGGCTCGTGATCCGCCGCCGGTTGCATGCCTGCTCGGGCGGGTGGTGCCGATCAAGGACGTGAAGACCTTCATCCGCGCAATGCGCACCGTCGTCAATCGAATGCCCGACGCCGAGGGCTGGATCGCCGGACCCGAGGACGAAGACCCGGGTTATGTCGAGGAATGCAAGGACCTCGCCGAAAGCCTCGGGCTCGGGGATGCGGTCAGATTCCTCGGCTTCCAGCGCGTCGAGGACCTGCTGCCCAAGGTCGGCCTGCTGGTGCTCTCGTCGATCAGCGAAGCCTTGCCGCTGGTGATCCTCGAGGGGTATGCGGCGGGCGTTCCGGTGGTCGCGACCGACGTCGGTTCGTGCCGGCAGCTCGTCTACGGCCTGCCGGGCGAGGACGCGGCGCTCGGCGCGTCGGGGCGCGTGGTGGGGATGGCAGACCCGACCGCCCTCGCGGCGGCGGCACTCGAGCTGATCGGCGACCGGAGCGCGTGGAAGGCAGCGCAGGCAGCCGGCATCGCGCGCGTCGAGCGCTACTACACGCAGGAAGGGATGATCGCCCAGTATCGCGATCTGTACGCCAAGGCGGTCGGGGCGGCCGATGCCGCCACAGCTGCGCAAAAAGCGAACGGGAAGCGCTGATGGCCGGCATCGGTTTCGAACTGCGCAAACTGCTCGAACGCGAAAGCTACAGCGGCGTGCTGCAGGCTTACGTGTACGCGAGCATCATCAGCTCGGGGCCGTGGGTGCTGTCCATCGTCGGCATCCTGATCATCGGCCTGATGTCGGCGGCCGTCGTCGCGCCGAACGTGCTGGTGACGCAGTTCCAGGTGAGCGTGACCTATCTGATCGCCGTCAGCCTGATCCTCACGGGCGTCGTTCAGCTGGCGTTCACGCGGTTCATCGCCGACCGCCTGTTCGAGAAGCGGGATGCGATGGTGCTGCCGAACTTCACCGGCGTGGTGATGATCGTCACCGCGGCGAGCGGCACGCTCGGGATACTCGCGATCTTTTTCCTGTTCCAGGGCCAGAACGTGGTGTACCGCACGCTGATGCTGACCGGGTTCGTATTGCTGTGCGACATCTGGGTGGCGACCATCTTCCTGTCCGGGCTGAAGCAATACAAGCAGATCGTCGCCCTGTATGCGCTCGGCTACGGCATCACCGTCATGTCGGCGCTGGCGCTGCGCCCGCTGGGGCTCGAAGGCCTGCTGCTCGGCTTCGTGCTCGGGCACGCCATCATGCTGCTCGGCATGGTGCTGCTGGTCATGCGCGCCTATCCGGCGAAGACGCTGATCGCCTTCGATTTCCTGCGGCGCGGCGCGATGTATCCGAGTCTGATGGCGACCGGGTTCCTGTTCAACCTCGGCATCTGGATGGACAAGATCCTGTTCTGGTACGCACCCGATACCGGACAGAGCGTCATCGGTCCGCTGAATGCCTCGGTCATCTACGACCTGCCGGTGTTCCTCGCTTACCTGTCGATATTGCCCGGTATGGCGGTGTTCCTGGTACGCATGGAGACCGATTTCGTCGAGTACTACCATCGCTTCTACGACGCGGTGCGCGAAGGCTCGACGCTGGCGCAGATGGAAGACCTGCGCAACGAAATGGTCTACACCGTGCGTCGCGGACTGTTCGAGATCATCAAGATCCAGACCATCGCCACGCTCGCTATGCTGGTGGCCGGGCCGGCGCTGCTGCGCGCGCTCGGCATTCCGGAGCTGTATCTGCCGCTGCTCTATGTGGACGTGGCCGGCGCGGGCCTGCAGGTTGTCCTGCTCGGGTTGCTGAACGTGTTCTTCTATCTGGACAAGCGCCGTGACGTGGTCATGCTGTCCCTGATGCTCGTGGTCCTAAACGGGGGCCTTACCTGGGCAACCCTGCAGCTCGGCGCGCTGTGGTTCGGCTACGGTTTCGCGCTCGCGATGTTCCTCACCGTGATCGCGGCATTCCAGAGGCTCGACCGCACGCTGGAAAATCTGGAGTACGAGACGTTCATGCTGCAGTGAGGCCGCGCTCCGTCAGACGGAACCTTACCCCGCACACGCTGACCGTTCCGTCATCAGATGCGCAGCCGCGCGCCTGCGCCGCCGCCACGATGGCAGCGCGGTTCGCGACCTGCAGCTCGATTCCGGACAACGCTGCCTCCCGCAGACCGGTCGGCAGAAAATTGATTGCGCCGGCGTCCAGCGCGATACGAAAGCTTCCCGCCCCGAAGTCCTGCACCGGCCGCTCGAGGATTTCTCCCCAGCGCGCCGCAAAGCGGAGCGGATCGGGGCATTCGATTTCGGCCGCCAGCATTTGCCGCGTGATGTCGTCGCGGATCGCCCGCTGCCAGCCGGGACCCGCAGGAGAGTACGGGCCCATCGGATCCTCACCGCCGATGGTGCGGTTGAATTCGAGCATCGCGGCGCCGGTGTCCTTCGGGTGCAGTTGCACGCCGAGGTAATCGCCGTGTCGGATCAGGTTCGCGACCCGCACGCCCAGGCCTTCGACGTGCCTCTGGCGCCGCTCCGGGTCATCGCAGTCCATGATCAGCATGTAGCCGTAGCACCCGGCGTGGCGCTCGAGGAAACGGCCCGCGGCGGTCCCCGGGCGCGTCGGCGAAACGATTTCGATGAAGCTGGTGCCGACCGGGAACAGTACGTTCTCGAGCCCGTATTTTGCGACATTGACGTCGCGGTGGCATTCCTCCAGACCGAAGATCGCCTTGATGCGCGCGGTCTCGCGCACGAGATCCGATGCAACCAGGCAGATCTGGCGCAGCCGCAGAAAGGACGCCATTTCTCAGGTGCCGGTGAACGCGGCCGAGCGCTTTTCGATGAAATGCGCAACGCCTTCCTTGAAATCCGCACTCGCGAAGCTCTTGTGCATCTCGCTGTCGGCCAGCGCGAGCGCCTCGTTGAAATCCTGCAGCAGCGATTTCCAGACCTGGGCCTTCATGATCGCCATCGAGCGCGGCGAAACGGTTTGCGCGAGCGACCGCGCATAGGCCATGACGTCGTGCATGAAGGTCGCTTGCGGGAAGACCTTGTTGACGAGGCCGATGCGTTCGGCTTCGGCGGCGCCGAGCTTGCGCGCCGATAACAGCAGGTCGAGCGCATGCGCCGGACCGACCAGGCGCGGCAGCAGCCAGCTGACGCCGTGCTCGGCGATCAGCCCGCGCTGCGCGAACGAGGTCGTGAACTTGGCGTCGCTTCCGGCGAAGCGCAGGTCGGCGTACAGCGCGAGCACCAGGCCGAGCCCGGCAGCCGGTCCGTTCAGCGCCGCGATGATCGGCTTGCGCGCGTCGAGCAGATAGCCGAAGCGACCGCCGTAGCCGTGTTTCGCATCCGGTGCTTCGGTGCTGTTGCCCTGCGTGGCTTGCGCACCCGGTGAGATGTTCTGCAGCAGTTTCATGTCCGCGCCGGCGCAAAAACCGCGGCCCGCGCCCGTCAGCACGATGACGCGCGCCGCATCGTCCGCGATGGCGGCGGCTACGGCGTCCTTCAGGCTCTGTCCCATCGCGGTCGTATAGGCGTTCAGCACGCCGGGCCGATTGAGCGATATGACCGCGACTCGGTCCTTCACCTCGTACAGCACGTCTTCATAGATGCTCATGCAGCCTCCATCATGTCGAGAAGTGGCAGGCGGACAGGCGCCCGGGTGAGATCTCCCGCAGCAGCGGCGCTTCGCGCGAGCAGCGTTGTTCCGCGCGCGGGCAGCGGGTGTGAAAATGGCATCCGGACGGCGGTCGCGTCGGGTTCGGCACGTCGCCTTCCAGGACGATGCGTTTGCGCGCCACGTCCGGGTCGGGAATCGGCACCGCGGACAGCAGCGCCTCGGTGTACGGGTGCTTCGGCGCGGTATAGAGTTCGCGCGCGGGCGCGACCTCGACGATGCGCCCGAGGTACATCACCGCGACCCGGGTGCTGATGTGCTCGACCACCGACAGGTCGTGGGCGATGAAGAGGTAGGTCAGGTTGAACTTTTCCTGCAGGTCTTCGAGCAGGTTGATCACCTGCGCCTGGATCGAGACATCGAGCGCGGAGACCGGCTCGTCGCAGACGATCAGCTTCGGCGACACCGCCAGCGCGCGCGCGATGCCGATGCGCTGGCGCTGGCCGCCGGAGAATTCATGCGGATAGCGGCGCATGTGCTCCGGGTGCAGTCCCACGGTTTCGAGCAGATGCGCGACCCGGTCGTCGAACTCGCGCGCGTTCTTCGCAAGGTCGTGGATCACCAGCGCTTCGCCCACGATCGCTCCCACGGTCATGCGCGGATTGAGCGAGGCGTAAGGGTCCTGGAAGATGATCTGCATGTCGCGGCGCACCTGGCGCAGCCCGTGACGATCCAGCGCCGTGAGGGAGCGGCCGTTGAACCAGACCTCGCCCGAGGTCGGCTCGATCAGCCGCAGGATGCAGCGCCCGGTGGTGGACTTGCCGCAGCCCGATTCGCCCACCAGGCCGAGCGTCTCGCCGGCGGCAATGTCGAAGGTCACGCCGTCGACCGCGTGCACGCGCTCCACCTCGCGCGTCAGCAGCCCGCCCGTGATCGGGAAGTGCTTGACCAGATCCTTCACGCGCAGCAGCGGTTCTGTCATCGGCGATCTAGGCCAGGATGCAGGCAACTTTGTGGCCGGGGCGAACTTCGCGCAGCGCTGGGGTCTCCTCGCTGCATTCGGCCCTGGCAAACTGGCAGCGCGCCGCGAAGCGGCAGCCCGGCGCCGGATTGAGCAGGCTCGGTACCGCGCCGCCGATCGCCTCGAGCCGCCGCTTGTGCGTCGCCGCCATGTCGATCCTCGGGATCGAGCGGATCAGACCCTGCGTGTAGGGGTGCAGTGGCGCACCGAACAGGTCCTTCACGGGCGCCTCCTCTACCACCTTGCCGGCATACATCACCGCGACGCGCTGCGCGTTTTCCGCGATCACGCCCATCGCGTGCGTGATCAGCATCACTGCCATGCCGAATTTCCCCTTCAGTTCGCCCAACAGGCCGAGGATCTGCGCCTGGATCGTGACGTCGAGCGCGGTAGTTGGCTCGTCCGCGATCAGCAGCTTGGGATTGCACGCGAGCGCCATCGCGATCATCACGCGCTGGCGCATGCCGCCGGAGAACTGGTGGGGATAGTCGCGGATCCTGCGCCCGGGGTTCGCAATGCGCACCAGCCCGAGCATCTCGACGGTCTTCTCGAGCGCGGCCCGCCGCCCGAGTCCCTCGTGGAGCCGCAGCACTTCGGCGACCTGATCACCGACCGAATAGACCGGGTTGAGCGAGGTCATCGGTTCCTGGAACACCATCGCGATTTCCTTGCTGCGCAGTTTGCACATTTCCGCCGGCGCGAGCGGGACCAGATCACGGCCTTCCCAGAGGATCTCGCCGGCCACGATGCGCCCGGGCGGCATCGCCACCAGCTTCATCGTGGAAAGCGCGGTGACGCTCTTGCCGCTGCCGGATTCACCCACCACGCCGAGCGTCTCGCTGCGGTCGATCGCGAGGTCGACGCCGTCCACCGCGTGGATCATGCCTTCTTCGGTGGCGAAGTGCGTCTTGAGTCCCCGGATCTCGAGCAATCGGGTGGCCATGCCCTGTCCTACATCACCTTGCGGGGGTCGAGCGCGTCGCGCAGGCCGTCGCCGATGTAGTTGATTGACAGGACCGTGAGGAAGATCGCCGCGCCCGGGATCACCGCCCAGTGCGGGGCGACGTCGAGGTAGTCCTTGGCGTCGAACAGGATGCGCCCCCAGGTCGGGATGTCCGGCGGGAAGCCGAGGCCGAGGAACGACAGCGTCGATTCGGCGATGATCGCGGCGGCGACGTCGATGGTGCCGGCGACGATCACCGGCCCGAGCGAATTGGGCAGGATGTGTCGCCAGACCGTACGCCACGTCGTCGCGCCCAGCGCGCGCGCCGCCTCGACGAACTCCTTCTCGCGCAGCGACAGGAACTGCGCCCGCACCAGCCGCGCCACCGGCATCCAGCGGAAGCCGCCGATCACGATCACGATCAGGATGAACACCCCCACCTCCGGCCCCACCAGCATTTTCAGCGAGTCGCGAAACAGATAAATGATCAGCAACAGCAGCGGCAACTGCGGCAGTGACAGGAACAGGTCGGTAATCCACATCAGCGCGGCATCGACGCTGCCGCGCGAAATGCCGGCCAGCGCGCCCATCGCGGTGCCCACCACCACGGCGATCAGCATCGCGGCAAGACCCACCGCGAGCGAGATGCGCCCGCCGTACAGCATCCTCGAAAGCAGGTCCTGGCCGAGATCGTCGGTGCCGAGCGGGTGGCGCCAGGACGTGCCTTGAAGTTTTGCCGGGAAATCGATCTCGTTGATCGGCACGCGCCATAGCAGCGGGCCGAACAGAACCGCCAGCGCGATCACCGCGAGGATCAGCGCGCCCGCGAGCGCGAGCTTGTGCCGGCGGAAGCGCCGCCAGGTTTCGGCGCCCACCGCAGCACTCGTCGCGGCGCTAACGGTAGGAGATGCGGGGGTCGAGCCAGCCATAGAGCATGTCGGCGAGCAGGTTGCAGAGGATGACGAGGCAGGAAAACACGAACGTCACCGCCATGATCACGGGGGTGTCGTTGGCGAGGATCGCGCTGATCAAGAGCGAGCCGATGCCGGGTACCCGGAAGATCTGCTCGGTGACGATGGCGCCGCCGAAGATCGCCGGCATCTGCAGCGCCACCAGCGTGACCACCGGGATCAGGGCGTTGCGCACCACGTGCTTGACCACGACCACGCGCTCGCCCAGCCCTTTCGCCCGGGCCGTGGTGACGTAGTCGAGCCGGATCACGTCGAGCACCGCGGAACGCACGTAGCGCGTCCACGACGCGCCCTGGAACAGTCCCAGCACCGCGATCGGCATGATGGCCTGCCGCAAATGCTCCCAGTACCAGCGCCACCCGGTGGCGCTGATGTCCGCCCGGTAGACGAACGGCAGCCAGTCGAGGTAGATGCTGAAGAACAGGATGAACAGGATGCCGGTAAAGAAGGTCGGCAGCGAGAAACCGATGAAGGCAAGCGTATTGGCGATCTGGTCGAACAGCGAATAGGGACGGGTCGCCGCGTAGACGCCGACGGGCAACGCGATCAGCAGCGCGAGCAGCTGGGAGGAACCGATCACGAACAGCGTGACCGGCAGCCGCTGCAGGATCAGCGTATCCACGTCGATGCGGCTGGCGAAGGAGAATCCCCAGTCCCCCTGCATCATCGCGGAGAACCAGCGCACGTAGCGCACGGCGACCGGATCGTCGAGCCCGAACTTGACGCGCAGGTTGGCGCGCACCTCGGCGGGGACGTTGGGGTTCGTGGCCAGTTCCTCGAACGGGTCGCCGGGTGCCAGCGCCAGCACCGTGAACAGCACCACGCTGATTCCGAGCAGGCTCGGGATCGCGATGAGCAGGCGTCTGAGCAGATACCTGCTCATCGCGCGCGGATCAGGCGTCCCTGTACCAGTCCCTCAAGTTCCAGAAGTCGTTGTCCCAGCCCGAGAGCGGCGCTTGCAACTTGCTGCTGATCGCGGCCACGCGCGGGCGGTAGACGACCGGGATCACCGCCTGGTCCTCGACCGCCAGTTCGTTCATGCGGATGAACAGCGCGGCGCGCTTGACCGGGTCGAGCTCGCCTTCGGCCGCGCGGTACGCCTTGTCATAGTCGTCGCTCTTCCAGCGCGTGATATTGCGGCCCTGCCACTTGTTCTCCTTGGTGGACGCCTGCCAGGAACAGAACTGGTCCATGAACAGCTCCGGATCCGGCTGCGTCATGGTCGTGGTGTACATCTGCAGGTCGCAATAGAACTTCGGGTAGGTGTCGGGATTGGCCACGTCCGAGGAAAAGAACACCGCCGAGGTCACGGCCTTGAGCTCCAGGTCGATGCCCGCCTTCTGGCAGGCCTGCTTGACGATCGCCTGGGTCTTCTGGCGCGGCGCGTTGATGGAGGTCTGGAACACGAACTTGAGCTTCTTCCCGTCCTTTACGCGGATGCCGTCGGGCCCCCGTTTCCATCCCGCGGCTTCCAGCGTCTGCGCCGCCTTGTCGACGTTGAATTCCCACTTGGTGTTCTTCGAGCGGAACCGCTCCGGGTTGTTGAGGAAGTTGGCGGTGGCGACGCCCGTGCGCCCGTAGATGTGCTCCTGCACGGAGGCGCGATCAACCAGCATGCCGAGCGCGCGGCGCACCGCCGTGTCGCTGAGGATCGGGTGTTTGGTCTTCACGCTCGCGCGCTCGCCGTCCACTTCCGTCCACGGGTCGGTGCTGTTCAGCTGCATATGCTCGATGTTGCCGCCCGGCGTGATCTCGGCGCGGCCCTTGCCGCCCTTCTCCATGCGCAGCAGGATCTCGTCCTCGACCTGGATGTTCCACGCATAGTCGAACTCCCCGGTCTGCAGCACCGCGCGCGCGGCCGACACCGCGTCGCCGCCGCCCTTCATTTCGATGGAATCGAAATACGGCCGGTTCGGCTCGTGGTAGGCCGTGTTGATCTCTCCGCGCACCATGTCGCCCGGTTTGAAATCGGTGAATTTGTACGGGCCGGTACCGACCGGCTTCAGGTTGGCCGGCGCGTCCCGGGACTTGCCGCCCTTGTAGGCCTCGAACAGATGCTTGGGGATGATCATGCCGCGCGTGCCGACGAACGCGTCGGCCCAGTACGGCGTCGGCTTCGGGAACGTGACCTTGACGGTGTGCGAGTCGAGCTTCTCGGCCTTGACGTCCTTGTAGCTGCCGATCCAGACCGAAGCGGTGGCCGGGTCGGCGGCGTATTCCCAGTTGAATACCACGTCGTCGGCGGTGAACGGCTTGCCGTCGTGCCACTGCACGTTCTTCTTCAATTTCCAGGTAACGGACAGGCCGTCGCGCGACAGGCCGCCGTTCTGCAGGCTCGGCGCCTCGGCGGCGAGCATCGGCACCAGGTTCCCCTCGTGATCCCATCCCGCGAGCGGTTCGTAGAAGATGCGCGAGCCCTCCTGGTCCTTGGTGCCGACGGCGAAGTGGGGATTGAGCAGCGTCGCACCCTGCCACCACAGGCACTTGAGCGCGCCGCCGCCGCCGCGCTTAGTCGGCTTGTACGTGGATTTCGGCTGTGCCTGCGCGACCCCCGAGTAGGTCAGCATCTGCGAGGCCAGCGGGGCCGTCAGGCCTAAGCCGACCATCGTCTGGATGAACCGGCGCCGGGAAACGCAGCCCCGTTTGACTTCGGCGATCAGATCGCGCAACTTTCTTTCGCTCATTGGAACGCTCCGCTTGGTGAAGCGGATATTACCTGCAATCGAACCCGCTGAAGCAACCCGCCCGGGGCCTGTTCAAGCCGCGTGAAACGCGGACAATGGCCCCTCTTCCCCAAACGAGGTGGTCATGCCCCATGCGAAGAGGATGATTGTGCTGCCGTCGATGACGCCGGGCACGCAGCGGAGGATCGTTTATCACCGATTTGGCAAGGCGGGCGCGCGGCCGAAGGCCTACCTCCAGGCGGCCATTCACGCGAACGAACTGCCGGGCGCCATGGCGCTGCACCATCTGATGCCGATGCTGGTGGAGGCCGACCGGCGCGGCCGGATCAAGGGGGAAATCGTGGTGGTGCCGACCGTCAATCCGATCGGGCTCGCGCAACTCGTCGGCAACAACCATCTTGGCCGCTACGATTTTCTCGGGCGCGACAACTTCAACCGCAACTGGCTCGATCTTTCCGGCGCGGTGGCCGAACGTGTCGGTCGCACGCTTGGACGCAACGCCGGCGACAACGTCGCCAAGATACGCGCGGCGGCTGCCGCAGCGCTCGCCGGGATGAAACCGATCAACGAACTGCAGATGCTGCGCGTCGCGATGATGAAGCTGTCCATCGACGCCGATGTCGTGCTCGATCTGCACTGTGACATGGAAGCTGCGCTGCACCTGTTCATATCGCGCAAGGATTGGCCGGGTCCCGCGCGCATGCTCGCTGCCGACATCGGCGCCGAGGCGACGCTGTACAACGATCCGTACCCCGAGTCCCTCACCTTCTCCGGGGTCAATGGCGCGCTGTGGGCGCGGCTCGCCGAACGGTTTCCGGCGGCGAACGTTCCGCAGGCTTGCCTGTCTGCGACAATCGAGTACCGCAGTCAGCATGAGGTGAATCACGCGCTCGGCGAGTCCGACGCGCGCAATCTCTACCGGTTCCTGGTGCGGCGCGGGATCGTCTCGGGACGTGCGGGCAAGCTGCCGCGGCTCAAGGCAGATGCGACGCCGATGAGCGGCATGGACGTCGGCTATTGTCCCAAGCCGGGCATGCTCGTCTATCACGTGCCGAAGGGTTCCCGGGTCCGCACGGGCACGCCGGTCTGCGAAGTCATCGACCCGGCCGATGCGCGCGGGCCGAAGGCGCGGACGCAGATCGTCGCATGCACCGACGGAATACTGTTCAGCCGAAAACCGGATGGACACCTCGCCTGGCCGGGCAAAGTCGTGTTTCGCATCGCCGGCGCGAGGGTCCTGGCACACCGCAAAGGCATGAGCGGCCTCGACGACTGAGTTCCTGGGCTCCCGCTTCTGCGGGAGCGACGCTCATCCCTTAACCGCTGTTCCTCAAGCCCGCAGCGATGCCGTTGATGGTGAGCAGGATCGCGCGGTGGACGCGCTCGTCGCTCGCGTCGGCGCCGCCGGCGCGAAAGCGGCGCAGCAGCTCGACCTGCAGGTGGTTGAGTGGATCGACGTAAGGTGTGCGGTTGCGCATGCTGCGCGCGAGCGCCGGGTTCCCCTCCAGCAGCTCGCTCTGCCCGGTGATGGCGAACAGGTGTTTGCACGTCATTTCGAATTCCGTCTTCAGCCGGCCGAAGATCGCGTCGCGCAGCGCCGGGTCCTGCACCAGCCCGGCGTAGCGCGAGGCGATGCTGAATTCGGCCTTGGCGAGCACCATGTCCATGTTGGACAGCACCGCGCGCCAGAACGGCCAGCGCGCGTGCATCTCGCGCAGCAACGCGAGGCCCTGCGCCCCGCCGCTCTTCAGGAACGCGTCCACCCCCGACCCGAAGCCGTACCACCCGGGGAGCATGATGCGCGCGAGCGACCAGCTGAACACCCACGGGATCGCGCGCAGATCCTCGATGCGGCCGGACTTGCTGCGCGCGGTCGGCCGGCTGCCGACGTTCAACTCGGACAGTTCGCGGATCGGCGTGACATCGCGGAAAAACTCCGCGAAGCGCGGCGTGTCGTAGACCAGGCCGCGGTAGGCCGCGTAGGCGGCGGCGCTCATGGCCTCGATCGCCTCGCTCCATGCCGCGGTAACCTGCGCTGCGTCGGCGCGATTGAGCAGCGTCGCCTCCAGCGTCGCCGCCACCAGCGTCTCGAGATTGCGCCGCCCGATCTCCGGGTCGGAGTACTTGCTGGCGATGATCTCGCCCTGTTCGGTCAGGCGGATCTGGCCGCGCACGCTGCCGGGCGGCTGGGCGAGGATGGCCTCGTAGCTCGGCCCGCCGCCACGCCCGACCGTGCCGCCGCGGCCGTGAAAGAAGCGCAGGTCCACGCCGTGTCGCTCGGCGACGCCCACCAGCGCCGTGCCCGCCTTGTACAGTTCCCAGTTCGCGGTCAGGTAGCCGCCGTCCTTGTTGCTGTCCGAATAGCCGAGCATCACCTCCTGCACGCCGTTGCACGCGGCGAGCAGGGCGCGGTAGGCGGGCATGCCCAGCAGGCTGTCCATCACCTGCGCGGAGGCGCGCAAGTCGGGTATCGATTCGAACAGCGGCACCAGGTTCATGCCGCTCTCGGGCCGGTCCGAAACGCGCAGCACGCCGGATTCCTTCAGCAGCAGCGCGACCTCGAGCAGATCGCTGGGCGCCTGGCTCATGGAGACGACGTAGTTGGGAATGGCGACCTTGCCGTAGCGGACCTGCAATTCCGCGATGGCATCGAAAATGGCGAGCTCCGAGCGGGTTGCTTCCGTGTAGGCGACAAACTGCGAACGCAGCGGTCGCGCGGTCGAGAGCTCAGCGACCAGCCACGCGCAGCGGGCTGGTTCGTCCAGTCCGTTGTAACCAGGTTGCCCGGCGAGCGCGAACAGCTCATCGACCGTACGCTGATGCGCCAGGGCATGCTGCCGCGCGTCGAGCGAAGCCAGATGGAAGCCGAAGATCGCGGTCGCGCTGCGCAGCCGTCGCAGCCGTCCGCGCGCGATGCGCGCCGAGCCGTTCGCTTCGAGCGAACCCGATATCACGTCCAGGTCCGCACGAAAAGCGGCTGCATCGGCATAGGGCGTTCCCTGTGCGAGGGGCTGGCGCTCGGCGTCGCGATGGCCGAGGCTGCGCGCAGTGGCCGCCAGGCGCGCGTACATGCCGATCAGCGCGCGGCGGTAGGGCTCGGAGGCGCGGTGCGGGGTGGCGTCGCCCGAAGCCTCGGCAAGCCGCTCGAGTTCGGGTGAGACAGCCGCGCGCAGCGTGGACATCGAGAGCTCCTGGCCCAGGCGCTGCACTTCATCCAGGCAATGCTGCACGATGACTTGCGAATGGCGCTCGAGTGCGTGGCGCATCACTGCGGCGTCCACGTACGGATTGCCGTCGCGGTCGCCGCCGATCCAACTGCCCATGCGCAGGAACGCCGGGAGCCCGGTGCCTGCGCCCAGCCGGTCTTCCAGCTCGTCGTGCAGCTGCGGCAATTCGCGCAGGAAGGTATAGCGGTAATAGGCAAGGGCGTTCTCGACCTCGTCGGCGACCGTGAGGCGCACCGCGCGCAGCATGCGCGTTTGCCAGAGCGTGAGTATCACGCGGCGCAGCGCCTCCTCGTTTTCGGCAAGCTCTTCCCCGCTCAGCGCGACGCGGTTGCGCTCGTTTAGCAGGCTCGCCACCGACATCTGCGCGTCGAGGATGCTCTTCCTCTGCACCTCGGTGGGATGCGCGGTGAGCACCGGCGAGATCAGCGCGCGACCGAAAAACGCGGTCAGTTCGTCGCGAGGCACTCCGTGCGCGGCGGCGCGCTGCAGCGCGAGCGCGACCGAGCCATCCTGCGGCGGCGAGCCGCCGGCCTGGTGGGCGCGGCGCCGCCGGTTGTGATGCTGGTCCTCGGCGATGTTGGCGAGCAGCGAAAAATAACTGAACGCGCGCACCACCGTGGTCACCGCGGACGGATCGAGCCGGTCGAGCGTCGCCTCGAGGTCGCGCCGGATGCGCGGGTCGTGCTCGCGCCGGAAACGGATCGCGGTCTGCCGGATCGATTCGACCAGATCGAAGGTCGCATCGCCATCGCGTTCGCGCAGGGTATCGCCGAGGATCTTCCCGAGCAGCCGCACGTCCTCGCGCAGCGGTGCATCCTTGTCGGCGGCGGGGTCGTTCATGCGGCTCCGAGCGCCGGTGACGTTCCGTTATACGGTCCGGCTAGCGCGCCGGATTCCGGCGCGCTCGTTGCGCAGCCGGGCGGTTGCCGAGGAGTCGACCGAGCCGCCGGCCGCAAGCCGCACGCCGTACAGGCGCTCGGCGTCGTCCGCGGTGTAATAGCCGCGGGCCACGTCAGAGGCGACCCGGTCGGGCGAGCGCCGGAACGGATTTCCGTAGCCGCCGCCGCCGGGCGTCGAGATGCGGATCACGTCGCCCGGCGCGAGCTCGATGTCCTGGTCCTTCGACAGGTGCTGCGGCCGATAGGTCTGTCCGCGACGCTCTATGGCGACGGTGTTCACGCCGCCGTCATCCCCGCCGAGCGCGCCGAGCGGCCCGCTGCGCCCGTGGTCCATCACCATCGAGGCGCGCGCGTCGCCGCGGAGCACGCGAATCGCGTAGTTCACGCCGAAGCCGCCGCGCGCCTCGCCCGCGCCGCCGGAGCCTTCGTGCAGCGAGTATTCCTCGAACAGCACCGGGTAATACTGCTCCATCACCTCGATCGGCGTGGTCTTGGAGATGCCGATGGTCGAGCAGCCGTTCGATATGCCGTCGCCCGTCGCGTTGCCGCCGTAGCCGCCTCCCGAAATCACGTACATCACGTAGGACCGGTCGCGCTTCGGGTCATACCCGCCCACGGCAAGATTGCCGGAGGATCCCGCCGGCGCCGCGAACAACAGCTCGGGGATCGCCTTCACCAGAGCGTCGAATACGGCTTCCGCAATGCGCTGGCTGACCTCCGCGGCACAGCCCGACACCGGGCGTGGATACTTCGCGTACAGAAACGTACCTTCCGGATCGGTGACCTTGAGCGGCTCGAAGGTGCCGGCGTTGATCGGCACGTCCGGAAAGACGTGCTTCATCGCCAGGTACACCGAGCTGCGCGTGGTCGCGAGCACCGAGTTCATCGGGCCGCGGCAGGGCGGCGATGAACCGGCGAAATCGAACAGCAGATCGTCATCCGCGGTCTTCGTCACCTTGAGGCGGATGTGCAGCGGCTCATCCACCACACCATCGGAATCCACCATCGAATGGCCATGGTAGGTTCCCAGCGGGATGTTCGCGATCTTGGCACGCATCTGTTGCGCTGCGCGCAGGCGCAACTCGCGGATCGCTTCTTCGACGGTGTCTGCGCCATAGCGCTCGAGCAGGGCTTCGAGGCGCTTCTCGCCGATGGCGAGCGCGGCGGCCTGCGCCTTGATGTCGCCGATCCGCTGGTCGGCGATACGGATGTTGGAAAGGATGATCGAGAGGATCTCCTGGTCCATCACGCCCTTCTTGAACAGCTTGACCGGCGGCAGCCGCAGGCCTTCCTGTTCGACCTCGGTCGCGTGCGCGGAGAAACCGCCCGGAACCATGCCGCCGATATCCGGCCAGTGGCCCGTATTCGAAAGCCACGCAAAAACTCTTCCACCGTAGAAGAAGGGCTTCACGAAGCGCACGTCCATCAGGTGCGTGCCGCCGAGATACGGATCGTTGACGATGAATACGTCGCCCGGTTCGAGCTGCCAGCCGTTCTCGCGCACGCGCTCTATCACCGCGCGGCTGGAATCCTGCATCGTGCCGACGAACACCGGCAGCCCGAGATCGCCCTGCGCGATCAGCGCGCCGTCGGCTGCGGCATAGATGCCGTCGGAGCGGTCCTGCGCTTCGGAGATGACCGGGCTGAATGCAGCGCGGCAGAAGGCGAGGTCCATCTCGTTGCAGACCTGCTGCAGGCCGCTCTGGATGACGACGAGGGTGATCGGGTCGAGCGCGGTCATGGGCGGGAGGAATCAGTCGGGCTTGGCGCCGGTTTCCTTGACGATCTTGGCCCACTTGACCACATCGGCGCGTACGATCGCGGCAAATTCCTCCGGGGTGTCGGACGCGGGTTCAGCCCCTTGCGCAAGCAGCGAACCGGTCACCTCGGGCGTCGCGACGATGCGGCGGATCTCCGCGTTCAGCCGGTCGACGATGGGCTTGGGGGTTCCGCCTGTCGCAAACACGCCGTACCAGGACACTGCGTCGTAACCCGGCAGGCCGGACTCGGCCACCGTCGGATACTCGGGCGCGGTAGGGGTGCGTTTCAGGCTGGTGACGGCGATGACGCGAACTTTGCCCGATTTGACGATCGGAAGGGCGCTGAATACCGGCATGACCGCCACCTGCACGTCGTTGTTCGCGATCGCGCTCATCTGCGGGCCTGCACCGCGAAACGGCACGTGCAGCATCTCGATTCCCGCCATGCTGGTGAACAGCGCGCCGGAGAGATACAACAGGTTACCCCCGGAGGCGTAGGCAAGCTTGCCCGGCTGCGCCTTGGCAATCGCAATGAGCTCGCGGATGTTGCTCGCGGGCACGGAGGGGTGCACCAGTATCATCGAGGGCAACACGGCGACGCGCGTCACCGCCGCGAAATCCTTCACCGGATCGTAAGTCGGCTTGTCATAGAGGCTGAAATTGATGGCGTGCGTGCCGCTCGTGCCCATCACAAGGGTATAGCCGTCGGGCGCGGCCTTCGCGGCCACCTCGGATCCAACCGCACCCCCCGCGCCGCCGCGGTTCTCTACGTACACCTGGCGTCCGAGTATCTCTGAGAGTCTCTGCGTGATCATGCGGGCGACGAGGTCGGTCGCGCCTCCCGGTGGAAACGGCACGATCATGCGCACCGGTTTCGACGGATAAGCCTCTTGCGCGAAGGCACCAGTCGCTGCGCCAAGCGATGCAACGAACGCGATCAGGAGGCGTCTCATGCCTTGCTTCTCTTGCGCGTGTCCTGCGCGACGGCCGCGAGAACCTTGTCCAGATCGGCCTTCAGCCTGGCGAATCCCGCCGTCTTGCGAAAGGTCTTGGTGTCCATGAACAGCTTCTTGTTGATCTCGACCATGATGCTGTCGATTCCCTGCGCGGGCCTGCCATAGCGGGTATTCAGCTCGTTGCCGATGTAGGGTGTATTCACGGTCACGCTGTAGCCCAGGCCTTCGATCGTTTTCTTCACGAACGCCACGAACTCGGGCGATGACGTCGTTCCCTCCACGTCGCCGAGGCAGAAATCGGCGCGCGGCTGGCCGGCGTCGGCATGAGTAGGCGCGCCGACCGCCGACATGCAATGGCAGGACAGTTGCCGCACGGCGCCGTGCTTCGCGTGCAGTGCGTCGATGATGCGCGCGAGTTCGCGGTGGTAGGGCCGGTAATAGACGTCGAGGCGCTCCCGCACCTCGGCCACGGTGAGCTTCTTCTCCTGCATGGATTCGCCATAGCGCGATTTGGTCTTGATCAGGCCCAGGCCGCGGATCGCCACCGGACTCGGTTTCAACGGCACCGGCCACTCGCCCTCGATCACCGCAGGATCAAGGTCGAGCTCGTTGCGGTTCACATCCATGAAGGTGTTCGGAAAGCAGCAGTACAGCAGCGTGGCACCGAGCGAGGGCGCCGCGGCCCACAGATCCTCGACGTACATCGACACGTTGTCGTGCAGCACGGTGAACGGGATCGGCGAGCGAAATTCCCTGGGGTATTCGCGTCCGCTGCGCGAGACGTCGACGACGAGCGGTACTTCTCCGCTGGCAGGTGCAGGATCGTAGCGAAGAAAGAGTCCGGGTTGGACGAACGGCATGCGAGCTCCTCAAGTTGCTGGTTTCGGAACCACCTTATACCGGCGGCCCGGCGACGTAAATCTCATTTCGAATCCACATTCAAATCCCCGTCAGCGCGTACCACCACACCGGCAGCGTCAGGAACGACAGCGGGATGCCGATCCCGACCATCAGCGTGACGAGGTCCGGATCGAGTTTGTGCTCGATCGCGACGATCGCCCCGCCGATCATCGGCGCCATGGCGGCTTCGAACACGGTAATGCGTGCGGTGTCGCTGTCGAGTCCCACCGTAGCGGCCAGCAGCGCCAGAATCGCGAGCGGGCCGGCTACGAGCTTGTAGCCGAGCCCCGCGGCGAGCGGGCGCCATTGCGCGCGCAGCGCGCCCAGGCGCAACTGGAAACCCACCGACACGAGCGCCAGGGGCGCGACCGTGTCGCCGAGGCGCACCAAGCCTGCGTCCAGCCATTCCGGAAACGGTACCGGCGCGAGCACGGTCGCGGCAATGACCGCGAGAAACGGCGGAAACGAAAACACGCGCCGCAGCACGGCCCGCGGCGAAAGCGAGCCCGCCGACAGCATGGCGGCGGTGAACAGTCCCACCGTGGAGAGCACGACGTAGGTACCCAGCTGGTCGATGAGTATGCCGAGCGGGAGATGCTCGCGGCCGAAGAAGCACTCGATCATTGGCAGGCCGATGAACGCGGTGTTGCCGAGCGCACCGGTCAGGATCAACGCGCCGGTGGTTGCCGCAGGCCAGCGGAACACGCGCTGTGCACCGAGAAAGAACGCTGCGCCGAGCGCGAACAGGATCCACGCCATCAGCAGCGGCGCGGCGATACCTGCGTCCGGCGAGAAGTGGCGCAGGTGGTGCAGCGTAAGCGCCGGCAGCCCGACGTGTACGATGAAGCCGTTCAGCGCGGCCGGCGTCGATTCCGGCATGCGTGCCGAGCGGCGCAACAGCAATCCGGCCGCGAAGCACAGGACAAGCACGGCGAGGTTCTGCATGGCCATGGTCTGTCTCCGGTCACTTCGGCGCGGGTTTGCCGGTCTCCGCGACCCAGTCGAAGCAGCGCCACCCCTTGGGCAGCGCATCGTCCGCATGGCGCAGCATTGCGCACATCATGAAGCGGCTCACCGGGCGGCCGTTGCGCGCGGCGAGATCGAACCACTGGACTGCGGCGCGCGGATCGCGCGGCACGCCCGGGTACATGTCCGTGCCGAACGCCTGCATGAAGCCGAGGATCTCCTGTGCGCGCGCATCGCCGGCGCGGGCGGCGGTTTGGAAGCGCTTGAAGGCGGTGGCGTAATGCCCTTGCTCGTAGGCGAGCATCGCGTCCCCGATGTCGGCCGCGGCATGACACGTCGCGGCGAGACCGAGCAGGCTGGCGGTGAGTAGACGTTTCATGGTCGATCGCTCCTTCGTCTGTTGGTCCGCGGCGCACGATGCGCCGGGACTGGAGCGATCCTAGGAAGGCAGCGCAGCGCCGCCTATCCCGCATACGCGGCAGTGTGAATATTCACGAGTACCGCATCAGACGGTCACAACGAGATTTCCCAGAGCATCAACTTCAACACGATTGCCCGGTTCGACCACAGTAGTGCAGTCAAGCTGTTCGATGATCGCAGGTCCGTCGAACGCCGCCCCCAGGGGCAGTTTCTCGCGACGCAGGATCGGCGCAATGCGAATCCCGCCTTCGAACCACACCTCCCGCTCGCCGGTCTTCGCTCCAGCCAAGTCGCGTGCAGGCGCGCCCTGCGCCAGCACGGCCAGATCCAGACGCTTGCGCAGCCCGATCACGGCGGTGTGCAGATTGACCAGCACCGCGCGGATCTCGGGCAGCTCGACGCCGAAGCGGTCCCAGTAGGCCTTGTCGAAGAGCTTCTGCAATGCGTCCCTGGAAACGTCAGTGTCTGGCAGCGGAACTGTGAGGATGTGGCTTTGGCCCTGGAACTGCATGTCGGCGAAGTGCAGCAGTCTCACCCCTTCAATCCGCACGCCTTGGCGCTCGAGCGATGCACGGCCTTCAGTGATCTGGGACTCCAGCGTAGTTCGGACCAGCGCATCGTCCAGCTGGGGAAGGGGCTTGTTGACCGTGTTCACGTAATCATTTCGCAGATCCGCGACCACACAGCCGAGCGCATTGGTGATCCCTGGACGCATCGGGACCAGCAGCCGCGGAATACCGAGTTCGCGCGCGAGCGCGGCTGCATGCAAAGGGCCGGCGCCGCCGAACGGAAACAGCGCGAAGTCGCGCGGATCGTGGCCGCGTGCGAGCGACACCATGCGGATCGCGCCCGCCATCCTGTCGTTGGCGATGCGTACGATCGCCGCGGCGACGCCGGTCGCGTCGAGGCTGAGCGCGTTTCCGAGGCGTTGCTCGAAAATGCGCCGGATGGCGGCGAGGTCGATGCGCCCCTCGACGCCAAGCAGTTTGTCCGGATTGAGGCGGCCGAGCAGCAGGTTCGCGTCCGTGATGGTCGGCTCGCTGCCGCCGCGCCCGTAGCAGATCGGCCCGGGCATCGCGCCCGCGCTCCTCGGCCCGACCTGCAGCAGGCCGTCTTCGCCGATCGACGCGATCGATCCGCCGCCCGCGCCGATGGTGTGCACGTCCACCATCGGCACGTGGATCGGCATCGCGTACTCGAGTTCGAGTTCGGCGGAGACCTGCGGCACGCCGTTCTGGATCATGCCTACGTCGGTCGAGGTGCCCCCCATGTCGTAGGCGATGACATTGGGGATCCCGGCCGCCACCGCGGAGTACGCGGCGGCAATGATGCCGGAAGCGGGGCCGGACATGACCGTGTTGGCCGCGGTCTCGGCGACGATGTCCGCCGACACGGTGCCGCCGTTGCCCTGCATCACGAGCAGGTCGTGGGCGAAGCCGCGCGTGCGCAACTCGTCGCGCAGCCGGCCGATGTAGAGATCGAGGATGGGTTGCACCGCCGCGTTCACGGTGGCGGTGACGCCGCGCTCGTACTCGCGATACTCGGACAATACGCGATGCCCGGCGGTGACGTAGCGGTTGGGCCAGAGTTCGCAGGCGATTTCCAACGCACGCCGCTCGTGCGCGGGATTGATGTAACTGTGCAGAAAATGGATGACGAGGGATACGCAACCGGCCGCCTTGAGCCTTTCCACCGCATGGCGCACCGCCGGTTCGTCGAGCGGTTCGACCACCTCGCCTTCGGCGTCCATGCGCTCGGCCACTTCGAGGCGCAGTTCACGAGGAATCAGCGGCGTGAACGTGCCGATCAGGCCGTAAGGTTTCGGGCGGGTGCGTCGGCCCAGTTCGAGCACGTCGCGGAAGCCCCGGGTGGTGATCAATCCGGTCTTGGCCAGCTTTCGTTCAAGCAGCGCGTTGGTGGTGGTGGTCGTGCCGTGCACGATCAGGCCGATCTGCTTGAGATCCAGACGCGCCGATTCGATCGCCGCGAGCACTCCGTAGGCCTGGTTGTCCGTCGTGGTGGGTACCTTTGAAAGGCGTACTGCGCCGTCGGCGAGATTAATCGCGATCAGGTCGGTGAACGTGCCGCCCACATCGATGCCTGCGATCCAGTGCGCGGCGCTCATACGGACAGGTACTGCTCGCGCACGGCCGCATTCGATTCGAGCTCCGCCATCGTGCCGGTGTAGCGGATCTGGCCCTTCTCGATGATGTAGGCGCGGTCAGCCACGACGTGCGCAAAGTGCAGGTTCTGCTCGGAGAGCAGCACCGTCAATCCTTCGCGTTTGAGCGAGCGGATGGTCGCCGCCATCTGCTCGACGATCACCGGCGCCAGGCCTTCGGAAGGCTCATCGAGCAGGATCGCCGCAGGATTGCCCATCAGCGTGCGCGCGATGGTCAGCATCTGCTGCTCGCCACCCGACATCCGGCCGCCAAGCCGGTCCTGCATGCGCCCGAGGTTGGGAAACAATTCGAACAACCGCTCCGGCGTCCAGTGCGGTGCGCCTTCGCGCCGCGGCTGGCGGCCGACTTCGAGGTTCTCCATCACGTTCAGGTCGGTGAAAATTCTCCGCTCCTCCGGAACATAACCCAAACCCAGGCGCGCGATTTGATACGGTTTCATGGACGTGAGCATGCGGCCTTCCATTGCAACTTCGCCGGACAGCGGACGGACCAGCCCCATGATCGTCTTCAGAGTGGTGGACTTGCCGGCACCGTTCCTCCCCAGCAGGACCACCACTTCGCCTTTCGATGCCTCCAATCCGAGATCGAACAGGATCTGGGCCCGGCCATAGGCGGCGTTGAGACGCCTGACGCTAAGCATGGAGCGACCCCAGATAGACCTCGCGCACGCGCGGGTCGGCGCGCACGTCGGCCGGCGTGCCTTGCGCGATCAAGCGTCCCTGGGCGAGCACGATGATGCGGTCGGCGTGCGTGAATACCACGTCCATGTCGTGCTCGGTGAACAGCACGGCGATGTTCGAGCTGCGCGCGAGGTCGGCGGCGAGCTGCATCAGTTCGTTGCGCTCGCCGGGCGCCATGCCTGCGGTCGGCTCATCCATCAGCAGCAGGCGCGGGGTGTTCGCCAGCGCGACCGCCAGTTCGACGCGTTTGAGGTTGCCGTATGCAAGCACCGCGCAGGCGCGCTCGGCCTGGTCGCGCATGCCGACGCGGCCGAGCAGCGCGTCGGCCTCGTCGCGGTACTGGTGCGCAGCGACCGGGAACAGCGCACCCAGCCGGCGGCGGTGCGAAAGCAGCGCCATCTGCACGTTTTCGCGCACCGTCATCGAAGCGAAGGTCGCGGTGATCTGGAAGGTGCGGCCGACGCCCAGCCGCCAGATGGCGCGCGGCGCAAGGCCGGTCAGCCGGCGGCCCTCGAACTCGACCGATCCGGTGTCGGGTGCGAGTTGGCCGTTCAGCATGTTGAAGCAGGTCGTCTTGCCCGCGCCATTCGGCCCGATCATCGCCAGTAGCTCGCCGGCCGCGACCGAGAACGAGACATCGTCGACCGCCTGCACGCCGCCGTAGGCCTTGGACAGGTTCTTCACCACTAGCGCGCTCATGCGGGCTCCCGCATGAATCGCCGCCGCAGCATTCCAGTCACCCCCCGCGGGAAGGCCAGCACCAGAACCAGAATGATCATGCCGAGCGTCGCGCGCCAGAAGTCGGTGTTGCGCGCGATGGTGTCCTGCAGCCAGGTGAATACGGCGGCGCCGGCCACCGGTCCGGTCAGCGTCTGGATGCCGCCGAGCAGCACCATCACCAAGCCGTCCACCGAGCGCGGAATCGCGACCACCTCGGGCGAAATCGAGCCCTTGGAGAATGCATACACTGCGCCCGCCAGGCCGGCGAACAGTCCGGCAAGCACGAATCCCGCCCATTGGGTGCGGCGGACGTCGATGCCGATCGCATCGGCGCGTAATGGCGAATCGCGCCCGGCGCGCAACGCATAGCCGAACGGTGCGTACAGCATGCGCCACAGCAGCAGGATCCCCGCCGTGGCGAGCGCGAGCGTGAGGTAGTAGTAGGCGGTCTTGGAGCCGAGCCATGCCGCGGGCCAGACATCGACCAGGCCGTTCGAGCCGCCGGTGAACGTGTCCCACTGGAATACGATCGACCAGGTGATCTGCGCGAAGGCGAGCGTCAGCATCGCGAGGTACACGCCCGACAGGCGTACGCAGAACCAGCCGAAGAGCAGGGCGCCCAACGCCGCCGCGAGCGGTCCCGCGAACAGCGCGGCTTCCATCGGCATCAGGTGCTTGAGCGCGAGGGCCGCACCGTATGCACCAAGGCCGAAGTAGGCCGCATGGCCGAACGAGTGCATTCCTGCCGGACCGATGATGAAGTGCAGGCTCACTGAAAACAGCGCGAACACGAGAATGTCGCCGAGAAGCACCAGCGTATATGCATCGCTCAACAGCGGCATCAGCACCAGGATGGCGAGCATTGCGGCGCCGAAGGCGAGCAGCGGCCGCGGCGGCGCACGCAGCGGGTCTTCGACCGTGCCGGGTCCGCGGGCGACGGCCGAGGGGCGCCCGAGCAGGCCCCAGGGCCGGATTACCAGCACGATCGCCATGACGATGAATTCGACCACCAGCGTGAGCTTGGAGAAGGAGAAATCGATGCCGAACGCATGCACTTCGCCGATGCCGATGCAGAATGCCTTGATCACCGAGATCAGCAGCGCGGCGAGAAACGCGCCCGGGATCGAGCCCATCCCGCCGACCACGACGACGACGAACACGTCGGAGATGATCGAGAGGTCCATGCCCAGCGTTGCGGGTTCGCGCGGGATGTTGATCGCGCCCCCGATGCCCGCGAGCAGCGACCCGAGCGCGAACACGCCGGTGAACAGCCACGCCTGATTGACGCCCAGCGCACCGGCCATCTCGCGGTCTTCGGTCGCTGCGCGCACCAGGGTGCCCCAGCGCGTGCGCGTGAGCAGCAGCCACAGCAGCCCGAGCACGACCGGCCCGATCGCAATCAGCAGCAGGTCGAATTCCGGGAAAGCGCGTCCTGCAATGGCGACGGCCTGGTCGAACCCGGGCGCACGCGGGCCGAGCAGGTCTTCCGGGCCCCACACCCAGAGGGCGAAATCCTTGATCACCAGCACCAGCGCGAACGTCGCGAGCAGTTGCAGCAGCTCCGGCGCCTGATAGAGGCGCCTCAGCAGGACGATTTCCAGAACGGCTCCGATCAATCCCGCGGCGAGGCCCGCGATCATCACGCCACCCCAGAAACCGAGCGGCGTGCGGCCGAAGTATTCGACCAGGCTATAGGCCATGTACGCGCCGAGCATGTAAAGCGAGCCGTGCGCGAAATTGACGATGCGCGTGACGCCGAAGATCAGCGACAGCCCGGCGGCGACGAGAAACAGCGACGAGGCGCTCGCCAGGCCGTTCAAGAACTGAATTGCGATCGCGGAGGAGCTCACGGTGTGGGCGCCCCCGGGCGGGGGGTCAAAGGGGGGCAGAAGCGTTCTGCTGGAGCCCCCCTTTCCTGCTTATTCCTTGCGCCATCCCTTGATCTGCTCGAACGAGGGCAGGTACTGGTCGCCCGGTGCGAACTTCCAGTCCACCATCACACCCTTGTCGCCTTTCCTGGCGAGTCTGCCGACGTAGGCGCCCATGGTGGACTGGTGGTCGACCGCCCGCCATACGATCGGGCCGATCGGGGTGTCCATCTCCATGCCGCGCAGTGCCTCGATCATCTTCTCGGTCTCCGCGCTCTTCGCCTTGCGGATCGTGTTGGCGACGGTCTGCATGGTCGAATAGCCGACGATCGAGCCGAGTCGGGGGTAGTCCTTCCATTTCTTCTGGTAGGCCTCGCGGAACTTCTTGTGCGCGGGCGTGTTGATCTCGTTCCACGGATACCCCGTCACGTACCAGCCATCGGGCGTCTCTTCCTTGAGCGGATCGAGGTACTCGGGTTCGCCGGCGAGCAGGTTGAATACCACGGTGTTCTTGAACAGGCCGCGCAGATTGCCTTCGCGCACGAACTTTTGCAGGTCGGCACCGAACAGCGAGCTGAAAATTGCGTCCGGCTTCGCATCCGCGAGCGCCTGGGCCACGGCGCCTGCGTCGATTTTGCCGAGCGCCGGGGCCTGCTCGCCGACGAATTGCACGCCGGGCTGGGCCTTCGCCATCAGTTCCTTGAACCAGCGGGTGGCCGACTGGCCGTACTCGTAGTTGGGATAGACGATCGCCCAGCGCTGTTTCTTGAGTTTCACCGCGTCGGGAATCAGCATTGCAGTCTGCATGTAGGTGGAAGGACGGACCCGGAAGGTGTAGCGGTTGCCGTTCTCCCAGACGATCTTGTCGGTGAGCGGCTCGGCGGCGATGAACAGGACTTTGCGCTGTGCCGCGAGGTTCGAAACGGCCAGGCCGACGTTGGAGGCAAACGTGCCCATGATCAGGTTCACCTTTTCACGCGCCAGCAGTTCCTCGGCGACGCGCACCGCATCGCCCGGCGTGCCGCCGTCCTCGCGCGAGATGACCTCGACTTTCTGGCCGAGCAGTCCGCCGGAGGCGTTGATTTCGTCGAGCGCGAGCTGCCAGCCTTTCTTGTACGGTTCGAGGAAGGCGGGGAAGGTCTTGTAGCTGTTCAGTTCCCCGACCTTGACCTGGGCGTGCGCGCTGCCTGCGGCGAGAGCGATGACAGCACCTGCGACGATGCGCTGCGTGAGTTTCATCTTGGTCTCCCTCCTGGATTCGTCCGCAATCTTACACTGCCCTCTCAGCGCCTTGCGAACTTGAGGTGCGTTACCTTTGGCGCGGCGACCGTCCGCACGAGCACGAGCCCGTGCAGATCGTCGCCGACACCATCGAAAAGCCGCTCACCGCTGCCGAGGAGCGTCGGCACGAGATTGATCTCCATCTCGTCCACCAGGCCGGTCGCGAGAAGCTGCTGTGCGGCTCTCGCTCCGCCGCCGAGCGATACATCCTTGCCGCCGGCGGCATGACGCGCCTGTGCGAGCGCCGCCGCGATGCCGTCCGTGACGAACGTGAATGTCGTTCCGCCTTCGAGTTCGAGTGGTTCGCGCGCGTGATGCGTGAGTACAAACACGGGGTGATGGAACGGCGGGTTGACTCCCCACCAGCCGTTCCACGGTTTCCCGGGATCCCACGGGCCGGGGTGGCCGCCGAACATGTTGCGCCCCATCAGCGTGGCGCCGATGTTGGCGAGCGACTCCTCGACGACCGGGGTGCTTTCGTTGACCTTGCCGCCTTCAAGACCAAGCAGCGCGCGAAACACCGCAAGTTGAAAGGCCCACTCGTGAAGGCGCCCGCCGCCGATCCCAAGGGGGTTGTCCACGCTCTGGCTGGGGCCGGCAACAAAGCCGTCGAGCGACATCGAGATCTTGAAGCGCAGCTTGGACATGTCCTGCCTCCTTGGGAATCATGGTCGCCCGCCGGGGCCTGTCACCTGCGGCGAAGTTTGCGACTCAGCTGTGTCCCTCTCCAGATCAGATCGCCGAACTCAGGTTTCGCTTTGCGATGTAACGTCAGCGTTGTCGGCGCGCGCCGTTCTTGCGCAGCGCGGTTGACCGTGCCAGTCGCGATGAGCGGGAACTCAGCCATCGCTTGAATGAGGACTGGCTTTCTCCGGATGCTCTTCCGGCGAGGAGACCCTCCACGCTTATGTCTTCGTCAATGGACGCCCAGTGAATTCCCCGACCGCGTGCAATCAGCCGCCATCCTTTGCGTTCTTCCGCCGTGGCATGAACCAGTCGCGGATACCACGCGAGCGGAACCGAGATGGTGCGACCATCGGATAGATCGACCTGTAGGGTGTCGCTCGTGACCCTGGCCGTCCGGGCGAGGGGAATTTCAAATTCAACCGCGGAAATACTCATTCCAAGCCTCCAACAGTTCGCGCTGGTGCTCATTCACCAGTCCGTCAATCTGGTTGATCTCCACCCTGGAGAATCCGCCGCTGCTTTGTAACCGCACCGGGTCGAGCCAGAACTTGGCGACATTATCGTCGCGTTCGACGTGAATGTGCGGTGGCTCGTCCCGATCGCTCGCGTAGAAGAAGAATCGGAACGGCCCGTCACGCAGGATTGTCGGCATCAAGACTATCTTCCATTCCGGCAGATCAGGCGAGATACGGCTGCTTCGGACGGACGATTAACACACCGCGGTTGAGCATTCTCGGCGCTCGCGTGATAAGGACAACGTGGAGCTAACGCGCGCCGCGAGCGGTGATACCACGGAGAGCGGAGCATGAGCGGCGTCGCGTTGAGTGATGGTTAGCCGTCATTTTGGAATAGCGCGAATGATTGCCGTGGCAGTGGCCGAAGCAACAAGCTCGCCCTCTTGATACAGCTCACCTGAGAGGAAACAGGCATCCTTTCCGCGCTTCACCACGCGACCTTTACCGACGAGTGAACCAACAATCGCTGGCCGATGGAATGATAGATTGAGGTTCAGCGTCGGTGCGAATTGACCTTCTTTCAACGTGGCAGCCAGGGCGGGACCCATCGTGTCATCGAGCATTGCAGCCAGAAAGCCGCCTTGGATGTTGCCTGCCGGATTCGTGAACTCTGGCCTTCCTTGCAGTTCGACTTCGATCGTGCCTGCGGCAGCATCAATGTGCTTGAAAACGATACCGAGTGTTGTGGCAGCTCTGGGCGGAGGCAACTCACCGGCCATGATCTTCCAGAAGAACGATTGCTTGTCCATAGTGTTCCTAACGGCCAATGTGATCGAGCGGTATCTGACGGCTAACGTTGCTGGTAACCGGCCAACGGAAGGAGGCGAAGCCGACTGGAGTTGGTCCGGTTGACCAGCGGGTTAGGCCGCTCTTGGCAATGGCTCTGTGATCCTGCGGCCGACAAGAACAAGGTCCTTCTCAGTTCCCTCCAGGCGAGCAACTCGGGGCATTAAGCCCCAGCGCTGAAAGCCCATTTTTTCGAACAGACGAATGCTGGCGCCATTGCTAGCGAAGATCGTTGCCGTCAGTGTTTCTATTCCGAGAGACGGCGACCGCTCAATTGCCTTGGCAAGAAGATATGTGCCCAACCCTCTGTTCTGGTACTTCGGGTGCAAGTAGATCGCAATATCAGCTGTGATGAAGTATCCTGGCCGCTCGTTCATAAAGTGGAAGAAGCCAAGGTAGCCGATAGCGCCTTGTTGGGGCTTCGCAGGGTCTTCTGCGACCCAAAACGGCCTGTGATTTGGAGTGTGAGATAAGAACGAGGGTCTTCGCGCTTCAACGGTCGTTGGCTCGAGATCGCAACTGCACATGCGTGAGGCTACCGCATAGTTGTAGATTTCGACGACCCGAGGAAGGTCGGAGTCCATTGCGTCTCTGTGCTTGAACTGCATGGATGTCGGCTGGGAAAAGGCGGAGTATTTTTTGGGGAGGGGCGTCTTGAGCGTCTAACGTTGTGCTGTGCGGCGGGCCCGCACAATGGTTGAACTTGTACGACGCATCCGGCCCGTCCGCACCAGCTGCATGTTAGATTTTCCCGCGTCGAAGTGCCTCAAGCATCGCGATGGTCGCCCGGTCGTATCGATCATCGAATAGACCTTCAGGAACCCCAAGCCCGCGTGCCACTTCATTGATGGTTGCGCACGTGTCATTGATTAGATCGCGAACTTGGTCTGGTGTAATGCCGTTTATCTCGTAGACCTTTTCCCGGGACAAGCTGCGGTCATTGTGGACGATCGTCTGATTGCGAATGGCCATGAGCCGAGCAACTACTGCCGTCAATGGCGAAAGCCGCTTTTCCAACTGATCGGCGATGCTATTGTGTCCTTCGCTACGGAGTGCCTCGCGTAGGTTTGAGATACCCGAGGTACGAGCGTCGCGATCAAAGATCTTTGATAGCGCCAAGAAGAACAGCTTGTAGTGTCCCGCGTTTGAGGCGTGAAAGAAATTTACGTAGGAATAGTCGTTCATTGCGTCGTAGAAATCGGGAAGGGCCAGATTTCGAAGAGCCCACCAAATCTGGAAGTGCGCGCGAGCCGCTAAGCCCTCTTCGTTTAGCTTCTCTATGATTGCTCGCGCGTCGCTCACCGGAAAACCTAACGTAATATCGGGCGACAGCTTTGCTGCGTAGCATGGCCGTGTGCGCCCTATCCTGGCGACCATGATGGCCCGGAACCCGCTTGCTTTCAGGCTTTCCCGGCCATATACTGTGTATCCATACAGTACTAACAAACCGTGAAAACCGGCATCCCACTTCGTCCAGGCCGACCGACCGCGCAGTTGCCGCCGTTGCGCTCGGCCCGGCTGTTGGACCAAGTGCGTGAACGCATCCACTATCTCCACTACAGCATACGTACCGAGGATGCGTACGTCCACTGGATACGGGCGTTCATTTTCTTCCACGGTCGCCGGCACCCGGCGAGATAGGCGGGCCCGAGGTGGAGGCGTTTCTGTCTTGGCTGGCCAACGAGCGTAATGTGGCCGTATCAACGCACCGGCATGCGCATTACCGAAGGCTTGCAGTTGCGCGTGAAGGACGTTGATTTCGAGCAGTGCACCATCGTGATTCGAGCCGGAAAGGGCGTCAAGGACCGCTCGGTCATGCTGCCTCTGACGCTGGTGCCTGCTTTGCGCGAACAATTGGCGCGGGCCCGGGTTCTTTGGTCGGCCGACGGCGAGGCCGGGCGCAGCGGTGTGTCGATGCCGGGCGCATTGGATCGCAAGTATCCCCGCGCCGGCGCATCGTGGACATGGTTCTGGGTGTTTCCACAGGCCGATCATTCTGTCGATCCGCGCTCGGGTGTAGTGCGCAGACACCATATGTACGACCAGACCTTCCAGCGCGCCGTGACTTACACCCACGTGCTCAAGGTCGGCGGCGGCGGCGTGCGAAGTCCGGTGGATTCGTTGCCGTAGCCAACGAGCGTCGGCGACGCGACAACCAGAGCTTGGCCCTGCAGCGCAAGATAGGCCGCATCGATCAGCCCGGCGGCCTGCATGCGGCGCGCGACAGCGAAACCATTGGCGAGCGCACTGCGCACAACCTCCCGCGGCAATTCCCCGACTTCCACCGTGACCGGCAAGTGACCGAGATCGGAATCCTCCTTCACGGCGCAAGCCGGCATGCGGCGAATCGCCGGATGTTCCACGTTCACCGCATTGGCGATCAACGTCGCCGCGGCATCGGCTTGAGAAGCGGTCCGCGCAAGCACCGTCACCGCATCTGCAATGCCGAGCGATTGCGACCGACCTTTCCAGCCAGAGGTGGCGATGCCGCGTACCGCGTCGTACGAATGGATCGGGACGCTCGCGCCGATCGCGGGAGCTGCGATGTTCTCCACGACACCTGCGCGGAAGTATTCACTCTCTCCGAGCCAAAGCGCGATATCGCCTCCGTTGTTGACATAGGCTTTTCGCAATCTGCGCCCCGCGCACATCGCTTCAAGCATCTCCTCCGCCACCGCGCCCGCCACCGCAGCCATCGGCGTAATGAACACGTCGCGATGCGGCCACACGGCAGCCACCATCCGCTTCGCCACCGGCCCGCGCGCGAGCGGATACGCAGGCCCGACCCGCGCGCGCAGCATCGCAAGCTCATCGACCAGCATCTGCAGAATGTCCTGAAACCGGTCCCACGCCTGCCGGTACGCAGCTTCGACTTCGTCCCGCTTGCCGAACGCCTCGATCAGCAGATCGATCGGCCCGTGCTGCAGATGCAGCCGTCCGTCCGGGAACCGAGCGCTTACCGGACCGTTCACGCGCTCCGGACCTCGTGCCGGGTGGTGCGCAGAACTTCCTCCAGCGCCACGATATTGCCGACGTGGCCGCCCATTTCCGCATAGACGTCGCGCGTCATCGTGAATTCGATCGGCAGCACCAGCGCCGGGGTCGGAACGTAGCCGAAGGACCTGTCCGGCATGCGCAGCACGTCGACCATGACGGTGATGCCGCCGCCGGGCCAGACATACACCGGTGCGCCGCCGCAGGTCACCCGGGTGAAAAGATCCTTCACCGAGCGCGTGAGCCGCACCGGATTTTCGGTGACGCCCGCGCGTAGCGACCCGCCGGCACCGCCCATGAAGAGGACGCTGCACAACGCGGGCTCGCAGTTCTCCGCGATCCGCTCGACGACCCGCTTCACCGCATCGGGCATTGCGGCGGGCTGCGGCTTGAGGTCTCGATCGAGCACGAACCACGCCGCATCCTCTCCGGTGGTCGAGACCATCAGCAGGCGCATGCCTGGCCACGCGATCTTCGGGTCGATCTTTTCGATGATCGACAGCGGCTTGGTGATGTTGGTGCCGCCCCAGCCCATGCCGGGCTCGGCGACCTTGAAGTAGCGTCCCGGCGTGGATTTGCGCCCGCGCACGCGGATCCCTCCGGGACGCATGTCGAGAAAGCGCCCGGCCTGATGCTCGGTGAGCACGCCCGTGATGTGATCGTCGACGACGATCACTTCATCGCAGTGCCCGAACCACTGCTTCGCAAAGATGCCGATCGTCGCGGAGCCGCAGCCCACGCGCATGCGTTCCTCTTGCTCGCCGTTGACGATGGGCGCGGCGCCGGCCTGCACCCGCACTTTTGAGCCGCCGTCGATGGCGAGCTCAACGGCCTGCTTGTTGGAGAGCTTGAGCATCGCCTCGCAGGTGACGTTGCCTTCCTTCTTGCTGCCGCCGGTCAGGTGTCGCACGCCGCCGAGCGCGAGCATCTGCGACCCGTACTCGGCCGTAGTGACATGCCCGACCTGCTCGCCGTCGACGCGTACCGCGGCCTGCTCGGGCCCGAGATAGCGGTCGGTGTCGATCTTGATCTTCAATCCGCAGTAGCTGAAGATGCCTTCGGTCACCACCGTGACCATGTCGACGCCGGCAGATTTCGAGGAAACGATGAAAGGCGCAGGCTTGTAGTCCGGATAGGTGGTGGTCGCGCCGATCCCGGTCACGAAGGTATTCGCCGCCGGGATCATTTCACCGTTCCAGGGTTTTGGGTCGAGAAATGGCACGAACTTTCCGCCCGAATCGAGCGTACGCTGCAGGATCACCAGCGGATCGACCCTGAACAGCCTGCCGTCGGCATTGGCGTACCGGTCGCAGGCGCCGGATTGTCCCTTGCGGATGCGGCACAGTACCGGGCAGGCGTCGCAGCGGATGACATCCGCGCTGATCGGATCGGTGCTTTCCGGAGCGTCTTCAGGGTCGCGCATGTTTTCGCAGCTCTGCGAGCAGGCGGTGCGGCAGCACCGGCACCTGCCGCATGCGCACGCCGGTGGCCGCATGGATCGCGCCCAGGATCGCCGGCGCAGTCGGAATCAACCCCGGCTCGCCCACGCCCTTCGCGCCGGACGGGCCGAGCGGCTCCGCATCTTCGATGAGGATGCACTCCATATGCGGAACGTCGCCGATGGTGGGAATCAGGTAATCGTGCAGGTTTTCGGTCCTGCCCGGAACATATTCTTCCATCAGCGCGAGGCCGAGGCCCTGGACGGTGCCGCCCTGGATTTGTCCCTCGACCTGGATCGGGTTGATGGCGCGACCGACGTCATGCGCCGCGACGAGCCGCAGCACGCGCGTTGTGCCCAGTTGCAGATCGACTTCCACCTGTGCGACTTGCGCGGCAAACGCGTAGGTCGCGTAGGGCACGCCCTGGCCGTCTTGATCGGAGGGCGTGGTCGGTGGATCGAAGGTCCCCGTGCCAGTGAGCGCGTCGCGGTCGGTGTCACCGGGAAGCGCGCCGAGTTCGAGGCGATGGGTGATGCCATCCTTGCGGAACACCACCGCGCCGCGCTCAGCGGAAAGCCGGTAGCGCCGGTCGCGCCACTCGCCTTCTGGCGCTCCGGCGGCGAGGAAGATTTTCCTGCGCAGGTCCGTGCCTGCAAACTCTGCCGCATTTCCGGACACGAAAGTCTGCCGCGACGCCGATGTCTTGCCGGCGTCCGCAGTCCGGTCCGTATCGCCCATCACGACCAGAAAATCGCTCATCGGCAGGCCGAGCGCGTCGGCGGCGATCTGGCTGAGGATGGTATTGGATCCCTGGCCGATGTCCACGGCGCCGTTGTAGAGCGTGATTTTTCCGGTACGCGAAAGCCCCACCCGAATGATCGAGGGGTTCGACAGCGATGTATTGCCTATGCCGTACCACATGCAGCCGATGCCCGCGCCTCGGCGCAAGGCGTCGCCGGCGCGCGCTGCCTGCTGGTTGAACCGCGCGCACTCGGCATTCATCCTCGTCCAGTGCGGCTGCAGCGCATCGAGGCAGTCGAGCAGCCCCGCGGAATGCTCGAGCAACTGGCCGGTCGCGGTCCGGTCGCCCGCTTTCAGCGCATTGCGGCGGCGCATTTCCAACCGGTCGATGCCGAGCCGGTCGGCGAGTTCGTCCATCATCGCCTCATGAGCGATCGCTCCCTGCGGAACGCCGAAGCCGCGAAACGCGCCGGAAGGATGGCAATGCGTGAAAAATCCGCGTCCTCGCGTCCGGACGTGCGGCACCGAATAGGGCCCGGTCGCGTGGATCGGAACGCGCGTCGCCACCGTAGGACCCCAACTCGCGTACGCGCCAGTATCGAAATCCGCGTCGACTTCGCAGGCGAGGAGTCGCCCGAGCGCATCGCAGCCGAACTTCGCGTGGATACGCGACGGATGCCGCTTGGTGGTCGAAGCCATGCTTTCCGTGCGCGTGTAAATGCAGGCGACGGGTTTATGCGTCAGCCACGCGGCAAGCGCGATGAGCGGCTGCACCGACAGATCGAGTTTTCCGCCGAAGCCGCCACCGCACGCAGTCGGCACGATGCGCACTTGCTCAGGCGCGAGCTTCATCACCACGGCCACTTCGTCGCGATCCATGTAGGGCGTCTGCGTGGTGACGTGGATTTCGATCCGGTCGCCCTTGCGTTCCGCCCACCCGGCCTCGGGCTCGACATAGGCGTGCTCGACGAACGCGGTTTCGAAGCAGCCTTCGGCGAGCGCTGCGCAATGCGCGAACTGCGCCGCTGCATCGCCTTTGCGCACGCCGCCGTCCTGCAGCAGGTTGCCGGGCTTCGCCGGCTGCACCAGCGGCGCGCCGGGGGCCATTGCGGCATCGAGACCCATCACCGGCGGCAGCGGTTGGTATTCGATCCGCAGGCCGGCATCGTCAAGTCCCTCGACCGCCTCGCGCGTTCCGACCAGCGCAAGCACTGCCTCGCCGCGAAAACGCGCCTCCCCGTCCGCGAGCACTGGCTGGTCCTTGACGCTCGGATAAATGCCAAAGCCGTTGGAGGGCACGTCCCGCGCGGACAGGATCCGCGCCAGGCCCGGGGCGTGCCGCAGGACATCGTCCAGGTCGCCGATCGTGAAGCGGGCGCGATGATGAGGGGAGCGCACGACGCGCAGCCACAGCGCCTGTTTCGGAATCGCGTCCGCACCGAAGCGCTCCGCACCCGTGAGCTTGGCGATGCCATCGATCTTCGGAACGCGCGCACCGATGGCCCCTTCCGCGGCCGGTGCTCGAGGAATCGCGGGCGAGCCGGCGGCATCCATGACGGCCTCGATGATCTTCTGGTAGCCGGTGCAGCGGCACAGCACTCCGCCGAGCGCCTCCTTCACCTGGTCCGCGTTCGGCCGGCGCACGCGGGCGAGCAGGTCAGTGGCGGCCATCAGCGCGCCAGGCGTGCAGATGCCGCATTGCGCGGCGCCGTGCTTCTGAAACGAGACTTGCAGCGCGGAGAGTTTGCCGTCGCGCGCGAGACCTTCCACGGTCAGCACTTCGCGGCCTTCGACCTGGCCGACCGGCGTGAGGCAGGCGCAGACCTGCCGGCCATCGAGCAGCACCGTGCACGCGCCGCAGTCGCCCGCGTTGCAACCGATCTTGGTGCCCGTCAACCCGAGTTCGTCCCGCAACACGTCGGACAGGCGCGCCATGGGTGCGCCATTGAAGCGCATGCGTTTGCCGTTGACCTTGAAACCAACGGGCGGCCGGCTCACGTGATCGCCCCAAGCTGATCGAGGGTGCGCCTCACCAGTGCGAGCGCGGCTTCGGTGCGATAGCCGCGGCTCGCGCGCACATCGTCGATCGGCGAGAGCGGCTGGAGGTGCGATGCGAGCGCCTTGGCACCGAGAGCGGCATCCAGTTGTTCGCCGACGAGAGCGGCCTCCAATTTCTTCAGCCGCCGCGCCACCGGAGAGCAGGCGCCGACCGCGATGCGTGCGGCGCGCACCTTGCCGCCCGCGTGCTCGATGGTCGCCGCCACCATCACGATCGAGATGACGAGGTATTTGCGCGTTCCAAGCTTCAGGAAGTGGCTGCGGGCATTGCACTTCGGCTTTGGCACGATCACGGCGGTCGCCAACTCCCCGGATCCGAGAACGGTGCGCCGGTTGCCGACGACAAACTGCTCGAGGGCGATTAGGCGGCTTCCGGCGTCGCTCGCAATCTCCACTTGCGCGTCAAGGGCAAGCAGGGGAGGGATCCCGTCGGCCGCGGGCGAGGCATTGCACAGGTTGCCCGCGACCGTGCCGCGGTTCTGTATCTGCACGCCGCCGACTTCGCGTGCCGCGAGCCTGAGCGCGTCGAACAGCGGCGGGAGTTTCGCTTCGATCAGGTCGGTCCAGGTCGTGGTTGCGCCGATGCGCCAGTGGTCCCGGCCGTCCGAGATGCCGCGCAGGCCGCGGATTGCGGAAATATCGAGGATGTCTTCGCGCAGCGGCTTGTCTGCGTGAGCGGGGTAGTAATCCGTGCCACCGGCGAGGATCGTCGTATTGCCACGCTTCAGCACCTGCAAGGCGTCCTCGAGGCGGGCAGGGCGCGCGTATGCTGGCATGGACATAGCGGAATGATAGGCGATCAGCGCGTCCGCTCGAGCAGCCGCTGCACTATGGCCGCCATGCGCATCGTCTGCTCCGCATCGGGCATCGCCGCAACCGCGTACCACTGCGCGACCATCGCCTCCGGATCCTGGGGCGCGGTGCTGTTTCCGCGGAAGCGGTCCTGCAGCCGGACGAGGGAGCGCGCGCGGCGCGCGGCTGCATCTGTCTCAGGCGTGGGCAGCTCGAGCGCGATTTCCAGGTCGATGAGCAGTGCCGCGCGCCTGGCGCGGCCTTGCTCGAGCGCCACGGCCGCGACCGAGGGGTTGACTGAGGGGTCGGCGCGCGCCGCCTTCTCGGCCATCAGTGCGAAACGGTTTGCGTGCCTGGCCTTGCGCAGCAACTCGATTTCCTGCTCTTCCCGCCGCTTGAGATCGCGAGCCCGCTTCTCATCCTGGAGGGCCTGCATGCGCTGCTCGCGCTGTGCCGCCTGTGCAGTTCGCTCCGCATCGCGGCGGGCAAAGACCGCATCGCACGCGGCGCGGAAGCGCTGCCACAGCGTCTGCTCCGCGCCGTGGCGCAGCCGCACGACGCCGGCCTCGTCCTTCCAGCGCGACTGCAGGGACTTGGCCTCGTTCACGGCCCGGGCAATATCCGGGGCATCGCGCAGGCCCTCGGCTGCGGCAAGCAGTTGCTCGCGGCGCGCGATCTCCTTCGCTTGCGCTTCCTCCACCTGCACATCGATACGCTTGAGCAGCGCGTCCAGCCGCTTGCGCAACTTCCGCTCGTCGCGAAAACCCGCCATCGCGCCGGCGCGCCACTTCGCGGTGATCTCGTCGCGTTTCGCCGCCAGCGCCCGGTAGTCGGGGGGTGCCACGGAAAACTCTGCAAGCCACGCTTCCCAGGCGTCACACAGCGCCGCTTTCGCGGCGCGTGCCGCCTCGTGCCGCAGCGCCTCGGCCGTGCGCAGTTCCCGCACCGGCCGATAGGCCTCTTCGAGGGCCTTGTCGAAGCGCTCCCACAAGGGCTTTGCAGCCGGACCATGCGCATCGAGGCGCTTCCATTCCTTGTGCAGCGCCGGAACGGCACTGGCGCGCTCGTCGATGCCCGGCGCGCTGTGCAGCAGCGCTTGCGCGTCGGCGATCAGATGTTCGCGCGCCTGGTCCGTCCCCCAGCGCGCCCAGCCGTGCAGCCGCATCAGTTGCGCCCGCGCGCGCTGCCAGCGCCGCGCAAGCGGCCCTCTCGGTGCGGCGCCGTCTATTGCCTGCTCGATGCGGCTCGCGACGCCGTCCGCGTCCGCGAGCCTGCCGTCCTCCAGATGCCGTTCGAGTTCGTCGAGCGAGCGCTGTACGCCTGCGTGATCGACCTCCCGCGTCGCTGGCTTCGGGGTCTTCGGCGCCGGTTGTTCGACCGGAGGCAGGCTTGCGAGTACCTTTTCGCGTTCCGTCGCCCGCTCGAGGTCCTGGACAAGCGCCGCCAGGCGCGATTCGATATCACGCAGCGCGTGCGCCAATTCGCGCGTTGCCGGAAATTTCGCCAGCCATGCAGGAGCGCCAGCCGCTTCCTCGGCGATGTCGGTGTACCGCCTCCGCCAGGCCTCGAGATTCATGCGCGACGGCGATTCGGCGCCGGCGACGTCCGAACGCAGCGCCTCGGCCGCGGCGAGACGGGCACGCAGCCCGATCTGGGCGCGCGTTTCCGCGAGCACGCAGGCCTGCGCCTGCGCGACGAGATCGGCGCACTCGGCGAGTCCCTGCTTGTCTTCGCCAAGGACCGCGAATTCCTTCTCGATCTGCAGCAGGCGCGACACGGCCACCGGTCGTGCGTCGAGCAGCGCTCGCAGGTCGAGCGCGAGTTGCGCCGCGCGGCGCGCGCGTTCACCGCTCTGCCGGTGCGCACGGAGCGCATCCGTGCAGTGCCGATAGACATGCTTGTCTTTCTCGCGGCTCGAATCCGCGAGCTGCTTGAGTACCGCGAGGTCGGAGATGCGTCGCACTGCGGCGAGACGGACTTCCGCGAAGCGGCAGCGCGCCGCCGCCTCGGCGAGCGAAGCATCGCCCTCCAGCCGGGCGGCCCATTGCGTCGCCGCAGCTTTGTCGTTGGCGTAGCACACCGCCTCCGTCCACACGCCGGGCGCGTCTCCGGGCAACGGCGATTGCCGATGAGCGGCGCAGGCTCGCCCCAGTTCGCGCTCGCGCTGCGCGCGCTCCCCGGCGGATGGGGCTGCGGGAATAGACTCCCGCAGCCCGCTCCAATCAACTGCTGGCATCGAAATGGCCTTGGAGGACGGCCGTGCGGCCGCCGCCTGGTGTTCGCGCGCTTCGCTGCCGGCCTTGCCGCGCATGTTGCGCAGCCAGCTCATCGATTCTTCACTCCGTATTGCACAACCACGGTCTCCAGGTCGAAGCCCGCACCCCGCAAACGTAGCACAGTCGCGAAGCGGACGCCGCGCGAACGGCCGTGTGGCGCGGCAACGCCGGAAGACGAGCCGGGGGCCAGCTCAACGGCCTGTGAACATCGTCACATGACTGACGAAACGGGAATTGCGCATATCCTACACATTCGGAGACACTTTGAACCGATGAGCGACGTGCTGCCAGAGAGGATCGGCAAATACCCGGTGATCCGCGCCTTGGGCCGCGGTTCGACCAGCCGGGTGTATCTGGCGGTGGACCCGTTTTCGGGCCGTAACGTGGCGATCAAGGTCATCCAGAGAGATCCGACGGGCGATGCGGAGCTGCGCCGGCGTTTTCACAGCCTGTTCCTGAACGAAGCTGCACTCACGGGCAAGCTCAAGCATCCCCACATCGTGGCGATCCTCGACGCGGTCAGCGACGCGGACCAGAGCTACCTCGTCATGGAGTACGTCGACGGCACGACGCTCGAGAAGCATTGCAGCTTCGATGCGCTGCTGCCGATCGATCGCGTGGTCGAACTCGTGTTCAAGGCGGGCCTCGCTCTCGCTTACGCGCAGCACCAGGGCGTCATCCACTGCGACATCAAACCGGGCAACCTGCTGCTCGCCCGGGAAACCGAACTGAAGATCAGCGATTTCGGGGCTGCCCACTACACGGCAGCGACACACACCTACCTGATGGGGATCGGCTCTCCCGCCTACATGTCGCCGGAGCAGGTGGAGGACAAGCGGCTCAACCACCAGACCGACATTTACTCGCTGGGCGTGGTTCTGTACCAGCTGCTGACGGGGAAGCTGCCGTTTCACGCATCGACTCGCGAAAGCCTTTTGTATCAGATCCTCGTCATGGATCCGGTGCCGCCCTCGCTGCACCGGCCAGGCCTGCCCGCCGGGCTCGACCGCATCGTGCTGCGCGCGCTCGCGAAGAGCCGCGAGGAGCGTTACGCCGATTGGTACGAATTCGCGCGCGATCTCGAGCAGTTGTTCGAGCACTTGCATGTTCCGGACCAGGATCTGTCCGATACGGCGAGGTTCAGCGCGCTCCGTCCGTGGCCGTTCTTCCGTGGTTTCGGCGATGTAGAGATCTGGGAAACGCTGCGCATCGGACAATGGCATCGCCTGCCCGTGGGCGCGATCGTGGTTCGCGAAGGAGACGCCGGCGACGGTTTTTTCGTTCTCACGTCGGGCGAAGTACTCGTCAGCCGCGCGGGCTATCCGATCGAAACGCTCCTGCCCGGCCACTGCTTCGGCGAGATCCTCTATTTCGAGGACCGCAGCACCCCGCGGACCACCACCATTTCCGCCACGACGGCCGTGCTTTTAATGGAGATCAAGGCGAGCGCACTGGCGCGGGCATCGCCTGCGTGCCAGGTGCAGTACAACCAGTCCTTCCTGCGCCTGCTGGTGAAGCGGATCGAGAGGCTTCAGCAGCGCCTTGCAGCCGCCACGCCTGGCGAAGAACCGTAAGTCGGCCATGTCCCGGTCGTGGGACGTGTTTTGCAGGGTGATCGACAACTACGGCGATGCAGCGGTGTGCTGGCGGCTGGCGCGGCAACTTGCCGCAGAACATGGCGCCCGGGTGCGGCTCTGGATCGACGCTCTGGATGCCTTGCACGCGTTGTTTCCCGAGGTGGTTCGCGACCGAGAGGCGCAATCCGTCGCCGGGGTTGACATCCGCCATTGGTCCGCTGCGTCCGATATCGGCCTGCCGGCGGACATTGCAGTGGATGCTTTCGGCGGCGGCCTGCCGGATGCTTATGTCGCTGCGATGGCGCGGCGCGACCCGCCGTCTTTGTGGATCGTCCTCGAGTACTTGAGCGCCGAGCTGTGGGTCGTCGGACACCATGGCCTGCCGTCTCCGCATCCCCGCCTGCCGATAGCGCGCCATTTCTTCTTTCCGGGCGTGGTGCCGGGAACCGGCGGCGTATTGAAGGAAGCGTCGCTCGAGCCGCGGCGCGATGCCTTCCAGCGCGACCGGGGGCGGCAAGCCGCGTTCTGGCGGGATCTCGGGTTTGCTCCCCCGGACCAGGGGTCGATCGCCGTATCGCTGTTCGGCTATGAAAATCCGGCCGTGGCAGAACTCATGCACGTATGGGCGCTCAGCCCTCGGCAGGTGGTCGCCGCCGTGCCCCGGAGCAGCCTGAGGCCCCAGGCAAGCGCGTTTTTCGGCGTGGCCGACCCCGATGATGGCTCGACGCTGAGGCGAGGCAGCCTCGAAGCCCGTTGGGTGCCATTCTTGCCGCAGCCGCGCTACGACGAGCTGCTATGGGCCTGCGACTGGAATTTCGTTCGCGGAGAGGATTCTTTCGTGCGCGCGCAGTGGGCTCTGCGGCCATTCGTGTGGCATATCTATCCCCAGCAGGAGCGCGCCCATCGGGTCAAGCTGGAGGCCTTCCTCGAGATCTACTGTGAGGGCCTCGAGCCCCCGACGGAGGCTGCGCTGCGCGCGCTCTGGCACGGGTGGAATGACCCTGCTGCGCCCGCGGGGCTGATGCGCGCAGCCTGGGAGAGCCTGAACGGGCACCAGGACAGGCTTCGCCAGCATGCGCGCGGCTGGGCGGCAACGTTGGCCTTGCCCGGCGATCTTGCCGCAAATCTGGCGCATTTCTGCGAAGAGAGATTAAAATAAGCGGTTTTGTTCACGCAGAAATTGGAACGCACATGAAGATCGCACAGGAAATTCGCTCGGGCAACGTGATCATGGTCGGCAAGAATCCGCTGGTGGTGCAGAGGGCCGAATTCAGCAAGTCCGGCCGCAACGCGTCCGTGGTCAAGATGAAACTCAAGAACCTGCTCTCGGGCGCCGCGACCGAAACGGTCTACCGCGCGGACGAAAAGTTCGAGTTGGTGATGCTCGAGCGCAAGGACGTCACCTACTCATATTTCGCCGAGCCTTCGTATGTGTTCATGGACGAGGAGTTCAACCAGTACGAGGTGGATGCGGAAGGCATGGGCGAAGCGCTCAATTACCTCGAAGAGGGCATGCCGGCCGAGGTGACGCTCTACGAGGAGCGGCCGATCTCGGTGGACATCCCACAGTCCGTTGTGCGCCAGATCGTCCACACCGAACCCGCGGTGCGCGGCGATACTTCGGGCAAGGTTCTCAAGCCGGCGAAGCTGAAGACCGGCTTCGAGGTGAAGGTGCCCCTGTTCTGCGGCACCGGCGACATGATCGAGATAGACACGCGCACCGGGGAGTACCGCAGCCGCGTGAAGGCCTGATCACACGAAAGCGCGTTGTCTCCTGAGGTCCGGCATGCAATGCCGGATCCACTTGACGGTGAGTTTCTCGGCCAGCGAGTTCTGCTTGAGACGCTCGTTCAATGCGGAGAAATCGACGCTGTCGAGCAACTGGTCCTGGTTGAAGCAGGAGAACACCCAACTGGTCTCGCCCGTGACGAGATCCCGGTGCGGCTGCAGGCACTGGGCACAGATTTCCTTCATCATGCATTGCATCGGCGAGTTGATCGAGCCGATCGCGACGTGCTTCGGTTTGAGGTGCGCCTTGAGCACGTCGTGCCGCGCGCGCGCCACCGCCGCCATCATCCGGTCGGAGCCGATCGCGATCAGGCGGTCTGCGTCCTCGAGGCGCAACACGCGCGAGCCGAGCCTGCCGCTCGCGTAGGCGTCCATCGCCTGCACGATATTGCCCACGAACGAGCGGTCCTGGGTTCGGCGCGGCTTGAAACCGGGCTGCTCGTCGCAGCACCAGACCACCACGTCGGCGGCGTTCTCGATTTCGTCCGCCTTGTAGCGGTCGATCGCCTTCTTGTAACCGGCGAAGTAGAGCACCTTCGATCCGGCGGCGCGAAACGCCTGGCCGATCGAGAACAGCACCGCGTTGCCCAAGCCCCCGCCGCACAGTACGACCGTCTCGCCGGGCTCGATTTCGGTTGGTGAGCCGGTCGGACCCATCAGGATCACCGGCTCGCCCTTCTGCAGCATCGCGCACAGATCGGACGAGCCGCCCATCTCCAGCACGATGGTCGAGACCAGTCCCTTGTCCGGGTCGACCCACGCACCGGTGAGCGCGAGGCCCTCCATCTGCATGCGCGTGCCGGCCGCGAGCGGCGCCAGCGATTCGAAGTTCTGCAACCGGTAGAACTGTCCAGGCCGGAATTTTAGCGCCGCAAGAGGTGCGCGAACGACCACTTCCACGATGTTCGGCGTGAGGCGTTCGACCCGCTCGACGGTCGCGATCAGCCGGTCTGCGAGCCGCGCGAAAAACTGCCCGGTGGACTCGGCGTTCTCCGCAGGCCGCTTGCCGAGCACGCGGGACACCACCGGATAACCCTGCTTCGCCGAGCCCATCGCCTTTACCACGTTGCCGAAATACGACGGATGGACATCGCCGAAGTAGCTGACGAAACGCCCGTCGTCGTGCCGCGCGAGCAGTACCCGCGGCGTCTCCGGCTTCGAGGTGGATGGCTCCGGCTTGGCCGGCTTGCCTTCCTCGTCGCAGGCGGCGAAGTATTTTCCGTCCAGCGTGAAGTGCGGGGCATCCTCGCGCGCGAGGACCGTATTCGGCTGGGTGCCCGCTGCGACGAACACCGTATGCGCGGGAAGCCATTTTTCGCCGCTCCGGTGCCGAAAGCGCATTCCCTTCACCGCGCCGTAGTTGTCGACATCGACCGAAGACGGGGTCAGGTCTTCGGCGAAGACGATCCCTTCCTCCAGCGCCTTTTCGACTTCTTCATGGTTCAGCGTGTAGGACGGGCTGTCGACGAGGCGGCGCCGGTAGGCGATCGTCACGCCGCCCCAGCCCTGCAGCAGTTCGACCACGCGCGGCTCGCGCCCGTCGAGCTTGGCCGCATCGCGCGCCTTGCGGATGGTGCGGGCATGCGCGAGGTATTCCTCGCCGATCTCGCGCTCCTGGTCGTCCCAGGTCTCGCGCACCGCGTGCTCGCCGATCTCGGCGGCCAGCGTTTCGTAGCGGAGAAGAAATTTCTCGACCTGCACGACGTAATACGCCAGCGACTCGGTGGCCGTGTCGATCGCGGTAAGACCGCCGCCGATGACGACCACTGGCAGGCGCAGCTGCATGTTGGCGATCGAATCGGGTTTCGCGGCGCCCGTCAGCTGCAGCGCCATCAGGAAATCCGACGCCGCCCGCACGCCGCGGGCGAGCCCGTTCGGGATTTCCAGCACCGTCGGCTTGCCGGCACCGACGCACACCGCCACATGGTCGAAACCCATCGACCATGCATCCTCGAGCGTGACGGTGCCGCCGAAGCGCACGCCGCCCATCATCGCGAACTCGCGGCGCCGTTCCAGCAGCAGGCGGATCAGCTTCAGGAAGTTCTTGTCCCAGCGCACCGTGATGCCGTATTCCGCCACGCCGCCGAATCCGGCCATGACCCGCGTGCCGAGCGACTCGTACAGTTCGCGCACATCGCGAACCGGGCCGAACGGCATGCGTCGCCCGAGCGCGTCGGCGCCCGACAGTTCCGCGGGCAGGGGTTCGATCTTCAGACCGTCGATGCCGACCACGGCGTGCCCGTCGTTCATCAGGTGGTGCGCGACGGTGAATCCGGCCGGGCCGAGGCCTACGACCAATACCTTCTTGCCCGACGGCGCAAGCGGAACGGGGCGGCGCAGGTTGAGCGGGTTCCAGCGCGTGAGCAGCGAGTAGATCTCGAACCCCCACGGCAGTTCGAGCACGTCTTTCAGCGTGCGGGTCTCGGCCTGGGGGATGTTGACCGGCTCCTGCTTCTGGTAGATGCAGGATTTCATGCAGTCGTTGCAGATACGGTGTCCGGTCGCGGCCACCATCGGGTTGTCCACGCAGATGACCGCGAGCGCGGCAAGCGCCTGGCCGCGGCTCTTGAGCTGATGAAACTCCGAGATCTTCTCCTGCAGCGGGCAGCCTGCCAGTGGCACGCCGAACGGCGATCGCTTGAATCTCTGTGGCGAGGACGGCACCGCAGGGTCGGCGCTCTTGGCCGCTTTCTCCTTCAGTCCCGTGGAGCAGGAGTCCTTGCCCTGTTCGTGGCACCAGATGCAGTAGTTCGCCTGGTCGAGCGCGCCGGCGAGGTCGGTCCCGGCGTCGGTGAGGCCGAATCCTTCGCGGCGACGCAGGTGATGCGCATCCAGCGCGTGCTGGTCGAAGCCCTCGTCGGTTCGCGTCTGCACCGGAACCAGGCGCAGCATGTCGAGTTTCGACGGGGTTTTGAACAGCACGCCTGACCGGTGTTTCGCCTTCCCCTGCGGCGTCGACAACGCCCAGGCGGCGTAACGCTGCGCGAGATCGAGCGCTTCGGCATGCGCCGCTTCGTCCTTCAACCACGCGGTGACGTGCGTGGCGAATGCAAGTTCGCCGAATTTTTCGCCGAAGCGGCGCTCGAGTTCGCGCTCCGCCGCGACCGGATCGAAACCCTCCAGCGCCTCCGGTTTGACCTTGTGCATCGCGCGCCGTTGCACGAACAGGCGTTTGACCGAGTACAGCGGCGCCAGCGCATTGTGTTGCGCCGACAGCGCATGCACTTCGCCCTCGATGCCGAACAGTCGCGCGAGGAAATCGTCCAGGTGCGGCGCCAGCGCGATCAGCAGCTCGGATTCCGCGAGCGATGAAAGCGCATCCGGCGCCGCGCGCGCCGCTCCCAGTCGTTCGCGCAGTGCGGGATCCGCTTCGCCGAGAAAGCGCAGGAACGCCTCATCGGCGCGCGCAAGGCCATCGCGTGCGTAGAGGTCTTCGAAGCGGAGATCGAAACCGGGAGCAAGCATCGGGGGCCTCGGATTATAATCGCTCCCTTTTTCCCGGCGGAGCGATCATGGAAATCAAGAACAGCGTATTTCTTGTGACGGGCGGCGCGTCCGGTCTCGGTGAGGCGACCGTTCGCATGGCGGTCGCGAACGGCGGCAAGGCGGTCATCGCCGACATGCAGGCCGAGGCGGGCGAGAAGATCGCCAGGGAGTTCGGCGCCGGCGTGCGTTCGATCAGATGCGATGTGACCTCCGAGGCCGACGGCAAGGCGGCGGTCGAACTGGCGCTGAAGGAATTCGGCGGCCTGCAGGTGCTGATCAACTGCGCCGGGATCGCGATCGCCGAGCGCACGCTCGGAAAGGAAGCTCCGCATGATCTGGCGCGCTTCACCCGCGTCGTAAGCATCAACCTGATCGGCACGTTCAACATGATCCGGCTCGCCGCGGAGGCGATGGCCAAGGCCGCGCCGAATTCGGCCGGGGAACGTGGCGTGATCATTAACACCGCGTCGGTCGCCGCCTACGACGGCCAGATCGGCCAGGCCGCCTATTCCGCCTCGAAGGGCGGCATCGTCGGCATGACGTTGCCGATCGCGCGTGACCTTTCGCGCAACGGCATCCGCGTGCTCACGATCGCGCCGGGGATCTTCGAGACGCCGATGCTGAAGGGCCTGCCCAAGGAGGCGCAGGAGTCGCTCGGCAAGATGGTGCCGTTTCCGCCGCGCCTTGGCCGGCCGGCGGAATACGCCCATCTCGCGCGGGCGATGATCGAGAACGAGATGCTCAACGGCGAGGTGGTGCGGCTCGATGGAGCGATTCGGATGGCGCCGAAGTAGAGCGCTTGGGGAGCAAGGCTGGGAAGGCTACAACGCCGAATCCGGCAGAGGCTGTTCGCGCAGTTGCGCCTTGAACAGCTTCGAGCGTTCGACGTAGCCGTGCGCAATCCTGAGCAGGTTTTCACGCTCCTCGGGCGTCAGGTCGCGCACGATCCTGCCCGGAGAGCCAACCACCAGCACCCCTTCCGGGATCTCCTTGCCTTCCGGGATCAGGGCATTCGCGCCGATGAGCGAGCCGGGTCCTATTTTTGCGCCGTTCATGACCACGCTGTTGATGCCGATCAGCGCGCCATCGCCGATGCTGCAGCCGTGCAGCATGGCCTTGTGGCCGATGCTGACCTGTCGGCCGAGGATCATCGGGTAACCAGGATCGACGTGCAATATTGAACCGTCCTGAATGTTGCTCGCTTCGCCGATATGCACGCTGTCATCGTCGGCGCGGATGACTACGTTGAACCACACGCTGACGTTCGCCTCCAGCACGATTGCGCCGGCGAGCGTCGCGTTATGCGCAATGAAATGATGTTCGCCGCGTAATTCGACCGAGCGATGTTCCAATGAATAGAGCGGCATTGAACAGTTATCATAACGCGAGTATGAAAATCGCGATTCTCGGCGCCGGAGTGGTCGGCGTGACCAGCGCGTGGTATCTCATCCGCGCCGGCCATGAGGTGGTTCTGATCGAGCGCCGCGAGGGTCCCGGCCTGGAGACCTCGTTTGCCAACGGCGGCCAGATCTCGGCGGGGCACGCCGAGCCCTGGGCGAAGCCGTCGGTGATTCCGAAAATGCTCGAGTGGCTCGGGCGCGAGGACGCGCCGTTGCTGTTCCGACCGCGCGCAAGCTGGGCCCAGTGGGAATGGGGCCTGCGCTTTCTGCGCGAATGCATTCCCGGCCGCTTCGAGCGCAATGCACGCAACCTGGCCGCGCTGGCGCTCTACAGCCGCGATTGCCACAGGGTGTTGCGGGCTGAAACCGGCATCGAATACGAGAGCCTTTCGCGCGGCATCCTGCAGTTTTTCACCAATGACAAGGATTTCCAGGCGACGGCTGCACATGCCCATGCGGCGCGCTCGTACGGGATTCTGCGAGAAGTCAAGAGTGCAGCCGAGTGCCTGGTGATCGAACCGGCGCTCGCCGGCGCGAGCGTGCGTATCGTCGGCGGAATCTACGCGCCGGAGGACGAGTCCGGTGATGCGTACGTATTCACGCAGCATCTCGCCGAACTTTGCGTCGAGCGGGGAGCGGCGTTGCGCGCGGACACCAGGGTCGAGCGGATCGAGACCGCAGGCGGGCAGGTCGATGCGTTGTGGCTGCGGCAGGGGGAGCGTCCGGCGGAGCGCTTCACCGCCGACGCGTATGTCGTCTCGCTCGGTGCGTGGAGCCCGTTGCTGCTCGGGCGCATCGGCGTGCGTATTCCGGTCTACCCGCTCAAGGGCTATTCGATCACTGTTCCATTGCAGCCCGGCGAATCAGCGCCAACCGTCAGCCTCAGCGACGATGCAGCCAAATTGGTCTATTCGCGCCTCGGGGATCGCTTGCGGGGCGCCGGTACCGCGGAACTCACCGGATACGACACCAGCATCAATACGGTGCGCTGCGAGGCGATCCTGTCGCGCGCGCGGCAACTGTTTCCGGCGCTCGCGCATGCAGGCCCCGCGCAATACTGGGCGGGATTGCGTCCGGCAACGCCGACCAACGCGCCGCTGATCGGCCGCACCCGCTATCGCAATCTGTATCTGAATACCGGGCATGGAACGCTCGGCTGGACGCTCGCCTGTGGCTCCGCCCAGGCACTCGCGGACATGGTCTCCGGACGGGAGCCGCAGGTGAGTTACGCCTTTGCGGGCTGATATCCTCGCGGATTGGGGGATCGATGCGTCCGGCTGAATCGTTGTACTTCGACATACGCGGCCTGAAATACCACGTGCGCCACTGGAGCGCTGCGACGGCTGCCTCCGGCGCTGCGCCGCGCAGGCTGGTGTTGCTGCACGGGTGGATGGACGTGTCGGCGTCGTTCCAGTTTCTGGTCGACGCGCTCGGCGACGCATGGGAGGTGTTCGCCCCGGACTGGCGCGGCTACGGGCTCACCGACTGGGGCCGCTCGGACTGCTACTGGTTTCCGGATTACGTCGCCGATCTCGACGCATTGCTCGATCGCATCCAGCCCGAAGCGCCGGTCAATCTCGTCGGCCACAGCCTTGGCGGCAACGTCGCGGCGCTGTACGCCGGGGTCCTGCCGGAGCGCATCGCGCGGCTGGTCAATCTCGAGGGGTTCGGCATGCAGCGTACGCGTCCCGATCAGGCGCCAAAGCGCTATGCGTTGTGGCTCGACGAGCTGCGCGGTCCGCCGCAGCTCAAGCCCTACGCCGGTTTTTCAGAGCTGGCGGACCGCTTGCAGAAGAACAATCCCCGCCTGCAGCGCGATCGTGCGGAGTTCCTCGCGCGGCACTGGGGCCGGCTGGCCGACGACGGGCAGGTCGTTCTGCGCGGCGATCCGGCCCACAAGATCATCAATCCGGTGCTCTACCAATATGAGGAGGCGCGCGCGTGCTGGCAATCGATCACCGCGCCGGTGCTATGGGTGGACGCCGACGGGTCGGAGATTCCGAAGCGCATGAAGCTCGGCGCCGAGGATTACGCAGACCGGCGCAATGCGCATCGCAATCTTCGCTACGTGACGGTGAAGGATGCAGGCCATATGCTGCATCATGACCAGCCAGAACGCGTGGCGCGGTTGATCGAGGAGTTTCTGCAAGGTCCCGGGATATGAACATCGATCTGCATTGCCATTCGACGATGTCGGACGGGGCGCTCGCGCCGCGCAGTCTCGTTCTGCGCGCGGCCGAAAAGGGCGTTGACGTGCTGGCGTTGACGGACCACGACAATCTGGGCGGGCTCGCCGAGGCGCGGGCGGCGGCGGACGAGGCCGGGATCCGGTTCATCAACGGCGTCGAAGTTTCGGTGACCTGGCGCGGCGCGACGGTTCATATCGTCGGGTTGGGAATCGATCCGGCCAACCGCGAGCTGAATGTGGGGCTCGAGTCGGTGCGCGGCGGCCGTGTCGAGCGCGCGCGAGCGATGGCGGCAAGCCTGAAATCGGCCGGGATCGAGGCGAGCTTCGAAGGCGCGATGCGCTTCGCGCAGAACCCGGTCATGATCAGCCGCACGCACTTCGCGCGTTTTCTCGTCGAGTCGGGCGTGGTGGAGGACAGCCGCGCCGCGTTTCGCCGCTACCTGGTCCCGGGCAAACCCGGTTATTCGCCTTACGACTGGACGACACTGGCAAACGCGGTGGGCTGGATCCGTGGTGCGGGCGGCGCCGCGGTGATCGCGCATCCAGGGCGCTATTCCCTGTCCGCCGCCGCCCTCGCGGAGCTGATCGCGGAGTTCCGTGCCGCGGGCGGCGTCGGGATCGAGGTAGTGACGGGAAATCACTCGACCGATCAGTTCCGGCTGTTCGGTGCGCTGTCGCGGCAGCACGGGCTGCTGGCCTCGCGCGGATCGGATTTCCATGCACCGGAAGAGAGTGGCGTGGAGCTCGGCGCGCTGCCTGCACTGGCGCCGCAACTCGATCCGGTCTGGCGCGGACTCGCGTTCTAGACCTTGGCGCAATTCTTCGCGATCCATCCGACGCATCCCCAGCGCCGCCTGGTCCGCCAGGCGGCGGAGATCCTGCGCGGCGGCGGGTTGATCGCCTATCCGACGGATTCCTGCTACGCGCTCGGCTGCCGGATCGGCGACAAGACGGCGATGGAACGCCTGCGGCGCGTGCGCGGCATCGACGAGAAGCACCAGTTGACGCTGATGTGCCGCGACCTGTCGGAGATCTCCGTTTATGCTCACGTCGACAATGCGCAGTACCGCCTGCTTCGCGCGGCGACGCCGGGCAGCTACGTGTTCATCCTGCGGGCGACCCGCGAAGTCCCGCGCCGGCTGATGCATCCGCGACGCAGGACCATCGGCGTGAGAGTGACCTCGCATCCGGTCGCGCGCGCGCTGCTCGAGGAACTCGCCGAGCCGATGTTGTCCACCACGCTGGCGCTGCCCGGCGATGCCGCGCCGATGTCCGAAGCACAGGAAATCCGTTTTCGCCTCGAGCATCAGGTCGAGCTGGTGATCGACGGCGGGGTCTGCGGCGTCGAGCCGACGACGGTGATCGACATCTCCGGCGCCGCGCCGCGCGTGCTGCGCAAAGGCAAAGGGCCGCTCGCGCCATTTTCGGTCGAGGTTACGGCGGGCTGATCGCGTCGTTCTGATAACATTCAGCGCTTTGCCAGACTGCGGCGATGGACGTTTCCCACCTGATCCAGACTTTTGCCGTCTATGCACTTCCCGTGTTGTTCGCAATTACGCTTCACGAGGCGGCACACGGCTACGTCGCGCGTCACTTCGGTGACATGACGGCGTTCGCGCAGGGTCGCGTCAGCCTGAATCCGGTGCGCCACATCGATCCCGTCGGAACGATCCTGGTGCCGCTGGTGATATTGCTGCTGTCGGGCGGGCGGTTCCTGTTCGGCTGGGCAAAGCCGGTGCCGGTCAATTACTCCGCGCTGCGGCAGCCCAAGCGCGACATGATGTGGGTCGCTGCGGCCGGCCCGCTTTCGAACCTTGCGATGGCGCTCGGCTGGGCGGTATTGCTCAGGCTTGCGCTGCTGCTGCCAGCCAATTTTTTCAGTGCGCCGATGGCCGAGATGGCGACGGCGGGGATCCTCGTGAATCTGGTCTTCATGTTTCTCAACCTGCTGCCGATCCTGCCGCTCGACGGCGGGCGCATCACTGCCAGCCTGTTGCCCAGCCGCATGGCGTGGCAGTACTCGAAGCTCGAGCCCTGGGGCCTGCCGATTCTGCTCATTCTGCTGGTCACCAACCTGCTCGGCGTGGTTCTCAATCCGCTCATCGACCTGTCGTCGTCGCTGATCCGGGCTTTCGTTCTGCTCTGAGCCGAGCGATGTTCGAAACCCGCGTACTTTCCGGCATGCGCCCCACGGGCAGCCTGCATCTGGGCCATTACCACGGGGTGCTGAAGAACTGGGCGCGCCTGCAGTCGGAATACCCGTGCCTGTTCTTCGTTGCCGACTGGCACGCCCTCACCACCGATTACGGCGCGCCGGAGGCGATCGAGAAAAATACCTGGGACATGGTGATCGACTGGCTGGCGGCCGGCATCGACCCGCAGCAGGCCATCCTGTTCATCCAGTCGCAGATCCCGGAGCATGCCGAGCTGCACCTGCTGCTGTCGATGATCGTGCCGGTCGGCTGGCTCGAGCGCGTGCCCACCTACAAGGATCAGCAGGAAAAACTCACCGACAAGGACCTATCGACCTACGGCTTTCTCGGCTATCCGCTGCTGCAGAGCGCGGACATCCTGATGTACCGCGCCAAGTTCGTGCCGGTCGGCGAAGACCAGGTGCCGCACGTGGAATTCACGCGCGAGGTGGCGCGCCGTTTCAACCACCTGTACGGCCGCGAGCCGGGGTTCGAGGACAAGGCCAGGGCGGCGGTGAAGAAAATGGGTTCGAAAAAGGCGCGCCTGTTCAACGAGCTGCGAACGCGCTTTCTCGAAAAGGGCGAGCAGCAGGCGCTCGACAAGGCGCGCGCCATGCTCGATGAGCAGCAGAACCTGTCGCGCGGCGATCGCGAGCGGCTGTACGGCCACCTCGAGGGCGGCGGCAAGAAGATCCTGGCCGAACCGGAGGCGCTGCTCACGGAAGCACCGCGCATGGTTGGACTCGACGGGCAGAAAATGTCGAAGTCCTACGGCAATTCGATCTCGCTGCGCGAAGACGCCGGCTCGGTCGAAAAGAAGATCCGCACCATGCCGACCGATCCGGCGCGGGTGAAGCGAACCGACCCCGGCAATCCCGAGAAATGTCCGGTGTGGCCGCTGCACCAGGTGTATTCGGACCAAGCGCGCAAGCAATGGGTCGTCGCAGGCTGCACCTCCGCCGGCATCGGCTGCCTCGATTGCAAGCAACCGGTCATCGAAGCGGTGCTGGCGGAACTCGCGCCGATGCGCAAGCGCGCGCAGGCCTACCTCGATGACCCGACCCTGGTGAAAAACATCGTCGCCGACGGCAACGAAAAGGCCCGCAAGCTCGCGCTCGAAACGATGCGCGACGTGCGCGAGGCGATGGGCCTGTCGCATGTCCAATAGAAACACGGTTGCGCAGGTGAGCGCGGGAAACGCGGGTCCGCCGGTGAGCGCACCGGTCGTCCCCGAAGCTTCCGTGCGGGTTGCGCGCATTTATGGCGAGCCGCTGATCGAGCTGCCGCTGGACCTCTATATCCCGCCCGATGCGCTCGAGGTTTTCCTCGAGTCCTTCGAAGGCCCGCTCGATCTGCTGCTGTACCTGATACGCAAGCAGAACCTCGACATCCTCGACGTCGCGATGGCGCCGCTCACGCGCCAATACCTTGCGTACGTGGAGGCGATGCGGGCGAAGAACCTCGAGCTGGCAGCGGAATACCTGGTGATGGCGGCGATACTGATCGAAATCAAGTCGCGCATGCTGCTGCCGCGGCCTCCCGTACTCGATGACGGCGAGCATGATCCACGCGCCGAACTGGTCCGCCGCCTGCTCGAGTACGAGCGCATCAAGCAGGCGGCAGCCCGGCTCGACGCGCTGCCGCAGATGGGTCGCGACGTTCTGGCGGTGTCGGTCTGGATCGAGCGCACGGCGCTCGGGCGGCTGCCCGGCGTCGACCCGCGCGATCTGGCCGAGGCGTGGCGGGCGCTGCTTTACCGCGCGCGGCTTTCAGCCCACCATCGCGTGTCGCGCGAGGAGCTTTCGGTGCGCGAGCACATGAGCCTGATCCTGCGCCGCCTGCAGGAGCACAGGGTCGTGGAGTTCGCCGAGCTGTTCGATCCCGCGCGCGGCGTGGCGGTGCTGGTGGTGAATTTCCTCGCGCTGCTGGAGCTGGCACGCGAACTGCTCATCGACATCACTCAGGCCGAATGCTTTGCGCCGATCTACGTAAAATTGACAGATGCTCAATCCCATTGAAGCCACGAGCATCATCGAAGCTGCGCTGCTGGCCGCGCAGGAGCCGCTGTCGCTCAACGACCTGCGGCGGCTGTTTGCCGAAGAGATCGGCGCCGACACGTTGCGCCGGTTGCTGGGTGAATTGCGCGAGCAGTGGGGCGGCCGGTCAGTCGAGTTGGTCAACTCCGCGAGCGGCTGGCGTTTCCAGACGCGGCCCGAGTTTCAGCCCTACATCGATCGGCTCAATCCCGAGAAGCCGCCGCGTTACTCGCGCGCCGTGCTGGAAACGCTGGCGATCATCGCCTACCGCCAACCGGTGACGCGCGGCGACATCGAAGACATTCGCGGCGTGGTGGTATCGGCGCCGATCCTGCAGACGCTGGAGGCGCGCGGCTGGATCGACGTGGTCGGGCACCGCGAGACGCCTGGCCGGCCGGCCTTGTACGCCACTACCCGGGGCTTCCTCGACGACCTCGGTCTGCGCTCGCTTCAGGATTTGCCGCCGCTCGAGGAAATCGCCAAGACACTCCCGCTTGAACCGCCCGACCCGCAACCCGAAGCCGACGCTGCAACGACGCGCCAGCCGGCCGAATCCGGCGCCACCGCAGGCTGAACCGGCAGGCGTGCGCCTGCAGAAGCTTCTCGCGGAGGCGGGGTTGGGCTCGCGCCGCCAGATTGAGATCTGGATCGGGCAGGCGCGTTTGTCGATCAACGGCAGAATCGCCCAGCTCGGCGACCGGGCGGCGTTCGGCGATTCGATTCGACTGGACGGCAATCCGGTCACGCTCGAGCGTATGGCGGTGCGGGTGCTCGCGTACCACAAGCCCATTGGCGAGATCGTCACGCGCAATGATCCGCAGGGGCGCAGCAGCGTTTTCGAGCAATTGCCGCGCCTGGCACACGGGAAATGGGTCGCTGTCGGAAGACTGGATTACAACACCAGCGGGTTGCTGCTGCTGACAAATTCCGGTGATCTTGCCAACCGTCTGATGCACCCGCGTTACGCAGTCGAGCGGACCTACGAGGTGCGCATCCAGGGCGTCCTCGGCGAGAGGGAGCTCGAACGCCTGCGCCAGGGCGTGGAAATCGGCGATGGGCCGGCCGCTTTCGAATCCATCGATGCCTGCGGCGGGGAAGGTTCGAACCGCTGGTACCGGGTGCGCCTCAGGGAGGGGCGCAACCGCGAAGTGCGCAGGATGTTCGCGACGGTGGACCGGCGTGTCAACCGGCTGATACGCATTCAATACGGGCCAATACCGCTGCCGCGCGAACTCGCGGCGGGCGCCTGGAGGGAGCTCAACGCCCGCGAAATTGCGCTGCTGCGAGAGGCGCCAAAGCCAGGCATCCGGCCCAGGCCACGGGTTGTCCGGGACAGACAAATCTGTTAAACTTCAAATGTTTTATGTGGAACGGGGCCCGCGCGTTGCGCAGCTTCGGGTTTTCCGTGTCCACCGGGTAAATGGGCTGCGTGCCCATTTTTTGTTTGTGGCGTCGAAATGGCCGGGTGGAGATGGTCCCTTTGGCCGGAATCATCGAGCCGACCCTCGCGGGGATGGGCTACGAACTGGTCGACGCACAAGTGTCGAACCGGGGCCGGCTGCTGCGTATTTTCATCGACAAGCCGGGTGGTATCACGGTCGATGATTGCGCGGCTGTGAGCCGGCACTTGAGCCGCGTGTTCGAGGTCGAGGGAATGGATTACGACCGCATGGAGGTTTCGTCCCCGGGTCTGGACCGGCCGCTCATGAAGCGGGCCGATTTCGAGCGCTTCTCCGGCAGCAAGGCCGAGATTCGGATGCGCATGCCGGACGAAGTCGGCCGCCGTCGGTTTGTCGGGGTGTTGCAGGGCGTGCAGGACGGGAGCGTGGCGCTGGAGGTGGACGGTCGGCGAATCGTCCTGGCGCTGGATGACGTGGAACGGGCGCGGCTCGTTCCAGAACAGTGACGCGGGTTTGGGAGCGGAGCAATGAGTCGGGAAATTCTGCTGCTCGTCGACGCGCTGGCGCGCGAGAAGAACGTCAACCGAGACGTGGTGTTCGGCGCGCTCGAGATGGCGCTCGCCTCGGCGACCAAGAAGCGCTTTACCGAAGACGTCGATGTGCGGGTCGCGATCGACCGCAATACCGGCAATTACGATTCGTTCCGGCGCTGGAAAGTCGTGCCGGATGATGCGGTCGAGCTGCCGCCGGCGCAGATTGCGCTGAGCGAGGCGCACAAGCGCGACGTCGCCCTCAAGCTGGAGGACTACATCGAGGAGCCTCTCGAAGCGCTCGAATGGGGCCGCATCGGTGCGCAGACCGCGAAGCAGGTGATCCTGCAGAAAATCCGCGACGCCGAGCGCGAGCAGATCCTGAACGATTTCCTGTCGCGCGGCGGTGAACTGGTCACCGGCACGGTGAAACGCATGGAGCGCGGCAACGCGATTGTCGAATCGGGCCGCCTCGAGTCGCTGCTGCCGCGCGAGAACATGATCCCGAAGGAAAACTTGCGCGTCGGCGACCGCGTGCGGGCCTGGGTGATGAAGATCGACCGGCAGGCGCGCGGTCCGCAGCTGATCCTGTCGCGCACTGCGCCGCAGTTCATCATGAAGCTGTTCGAGCTCGAGGTGCCGGAAATAGAGGAAGGGCTGCTCGAGATCAAGTCTGCGGCGCGCGATCCGGGCGTGCGGGCGAAGATTGCCGTGCACACCAACGACCGGCGCATCGATCCGATCGGCACCTGCGTCGGCATGCGCGGCTCGCGCGTGCAGGCGGTGACGCAGGAACTGGCGGGCGAACGCGTAGACATCGTGCTTTGGTCCGCAGATCCGGCCCAGTTCGTGATCGGCGCGCTGGCGCCGGCCGACGTCAGCTCGATCGTGGTCGATGAGGAGAAGCACAGCATGGACGTGGTGGTCGACGAGGAGAACCTCGCCATTGCCATTGGACGCAGCGGCCAGAACGTGCGGCTGGCCTCGGAGATGACGGGCTGGACGATCAACCTGATGACCGAGGAAGACTCGAAGAAAAAGCAGCAGGAGGAAAGCGGCAAGATCCGCGAAACATTCATGCAGCGTCTCGACGTGGACCAGGAAGTCGCCGACATCCTGATCCAGGAAGGCTTTTCGACGCTGGAAGAGATCGCCTACGTGCCGCTCCAGGAAATGATGGAGATCGAGGCGCTCGACGAGGAGACCGTCAACGAACTGCGCAGCCGCGCGCGCAACGCATTGCTGGTGCAGGCGATCGCGAGCGAGGAATCGATCGAATCGGTCGACCAGGACCTGCTCACGCTCGAGGGCATGGATACCGACCTGGCGGCAAAACTGGCCGCACACGGAGTGAAGACGCGCGACGACCTTGCCGACCTCGCGCTCGATGAGCTGTCCGAGATGTCGGGCATCGATGAGGAACGTGCCAAGGTGCTGATCATGGCTGCGCGGGCGCACTGGTTCGCCGCGGAGGCCGCCGGCGAATCGCCGGCTGGAAAGCAGGAGGCTCAGTAACGTGGCCCAGTCGAGCGTCGCCCAGTTCGCCAGTGAGCTCAAGGTGCAGCCGGCGATGCTGCTCGAGCAGTTGCGCGCGGCCGGCGTGAACAAGTCCGTGCCGGAGGACCCGCTCAGCGAGAGCGACAAGTCGAGACTGCTCGATTACCTGCGCCGCGCGCACGGGTCCGCGGAGGTGAAGACCAAGATCACGCTGACGCGCAAGCAGACCAGCGAGATCAAGAAATCGGACTCCACCGGCAAGGCGCGCACCATCCAGGTCGAGGTCCGCAAGAAGCGCGTCTTCGTCAAGCGCGACCCGTCCGAAGGGCCCGCTGATGCGCCCGCGGTGCCGGAGGCGCCCGCGCCTGCGCCCGGTCCCGTCATCAATGCCCGGGAAACGGCATTGCGCGAAGAAGAGGACCAGCGCCAGCGGCAGCTTGCCGAACTGCAGGCGGCGGAACTGCGCGAGCGGCAGGAGCGCGAAAAACGCGACGCCGAACAGAAGGCGGCCGAGCGGGAAGCGAAGGCGGCGCTCGACAGGGCCCAGACTTCGGCTGTCCAATCGGTGCTTCCCGGCACCGATGGAACGCTGCACAAGCCCAAGCTTGCGCCGGGGGAAAAAGCCGACAAGCAACCGAAGAAAAAACAGGTTACGGTCTGGAAGGACGAGAGCGCAAAGCGCCGCACCATCAAGACGCGCGGCGACGCGGCCGGCGGAGCCGGCGGCTGGCACGGGCCGCGCGGAGCGCACCATCGCCGCTCGAGCGAGCCGGCGGGAGAGGTCGCGGCGTCCGCCGCCGCCAATGAGCCGATCGTGCGCGAGATCGCGGTGCCCGAAACCATCACGGTGGGCGAGCTGGCGCACAAGATGTCGATCAAGGCAGCCGAGGTCATCAAGGTGATGATGAAGCTCGGCACCATGGTCACGATCAATCAGGTACTCGACCAGGAGACCGGAATGATCGTCGTCCAAGAGATGGGGCACAATGCCCAGGCCGCGAAGCTCGCCGATCCCGAGGCTTACCTTTCGGAGTCGGGGCCCGAGAGCAATGCAGGCGAGCCGCGCCCGCCCGTGGTCACCGTGATGGGCCACGTTGACCATGGCAAGACCTCGTTGCTCGACTACATTCGTCGCACCAAGGTGGCTGCCGGCGAAGCGGGCGGAATCACCCAGCACATCGGGGCCTACCATGTTGAAACGCCGCGTGGCGTGATTACTTTCCTCGATACCCCTGGCCACGAAGCCTTCACGGCGATGCGCGCGCGCGGGGCGAAAATCACCGACCTGGTGGTCCTCGTCGTCGCAGCGGACGACGGTGTGATGCCCCAGACGATCGAGGCAATCAACCATGCAAAGGCGGCCGAAGTACCGCTGGTGGTCGCGATCAACAAGATCGACAAGCACGAAGCCAACCCGGAAAAAGTGAAGCAGGAGCTCCTGCAGCACAACGTAGTGCCGGAGGAGTTCGGCGGCGACGCTCCGTTCGTCGCGGTATCGGCCAAGACCGGGCAAGGCGTCGACGAACTGCTCGAACAGATACTGCTGCAGGCCGAGGTGCTCGAACTCAAGGCTCCAGCCGCAGCGCCCGCTCGAGGCGTCGTGATCGAAGCGCGGCTCGACAAGGGCCGCGGCCCGGTGGCCACCGTGCTGGTCCAGTCCGGCACCCTCAATCGCGGCGATGTGGTGCTGATTGGAGCAGTCTACGGCCGGGTGCGCGCAATGCTCGACGAGAACGGCCGCAACGTCGCCGCGGCCGGTCCCTCGATCCCGGTGGAGATCCAGGGGTTGTCGGAAGTACCGAATGCCGGGGAGGAACTTGCAGTGCTGGCCGACGAACGCAAGGCGCGCGAGATCGCGCTGTTCCGACAGGGCAAGTTCCGCGACGTGAAACTCGCCAGGCGACGGGCGGCCGGCCTCGAGGGCATCTTCGAAAAAATGGGCGAGGGCGAGAAAAAGACTCTGGCGCTGGTCATCAAGTCCGACGTGCAGGGTTCGCAGGAAGCCCTGGTGCATGCGCTCACGCGCCTGTCGGGTGAAGAGGTCAAGGTTAGCGTGGTCCACGCCGGCGTGGGCGGCATCACCGAATCGGACGTCAACCTTGCGATGGCTTCGCGCGCAGTCGTCATCGGTTTCAACGTGCGCGCAGACGCCGCGACGCGAAAGCTTGCCGAAGGCGCGGGCATCGACATCCGCTACTACAACATCATTTACGAGGCGGTCGACGAAATCAAGGCTGCGCTCTCGGGGATGCTCACGCCGGAGCAGCGCGAGCAAGTGCTCGGCCTGGTCGAGGTGCGCCAAGTGTTCCGCATCTCCAAGGTCGGCGCGGTGGCGGGCTGCTACGTGCTCGACGGATTGGTGAAACGCGGCGCGCAGGTACGGGTGCTGCGCGACAACGTGGTGATCCACACCGGCGACATCGATTCGCTCAAGCGCTTCAAGGAGGATGTACGCGAGGTGAAGGCCGGCTTCGAGTGCGGCATGTCGCTGAAGAACTTCTCGGAAATCAAGGAAGGCGACCAGTTCGAGGTGTTCGAAGTGCTCGAAGTCGCGCGAACGTTGTAAAGAACCACGACGAGCCACGCGCGGCACCGCCGCGCATGGTTCTAACCTCTCAAAACAAGCCTTTCCACGCAAGCGAACCCACAAATGGCTCGATCTTCCGGACGGGCGCAGAAGGTGGGCGACCAGATCCAGCGCGAGCTTGCCGAGATCATTCACCGCGAACTGCGCGATCCGCGCGTCGGGATGATCACGCTGACCGCGGTGGACGTTTCGCCCGACTGCGCGCACGCGACGGTTTTCTTCACCTGCCTGGATGCCGGGCATGTCGAGGAGGCGGGCGCGGGCCTGCGCCGCGCGGCCGGATTTCTCCGCTCCCAGCTGGGCCGGCGCATCAAGCTGTACACCACCCCCGAGCTGCACTTCAAGTACGACGAATCCATCGAGCGGGGCGCGCGCCTGTCGCAGCTGATCGATTCGGCGAACAAGCGCTAGGACATTCGCCCCGATGGCGCGTACCCGGCGCCGCGTTGACGGGATCCTGCCGCTCGACAAGCCCACCGGCATGTCTTCGAACGCGGCGCTCCAGGCGGCGCGGCGCATGTTCAACGCCGAGAAGGCCGGGCACGCCGGCACGCTGGATCCGCTGGCTTCCGGATTGCTGCCGGTGCTGTTCGGTCAGGCGGCGCGTTTTTCCGGTTGGCTGCTGGATTCCGACAAGTGTTACCTGGCGAGCGTGCAGTTGGGCGTCACCACCGAGACCGCCGATGCGGAAGGGAAGGTGCTGGAAACCCGCCCGGTGGAAGTCGCGATTGCGCAGATCGACGATGCATTGGCGCGATTTCGCGGCGAGATCGAACAGGTGCCGCCGATGTATTCCGCCCTCAAGCGGGCCGGGCGGCCGTTATACGAGCTTGCGCGCAAGGGGCTCACGGTCGAGCGGGCGGCGCGACGGATCCGCATCGAGCGGCTGGACCGGATTGCTTTTTCCGGCGCGCGACTCGAGATCCGGGTGGCGTGCAGCAAAGGCACCTACGTCCGCACCCTTGCCGAGGACATTGGCCGCGTTCTCGGCTGTGGCGCGCATCTCGCGGGGCTTCGGCGCATCGCGGCCGGCCGCTTTGGGATCGAACAGGCGGTCACGCTCGATCACTTGGCCCGTCTGGATGACGACGCTCGGGCCGGATGGCTGCGGCCCGTCGATGCGCTGCTCGCGGGGTTGCCAGAGATGGAGCTGGACCCCGCGGAATCCCGCCGTTTTGCGCAGGGACAGGGCTTGGTGCGAGCGGTGGCCGAAGGGCAGGACTACCGCGTATACGCGCGCGAGAGGGTGTTCCTGGGTGTTGGCGCGGGTCAACCGGGCGGCCGGTTGCAGCCACGACGGCTGGTCTCCGTCCAGGAAGATTGAAAGCGGCGCAACCGGCTGAAATACATCGAAAAACTTGAAATCCGAGTCAGCCTGAGTGTAAAATGCTCGTTTATTCGAGGAGAAAACATGGCTTTACTGGCTGTGCAGAAAGCGCAGGTCGTCAAGCAGTACCAGCGCGCCGGGAATGACACCGGCTCGCCCGAGGTGCAAATCGCGCTTCTGACGGAGCGCATCAATGGCCTGACCGGTCATTTCAAGACTCACGTGAAGGATTTCCATTCCCGCCGCGGCCTGCTCAAGATGGTCAGCCAGCGGCGCAAACTGCTCGACTATCTGAAGCGCTCCGGTGCGGACAAGTATCGCGCGCTGATCGAACGTCTCGGCCTGCGCAAGTAAGTCGTCCGCCTAACCCCCACCGGACCGGGCGCTGCCTCGCGTCCGGCAGCATGAGGAACTCCGCTTTGTCCCTGAACCCGATCAAGAAGACATTTCAATACGGCGCGCACCAGGTGACGCTGGAAACCGGCGAGATCGCACGCCAGGCGCATGGCGCAGTGATGGTCACGATCGAAGACACCGTCGTGCTGGCGACGGTCGTGGCGGCGAAATCGGCCCGCCCCGGCCAGGAATTTTTCCCGCTGACGGTCGATTACGTCGAGAAGACATATGCCGCAGGCAAGATTCCGGGCGGTTTCTTCAAACGCGAAGGCCGTCCGACCGAAAAGGAAATCCTCATTTGCCGGTTGATCGACCGGCCGATTCGACCGCTGTTTCCCGACGGCTTCTACAACGAGGTCCAGGTCGTCGCGACGGTGTTGTCGTACAACCCGGAAGTCGATGCCGATATCGCCGCGATGATCGGCGTGTCCGCGGCGCTGACGATTTCGGGTATCCCCTTCAACGGACCGATCGGCGCAGCCCGTGTCGGCTACATCGATGGTCAGTACGTGCTCAACCCGACGTTGACGCAGCTCAAGCAATCGCAGTTGAACCTGGTCGTCGCCGGCACGGAGCAGGGCGTGCTGATGGTCGAATCCGAAGCGCAGGAACTGCCCGAGGACGTGATGCTGGGTGCCGTCGTTTTTGGCCACCAGCAGATGCAGGCCGTCATACGTACGATCGAAGAACTCGCCGAGGCGGCCGGCAAGCCGGCCTGGGACTGGCAGGCGCCGGCAAGAGACGAGCCGCTGATCGCGCGGATCAAGGAGCTGGCCGAGGCGGACCTGCGCGCGGCCTTCCGGCTGAGGCAGAAGAAGGCGCGCTCCGAGGCGATCGACGCGATCTGGAAGCGCGTATTCGAAGCGCTTGGCGTCGGCAAGGAAGGGGGCCCCACCGCCAATATCGTCAAGGACCTCTGTTTTGCACTCGAGTCGACGATCGTGCGCAGCCAGATTCTCGATGGCGAACCACGCATCGACGGCCGCGATACCCGCACCGTGCGTCCGATCACCATTCGCGTCGGTGTGCTTCCGCGCACGCATGGTTCGGCGCTGTTCACGCGCGGCGAGACGCAATCGCTGTGCACGGTGACGCTGGGTACGGGACGCGACGAGCAGATCATCGATGCGCTCGGCGGAGAATACAAAGAGCGCTTCATGCTGCATTACAACATGCCGCCCTACGCCACCGGCGAGACCGGCCGCATGATGTCGCCGAAGCGCCGCGAGATCGGCCATGGGCGGCTTGCCAAGCGCGCGCTGCTGGCGACGCTCCCCAAACAAGAGGAGTTCGGTTACTCGATGCGCGTCGTATCGGAGATCACCGAGTCGAACGGATCGTCCTCGATGGCCTCGGTGTGCGCAGGCAGCCTTGCGCTGATGGACGCCGGCGTGCCGATGAAAGCGCACGTGGCAGGCATCGCCATGGGCCTGATCAAGGAAGGCGGCCGGTTTGCGGTACTCACCGACATCCTGGGCGACGAGGACCATCTGGGCGACATGGATTTCAAGGTTGCCGGCACCGACAAGGGGCTGACCGCGCTGCAGATGGACCTGAAAATCGAGTCGATCACCAAGGAAATCATGCTGGTGGCGCTCAGTCAGGCGCGTGAGGGACGCATGGTGATCCTCGATCACATGCGCAAGTCGATCGAAGGATCGCGCAACGACATCTCGGCGTTCGCGCCTCGCATCATCAAGATCAAGATCAATCCCGAAAAGATCCGCGACGTGATCGGCAAGGGCGGCGTCGTGATTCGAGGGCTGCAGGAGGAGACCGGCACCACCATCGAGATCGAGGACGACGGCACCATCAGCATCGCCTGCGTGAGCGTCGAGGGGGGCGAGGCCGCGAGGAAGAAAATCCAGGCGCTCACCGCCGACGTCGAAGTCGGACGGATCTACGAGGGCACGGTGCTGAGGCTGCTCGACTTCGGCGCGATCATCGGCCTGCTGCCGGGTCGCGACGGCCTGCTGCACATCTCGCAGATCAGCCACGAGCGCGTCAACGCCGTCTCGGACCACCTCAAGGAAGGGCAGGTCGTGAAGGTCAAGGTGCTGGAAGCCGACGACAAAGGGCGCGTGCGGCTGTCGATGAAGGCGATTACGGAAAAACCGCAGCCCGCGCAGCACAGCTGAACGCCGGCCTTCCGGATCAGGAAAAAGGGCGCCCAGGCGCCCTTTTTCAGTTGTCCGGCGAACTACTTCGCGACCTGGCGCTCGCGCATCTCATCGAGCGTTTTGCAGTCGATGCACAGCGTGGCGGTCGGGCGCGCCTCGAGCCGCTTCAGGCCGATCTCGACTCCGCAGCTGTCGCAGTAACCGTACTCATTCGCATCGATGCGGGCTATCGTCTCGTCGATCTTGCGGATCAGTTTGCGCTCGCGGTCGCGGTTGCGCAGTTCGAGGGCCATGTCCGATTCCTGGCTCGCCCGGTCATTCGGATCGGCGAACACCGTCGCCTCGTCCTGCATGGTGTGCACCGTGCGGTCGATCTCCACCGAGAGCTCGGATTTCAGCGTCTCGAGTATCTTGCGGAAATGGGCGCGCTGTTTCGCGCTCATGTAGTCCTCGCCCTTTTTCGGAACGTAGGGCGTGACGGTCTTGCGCGACAGTTCCACTGCCATTTGCTGTATCGACCTGCGAAAAGGAAGGCGCTTTGTAGCAGAAATCCCCATCTGTCGCAAGCAAGTCGGACGCACCGGGGCGCGCGTTGCCGGAAACCGCCACGCGGGGTATGATCTGCGCCCATTTCGGGGTGTAGCGCAGCCCGGTAGCGCGCTTGCTTTGGGAGCAAGATGTCGGGAGTTCGAATCTCTCCACCCCGACCAGCCTGGAGGCGACGGGAACTGCCCGTAGCTCAACCGGATAGAGCACCAGCCTTCTAAGCTGGGGGTTGTGGGTTCGAGTCCCGCCGGGCAGGCCAGATGTTTTGTGCAGCAACGGTGGCGGTAGCTCAACGGTAGAGTCCTGGATTGTGATTCCAGTTGTTGCGGGTTCGAATCCCGTCCGCCACCCCAGCACTGCGCGTCGCGCCGACGCGGCGCCCGTCAAGGCTGCCGCGGTCGCGCTCCCGCCCGGCGCGACGGTCGAGGACGCGTTTCGCACGGTTGTACGCGCGGCGCTGGCGCAGGTCGAAGCCAACGCGTCCGGCGTGCTCCACTCGCGCAACTCGGAATTCGTCCATCAGATGCGGGTTGGCATGCGGCGTTTTCACTCGAGCCTGATCGCGTTTCGCGCAGCCGTGCCGCATGAAGCGACCGCTCGTATCCGGTTGGGGTTGCGCGACGCGGCACGCGCGCTCGGAACCACGCGCGATTGGGACGTACTGAGCCAGCGAATCGCTGCAGCCGGGCGCACGCGGTTTCCCGAGCGCGACTCGCTCAAGGCTCTGAAGCGACACGTGCTGCTGCGGCGCACCGCGTCGGTGCGTCGAGCCCGCAAGGCGATCGACACCGGCGATCTTGCCGGCGCGTTGCAGCGGGCCGAACGCTGGCTTGAGCGTGGGCCTTGGCGCAGCGTCGTCCCGGCCGCGGTGCTGGGCTCGCCCGTAGCACCGCTCGCCCGTCGGGCATTGAAGCGGCTGCAGCGCAAGGCGCGGGCGTGTGGCAAAGACATTGCCACGCTGCCAGGCGACGCTCGCCATCAGTTGCGCGTTCGCATCAAGCGGTTGCGCTACGCATGCGAGTTCTTCGCTGCGCTGTATCCGCGCAGGCGAACGCGGATGTTCATCCGGCGGCTGGAGCGGCTGCAGGACACCCTCGGAGAGTTGAACGACATTGCCGTCGCCCGTCGCCTGCTCGGCAACACCGCGGCGCTGCCTGCGCGCGGGAGACGCGCAATTGCCCGCATACATCAGCGCGATGCACGGCGTGAACGCCGATTGCTCATCGAGCTCGACGCGCAGTGGAAGAAGTTGAAGGCGGCCGATCGGTTCTGGTAAGTGCTTCGCGCTCGATCAGGAACACATGATCTGCACCGGCGCTGGTCTCGAGCCATACGAATGCCAGTTGCGGGAAGGCGCGCTCGAGGGCGCGGCGGTTGTGTCCGATTTCGCAGACCAGCAGACCGCCGGGGTTCAGGTGCATTGCAGCCTCGCGCAGGATCCTTCGCACCGCATCCAGGCCATCGCTTCCGCCCGATAGCGCAAGCTGGGGCTCATGACGGTACTCGCGCGGCAACGAACGCATCGACGCCGATGTCACATAGGGCGGGTTGGACAGAATCAGGTCGTAGCAGCGTCCGCGCAGACCAGCATACAAGTCGGAGCGGACAGGACGTACGCGGTGTTGCAGGTCGTAACGTGCGAGGTTGCGGCGCGCTACTGCAAGCGCGCCGCGAGAAATATCCGACGCATCGATCATCGCGCGCGGGAACGCGTGCGCCGCGAGCACCGCGAGGCACCCCGAGCCGGTGCACAGGTCGAGCAAGGTTCGGGCGGGGCGCTTCAGCCAGATGGAAAGCCCGTCGCGCAGCAGTTCGGCAATGAACGAGCGCGGCACGATCACCCGCTTGTCTACATAAAAGGAATAATCCCCAAGCCATGCCTCATGGGTCAGATACGCCGCAGGAATGCGTTCCCTGACGCGCCGCTCCACCAGACGCTCGAATTTCCGGTGTTGAACCGGCGTGACGCGGCGTGCGCGGTGCTCAGCCAGATCGCCGGGCGGCAGCCCGAGGCAGTGGAACACCAGATACGCCGCTTCGTCTCGCGCGTCCTGCATTCCGTGTCCGAATACGAGGCGCGCCTTTCGAAACCGGTCCACCGCGCTGCGGAACAGCTCGCCGGCTGTCACCACAGCCGCCATTCAGCGTATCAGCCCGCGCAGTGTTTCGAGGTAGATTTGCGGCAGTTGCCTGAGTGATTCGAGCTCGATGTGCTCGTCGAGCTTGTGGATGCTGGCGTTCACCGGCCCGATCTCGACGATCTGTTTGCAGATTTCCACGATGAAGCGGGCATCCGACGTCCCGCCACCGGTCGAAAGCACGGCCTCGCGACCGGTGACGCGGCGGATGGCGGCTTTCACGGCTTCAACCAGCTCCCCGGGGCGCGTCAGAAATGGCCGCCCGGACACCCGCCACTCGATCGACCAGTCCAAACCGTACTTTCGCAATATGCCCTCGAGCCGCTCGCGCAATTCCCGTTCATCACTGGCCGCGGCGAAACGGAAGTTGAAATCCATTGCGAGGGATCCGGGCACGATGTTGGTGGCGCCGGTTCCCGCGTGCAGGTTGGAGACCTGCCACGTCGTGGGCGGAAAGTATTCGTCGCCATCGTCCCACTTCTCAGCGGCCAGCTCCGCGAGCGCGGGCGCGACTGCATGGATCGGATTCCTGACCAGTTCCGGATAGGCGACGTGGCCCTGGACGCCGCGCACGGTCAACCTGCCGGAGAGCGAACCGCGCCGGCCGTTCCTGATCACGTCGCCAAGGGCGCTTGCCGAAGAAGGCTCCCCGACGACGCAGTAGTCGATCTTTTCCCCGCGTTGCTTCAAGCGTTCGACCACGCGCACCGTGCCGTCGACCGACGGGCCTTCCTCGTCCGAGGTGAGCAGCAGCGCGATCGAGCCCGCATGCTGCGGCCGCTCCGCGACGAAGGCCTCGGCCGCCACCACGAAGCATGCGATTGAAGATTTCATGTCGGCGGCGCCACGGCCGAAAAGCTTGCCGTCGCGCTCGGTCGGAAGGAACGGGTCGGAATGCCACTGATCGAGCGGTCCCGGCGGGACCACGTCGGTGTGTCCGGCGAAACACAGCAGCGGCCTCGCCGTGCCGCGCCGCGCCCACAGGTTGCGCACGTCGTTGCAGACCACTTCCTCGCAGGCGAACCCGGAGCGCGCCAGCCGTTCGGCAAGCAGTTTCTGGCAGCCGCCATCCTCGGGCGTTACCGAGCGCCGCGCGATCAGCGCGCACGCGAGTTCGAGCGCATCGAGCAGAGAAACTCCTTGGCGGGACATCGGCGCGGCATTCGCCGCAGATCAGCCGGCAACGTCGATCTTGAAACCGCTGAACGAGGCATCCTCCGCCTTCTCGTCTTTGCGGGGTTGTTCCCTGGCGGGCCGCATCGAGACGCCTCCGCCGGTGATCTCGCCGGCCGTTGCCTGATTGATCAGCCACAGCATGTTGCTCGACGAATCGGCGTTTGCCATGGCTTCATCCTGGCCGATTTTGCCCTCGACGAAGAGCTTGAACAGCGATTGCTCGAAGGTCTGCGAGCCGGGTGCCATGCTTTTTTCCAGAGCCTCGCGGATTTCGCCGATCTCGCCTTTTTCGATCAATTCCTGGATGTGGCGCGTATTGAGCAGCACCTCGACGGCCGCCACCCGGCCGCCGGCCTTTGCCCTCACCAGGCGCTGCGAGATCACGGCCTGCAGCGCCGCCGAAAGATCGAGCAGCAGGCTCGGACGGTTTTCCAGCGGATAGAAATTGATGATCCGGTTCATCGCGTGGTAGCTGTTGTTGGCGTGCAGCGTCGCCAGGCAGAGGTGGCCCGATTGCGCGTACGCGAGCGCCATGCCCATGGTTTGCTTGTCGCGGATCTCGCCGATCAGGATGCAATCCGGCGCCTGGCGCAATGCGTTCTTGAGCGCCAGCTCGAAGGCCTTCGTATCGGTGCCGACCTCGCGCTGGTTGACGATGGATTTCCTGTTCTTGAAGACGAATTCCACCGGATCCTCGAGCGTGAGGATATGCCCCGAGCGCCGCTCGTTGCGGAAATCCAGCATCGCCGAGAGGGAAGTCGTCTTGCCCGAGCCGGTCGCGCCGACCATCAGGATCAGCCCGCGCTTCTGCATGATCACTTCCTTGAGCACCTCGGGCACGCCGAGCGAGTCGATGTTCGGGATTTCGCTCGGGATGTAACGCACGACGGCCGCCGGGGTGCCCTTCTGCCGGAACGCGCTGATCCGGAACGTACCCACGCCTTCCACGGTGAGCGCCGTGTTCAGTTCCATCTCCTCCTCGAATTCGCGCACCTGCCGCTCGGTGAGCACCTCGTAGAGCAGCGTTTTCACGCCATCGGTGTTCAACACGCTCTGATTCACCGGCAGCAACGTGCCGTTGATCTTGATATTGATCGGCGCGCCGACTGAAAGGAAGATGTCCGAGGCCTTCTTATCGGCCATCAGCTGGAACAGCCGCTTCATTGCTGACATGGTGCCCCCTGCATTGGTGCGAAATTCTAGTCTAATCCCCGCGCAGCAGTTCGTTGAGGCTCGTCTTGGCGCGGGTCTTCGCGTCCACCCGCTTGACGATGACTGCACAATACAAGGCGCAACTGCGGTCCCCCGCCGGCAGCGTACCGGGTACCACGACAGAACCCGACGGCACGCGGCCGTAGATGATCTCTCCGGTCGCACGGTCAAAAATCTTGGTGCTCTGACCGATGAACACCCCCATCGAGATCACGCTGTTTTCCTCGACCACGACGCCTTCGACGATCTCGGAGCGCGCGCCGACAAAGCAGTTGTCCTCGATGATGGTCGGATTGGCCTGCAGCGGTTCCAGCACCCCTCCGATGCCGACGCCGCCGGAAAGGTGCACGTTCTTTCCGATGTGCGCGCACGAACCGACCGTCGCCCAGGTATCGACCATGGCCCCTTCGTCCAGATAGGCCCCGATGTTGACGTAAGAGGGCATCAAAACGACGTTGCGGGCAATGAAGGCGCCGCGGCGCGCCATCGCAGGCGGAACCACGCGATATCCCCCAGCCGCGAACGCCGCGGCATCGTAATTCGCAAATTTTCCGGCGACCTTGTCATAGTAGTTGGTCGACGCGCCGGGCAGCAGCCGGTTATCCTCCAGGCGGAATGACAACAGCACCGCTTTCTTGAGCCACTGATGCGTGATCCACGCGCCGTTCGATTTCTCCGCCACGCGCAGGCGCCCGGCATCCAGCCCGGCGATGACCTGATCGACGGCATCGCGCAGCGCGTCCGGCGCGTTGGCGGCATTCAGCCCGGCGCGCTCTTCCCAGGCGCGTTCAATGGTCTGTCGTGCGTCTTGCATGATGGGCTCAGAGTTGTCGGGAAAAGCGCTCGATGCGCTGCATCGCTTCGAGGCACTCGGCCTGCGGCGCGACCAGCGCGATGCGCACGTAATTGCGGCCGGGATTGGCGCCATGCGCATCGCGCGCAAGGTAGCTCCCCGGCAGTACCAGCACATTATATTGGTGCTGCAACTCGCGCGCGAACTCGCAATCGTCGATCGGCGTGCGCAGCCACAGATAAAACCCGCCGCCGGGCAGGCCCGCTTCGAGAGGTTTGCGTACCAGCGGCAGCGCAGCGCGGAACTTCTCCGCGTACAGCCGGCGGTTCTCCCTGACGTGCGCCTCGTCGCGCCAGGCGGCGATCGACGCGCGCTGCACCGCGCCGCTCATCGCGCCACCGTGATAGGTGCGGTAGAGCAGAAAGCTCTTCAGCAATGCCGCATCGCCGGCGACGAAGCCCGAGCGCATTCCGGGCGAATTCGAGCGCTTCGACAGGCTGGAGAACACAACCAGGCGCGGATAACCGTCGCGGCCGAGCATGTGGGCGGCCTGCAATGCGCCAAGCGGTGGCCGGGATTCGTCGCAGTAGATCTCCGAGTAGCACTCGTCGGAGGCGATGACAAAGCCATGCCGATCGGACAGTTCGAACAGGCGGCGCCAGTCGTCCAGAGTGCACACGGTGCCGGTCGGGTTGGCGGGCGAGCAGACGTACATCAATTGCACGCGGCGCCAGGCCGCATCCGGCAGTTCGCCCGGATCGAGCCGGAAGCCGTGGTCCGGTTGCGCGTTGAGAAACACCGGCTTGGCGCCGGCAAGCAGCGCCGCGCCCTCGTAGATCTGGTAGAACGGATTCGGGCAAACGACCAGTGCATCGCCGGCAGCGTCGTCGATGACCGTCTGCGCGAACGCGAACAGCGCCTCGCGCGATCCGTTCACCGGCAAGACCTGGGTGAGCGCGTCCACGGCCGCGAGCGCATAGCGGCGTTTCAGCCAATCCGCGATTGCTTCGCGCAGCGCCGGCAGACCGGCGGTCGCCGGATAGACCGCCAGCCCGTCCAGCGCGGCGACCAGCGCGTCGCGTACCAGGGCCGGCGTCGGATGCTTGGGCTCGCCGATCGACAGGTTGATCGGCGAGAGCTCCCGGTTCGGCTCGATTCCGGCGAGCAGCGCGCGCAGCTTCTCGAACGGATACGGCTGGAGCCGCGCCAGGCGCGGGTTCATGCGCGCGTGGTGCGCGGGATGGCCGCCGGAAGCGCCTCGAGCATGACCGGCTCTGCCGGACGCCACCCGCGCTTTCGGTGTTCGGCGACCACGATGGTGAAAATTCCGCCGCGCACATTGAAGCGCGCTTCCAGCCGCATGTAACGCGGCCGGGTCGCGCGCGCCAGTTCATCGAGGATCTGGTTGGTCACCGCCTCGTGGAATGCGCCCCGGCTGCGATACGACCAAATGTAGAGCTTGAGCGATTTGAGCTCGACGCAGCTGCGATCCGGCACGTAATCGAGCAGCAGGCACGCGTAATCCGGTTGGCGCGTGACCGGACACAGGCAGGTGAACTCCGGAATTTCCATATGGATCCGGTAATCGCGCGCGGGGTCCGGGTTGGCGAAAGTGGCGAGCGCCTGGCTCGGCTTCGATGGCATCGAATCAGCGCGCGGCACACTCGCGGCGGGAGGAGGAAAGCAACGCTGGAATGGTATCATAGCGCGCGCTTTTTTCGCGGCGCTTTTCACGGTGCATTGCGCGTTGTTTCGAGCGCGCCGCGGCTGCAGAGTTCCAACCCGAATACGCTTCCGTGCGCCTCGTCCAGATCAAGCTCTCAGGCTTCAAGTCCTTCGTCGACCCCACCTCGATCCACGTTCCGGGACAGCTGGTCGGCATCGTCGGCCCCAACGGCTGCGGCAAATCGAACGTCATCGACGCGGTTCGCTGGGTGCTCGGCGAATCGCGCGCGTCGGCGCTGCGCGGCGACTCGATGCAGGACGTGATCTTCAACGGCTCGGTGAACCGCAAGCCGCTGGCGCGCTCCGCCGTCGAACTGATGTTCGACAACTCGCTCGGCCGCGCTGCGGGGCAATGGTCGCAATATACCGAGATCTCGGTGAAACGGGTGCTGCAACGCGACGGCGAATCGTCCTATTTCATCAACAACCTGCAGGTGCGCCGGCGCGACATCACCGACATGTTTCTTGGCACCGGCCTCGGGCCCCGCGCCTACGCGATCATCGAGCAGGGCATGATCTCACGCGTGATCGAAGCGCGGCCGGAGGAATTGCGGGTGTTTCTCGAGGAAGCCGCGGGCGTCTCGCGCTACAAGGAAAGGCGCCGCGAGACCGAGCACCGCCTGGCCGATACGCGCGAGAACCTCGCGCGGGTGAACGACATCCGCCTGGAGCTGGGGGTGCAGATCGAGAGGCTCGACGCGCAGGCGCGCGTGGCAACGCGCTATCACGAACTGCACGGCGAGCTGCAGGCCAGGCAACGGCTGCTTTGGTTCCTGCGGCGGCGCGATGCCGCGCTGGAGCGGGAGCGCCATGCCCAGGAGATCCTGCGTCAGTCGAACCTGCTGGAGGCCGAGACCGCAAAGCTGCGCGCGGTGGAGAACCGCATCGAGACGGCGCGCAGCGAGCATTACGGCGCCGGCGACGGGCTGAATGCCGCGCAGGCCGCGCTGTATGCGGCTAATGCCGAGGTCGCCCGCAACGAGTCCGAAATGCGGCACATGGAGGAAACGCGCCAACGGCTCGAGAGCCGGCACGTCGAGCTGCGCACCCAGCTCGCGGCATGGCGCGCGCAGCGCTCGCAGCTGACGCAGGCGCTGCACATGTGGGCACAGCGGCAGGTCGATGCGCGCGCGCGCGTCGAACGCAGCCGGGCCGGACTTTGCGCCGAGAGCGAGCGCCTGCCCGGAGCGGAGGCTGCGTTCCGCGCCGCCCAGGAGCGCCTGACGGAGCTGCGCAGCCACGCGATGCAAGCCGAGAGCCGCTGCCAGATCGCGCAATCGAATCTCGGGCATCTCGCGGCCACCCTCGCGGCCATCGCGCTGCGCTCCGAGCGGCTCGAAACGGAACGCAGTGCGCTACCGCGGCCCGACCGCGCGACGCTTGCGCCCGCGCAGGCGCGCGTCGCGGAATTGGACCGGCAGATCGAAGCCGCCCAACAGCATGCGCTTGCGCTGCAGGAGGACTGCTCGAACCTCGAACAACGGCGCCAGGGTGCTTCGGGGCGCGTGAATACGGCGCTGCGCGAGCATAGTGCGGCCGAGGCCCAACTCTCCACCCTTCGCCAGGTACAGGAGAGAATCGCCGAGGATGGCGCGCTGCGCGGCTGGCTTGAGCGGCATTCTCTCGCGCGGATGCCGCGGCTGTGGCAAAAGCTGCGCATCGATGCGGGCTGGGAGACGGCGGTGGAAGCGGTGCTGCGCGAGCGGCTGCGCGCCCACCAAGTATCGAGCGCGATAGGCCTCGATGACCTGGCCGGGGAAACCCCGCCGGGCAAGACCAGCGTGTTCGTTACGGCCGCCGCGGAGGTCGGCGAGGAATCGATCGGCGGCGTGCAGCCGCTCTCTTCGCGGATCCACGCGCAGGAAGCGTCGGTCGGCGGTGCGCTTGCCGACTGGCTCTCCGGCGTCTATGGCGTGGAAGGCACACCGTCGCTCGAGGCGCGCTCCCGCTTGCCGGCGGGCGCCGTGCTGGTGAATCGGCTGGGACATCAGTTCACGCGGTATACGCTTAGCCTGCATGCGCCGGATTCCGCCGACGCTGGATTGCTCGCGCGACAGACCGAGATCGAGGCACTCGATGCGGGGTGCAGCGAACGCGAGAAGCAGCTTGCCGATGCGCGCGCTGCGCTCGAATCCGCGAGCCGGGAGCTCGCGGAACGGCAAGCTGCGCTCGACGCATTGCGTGAATCGGCGGGCGCATTGCAGTCGGCGAGCCGCGACGCGCACATCGAACTGCTCAAGCTGCAACAGCAGTTCGAGCGCCACCGCGAGCGCACCGAGCAGATCGAGGCGGAGCTCGCGGAAATCCGCGGCGATCGGGACGCGGCGCAGGCGCGCCGCGCGCAACTCGAAAGCGAGTTCGAACAGGCGCGGCAGGCAATCGGCGCGCTGCAGCAGCGCCTGGAGGAGATCAAGCTGGTGCACGTGAGCGCCGAGGAATTGCTGGCCGAGCAGCGCAAACGCGTTCACGGCGCCGAGCGCGAAGCGCAGGACGCCGTGTACGGGGAACGTGAATGCGCCTCCAAGATTGCCGAAATCGACAGTTCGGTCAAGATGATCGACCAGCAGATCGAACGGGCCGACGCGGAGATCGGCAAGTTGTCCGAAGACCTGGCCGTCGATCCGATTCCGGCCGTGCGCCAGGCCCTTGCCGCGGCCGTCGAGTCGCGCATTCGTTGCGAAAAGATGCTGGCCGAGGCGCGTGCCGCGGTCGAGGCGGCGGCGGGTGCGCTGCGCGCGCTCGAGGAACAGCGTTTGCAGATCGAAGCCGGAGTTCATCCGGTCCGCGAGCGCATCGGCGAGCTTCGGCTGAAGGAACAGGCGGCCGCGATCAACCATGACCAGTTCGACGGGCAGTTGCGCGAAGCGGGGGCCGACGACGCCGCGCTCCAGGCGCAGGCGCCGCAGGCGCCCCGCCCATCGGCGCTGCAGGTTGACATCACGCGCCTTGCGCAGGAGATCGCCGAACTCGGGGCGGTCAACCTCGCCGCTCTCGAGGAACTCAAGTCGAGCCAGGAGCGCAAAGGCTTCCTCGACGCGCAATCGGCCGACCTCGAGGAGGCCATGCAAACACTGGAAAATGCCATTCAGCGCATCGATCGCGAGACCCGCGAGTTGCTGCGTGAGACCTTCGACAGCGTCAACCGGCATTTCGGTTCGCTGTTTCCACTCCTGTTCGGCGGCGGAGAGGCGCGCCTCAACATGACCGGCGAGGAAATCCTCGACGCCGGTGTTCAGGTGATGGCGCAGCCGCCGGGCAAGCGCAACAGCAGCATTCATCTGCTCTCGGGCGGCGAGAAGGCGCTGACCGCGATCGCGCTGGTGTTCTCGCTGTTCCAGCTCAACCCGGCGCCATTCTGCATGCTTGACGAAGTCGATGCGCCGCTCGACGATTCGAACACCGTGCGTTTCTGTGACCTGGTGAAAAAGATGTCCACGCAGACCCAGTTCCTGTTCATCAGCCACAACAAGATCACCATGGAGATGGCGGAGCAGCTGATCGGGGTCACCATGCCCGAGTCCGGCGTATCGCGGGTCGTCGCGGTCGACATCGACGCGGCGCTGCGCATGCGCGAGGAACTCGCGGCCTGAGGCCGGGGCGGCGGCCATGACGGATTTCCAGCTCGGTCTGATTGCGATCGGCGCGCTGGCGATCGTCGCAGTGCTCGCGTTCAACAAGTGGCAGGAGCGGGCATCGAGCCGGCACGCCCGGGCGGCCTTCGAGTCGCACCATACCGACGTGTTGCTCGGTGCGCCGGCGGGTTCGGCGGCGCGGGTCGAACCGGCACTTGGGGCTGCGCAGCGCGCCGCTCGCCAGCCGGATGCGCGGCGCCCGGAGATCGCGCTTCCCGACCCGCGCATCGACTACGTGCTCGAACTCGCAGCCGATCGGCCGGTCGCCGGATACGCGCTGGCCCAGGCTTGGGCGCCTGCGGAGCATCGTTTCGCGCAACGTGCGCTATTCGCAGGAAGCTCGGGCAACGAATGGCTGCCCTGTGTGGCGGACGGCCATTACACGCGCCTGCGTGCGGCATTGCAACTGGTGAATCGCCGTGGCTTGGTGAGCGACGGAGAACTGCTCGAGTTTCGCGCCGAAGTCGATACGCTTGCGGCCAGGCTCGGCGCCAGCGTGGACGCGCCCGAGATGGCGCAGGCGCTGGAGCAGGGACGGGCGCTGGACCAGTTGTGCGCCGATACGGACATCCAAGTGGTGGTGCACGTCGTTCCCGGCGAGCAGGGGCGGCTCGACGGGGCCACGATACGCAGGGTCGCCGAGTCGGCGGGGCTGGTCCCCGGCCCCGACGGGCGCTATGCGCTGCGCGATGCGAACCGGCGCGAGCGGTACTGCCTGTACGACCGCTCCGGCGCTTCGCTCGCGCCGGGAGAAAGTCCCGGCGATTCACTGCAGGCGCTCTCGCTTGCCATGGACGTGCCGCGTGCGCCCGAGACCGCGCGCAGCTTCGAGTCCATGGCCCGCCTCGCCAGGGATCTGGCGGTCGCGCTCGGCGGCCGCATGGTAGACGACAACGATCGCGCGCTCGACGAGCAATCGCTGGCGGCGATCGGCCGGCAACTCGACGGCGTGCGCTCGCGATTGGAAGCGCAGGGCATCGCGCCGGGCAGCGCACTCGCGTTGCGCCTGTTTTCGTAGGCAGCCAATGACGTCATTCGCGCAGGCGCGCGCGCACGCAGAGGCGCTGCGCAAGGAAATTTCGGCGCACGACTACCGATATTACGTGCTGGACGATCCGACAATCAGCGACGCGGAGTATGACCGCCTGTTTAGTGAGCTGGTCGAGATCGAGCGCCTGCATCCGGAGTTGGCCACCGTCGATTCCCCGACGCAGCGGGTCGGTAGCGTGCCGCAGGAGGGGTTCGCGACGGTGCGCCATTCGACCCCGATGCTGTCGCTCGGCAACGCGTTCGAGGACGACGAAATACGCGCCTTCGACAAGCGGCTGCGCGAGGCGCTCGGGGCGGAAATCATCGATTACGCGGCTGAGCCGAAGTTCGACGGGCTGGCGGTCAGTCTGGTCTATGAGCACGGCCGGTTGCAGCGTGGCGCAACCCGCGGGGACGGCACGACCGGTGAGGACGTGACGCCGAATTTGCGCACCATGCGATCGGTCCCTCTCGTGCTGTCCGGTTCCGCGCCTCCCCGGGAAATCGAAGTGCGCGGCGAGGTGCTGATGTACAAGCGCGACTTCCAACGGCTCAACGCCCGGCAGCGGGACGCGGGCGAAAAAGAGTTCGCTAATCCGCGCAATGCGGCGGCAGGCAGCCTGCGGCAGCTCGATCCGCGCATCACCGCGCGGCGCCCGTTGCGGTTTGTCGGCTACGGCGTCGCAGCACTGGAGAACGGGCGCTGGCAGAACCATGCCGAAGTTCTCGACTGGTTGACCGAGCTCGGATTTCCGGTCGCGAGGGACCGCTCGTTGGTGGCGGGCGTGGAGGGCATGCTCGAGTATTACCGGACGATCGGGGCGAGGCGCGAGCGACTTCCGTACGCGATCGACGGGGTGGTGTACAAGGTTAACCGGCTGGACTGGCAGCGCATGCTGGGGTTCGTGTCGCGCGCGCCGCGCTTCGCGCTGGCGCACAAGTTTCCGGCCGAAGAGGCGCTCACTGAGGTGCTCGGGATCGACGTGCAGGTCGGGCGTACCGGAGCCCTGACACCGGTGGCACGTCTCAAGCCGGTCTTCGTTGGCGGGGCGAAGGTCACCAACGCTACCCTGCACAACGAGGAGGATTTGCTGAGAAAGGACGTCTGGGTTGGCGATACGGTTGTGGTCCGTCGGGCAGGCGACGTGATCCCGGAGGTCGTTCGCGTGCAGCAAAAGGGCCGGCGGGATGAATCGGATCGTTTTCGCATGCCTGCCCTCTGTCCAGTATGCAGATCAGAAGTAGTGCGCGTTCCGGGCGAGGTCGCGACGAGATGCACCGGGGGGCTGTTCTGCGACGCCCAGCGCAAGCAATCGCTGTTGCATTTTTCGTCGCGGCGGGCAATGGACATCGAAGGACTGGGAGAAAGGCTGGTAGATCAATTGGTCGACCGAAACCTCGTGCGTACGCCCGCCGACCTGTATCGGCTGAAACATGCGGAACTCGCCGGCCTCGAACGCATGGGAGACAAGTCGGCGCAGAACGTTCTCGACAATATTCAGAAATCAAGACATCCGCATCCGGCACGTTTCATCTTCGCGTTGGGCATCCCCGGAATCGGCGAAGAGGTGGCGAAGATACTCGCCAGGCACTTCAGAACGCTCGGCGCGCTCGAAACTGCAGACTGGAAACGGCTGGCGAGCGAGAAAGAGGCGATCCGCAAGGATAATGCGCGGCGAAAAAAGCGCGGTGAAGCTGCTGTTCCGGTCCCGCTGGAGGGCGTCGGCCCGGAGCTCATGAACAGCCTGGAGAAATTTTTCCGGGAGCTTCACAACCGGGATGTCATCATGCGCCTGGTCGATCCGGCGTTCGGGGTGGTGCTCGAAGCGCGGCCGCCTGAAGCCGGGCCGGCCAGCGCGGCAAAGACGTTCGTGCTGACCGGAAGTCTGCCCAACCTGTCGCGCGACGCGGCCAAGGCCATGATCGAGGCGTGGGGCCACCGGGTTGCGGGATCGGTATCGAAGAAGACGGATTATGTGGTTGCCGGGGACGACGCCGGCGCCAAGCTGGAGAAGGCTCGCGAACTAGGAATTCCGGTTCTCGACGAAAACGATCTGCACAAACTGCTCGAGGGACATTGATGGCCGAAACCCAAGCGAAGATTCTGCGCAAGGCGGTTTTCCCGGTGGCCGGCATCGGCAGCCGCTTCCTCCCGGCAACCAAGGCGAGCCCGAAGGAAATGATGCCGGTGGTCGACAAGCCGCTCATCCAGTACGCCGTCGAGGAGGCCGCGGCCGCGGGGATCACGGACATGATCTTCGTCACCGGCCGCCACAAGCGTGCGATCGAGGACCATTTCGACAGCGCCTGGGAGCTGGAGACCGAGCTGGAGAAAAAAGGCAAGCGCGATCTGCTGGATGCGGTGAGAGGGGTGCTGCCGAAAGGCTGCCGCTGCATCTACATCCGCCAGGCCGAGGCGCTCGGCCTGGGCCATGCAGTGTGGTGTGCCCGCCCGGCCGTCGGCGACGAGCCGTTTGCCGTGCTGCTCGCCGACGACCTGGTGGATGCCGCGAAACCGGTGATTGCGCAAATGGCCGAGATCTTCGCGCGCGAGCAATGTTCGGTGCTCGGCGTCGAGAACGTCCCGCGCGATGACACCGGACGCTACGGCATCGTCAGCCTGGATGCGGCCGAGGCACGGCTTGGCGTGATTCGCGCGATCGTCGAGAAACCCGAACCCGCGAACGCGCCATCGACTCTCGCCGTGATCGGCCGTTACATTCTCACGCCAGCCATCTTCCGCCACCTCGAAAACGCTCGCGCAGGGTTGGGCGGAGAGATCCAGTTGACCGATGCCATCGCGCAGTTGATCGGCGAGGAGCGCGTTCTGGCATACCGGTTCGACGGAAAACGCTATGACTGCGGCTCCAAGCTGGGTTACCTTCAGGCCGCGGTGGAGCTCGGAGTGAAACACCCCGAAATCGGCCGCCAGTTTGCTGAATTTCTGGCGCGGCGTCGCCCGTAATCGCACGGACCGCGTCGGTTATACTGACCAGCAGGCAGTCTACGAACTCAGCGCGCCAGCACAGCACATATGCCCGATCCCCGCGCGGCTTGGGAGTTTCTGCGCGATGCCGAGCGCCTGCGTTCCTCCGAGGAGGTCAGCCTTGCCATCCGGCGGCTGGCCGGCGAAATCACGGCGCGCCTGAGCGATGCCTATCCACTGGTCCTGACGGTCATGAACGGTGCGCTGGTGTTCAGCGGCCAGTTGCTGCCTATGCTGCGTTTCCCTCTCGACATGGACTATGTGCATGTGACCCGCTATGGAAATGCCGTCGCGGGAGGGAAGATTGAGTGGCAGGTACCGCCGCCGGCAGGCGTGCACGGCCGCAGCGTGCTGGTGCTCGACGACATTCTCGACGGTGGCGAGACCATGCGCGCGATCCGTGACGAAATCCTCGCAATGGGCGCCGAGGCGTTCCATTGCGCGGTGCTGGTGAACAAGGGGATTCGCCGGGCCAAGCCGATTCGGGCCGATTTCGTCGGCCTTGAGATCGAGGACCGGTTCGTCTTCGGCTGCGGCATGGACGCCAAGGGTTATTGGCGCAATCTGCCCGAAATTTATGCGATGAAAGAATAGTGATGCTGGGAATCATCGGCGGAAGCGGGCTGTCGCAGCTCGCCAATCTGGAGCTTCCGCGCCGGCAGGTGGCGCGCACCCCCTACGGCGAGCCGTCGGGGCCGCTCACGCTGGGAAGCATGGACGGGCAACAGGTGGTGTTTCTGGCGCGGCACGGCTACGGCCACAGCATCGCGCCCCATGAGGTCAACTATCGCGCCAATCTCTGGGCGCTGCGTGCCGCGAAGGTCGACGCGGTCATTTCGGTGGCTTCGGTTGGCGGCATTCGGCGCGAACTGGGTCCGGGAGCGATCGTGATTCCGCACCAGATCGTGGATTACACCTGGGGACGCGCGGCAACCTACTTCGAAGGCGCGGGCACACAAGTCACGCACATTGATTTCACGCACCCATACTCCGCGAACCTTCGCGCGCGGCTGCTGGCGGCGGCGCGTGCGGCAGGCGAGGCGGCGGTCGATGGCGCTGTCTACGCCGCAACCCAGGGTCCGCGCCTCGAAACGGCGGCCGAGATCAACCGGCTCGAGCGCGACGGCGCGGATCTTGTCGGCATGACCGGGATGCCGGAGGCGGCGCTCGCACGCGAACTGGGACTGGATTACGCGGCGATCGCGGTGGTTGCGAACTACGCGGCGGGGCGTGGCGAGAGCGAACGCGAAATTCCGCTGGAGCGCATTGCGACAGTGCTTGAGGAAGCAATGGCCAGAGTGCGGCGCATCATCGATCAACTGGTGCGGCAGTGATACGCCCGGTCCTGCGGATGGGCGATCCGCGGCTGCTCGCGCGCTCCGCACCCGTGGAGACCTACAGGACGCCGGAGCTCGCGGCGCTGCTCGCCGACATGCATGACACGATGGCACACCTGAACGGCGCGGGGCTTGCGGCGCCGCAGATCGGCGTTGCGCTGCGCGCGGTGATCTTCGGCGTGACCAGCAATCCGCGCTATCCGGATGCCGAGGAGGTGCCGTACACGGTCCTCATCAACCCCGTCATCCAGCCGGTTGGGGAGGAACTCGAAGAGGGGTGGGAGGGCTGCCTCTCCGTGCCCGGTCTGCGCGGATGGGTGCCGCGCTACCGGCGCATCCGGTACGCGGGGCACGCGGCGGACGGCGCGCGCATCGAGCGCGAGGCGGAGGGCTTTCACGCCAGGGTGGTGCAGCACGAATGCGATCACCTCGACGGGATCCTGTACCCGATGCGGGTGCGCGACTTCAGCAGGTTCGGGTTCGTCGAGGAACTGTTCCCCGGCCAGGACCTGCCGCCGGAGGAATGATCACCGTCTAGGTCACCTGCAGTTCCGCCAGCAGCTCCTGCTCGAGTTGCAGGACGCTTTTCCCATCGCGCAGCGCTTCCGAGCTCACCACGAAAACGTCTTCGGCGCGGTCCCCGAGCGTGTTGATCTTCGCGGTGCGCAGATTGACGCGGTACATCGCGAGAATGCGCGCGATGCCGTAGAGCAATCCCGGCCGGTCGCTCGCGACCACCGACAGCACGTGGCTGGTGCCGCGCTCGTCGGGCCGCAGGTCGACCATCGGCGTCACGGGGAAGTGCCGCACGCGCCGCGACACCCGGCCGCGCAGCGGCGGCCGCAGAGGCGCAGTGGAGCGCAGTTCTTCGGCCAGCCCGGTTTCGACCAACGCGATCATGTCGCGGTAGTGCGTGCCGTCGCCGTCGCCCATCACCAGGAAGGTGTCAAGCGCGTAGCCGTGGCGGGTAGTGTGGATCTTGGCCTCGACGATGTTGAAATTCGCGCGCTCGAAGTAGCCGCAGATGCGCGCGAACAGCTCGGCACGGTCGGGCGTGTAGATCATCACCTGCAGCCCCTCGCCGAACGGCGCCGGCCGCGCCTTCACCACCGGATCGCCGGAATCGACCCGGAAGTGCAGCGTGCGGGTCTGCCACGCGATTTCCTGCGGGTCGTGGCGCAGGAAATAGGTGGTGTCGAGTTGCGCCCAGAAGCGGTCCATGACCGTGTCGGAAAGCGCATACAGGCGCAGCAGCCGCCTCGCCTCGGCCTGGTTTTCGGCAAGCGCCGTGTCCATCTCCACCCGGCCGCCGGTAAGAATGCGCCGCGCCGCGCGGAACAGGTCCTCCAGCAGCTTGGCTTTCCACGCGTTCCAGACCTTCGGGCTGGTGCCGCGCACATCGGCGACAGTCAGCAGGTACAGCGCGATCAGGCGGCGCTCATCGCCGACGGTGTTTGCGAACGCCCCGACGATATCAGGGTCCGTGGTGTCCTGCTTCTGCGCCACCGAGGACAGCGTGAGGTGGTGAGCCACGAGAAACACGACCAGTTCCGTATCGTCACGCGACAGGCCGTGGCTGCGGCAGAAGCGCCGCGCATCGATTGCTCCGAGCGTCGAGTGGTCTGCGCCGCGTCCCTTGGCGATGTCGTGGTACAGCGCCGCCACGTAGAGCAGCCAGCGGCGCGCGAATCCGCTCATCAGCTGGCTGGCGAGCGGAAACTCGTGCGCGAGTTCGGGCATCGTGAACCTGCGCAGGTTGCGCACCACCATGAGGATGTGCTGGTCCACCGTATAGACATGAAACAGGTCATGCTGCATCTGACCGACGATGCGGCCGAATGCGGGCAGGTAGCCGCCGAGGATGCCGTACTGGTTCATGCGGCGCAGCGAATGCACCACGCCGCGCGGGTGCTGCAGGGTGAGCAGGAACATCAACCGGTTGCGCGGATCGCGACGGAAACGCGCGTTGATGCGCCCGCGCGAGCGCCACAGCGCGCGCATGGTCGTTGCGGTCATGCCGCGCAATTCGAGATGCTGCTGCAGCAGCAGGAACGATTCGAGGATCGCTTCCGGATGACGCTCGAACAGGTCCTCGCTGCAAGCGTTGAGGAATTCGCCGCGCGCTTCGAAGCGTTCGTTCAGCGGCCGCGGCTGCGACCCCGCGTCCGGCGCGAGCCGCGCGCGCAGGTTCTGCAACAGGATGGTATTGAGCAGCGTGATCTCCTTGGCGGTGCGGAAATAGCGCTGCATCAGTTGTTCGCTGGGCTGTCGCGTCGGGCTTCCCGCAAAACCCATCTGGCGGGCAAGCAGCGTCTGGTAATCAAACACGATCCTGTCTTCGCGCCGCCCCGCCAGGTAGTGCAGCCGGATACGCAATTCCTGCAGCAGCGCCTCGTCGCGCGCCAGCCGCCGTGCCTCCGCACGGGTGATCAGTCCCGCTCGCTCCAGGTCGCGCCAATCGGCGCCGATGCCGAAGGCCCGCGTGATCCACTTGATGGTGTGCAGATCGCGCAGCCCGCCCGGCGCCTCCTTGAGATTCGGCTCGAGACTGAACGCCGTGTCCTGGTGCTTGGCGTGGCGTTGCTCCTGCTCGAGCCGCTTTGCCTCGAAAAATGCCATCGCGTCGAGCTGCGCGTGCATCGCTGCGCGCAGACGCTCGAACAGCGGCCGGCTGCCCCGCAAGTAGCGCGCATCGAGCAGCGTGGTCTGCACGGTGACGTCGGTGCGCGCGGCCTCCCGGCAGGCCTCGACAGTGCGCACGCTGTGCCCGGCCTCGAGCCCGGCGTCCCACAGCCGTCCAACGAACCCTTCCAGCCGTTCGCGCTCGCCCGCCGACGGCTCCCGGCCCAACAGGACCAGCACGTCGACGTCCGATGCGGGGAACTGTTCCCCGCGGGCGTAGCCGCCGACGGCGACCAGCGCTGCATCGTCGGGCATGCGCGCCTGGCGCCACAGCGTAGCGAGCGCGGTGTCGATCAGCCGCGTATGGCCGCGCAACAGCTTGCGCGGATCGGGATCGGCGAGGAAGTGCTCCCGCAACCCGCGCCGTCCCTCGGCAAGCGCCGCGCGCACTGCGTCGATCCGGAGCGCCTTGCGGACGGCGGTAACGGTCATCTCAGCTTGGCGGAGGTGGCGTGCCCGCCGACTGGGTGAGAATTTCATATCCGTCGGACGTGACCAGCACCGTGTGCTCCCACTGCGCCGACAGGCTGTGGTCCTTGGTGACGATGGTCCATCCATCGGCGAGTTCGCGGATCGCCGGCTTGCCCGCATTGATCATCGGCTCGATGGTGAACGTCATACCCGGCTCGAGCTTCATTCCGGTTCCGCGCCGGCCGTAATGCAACACCTGCGGGTCTTCGTGAAATTTGCGACCGATGCCGTGGCCGCAGAACTCGCGCACCACCGAGAAACCGTGCTGCTCCGCGTGCATCTGGATCGCGCTGCCGACATCGCCCAACTGGGCGCCGGGACGGACCTCCCGGATACCGCGCCACATGCATTCGTAGGTGACCTCCACCAGGCGGCGCCCCTGTATGCTCGGCTCTCCGACGTGAAACATGCGGCTGGAATCGCCGTGGAAACCGTCCTTGATCACCGTTACGTCGATGTTGACGATATCGCCGGCTTTCAGGACCCGGTCGCCGGGTATGCCGTGGCAGACCTGATGATTGACGGAGGTGCAGATCGATTTCGGGTACGGCTTGTAACCCGGCGGGGCATAGTTGAGCGGGGCGGGCGTGGTTCCCTGTTCCTCGACCATATAGGCGTGGCACAAGTCGTTCAACTTCCCGGTCGTCACCCCAGCGCGCACGTACGGGGTGACGTAGTCGAGCAACTCCGCTGCCAACCGGCCGGCGAGGCGCATCTTTTCAATTTCTTCGGGGTTTTTGAGTTGCAAGGCCATCGATGCGGGGGCGCTTTGGAAGTGGGTTGGGATACTTGAGGCTTGAGGCCTGATTATGCTAGAATTTCGGGCTGATTTGCGGACTCACCATAATGATTCAATATGGGGACTCTGGGCGGGATACACCCCGAACAGGATTCCGCGGGTCAAACTTCCCGCCCGGCCAGTTAGGGTGCCCGAGAGCGTTAGCCGCGCGTCACGGGTTTTCTCGGCCGGGGCGGCTGACTTAACCCTAATCAGGAGAGCTTCATGTCTGTGACCATGCGCCAGATGCTGGAGGCCGGGG
>JADGRQ010000044.1 GCA_017880775.1 Burkholderiales bacterium | reverse complement strand
TCTCATGACCTCAACTTCTCGAACCGCCCGGTGCGGACCCGCATGCCGGGTGGTGTGGGAGGGGTCGGTCAGGTAATCTGGCCGCCCCTATCCCGATCTTATTCGAGGTCGCCGAGCTTGCCTTCCTTGATCATCCAGGACAGGACCCCGAACACCAGCCCCACGGCAGAGAGAAACATCCAGAACCACGCGTAACCCCGGGAAAGTTCGCGCTCCGCCTCGTCGACCATGGTCTCCAGCGCCGAGAAGCCGCTGTATGCGAATCCGAAGCAGACCAACGCGAATGCGGCGCACAGGAACATCGCGATTCCGGCGGAAATTTTCACGTTCGGATCGTATCACCGACGATGGGCCAGGTTTGCTGATTCCGGTGATAATATCCGCGCCCTGCGGAGAGATGGCCGAGCGGTCGAAGGCGCACGCCTGGAAAGTGTGTAAGCGTCAAAAGCGCTTCGTGGGTTCGAATCCCACTCTCTCCGCCAGAACACTTACATAACTACGTGTATATTAATTATAATGTTATGTAACTCCGCTACGCTATACCACGTTCCATCCCACATAATTATTGGGTTGAAATCCGCGCTGCTGGCGTCGATCTTCGCCAGAATGAAGCTGAGCGGCTGTCTGGCATAGCCGCGTTTCGCGGTGCTACGCGCTCCGCGCGAATCAGGTCAAGCGCCGCCAACAACTCGAGCTGTTGACCTTCGTCGTGCGCTACACGCGGTCCCTGGCGGTCGTGGGCATCGTGGTTTGATTCACTGGCGTCGCCCCATGTTGGCTACATATGTGGCCCACAGGGTCCGACTGCTATTTCGCTGGTGCCATAGCCAAATCAACGGAAGGACCGCGAAGGACTCGGGGAGCAGTAGTACCAGGGCGACCGCGCACCATCGCGTCCTTGGGGTCCACCAGGCACTGAGTGGCCCGTTGCTCGATACGGGCGAGTTGATGTGCTGCCTGTTCATATTGGCTGCCCCTGATGATCTCATTTACTACCCGCGTTGGTTGGGAACCGGTCGAGCTCACCCGACCACGGGCGAATCCAGGGCGGTGTGCCGGCTTCGAGTGCGGCGATGATCTTGTTCGTGACCTCGGCATAGAGATCGCGCATATCGAACCTCCGAAATGAAAAGCCCCGGTCACGCGCTTGCGTACCGAGGCGAAGATCGGTTGAACTACTTGATGAGCAGGCGCAGGCCGATGCGCACGATCTGTCGCGCAAGCTCGGCGACCGCGGCGCCCAAGGCGATGTCTAGCGGGGCGAGTCCACGCGTACGTGAAACAGGCCGAGGTAGTACCGGCCGCCCTGGATGTGGCCGAACAGACGCTTCGCTCCCGACGTCGCGAGCGAGGTCAGAAGACCCGCGACCGTCGCTGCCATCACGCCGCTGAACGTACCAAAGTGCACGATCAGCGTCACAATCGTCACCGTCACGTCGATCGCCAGGTCGTGATTCAGGAGCTTGAGCGCCATACGGCGCGGCAGCTTCCAGAGGATGAGCGCCACCCCGAGGAAGACCATGATGCCCGTCTCGAGCATGGCAGTCCTCCTCTATGCGTTTGGGCGGGAGGTAGCTCCCGCCGGCGCCTTGGTGCCGAACAGCCCCTGCAGGAAGCCAGCGACGTAGCCCGTCGTGGCACTCGCGCCGTTGGCTGCGTGACCTACGACGAATTCAGCGGCGATGCCGACGTTCTTGCGAATGACCTGGGCATGCTGCTTGCCGACCGTGCTGGATTTCGTTTCGATGATGGTGCGCATGATGCGTCTCCTGGTTTGTCGAGGCGAAGTGCTTCGCCAGGAGAGGGACAGGGCGGGAGCGAAGCGACCGCATGCTATTCGCCGCACGGTGGCGGCATAAGCATGTTTTTTTCTGGCAGGCGAAAACGAATCCGAAGTGGGGTGGCCTTCGGAGGAAGGGGTGGAGGGGACCAGTGAAGGTCTCTGAATCCAACAATTTTTTGCAGGGAATTTTGCCCCGGCGACGACGTTGCCGTCTGCGGAGCACCACGCCAGCTATTGGTCTGCGGCGAGTGGCTCAATTCATCCCAACCCGACCCCTCCGGGTGTAGCCTTACTGCCGACTGGGGTTGACCGGGTTCTCCGCCCGCCGATCCCGGTGCTCAACCGAAAGGGGACCGGATGAACAGGCGGGAAACAATACGGGCGCTTATTGCCCTCGGGGCGGCACCGGTCGTTTCCTTTGCCGAGCAACCGAGCAGGGTCTACCAGATTGGATTTCTCGGCCCGCCGCTTTCGCTCGAGGCACGTTATCTCGACGCATTCCGCGAGGGGCTTCAGAAACTGGGTTACGTCGAAGGCAAGAACATTACGATCGACTATCGTGGGACGACGGGGATTAGTGACCAGGCTCAGCGTGGCATTGCTTCCGAACTCGTGGCGCGAAAGGTCGATGTGATCGTAGCTTCGGTTACGCAAAAAGCCTTGGCAGCAAGGAGCGTGACCTCGACGATTCCGATCGTTATGGTGAACATCCCCGATCCGATAGAGGCAGGTCTTGTCGAGAGCCTTAGCCGACCCGGCCGCAATGTCACCGGGCTGTCCAGAAATGCGGTCGAGTCAATGGGCAAGAATCTCGGCCTCCTGGCGGAGGCCGTGCCTCGCGCACGCCTGATCGGCATACTTTCAAATCCCGCCGAGCCGTCACAATCCCACGTGCTTGTGAAAATCAAACAATTGGCGGATTCAAGGAGGCTTCGGCTTTACGTGGCAAATGCCACCACAGCGACCGAAATAGAGGGCGCTTTGGTGGCGATGAGCAAAGAGCGTGTTGAAGCGATGCTTGTTTTGGCCAACGGTTTCTTCTACATCAATCGGAAGAAGATTGTTGCGCTAGCGCAGCAATACCGGTTGCCATCGATGTTCCAAGATTCGGAGTCTGCCGTAGCAGGGGGGCTGCTCTCGTACTCGTCCGACTCGGTTGAGAACTACCGGACTGCAGCAACCTATGTCGATCGTATTCTCAGAGGCGCTAAACCCTCCGATCTACCGATTCAGCAGCCGACCAAATACGAGCTCGTGATCAATCTGAAGACCGCGAAGGCACTCGGCCTCACCATCCCGCAGTCGATCCTGCTGCGTGCCGATCAAGTGATCGAATGACCGACCGACGCGACTTCCTCATCGCCGCGGGTGCGATCTGGCTCATGGCGACGAGCCCCGGAACCGCGCAATCGGCCGACCGCATCTACCGCCTGGGCGTGCTGCGCGCCACGGCACCTGCGCCGGAAGTGTCGCCAGCGCTGCTGGACACGCTGCGCGAGCGGGGCTACATCGAAGGGCGGAACCTGATCATCGAGCGACGCTTTGCAAGCGGCCAGCTTGACCGGCTGCCCGGGCTGGCGCGCGAACTGGTGCAGCTGCGCGTGGATGCCATCGTGTGCGTCGGCCCGGCGACTGTGCGCGCGGGGCGTGAGGCCACGTCGACGATCCCAATCATCATGTTCGGCAACTTCGACCCGGTTGCCCTTGGGGTCGTGACGAACCTTGCGCGGCCCGAGGCCAATGTGACGGGCATCCTGATCTCCGCCGACGGCACGCTGGCGGGCAAACGCTTGGAGTTGCTGCGCGAACTGGCACCGCGCGCTGCTCGCATCGGCATGCTCGCACCCGACGATCCGAGCTTCCGCCTGCAATTGCAGGAAACGCAAAAAGCCGCGGCGGCGCTCAAGGTCGAACTCGAGGTGGTGGAAGTGCGTGGCGGCGACTACAGCGGCGCTTTCGCGACCATCAGCAGCCGGCGGCCCGACGCCCTGGTTGTCGGCGCAAGCACCTTCTTCATGCTGGACCGCAAGCCCATCATCGCGCTGGCCGCGAAGCATCGGCTGCCGGCCGTCTACGAATGGCCTGAGCAGGTGCGCGACGGCGGCCTCATCGCATACGGCGCGAGCTTGGACGGGCTCTATGCCCGCATTGGGGCCTATGCCGACCAGCTGTTCCGTGGCAAGAAGCCGGCCGATCTGCCCGTCGAGCAACCGACGAAATTCGAACTGATCGTGAACCTGAAAACGGCGAAGGCACTCGGCCTCACCATCCCGCAGTCGCTGCTCCTGCGCGCCGATCGCGTGATCGAATGAACAGGCGTGACGCGGTAATTGCGCTGCTCGCGCTCGGAGCGGCGCCGCTCGCTGTCAAGGCGCAGCAGCAGGGCAAGGTCTGGCGCATTGGATTTCTGGGCGATGGCTCGGCCGCGACGCGAGCGACTGAGTCCATTGATCCATTTCGAGACGCCCTGACCGAGCTTGGCTACGTTGCCGGACGCAATGTTTCCATTGACGTTCGGTGGACAGAAGGCAACGCCGAACGCCGTATCCAACTCGCTGCAGAACTGGTTCGTCTCAAGGTTGACGTCATTGTCACTCATGGCGTCGTGGCGGCGCGTGCGGTCAAGGCCGCCACGACAACCATTCCGATTGTCGTCGCCGTCTCGGCGGACTTCCTGGGTTCCGGTTTGGTGACGAGCCTCGCGCACCCAGGCGGCAATTTGACAGGAATGACCGATCAGGTCGCCGACCTTGCGGCCAAAGAGGTGCAGCTGCTTAAGGAAACGTTGCCTAGGATGCAGCGCCTGGCATTGATGTGGGAGAGCGCAAGCCCCGCGGCGGCACGCGGAGCCGAGGATACACAGACTGCCGCCTGCAGCATGGGCTTGCGTATCCTGCCATTGCTGATAACGAATGCCGAGGATATTGAGAGGGCTTTCGAAGAAGCTGCCAAGCGAAAAGCGGACGCGGTAATCGTGATGCACACTCCGTTGACAGTTGGCCTGCGCGTCAGGATTGCGCAGCTTGCTCTCGAGAAACGCCTTCCTTTGATGTCTTCACCCACGCAGTTTACGGACGCGGGTGCCCTGATCAGCTATGGCACAGATCTGACCAAGTACTTCCGGCACGCTGCTGTTCTTGTCGACAAGATTCTCAAGGGCGCAAAGCCCGCCGATCTTCCGGTCGAGCAGCCGACCAAGTTCGAGCTGGTGATCAACCTGAAAACCGCCAAGGCACTCGGCCTCACCATCCCGCAGTCGATACTGTTGCGCGCGGACCGGGTGATCGAATGAAGTGCCGTGATTCGTGGATGATGCGGTAGTCGGCGAATGTCCGCTCCTAGCCGCTAGCAGTCTTAGAAAGGTACGTTTGTTGCACCCAAACCCTAAATTCCTTTTGACAAGCGTTCGCATTTCGTCACGAGCTCTTCCCATAGGCTTTCGGACGACTTGCGCAGCACGAGATCCGCTTCCGGCTTGAGCACATACCAAAGGCCGCGCTTCACTTCGTCGCCGAGTTCGCCCCGCTGCCAGGCGACAAGGCCGACGAAAAAGCGCGCATGATCCGACTCCACCTCGATGATATGGTCCACCGTTTCGGCGTCAACCGCGAGGAACAGATCCTGGGTCACCTGGACCGAGTGCCCGCCAGGGCTATCTCTGCGCTTGACGAGCGTGAAGATCATCTCGGTGTTGAAGGGCCCGCCGAGGTAGATCGGGTCGGGCACTTTCTGCGACGGGCCGTGCTCCGGGAATAGCTCTGCGAGCCGAATCGACGTCGGGCGGTTGATGATAAAGCCCAGGTGGTAGTCGTTGCCGAGGTGCTTTGCGATCAGGACTGTCGAGCCGTACAGGGGGCCGCTCATCTCCCGCTTTGCGACGAGAATCACCGACTCCTCGGCAACATCCGCGGCGTGGGCGGGCGCGACCCAAGCGAGCACTGTAAGTAGGGCAGAGAGCACGAGGTACAGCGGGACGATTCGAGTGCTCATTCCAGTTATTCCTTTCAAGGGCATCACATCCCTGCCGAGCCAGCGCCGCATTACCGACATCGACGCGTCCTCATCGATCAGACGCAATAAGCAGGCCAGCGGCGGGGCACTCCACAGCATCCAGCGTCCGCGCGGAGCGCGTTGCGGCAAGAACGTGCAGGCGGCGCCGGAACGCCCCAGCGTGGTGCATATCAGTCGGCCCGGTATGGCCACGCATTTCTATTGAGGGCGATCGCGCGTTCATCATGCTATGGCCCGGCTGCCCCCGGTGTACTGATCTAAGGCCCCGCACCGACCAGTTTTTGCGGAGCACAGCCGGCAAAAAGGGTTGCTGTTCGTTCGGCCGACGTGCCAGGCACGCTCGATCGCCGCCGTATCGGGACTGACGTAACGGCGGCACATGGGGCGAATTCTCGTCTGTGGTTGTAAGCAACGTGAAAGCTTGAATGTTGCGCTGCCCGCACGCCAAACTTTTTGGGATGGGGATGGCCAAATGGTGTATTAGTACCGCTGTCGGCAGCGTCCGACAGGTGCCAAGAGGGAGCGATGAACAGTCGCACGCTTTCGATACTTGCAGTCGCGCTTCTTGCCGCGAGTTACGGCAGCGATTGTTGGGCGCGGAGCGAGCGCGGTTCCGGACACGCGGGGCACTTTGGAGGCTCCGCGCACTTCGGGATTTCTGTACGTGGCTTCGCTGCTCCCCGTTTCGTCGCGGCCCGACCGCTAAGGGTTGTACCGCGCACGGTGTTTTTCGCGGGGCCGGTCGCCTACTTCCGGCCCGCGTACTACGCGCCGCCTCCCGACTACTACTACCCACCCTCCTATTACGAGCCAACCCAGCCGGCCGTCTATTACGAGCAGCCCGTCCAAAGCTATCCACCGCCGGGTGGCTTCTACCCTCCGCCGCCGCCCGCTTATAACTTCCCTCGCTCATACTACGAGCCAGCCCAGACGCCCATCTATTTCTGCAAGGACAGCAGCGGGCGCACGCACATCACCAACCGCAAGGAGGCTACGGTCGGCAAGGACTGCAACGAGGAGCCTATCCAAAGCTATCGACCGTCGAGCGGCGCATACCCTCCGCCGCCGAATTCGGGTTCAGCCCGTGCGAGTCCCAGGGGTCCATACGCCGCACAGGACGCTTCCCGTTATCGGTCTTACTGCCCCGACACGAGGAAGTACTACCCCGACGTGAAAACGTGCGCGTCTGCTTGGCTGAAGGTGGTCCCTGACGGCGTGGCTGCTCCGCGCTGATTGCGCAGTGTTACCGGAGAGAATTCCTTCCGCGCCGACCGGGTGATCGAATGACGGAAGCCTCGCCCGCGCAACCGAGGTGCGAGGCCGAGCTTGAACCGCCTTCACCTGCAGCACGTCCACGACTCCACCTCGGATTGTCGAGGGACGTGAGATGAGCCACAGACCAAACGAGGCCCTACGAAACGGATCGACTTCTTCTACGACTATGCCAGTGCCTACAGCTATCTCGTACACCGCGCGATCGAGCACCTTGCGACCGAGCGTGGTGCGGAGATCGCATTCCGACCGATGGTGCTCGGATTTGTCTTCAAGGCGACGGGAAACAGCATGCCGACAAACGTGAACGTCAAGGCGGCATACATGCTGCACGACGTTCGCAGATGGGCTCTTCACTACGGGCTCCCGTTCAAGATGCCGAGCGTCTTCCCGGCCAACACGATCCGGGCGCTGCGTTGCGCTGTTGTGGCGCTCGACGAAGGCGTCTTCCCCGCCTACCACTACGCTGTCATGGAGGCCTAAACCCGCGTCCCTATGGATTACTGCGCGAGGAGATTCGTGGCGGTTGCTACGCGGCGCGTAGCAATCAAGCTGCTTGCCGTCGAATGCAGAGGTCTATGGTTTCCAGGGGGATGACCCTGCCGAGGTGTAATAGCAGTAACCCCCGGTATGAAGGTGGATCAACAGGTGCTGGCCGAGCGCCGGATGGATTCTGTCTATTTCTTTCCGCGCGTCCGAGATTCGGTTGAGGATGGCCTTCCGCTTCCGCTTCCGCTCGCGCGTGCTACCAGTTTGTCTTGGGCGCTGGAATTTATCGACTTTCGCTGATAGGAACGCGCGCAGCACTTCAATGTCTCTCGTCAGTCGGTCGATTCTGGATTGATCGTTCTGCCGCCGCGCAATCTCGAGCCGTTCCTCATTCGTTGCAATGATGGATCTGTATCGCACCACGTCCTCCCGCTCAATGACGTTTATTCCGGCGCCAAGATTCGTTTTCACGTCGTCAGCTGCGTCGCCCCCGCTTTGGAGCGCACCCGGGTGAAGTGGATTGATGACCTGGTCCAATTCGACCTCCGGCTCGATGACGTTTGTTTCATCGTCCAGATCAGTTCCCACGTCGTCAGCTTCATTGCCCCTTTTTTGGAGGGCATCTGGGTGAGGTGGATTGATGACGTGGTGCATTTCATCGGCGGATATGGGCAGCTTCCAGGGCAAGCAATCGCGGTTGTCCCTTCTGCTAAATAGTCCGGATCGATTCGCATTCCGCAAGCATCAGCCGGGACGTGCACTCACAATGTCTGTTGCCGTTTGGGCCGCATTGACGGTGACAGCTGCTGCCGCCGAATAACAGTCTGAATCCACGGAAAGCTCCAAACAGGATCTCATCGAGCGACGTGATCCTCGATTTTAGTAGCGTTATGCTTTGGATTCCGATTTCAATGAGAGGGGATCGGGCCAATGGAGAAGCGATTTTTGGAAGAGCAGATCATCAGGTTTCTGCGGGAAGCTGAAGCGGGACTGATGGTAAAGGACCTGTGCCGCCGGCACGGATTCTCGGCCGCGAGCTACTACGTGTGGAAGTCGAAGTTCGGCGGAATGTCGGTGCCGGGCGCGACCGGCTGGTTCGCCGGGGAGTGACGCCATGGGCCCTGTACAAGATCCACAGCGCAGTCCTGTTCGCGTTGTTCGTGTTCGCCGACCCGGGACTTGGCCTGCCGCTCTGGTTTGCCGATTTCGCGCTCGGCATGGGCGCGCTGCTCGGCCAATGGCATGTCGTTGACGGCTGGTATGCCGCGGCCGGGTACCTGGTCGCGTTCGGCGTGCTGCGGGCGGCGATGTGCACGCTTTATGCTTTAATGGTCATGGGGGAGCGATGACGGTGAAGCCAGCAAAAATCGTGGCCGTCAAATCGGCGGACCGGGTGCTTGACGTGCTCGAGCTGCTCAGCCGGAAGGCAAAACCGTTATCGCATAGGGAAATCGCGCTGGCGCTTGGCATCCCGAAGAGCAGTCTGACCCAGTTGCTGCGCAACCTGATCGGCAGGGACTACCTGACGTTCGCGCCGGGGCCGGGCACCTATGCGCTCGGACCTTCGGTCTTCGCGCTGCTGCGGCAGCGGGACGGAAACCTCGACCTGATCCCCATAGCGCGGCCCATCCTGGAACGCCTCACCGCCGCGACGCACGAGTCCTCTGCGCTGGCTTTATTCCGCAACGAGCATGTCGAGCGCGTGTACGGCGTGGATTCCCCGCAGGCGCTCACGTACCGAATGACGGTCGGCACGCGCTTCCTGCTGTACTCATCGTCGATCGGCAAGGCTGTCCTCGCTGCTCTGCCGGAAGAGGAGCGCGAGCGCTATTTGGCGCGCGTGAAGCTGGTGCCGAAAACGGAGGCGACCGTCAAATCGATCGCCGAGCTGCGGCGCCAGCTCGCGAAGGCCATGAAGGAAGGGGTCGCTTATTCGCATGGCGAGCACATGCCGGGCGTGTCGGCGATCGCGATAGCGGTCCGTCGATCCGACGGCTATCCGGTCGGCGCCCTCAACGTCGCGATTCCAAGCGTCCGCTTTGCGGCTTCGCTGAAGGCGCTCTGCGTGCGGGAGCTGATCGCGGCGAGGAGCGCGCTCGAGCGCGAGATACCCGAAGATTTCGCGCCGTCGAAGTGAGGCTGGGCGTGCGCGCTTGACGGCGATTGCGGCCCGAGTTCATAATTATGGCCATGTTCATACTGGTGAACTAAGGATTCCGATTCAATTTTCTTAGAGGGGCTCGTCATGGAACTGCGCAGGGCAGATCTCGGCAAACATCCACTGTGGTACTCGAATCAGGGCTGGAGGGCGAGAATCGGGATCATCTATCCCGGGGCGGGTTTCCATCACATCGGCGATTTCCACAAGCTCGCGCCCAAAGGGGTCGCCGTGGGAGCGGCTGCCGTGCCGCGGCATAAGGACGAAAGCGCCGAGGCGATGATGCATCTCGACGAGAAGGTGGTCGAGACGGCGAAGATCCTCGCCGCGAGCCAGCCCGACGTGATCGGCTGGATCTGCACCGCGGGAAGCTTCATGAAGGGCAAGGGGCACGATGAGCGGCTGGTGCTGGAAATGGAGGCGGCCACGCGCATCCCCTGCACGACGACCTCCACGGCAATGATGGCCGCGTTCCGGCAGCTCGGGATCAAGAAGCTGTCGATGTGCACGCCCTATCCCAATCCGGTGAATGTCATCGAGAAGAAGTTCCTCGAGGACAACGGTTTCAAGGTTCTCAAGTGCGAGGGACTCGATCTCGTCGACAACAACATCCTCGCGCACTTGCCGCCGAGCGTGCTCTACCGCTTGGCGAAGGCGGTCGACACGCCCGACTCGGACGGTGTGTTTATCAGCTGCACGGGGATCGACGCGCTCGACGTGATCGAGGCGCTCGAGCAGGATCTCGGCAAGCCAGTGGTGACCTCCAACCAGGCCGCTTACTGGATGTGTTTCAAGCTCGCCGGCATCGGTGAGCCGATACAGGGCTACGGCCGGCTGATGCGGGAGCCGCGCACCCGGACAGCCGAGGAGCGGGAACGGCGTCTTGCCGCAGTTTGAAGGAGAACCAACGCATGAAAGCGGTTCGAGGCATATTGCTGTTCGCCCTGGGCTGGCTGTTCGCGGGCCTCTCCATGGCCGAGTATCCGGAGAGGCCCATCACCATCGTGGTGCCGTACCCCGCCGGCGGGGTCATGGACCTGACCGCGCGCGCGTTGGCCGACAGCCTGACCGGCTACGTGTCGCAGCCGGTAATCGTGATCAACAAGGCCGGGGCGGGGGCGACGATCGGGGGCAATACCGTGGCGACCGCGGCCCCGGACGGCTATACGCTTGGCTTCTTTCCGGTCGCGGCGGCGGTGCCGGAGGTGTTCAGGTTCGCGTACAGCGCGCCATATGCGAGCGGCGACCTCAAGGGCGTCTCCGCGGTGGCGGCCACCGCGATGTCGTTTGCCGTCAAAGCCGATTCGCCCCTGAAGAGCATGAAGGATGTCATGGAGCTGGCGCGCCAAAGCGGAGGACTCATGATCGGGACGCCCGGCAAGCAGACACTGCCTTCGATGATCATGGTCAAGATGGCGGTGAAGGAAGGCGTCACGCTGGAAGATGCGCCGTTCGGCGGCGACTCGAAGACTCTGCCTGCGCTTCTCGGCGGGCACATCCAGGTCGGGGCAATCGACTTTGCGGCGCTGAAGCCCTCGGTCGAAGCCGGAAAGATCCGGGTGCTGGCGGTGTGTACCGAGAAAAGGATCGACCTGGCGCCCGACGTTCCGACGGTCCTCGAGCTCGGCTACGAATTGCCTTATGTCTCCTCGCTCGGCCTTTTCGGGCCCAAGAACCTGCCCGAGGACGTGACGCGGAAGCTCGACGAGCTGGTGGCGAAGATCGTCAGCGAGCCCAAGTTCGTCAGGCGCATGAAGGAGATGTCGATCCAGATCACGTACAAGGACTCCGCGACCTACCATCGCGCGCTCGCTCGGGACCGTGACAATCTGGAGGCGTTCTTCACGCAGCAGGGCATGTACAAGAAATAGCAATCGCAAGGAGCCGATGACATGAGCCAAAAACCAGCACCGGTGCTCGAGCCGGGACGCGAAACGCCGATCCTGGGCGAGTACGAAGTCGTGGTCCTGGGCGGTGGACCGGCGGGCATCGTCGCCGCCGCGGCCGCCGGGCGCACCGGCCGTTCCACCATCCTGATCGAGCGCTACGGGTTTCTGGGCGGTGCCGGGACCGCCGCGGGCGTGACCAACTTCTGCGGCCTGCACGCCAATGTCCACGGCGAGCACAAGCGCGTCGTGCATGGCCTGTCCGACGAATTCACCGATCGGATCGATCGCCTGGGCGGACTGAATGCGCCGCACGTGTCGCTCGCGGGCAAGATTACCGCGCAGGCCTACGACACCTCGGCCTACAAGATTGCCGCCGACGAGTTCCTGGCCGCTTCCGGGGTGAAGGTGCTGTTCCACGCGTTCGGCGTGGGGATGACCAAGCGCTCCGAGCGCGAGATCGACACGCTGCTGATCGAAAGCAAGTCCGGGCGCCATGCCATCCGGGGCCGCATGTTCATCGAGTGCTCCGGCGATGGTGACCTCGCGGCCTGGGCGGGCGCTTCGTTCGAGCTCGGCGACGGGGCGGGCAACATGCTCTATCCCTCCACCAATTTCCGCATCAGCGGAGTGGATCCGGTCAAGGCGGGCCGCGCCTGGGAAATCATCCCCAAGCTGATGGAGGAAGCGGAAAAAAAGGGCCGGCGCTTCCCGCGCAAGGGCGCGCTGGTGCGGCCGCAGAAAAACCCGATCGAGTGGCGCGCCAACGTCACCCAGATCAAGAACCCGGACGGCTCTGCGGTCAGCGGCATCGACGTCGAGCAGTTGAGCTACGGCGAGGTCGAAGGACGCCGCCAGTGCTGGGACGTGTTCGAGTTCATCAAGGGTGTGACGCCGGGGTTCGAGAACGCGTACATCGTCGAGATCGCGCCGCAGATCGGCATACGCGAGACGCGCCGCGTCGTCGGCGAATACATGGTGTCGGAGAGCGATATTCTCGAGTGCGCGAGCTTTTCCGATTCGATCGGCGTCAACGGCTGGCCGGTGGAGGCGCACGTTTCCGGCGCCGTGCTGCTCAAGTTCCCGAAAATCCCGGAATCGCGCGGCTACAACCAGCTTCCCTATCGCATGATCGTGCCCAAGGACATCGACAACCTCTTCGTGGCGGGGCGCTGCGCCTCGATGACGCACGACGGCCAGTCCTCAGCGCGCGTCTCGGGTCCGTGCTTCGCCATGGGGCAGGCCGCGGGCACGGCCGCGGACATGGCGCTGGGCGCCGTCGTCAAGCCGGCAAACGTTGATGTGCCGTCGTTGCAGCGCCGGCTGGTGGCGGACGGCGCGAACCTGGGCGACGACGCGAGCGCCACCGCGCGCACGCAGGAAAAGGCCGCTGCGCCCGCCTGAATTTACACATGTGTCCACATCGTGCGCGTGATCGGAGGGGCAGGTGAGACTGGCTGACGACGAAAAAGCGATGCTGGACGGCAAGGAAGGACCGGCCAGGCAAAAGGCGATGGATCTGCTGGTGCGGTACGGTGAAGCGCTCGGCGCGGAAAGGCTCATCGATACCAACAATGTCTGCGGAACGATGGGCGCCACGATGCCCTTCCTGCGGGATTTCGCCGCAACGCACGGCATCGGGCTCGACGCGGTGTTCTCCGAGTTCAGCCTCGACAGCGCCGAAGTGGTGGAGATACCCAAGGTCAAGGTGTACAGCTGCCATCTGCAGCAGGGTATGGACCCGGTTCACGCCGAGCAACAGGGCATCGGCCCGCAGGCGGTCAAACTGTACCGCGACGGCGCTGCCTTCTTCGGCGGGCTCGGCGTGCAACTCCTGAACACCTGCACCCCGTACCAGGTGGGCAACGTTCCGGTGAAGGGCGAGCACTGCGCGTGGATGGAATCGTCGGCGGTCATCTACTGCAACTCGGTGCTCGGCGGCCGCACGAACGCAGAGGGGCGAGAGAGTGCCGGTGCCGCGATGCTCACCGGCAAGATCCCCTATTGGGGATACCACCTGGACGAGAACCGCTTCGGCACTCACCTGGTCGAGCTCGAAGTCGAGGTCAAGGACACCGCTGATTGGGGACTGCTCGGCTATTACATCGGCGAAGTGGTCCAGGAGCAGATACCCGTCCTGAGCGGCGTAAAGTACGTCCCCAACCTCGCGCGGCTGAAACACTTCGGGGCCGCGGCTTCTTCGTCCGGCGGCGTCGAGATGTACCACGTGATCGGCGTAACTCCGGAAGCCCGCAGCCTTGAGGATGCGTTCGGCGGGAAGAAGCCAATCATGAAATTCAAATACGGCCCCGCGGAGCGGAAAATAGCCTACGAGCGGGTCAACTCTACGGGAAAGGACCGCAACGTCGACTATGTCATGCTCGGCTGCCCCCATTACTCGCTCGAGCAAATCTGGGAGGTGTGCCAGTTGCTCGAGGGCCAGCGCATCCACGAGAACTGCAGCTTGTGGATCTTCACGCCGGGCGCGATCAAGCACGTCGCGGACCAGAACGGCTACACGAAGATCATCGAAGACGCCGGGGGTTTTCTGATGACTGATACCTGTTCGGCGGTCGGCCGCGTGCTACCGAAGGGCACGAAGATCGCCGCCGTGGACTCGGCCAAGCAGGCGCATTACCTGCCCGCCATCATGGGCGTGCAGGCGTGGTTCGGCACGACGTTCGAGTGCATCCAGGCGGCGATCACCGGGCGCTGGTCGGGCGGGCTGCAATGAAGAAGATCGTGCTGCGCGGCAGGAAGGTCGTGGGTGGGTGCGCCGAGGGCGAAGCGCTCGTCACCACGCACAGGATTTCCGGCTGGGGCGGGATCGACCCGAGGACCGGGATCATCATCGAAACGCGGCACGAGCTCCGCGGTCAGAGCTTCAAGGGAAAGGTGCTAGTGTTTCCGGGCGCAAAGGGTTCGTCGGGATGGTCGAGCCAGTTTCACATCGCGCGGCTCGCGGGAGCGGCGCCGCTCGCCATGCTCTTCAACGAGATGACGACCAAGATCGCTCTCGGCGCGGTGGTCACGCACGCTCCCGCGGTGACCGATTTCGATCAGGATCCGTTGCAGGTCATCGCCACCGGCGACTGGGTCAGGGTGGACGCCGACAACGGCATCGTCGAAGTGACCAAGAAGAGCCGGTGAATCCGTCGGATCGGAGTCGTGAATGACCAGGAAACTTCGCAGCAACTTCGAGCGCGGCACCTCGCGCTGGGCGGTGCGCCGCTCGCAATGGAAGGCGCTCGGCCTGACCGACGAGGACATGGAGAAGCCGAAAATCGCGGTCGTCAACACCTCCTCGGAGCTGTCGAGCTGCTTCAGCCATCTCGACGGCGTGGCGGCGAAGGTGAAGGTGGCGATCCGCGCCGCGGGCGGATTGCCCTTCGAGGTGCGCACTGCGGCGCCGAGCGATTTCATCACCAGCGCGGGCCACCGCGGCGGATACATCCTGCCGACCCGCGACCTGATCGTGAACGACATCGAGGTCGCCGTCGAAGGGGCGCTGCTCGACGGCATGGTGTGCCTCGCCTCGTGCGACAAGACCACGCCGGGGCAGATCATGGCGGCGGCGCGCCTCAACATCCCGGCGATCGTAGTGATCTGCGGCTATCAGCGCAGCGGCAAGTACGAGGGCAAGCACGTCGACATTGAGGAAGTGTTCCTCAGCGCCGGGCACGTGGCCGCCGGCAGGATCACCGTCAAGGCCCTGACCGGCATGTCCGACAACGCCGTGCTCGGGCCGGGCGTGTGCGCCGGCATGGGCACGGCGAATTCCATGCACATCGTGTGCGAAGCGCTCGGCATGGCGCTGCCGGGCAGCGCCCCCGTCCTCGCGAACAGCCCGAAGATGATGGAGCATGTGCGCCGCGCTGGAGAAAGGATCGTCGCGATGGTCTGGGACGATCTCAAGCCCCGGGACATCCTGACGAAGGAAGCCTTCGCCAACGCCGTGATGGCGATCTTGAGCCTGAGCGGCTCGATCAACACGGTCAAGCACCTGCAGGCGATCGCAGTCGAGGCAGAGTGCGAGGTGGACGTCTACGGTCTGTTCGAGCACTACGCCGACAGAATCCCGCTGCTCGCCGCGATCCGTCCCAACGGCGAGCACCTGATCGAAGACTTCGAGGCCGCAGGCGGCGCGCGGGTGGTGATGAAACGGCTCGAGGGATCCCTGCACGCGAGCGCGCGGACCGTGACCGGGCAGACGGTGCGCGAGATCCTGCGCGACGTCGTGGCGCCGGAGCAGGATGTCATCCGCACGGTGGACGACCCGCTGTCGAGAAGGCCGTCCATCGTGATCGTCCGAGGCTCGCTTGCGCCGGAGACCGGCATCGTCAAGCTCGGCGTCGGCGATACCCGCACGCTGCAGTTCTCCGGTCGCGCCAACGTCTATCACTCCCGCGAGGCCGCCTTGGAGGGGCTGGCGAAAGGTGAGATCACGCGCGGCCAGGTGGTGGTGCTCAGAGGCATGGGGGCGAAGGGCGGCCCCGGCATGGCCATGGCCTCCGCGCTGGTGTTCGCTCTCGACGGGGCGGGATTGAGCGAGCACGTGGCGGTGGTGACCGACGGGCAGTTGTCGGGGCTCGTCAACCGCGGCTTGGTGGTCGGCGAAGTCCTGCCGGAGGCCGCGGAAGCCGGCCCGCTGGCTCTGGTGGAGAACGGCGACCTGATCGTCATCGACGTCGAGAAGCGGGTTGTCAACCTCGAAGTGCCGCAAACCGAGCTCGCGGCGCGGCGCGCGCGCCCGCAAAAGTTCGTGTCGCCGGATGAGAAGGGTTGGCTTTCGATCTACCAGCGCACCGTCCAGCCGCTGTCCAAGGGCGCTGTGCTTCGCAAATGATCATGAAAAGAGAAACGATCATGAGGATTTCCTTCGCTGTAATGTTTCGCCGCAAGGCGTGGACGGCCGCCGCTGTCGCCGGCCTGGTCTGCGGCCTGTCGGTGTCGGCAGGCGCGTTGGCGCAAGGCTTTCCGACCAAGCCGATTCACCTCATCGTACCCAACGCCCCCGGCGGAGCGATCGATATCCTGGCGAGGACGCTTTCAGTGCACTTGCAGCCCTTCTGGGGGCAACCCGTCGTAGTGGACTACAAGCCGGGCGCCGGCACTGTGCTCGGGACCGACTACGTTGCCAAGTCGGCACCGGACGGCCATACGCTCGGTATGGTGATCACCGGGCACGTGATTAATCCCAGCCTGCGCCCGAACATGCCGTTCGACACAGTCAAGGATCTATCGGGCGTGACGCTGCTGGGAATCGCCCACATTCTGATCTCCGCCACTCCGTCGTTCGAAGCAAACAACATCGCCGAGCTCATTGCGCTGGCGAAGAAGCAGCCCGGCAAGATCAGCTACGCATCGCCGGGCAGCGGCAGCTCGATGCATCTCGCGGGAGAATTGCTGAAAACCATGTCCGGCATCGATCTGGTGCACATCCCGTACAAGGGCAGCGGACCCGCGTATCCGGATGTCATCGCGGGCCGCGTCCAGCTCCTGATCGACCCATTGTTTTCCTCGATGAGCTATGTCAAGGGCGGGCGGCTGAAGCCGATCGCGGTAACCAACCCCTCGCGCGCCTCCATCGCCGCCGAGATACCTACGGTCGCCGAGACCATCCCAGGGTTCAGCGTTCAGAGCATCTTCGGCATCGTCGCCTCGAGCCAAACGCCGCACGAGCTTGTGCGCAAGATCAGCGCCGACATCGTTAGCGTGTTGCGCGTTCCGGAAGTGAAGGCGCGCATGGCCGAGCTGGGAATGGAGACGGTCGGCAATACGCCGGAGCAGTTCGACGCCTACATTCGCACGGAAATCGACAAGTGGGCAAAGGTTGTCAAGGCTTCGGGGGCCAAGGTCGACTAGCTGGCATTGGCGCGTGCAGCTGTCGACCTTGCATAGTGTGGCGTTGTTTGGTCTCCGCCTGGTTGCATCCACCACCAATGTCCGCCACCGCGGTCTTCAAGCATGCGCAGGCGGCGTTCGGGCATAATGACCGCATTCCACGGCGGGCCCCCCCGCATTGCAGCGTGGTGAACCTGGTCAGGTCCGGAAGGAAGCAGCCACAGCTACTTACTGCAGGTGCCGGGGACAAGGCTCGCCACCCTATAGGAGAAGAGGGAGGGTCGTGGTCACGACCCTCCCTCCTCGGACCTCCCTCCCCATGATGTGCTCCCGTAGAATTCAGCCATGACGTATCAAGTCCTCGCCCGCAAATGGCGTCCGAAGTCCTTCGCCACACTGGTCGGACAGGAGCACGTGGTGAAGGCCTTGCGCCACGCGCTCGAGCAGAAGCGTCTGCACCACGCCTATCTGTTCACCGGCACGCGCGGCGTCGGCAAGACCACGCTCGCGCGCATTCTCGCGAAATGCCTCAACTGCGAGACTGGAATCACGCCCGATCCCTGCGGAATATGCAGTGCCTGCCGGGAGATCGACGGTGGCCGCTACATCGATTTGCTCGAGGTCGACGCGGCGACCAATACCAAGGTCGACGAGATGCGCCAGTTGCTGGAGACGGCGCAGTACGCGCCGTCGCGCGGGCGCTACAAGGTGTACGTCATCGACGAGGTTCACATGCTCTCGACTTCGGCGTTCAACGCGATGCTTAAAACCCTGGAGGAGCCGCCCGAGCACCTCAAGTTCATTCTCGCCACGACCGACCCGCAAAAAATCCCGGTGACGGTGCTGTCGCGCTGCCTGCAGTTCAATCTCAAGCAGATGCCGCACGTGGCAATCGTGGAGCACTTGGCGCAGTTGCTGGAGGCGGAGAAGGTGGCTTTCGAGCGCGATGCGCTCGCGCTCCTCGCCCACGCAGCCCAGGGGAGCATGCGCGATGCGCTCTCGCTGCTCGACCAGGCGATTGCGCACGGCGGCGGAAAGGTCGGCGCGGAGCAGGTGCGCGAAATGCTGGGTGCGGTGGATTCGACCTACCTGCTGCGCGCGCTCGACGCACTCGCAGCGAGCGACGGTCCGCAACTGATGGCAGTTGCCGATGAGCTGCAGTCGCGCAGCCTGTCGTTCGATGCGGCGCTTGCCGACCTCGCGAGCCTGCTGCTGCGCATTGCGCTGGTACAGGTGGTTCCGGATGCGCTCGACGCCGATGCGCCAGAGCGGGAGCGGCTGATGGAATTGGCGGCGCGCTTTTCCGCCGAGGACGTGCAGTTGTACTACCAGATCGTATTGCAGGGGCGGCACGACCTTGCGCTCGCGCCCGACGAGCATGCCGGATTCGCGATGACCCTTTTGCGCCTGCTCGCGTTCCGGCCGGAGGGCGGGAGCGACTCCGACAGGTTGCCGCGCGCGCCTGCTGCGGGCGCGGCAATCGTGACGGGTGCCGTCAAGGCGGCGCCGCGAGCCGCTGCACCCGCGGTTGCGCCGGTCAACGCGGCGGCGCAGGCGGCGGGCGAATTCGACGGCGATTGGCCGGCGCTCGCGCGCAGACTTCCGCTCTCCGGTGCGGCCAAGCAACTTGCGCTGAACTCCGTGCTCGCTGGATTTTCGCGGTGGGTGTTCGATTTGCGGGTCGCCGCTACGATGGAGTATCTGGGCACATACCAGGACAAGCTCAAGGCGGCGCTTGAGAAATCGTTCGGCCGGCCGGTCAGGGTCAAGGTCGCAGTGGGCGAAGTGGCGGGCGGGGCGACGGTTGCGGCACAGGAGGCGGGCGCGCGCGATGCGCGCCAGGCAAGAGCGGTGCAGACGCTCCAGCAGGACCGTTTCGTCAAGGAACTGGTGGACATGTTCGACGGGACCGTGATCGATTCTTCGATCCGCCCGCGGCAACAGGGATGAGACCCGGGAGGAATCGATGAAGGGGAATATCGGGCAGTTGATGAAGCAGGCTCAGATGATGCAGGAGAACATGCGCCGCATGCAGGAGAACCTCGGCACGATCGAGGTCGAGGGCCAGTCCGGCGCAGGCATGGTGAAGGTGACGATGACCTGCAAGTACGATGTGAAGCGGGTCAGCATCGATCCTTCGGTGGCCGACGACCGCGAGATGCTGGAGGATCTGATCGCGGCCGCGTTCAATGACGCGGCGCGCCGCGTCGAGACGACGATTTCGGAGAAGATGGGCGCGATGACGGCCGGATTGGGCCTGCCGGCCGGCTTCAAGCTGCCGATCTAGCGGCGCATGGCGGCCAAGGACACGGTCCCGAGCGCGACGGGGCTGGAGCGCCTGGTCGAGGCGCTGCGGGTCCTGCCCGGCGTGGGTCCGCGCAGCGCGCAGCGCATGGCCTACCATCTGCTGCAGCGCGACCGCGGCGGCGCCGGGCAGCTCGCGCAGGCGCTCGCGTCCGCGCTCGCCGGCGTGCACCACTGCACGCGATGCAACAACTTCACGGAAGAGGAGGTGTGCGCGCTTTGCCGCTCGCCGCGCCGCGACCCCTCGCTGCTGTGCGTGGTCGAAACGCCTGCCGACCTCGCGATGGTCGAGCAGACGCTGAGTTACTCGGGGATGTACTTCGTGCTGCTGGGCCGGCTCTCGCCGCTTGATGGCGTGGGCCCGCGCGACATCGGCCTCGACCGGTTGCTCGCACGCGCCGCAGACGGGCAGGTCGAGGAGGTGATCCTCGCGACCAATTTCACCAATGAGGGCGAAGCGACGGCGCACTATATCGCCGAGATGCTGCGCGCGCGGGGTATCCGCGCAAGCCGGATCGCCCGCGGTGTGCCGCTCGGCGGCGAGCTCGAATACGTCGATGCCGGCACGCTGTCCCAGGCCCTGATCGAGCGGCGCGCGTTGTAGAATTCCATGACACCCAAGGAGAAAACCATGCACAGAATCCTACGAACCATCGCGGCGTTCTCGGCCGCGCTGCTTGCCGGCTCAGCCTCGGCGCAGGGCGCACTCGAGAAAAAGGACGTCCACATCGCGGTTGGCGGCAAGTCCGCGCTCTACTACCTGCCGCTGACGATCACCGAGCAGCTGGGCTACTTCAAGGAAGAAGGCTTGAACGTGCGCATCAGCGACTTCCCCGGCGGCACGCGCTCGCTCGAGGCGGTGGTCGGGGGCAGCGCCGACGTGGTCTCGGGCGCCTACGAGCACACCATCAACATGCAGTCGAAAAAGATCAATTTCCAGGCCTTCGTGCTTACCGGGGCGTGTCCGCAGATCTCAGTGGGCATCCTTTCCTCGCGCGCCGCGTCCTACACGTCGCCGAAGGATTTCAAGGGGCTCAGGGTGGGCGTCAGCGCGCCCGGTTCGAGCACTAACATGGTGGTCAATTACCTTATCGGGAAGGGTGGGCTGAAACCGAGCGACATCTCCGTGATCGGCATCGGCGCGGGCTCAACCGTGATCGCCGCGGTCGACCAGGGCAGGGTGGACGCGCTCTCGCAGACCGATCCCGCGATGACAATCCTGGAGAAGGACGGCAAGATTAAGATCATCGCCGAGACACGGACGCCGGAGGGCACCGAGAAGATCTTCGGCGGTCCAATGCCGGCCGCGAGCCTCTACGCGCCGATCGAGTTTATCCGCAAGAACCCAAATACCACGCAGGCGCTCACCAACGCGATGGTCCGCGCCCTGATCTGGATGCAGGAGGCTTCGCCGCAGCAGATCCTCGCCACGGTGCCGGAGCAATTCCTTCTCGGCGACAAGGCGATGTATCTGTACGCGTTCCATAACGTACGCACCGCGTACTCCAAGGACGGCCTGTTCAGCGAGGCCGGGGCCAAGACCACGCTCAAGGCGCTCGCCTCGTTCAACCCGGCGATCAAGCCGGCGAACATCAACTTGGCCGAGACCTACACCAACGAGTTCGTCAAGAAGGCGCTCGCCAAGTACGGCAAGAAGAAATAGCGCGAGCCATGCAGGTATCTGCCCCGGCGCTCGCGCTTGAGCGTATCACCGTCACCTTTGTGTCGCCGGTTGGGGCGAGCGCCACCGCCCGCTTCACGGCGGTCAAGGACGCGACGCTGATGGTGCGCCCCGGGGAATTCGTCTCGGTGGTCGGGCCCACTGGCTGCGGCAAGTCGACGCTGCTCAACATCGCCGCCGGTCTGCTCGAGCCCTCGGCCGGCGAAGTGCGCGTGTTCGGCGAACGGCTGGCCGGCCTGAACCGCAACGCGGGCTACCTGTTCCAGACCGAGGCGCTGCTGCCCTGGCGCACCGCGCTGGGCAATGTCACTGCCGGGCTGGAGTTCCGCGGCGTGGCGCGGGCGGAGGCCGGGCGCCGGGCCGAGGCCTGGCTGCAGCGAGTTGGATTGCGCGGGCACGGGCACCGCTACCCGCACCAGCTCTCGGGCGGCATGCGCAAGCGCGTGGCGCTGGCGCAGACGCTGATCCTCGACCCGCAGATCATCCTCATGGACGAGCCGTTCTCGGCGCTCGACATCCAGACCCGGCAGCTGATGGAGAACGAGCTGCTCGAGCTCTGGTCCGTCGACCGCAAGTCGGTGGTATTCATCACGCACGACCTGGAGGAGGCAATCTCGCTCTCGGACCGCGTGGTGGTGTTCTCGGCCGGGCCCGCGTCGCATCCGATCGGCGAATTTGAGATCGACCTGCCGCGGCCGCGCGATGTCGCCGAGATCCGGCTGTCGCCGCGCTTCGTCGAGCTGCACACGAAAATCTGGCAGGCGATGAAGCAAGAGGTGCTGAAGGGCTATGAACAGCAGAAAAGCCAGTAGGTTCCTGCGCCTCTGGCAGGTGCTGATCCTCGCCGGGGTATTCGTGTTCTGGCAGGTCGCGACCGATCCGGAGCTGCTACCGCCGATCTACTTCGACAACCCGAACAAGGCGGCATTCTTCTTCGGCCAGCCGCTCGAGGTGTTGGCGCGCGTCTGGGTCTGGTTCTCCTCGGGGTCGATCTACGGGCATCTGTGGGTGACGCTGCTCGAGACGGTGCTTGCCTTCGTCATCGGCACCGCCTCCGGACTCGGTGTCGGCCTGTGGCTCGCGCTCAGTCCTACCGCGGCGGCGTTGCTCGACCCCTACATCAAAGCGATGAACGCCATGCCGCGCGTGATCCTTGCGCCGATCTTCGGGGTCTGGTTTGGCCTCGGGATGGCATCCAAGGTTGCGCTGGGCGTCACGCTGGTGTTCTTCATCGTTTTTTTCAACGTCTACCAGGGCGTGCGGGAGGTGAGCCACACGGTGCTGGCGAACGCACGCATGCTGGGCGCGGGTGAGCGGCAGTTGCTGCGCCACGTTTACATTCCGAGCGCGACGAGCTGGGTGTTCGCGAGTCTGCACAACTCGGTCGGGCTCGCCTTTGTTGGTGCGGTGGTGGGCGAGTATCTCGGCTCTTCCGAAGGCGTCGGCTACCTGATCCTGCAGGCCGAGGGCACGTTTGACATCAACTCGGTGTTCGCCGGCATCCTGGTTCTTACGGCGTTTGCCCTGGTGCTTGACTGGCTGGTGACGCTTGCCGAGCGCCGGCTGATGGTGTGGCAACCGCGCAGCGGCGAAACCGAACGCATATGACACGAAGGACGACTATAAGAAAGTGGATCGGCGCGATGATGGTTGCATGCTGTGCGGGGCTGCCGTTCGCTGCAAACGCGCAGCCGTACCCCGCCAAGCCGGTAAAGGTCGTGGTTCCCTATCCCGCGGGATCCACGCCGGATATCGTGGCGCGCACGCTCGCGAACAAGCTCCAGAGCGCCCTCGGACAGCCGTTCGTGGTAGAGAACCGCACCGGAGCGGGAGGCAATATCGGTGCCGACGCAGTGGCCAAATCAGCGCCGGACGGGTACACGCTGCTGGTGGCGATCAACGGGCCGGTGGCAGTGAACAAATACCTCTACAAGGATCTGCCATTCGACCCCGACAGGGATCTGCTGCCGATCTCGTTGCTCGCTTCCTCGCCTCAAATGCTGGTCGCGATCCCGTCCATCGGAGTGGAGAGCTTCAAGGAGTTCATCGAGTATGCGCGCCGCAATCCGGGCCGGCTTTCCTATGCGTCGGTCGGCGCTGGCAGCGCCTCGCACCTGACGATGGAACTGCTCAAGAGTGACGCGAGGATCTTCGTGGTTCACATTCCGTACCGGGGATTTCCGCCCGCCGTGACCGACATGCTCGCGGGCAACGTTCAGGCCATGTTCGCGATCATTCCCGCAGTGCTTCCGCATGTGAAAGCGGGCAAGTTGCGTGCGCTCGCGGTCACCGGATTGAAGCGCAGCGCGCTCGCGCTGGACGTGCCGAGCGTCGCCGAACTTGGTTACCCGCAACTCGAATCGCTGGCGTGGATCGGCCTGCTTGCCCCCGCTGGCACGCCCCAGGAAGTATTGCAGCGGCTCAGCGCGGAAACGGTGCGTGGCATGCGCTCGCAGGACACGCAGGACGCGCTCGGCAAGCAGGGATTCGATGTGGTGGCAGGGTCGCCCGCCGAGTTCTCCAGCTGGATCCGCAGCGAATCGGCCAAGTGGTCGAAGGTGATCCGGCAGAGCGGGGCGACGCCTGACTGAAGCTGCGCGCCGGGACTGCCTCCGTCCGGTCCCCGAGCAGCAATTTTGTTGACACCTTTTTCACGGAACGGCTATAATCTTTGTCTCTTCGGACGCGGGGTGGAGCAGTCTGGCAGCTCGTCGGGCTCATAACCCGAAGGTCAGAGGTTCAAATCCTCTCCCCGCAACCAACGCTTTACCAACGCCCTCGGGCGTTCGCTCTTTAAAAATTTACAGCCGATAAGTGTGGGCGCTTGAGTCGACGGCGCCGGACGTTCTTCGGAACGCGAGGCAATGTATTCGAGTGCTCACGGAAAAGTAATCAAGTAACTCCGTTTACTTTGAGTGAGAAGTAACAGCAAGCTTAGTGATTAAACTGAAGAGTTTGATCCTGGCTCAGATTGAACGCTGGCGGCATGCCTTACACATGCAAGTCGAGCGGCAGCGCGGGGGCAACCCTGGCGGCGAGCGGCGAACGGGTGAGTAATACATCGGAACGTGTCCTGTCGTGGGGGATAGGCCGGCGAAAGCCGGATTAATACCGCATGAGATCGAGAGATGAAAGCAGGGGACCGCAAGGCCTTGCGCGATTGGAGCGGCCGATGTCGGATTAGCTAGTTGGCGGGGTAAAAGCCCACCAAGGCAACGATCCGTAGCTGGTCTGAGAGGACGACCAGCCACACTGGGACTGAGACACGGCCCAGACTCCTACGGGAGGCAGCAGTGGGGAATTTTGGACAATGGGGGCAACCCTGATCCAGCCATGCC
>JADGRQ010000023.1 GCA_017880775.1 Burkholderiales bacterium | reverse complement strand
TGGTACGGCCGCCACCGAGATCTACGTCATGCACGGCGAGACGGCGGCGGTGGCGACCATGGCGCGCCGCGCGGTGAAGGAAAAGGACGCGGGCAGGCCGCTCGAGCCGATCGCGGAAAAGATGAACGAGATCGCGAAGAAGTATTACGACACTTCACGGCCCGCATACTGCGCGCGCCACGGCTTTGTCGACGAGATCGTGGACCTGAAGGCGTTGCGCGGCTACCTCAAGGCGTTCGCCGGCGCGGTGTACCAGAATCCGCAGTCGACCTGTCCGCGGCACCAGATGCTGCTGCCGCGGATTATCAAGGGCTGAGAGCGTTCGGATTGGGCAGACGGTCTCGGCCAAGACCAGTCACCGGCGAAGAGTCACATTAGTCGAACAGCCGTAGAAGTTCGAGACCTGCTTGGCTCCCCGATTGAGGCTCGAACTACGCGTCCGATTGAGCTTATCGAGGATGGGTGCTCCGGCTCGAAACCGCCCGCCGACGCGGACGATCGGACAGCCTCTCAGATCAACCCCATCCCCTTGAGCACCGAGAGCATCACGGCGGCAGCCACCACCGACCCGATCTGTCCCCCGGTGTTCGCGCCGGCCGCGTGCATGAGCAAATAGTTTCTCTTGTCGTAGCGTTGCCCTTCGTTATGCACGACCCGGGCGGCCATCGGATACGCGGAGATTCCCGCCGCTCCGATGAGGGGATTGATCTTCCCCCCGGTCAGCCAGCACATCAGCTTGCCGAACAGGACGCCGGCCACGGTATCCAGGCAGATGGCGACGAATCCCATGCCGAAAATGGCCATCGTCTCCGGCTTGAGAAAGGCGTGGCCCTCCATGGTGCCGCCAATGGCAAGGCCCAGAAACAGGGTCACCACGTTGGCAATCTCGTTTTCCGAGGCCTTGGTCAGCCGCGCCACCACGCCGCACTCCCGCATGAAGTTGCCCAGCATGATGGTTCCCATGAGCGGAAGCCCCTTGGGGGCCAGGAGTCCGGTCACGAGGGTGACCACGATGGGGAACAGGAGTTTGGTCCGGGGAGAGACGCTCCTCTTGATCGCACCCATCCGGATCACCCGCTCCTTGGGCGTCGTCAGCGCACGCATGATGGGAGGCTGGATGATGGGGACGAGCGCCATGTAGGAATACGCAGCCACCGAGATCGGCGCGAGGAGTTGCGGCGCGTACTGTGACGCCACGTAGATGGCCGTGGGTCCGTCGCACGCTCCGATGACAGCGATGCTGACCGCCTCCAATGGCGCAAAACCCAGGGCCAGCGCCAGCAGCAGCGTCAAAAAAATGCCGAACTGGCCCGCCGCGCCGAGCAGCAGGATCTTCGGGTTCTCCAGCACCGGGCCGAAGTCGATCATCGCGCCGATCCCCACGAAGATGAGCAGCGGGAACAGCTCGTTGGCGATCCCCATGTCGTAGAGGAGCTTGAGCAGGCCGCCCGCTTCACCCAGTTCGCTCAGCGGGATGTTCACCAGCACGCAGCCGAATCCGATCGGAACGAGCAGCAGCGGTTCAACCTCCTTCTTGACGCCGAGATAGAGCAGCGTGCCGCCGATCAGCAGCATGATCACGTTGGGCAGGCCATGCTGGAACAGGAAATTGAAGCCGGCCAACATTCCGGACAGGCCTGCGACGGTGCTATCAAGCATTTTTCTTCTCCCCGCGGTCACGCGCCAGCGGATAGATTTTCTTCAGCAGGGTGATCATCAGGCTCAGGACCCAGACGGTAAGAAAGGTTCCGCCCATGCCTACGATCATCAGCGTCAGCCCGAAGGTCCATTTGTCCATGTCCATGCGTTACTCCCGGAGAGCGGTGGTTTCAGTGAAATGCCTGGATACCCGTGATCGCGCGCCCGAGGATCAGCGCGTGAATGTCGTGCGTGCCCTCGTAGGTGTTCACCGCCTCGAGGTTCACCAGATGGCGGGCGACGCCGAATTCGTCGGAGATGCCGTTGGCGCCCATCATGTCGCGTGCCAGTCGCGCGATGTCGAGCGACTTGCCGCAGGAATTGCGCTTCAGGATCGAAGTGATATCGGGCGCGGCAGTGCCTTCGTCTTTCATGCGCCCGAGGCGCAGGCAGCCCTGCAGGCCGAGAGCGATCTCGGTCTGCATGTCGGCCAGTTTCTTCTGGATCAGCTGGTTGGCGGCGAGCGGGCGGCCGAATTGACTGCGGTCGAGCACGTACTGCCGGGCGCGGTGCCAGCAGTCCTCCGCGGCGCCGAGCGTGCCCCAGGCAATGCCGAAGCGCGCCGAATCCAGGCAGGTCAGCGGACCTTTCAGGCCGCGCACCCCGGGGAAAGCGTTCTCCTCCGGGCAGAACACGTTGTCCATCACGATTTCGCCGGTGATCGATGCGCGCAAGCCCACCTTGCCGTGGATCACCGGCGCCGAGAGCCCCTTTGCGCCCTTGTCCAGCACGAAGCCACGGATCGGGCCGTCCGGGTTTCCGTCACTCGTGTCCTTGGCCCAAACGACGAACACCCTGGCGATGGGCGAATTGGAAATCCACATCTTCGATCCGCTGAGACTGTAGCCACCCTTGACCTTCTGCGCGCGCGTGATCATCGAGCCGGGATCCGAACCATGGTTGGGCTCGGTAAGGCCGAAGCAGCCGATCCATTCGCCGGTGGCGAGCTTGGGCAGGTATTTTTCCTTCGTCGCCTGGTTGCCGAATTCGAAAATCGGCACCATCACCAGCGAACTCTGCACGCTCATCATCGAGCGGTATCCCGAGTCCACACGCTCGATCTCGCGCGCAATCAGCCCGTAGCTGACGTAGTTCAGCCCGGGTCCGCCGTACTGCGCCGGGATGGTCGGCCCGAGCAGGCCCAGCTCACCCATCTCGCGAAAGATCTCCGGATCGGTCTTTTCGTGGCGAAAGGCCTCGATGACGCGCGGCGCGAGCTTGTCCTGGCAGTAGGCGCGCGCGGCCTCGCGCACCATGCGCTCGTCTTCGGTGAGCTGGTCGTTCAGCAGCAGCGGGTCGTCCCAGACGAACCTCGCCTTGGCCTTCGGTTTTTTCGGTGCGCTCATGAATACTCCCTGCGGCAAACGCACTTTTTAACCCGGTCCGGCCCCGCCCGGTTTGAGATGAATCAAGCTTACTGCACGCGTTCGATGATCACCGCCAGCCCCTGCCCGACGCCGATGCACAGGCTTACCGCGGCGTAGCGGCCTTTGCGGCGCTGCAGTTCGCGCGCAACCGTGATCGCCAGGCGCGCGCCCGAGCAGCCGAGCGGGTGGCCGATCGCAATCGCGCCGCCGTTGGGATTGACGCGCTCGTCCTTGAAATCCACGTTCATCAGCTTGAGGCAGCCGAGCACCTGGCTGGCGAAGGCCTCGTTGATCTCGATGATGTCGAGGTCCTTGAGGGTGATCCCGGCGCGCTCGGCCGCCTTCGCGATCGCATAGGCAGGACCGACGCCCATGATGCGCGGCTCGACGGCTGAGGCCGCAGCCGACAGGATTTTCGCCATCGGCTTTGCGCCGGCCTTCTCGCCGACCTTCCTGCTGCCGACGAAAAGAGCGGCCGCGCCGTCGTTCACGCCCGAGGCATTGCCGGCGGTCACCACGCCGCCTTCGAAAAGCGGCTTCAGCCTGGCGAGCGTCTCCAGCGTCGAGTCGGGGCGCGGATGCTCGTCCTCGGTGACCATCACCGGAGGTGCGTCCTTCTTCTTCGAGGGCAGCGCGATCGGATGAATCTCGCCCTCGAAGAAGCCGTTGACCTTCGCCCTCGCGTACTTGCGCTGCGAAGCGGCGGCGAACTCGTCAGCCTGCTCGCGCGACACGCCGAATTCCTTCGCCACGTTGTCGCCGGTCTCCGGCATCGAATGGTTGCCGAATTGTTTGGTAAATTTCGGATTGGGGAAGCGCGCACCGATGGTGGTGTCGTACATCTTCACATCGCGGCTGTACGGCGATTCGCTCTTTGCCAACACATACGGCGCGCGCGTCATGCTCTCCACGCCGCCCGCAATGTACAGCTCGCCTTCGCCGCAGGTGACCGCGCGCGCGGCATCCACGGTGGCCTGCAGTCCGCTCGCGCACAGCCGGTTCACCGTCGCGCCCGGTGTGGTATGCGGCAGGCCGGAGAGCAGCGCGGCGAATCGCGCCACGTTCCGGCAGTCCTCGCCGGACTGCCCCACGCAGCCGAGCAGCACGTCCTCGACCTGCTCGGGCTTGAACGGGCCTTTCTTCATCAGCGCCGCGATGACTTCCGCGGCGAGATCGTCGGGGCGCACCGGCGAGAGCTTGCCCGCGTGGCGTCCGATGGGCGAGCGCAGGCCGTCGTAAATGTAGGCGTCGAGCATGGGATTACTCCGGAGTAAGTAGTGAAACGCCGAGCATTGCGCGGCGCCTGAGCCACGGGCTCGCGCGGTAGCGCGGGTCCTGGTAGAAATCGTGCATCGCCTCGAGCACGGCAAGCACCTTCGCGGCGCCGATCGCGTCGCCCATGCCGAGCGGCCCTTTTGGATAGCCCAGGCCGAGCATCACCGCCCGGTCGAGGTCCTCGGGGCTGGCGACGCGCTGCTGCGCGATGTCGCAACCGACATTCACGATATGCGCCACTACTCGTTGCGCGACGAAGCCCGGCGAATCCTTGATCACCGATACCGGCACGCCGTCCGAGGCCAGCAGCCCGTGTGCGGCGTCGCGCATCGCGGCCGACGTGAGGGGGTTGCACATCAGCGTGCGCCGCTTCGAAAACCCGAACAGCGGGTCCACCGCGACAGTGCGCGCCGGGTCGAGGCCGAGCGCAAGCGCCGTCGTGGTCGCATCGTGGCCGATGGGCGCGACCAGGCACAGCGATTCCGCCGCCGGCTTCGTTCCGGCGTCGATCCTCGCGCCGAGCGTCGATGCAAGTTCCTTCAGCGCATCGGCGTCCGGGGCGACCCAGACCGAGTCCGGGCGCGAGGCGGGCGCAGCGGGCTCGGGTACGGCGAGCATCGCGCCATCCTTGTAGGTGTACCAGCCGCGCCCGGTCTTGCGCCCGAGCAGGCCGGCGGCAACGCGCGTCTCGGCGATCTGGAAGGGCTTGTATTTCGGTTCGTCGAAGTACTGCTCGTACATCGACTTCATCACCGCATGGCCGACATCCAGGCCCACCAGGTCCATCAGGCCGAATGGACCGATCCGGAAGCTCGCCGCATCCACCAGGATGCGATCGATGGTCGCAAAATCGGCGATGCCCTCGGAGAGCACGCGCAGAGACTCCGGCACGAAGCCGCGCCCCGCATGATTGACGATGAAGCCCGGCGTATCGTTGCAGCGCACCGGTGTATGACCGAAGCGCTTGGCAAGCTGCATCAGCGCGTCGCCGACCCACGGCTCGGTGAGCACGCCATCGACCACCTCGACGACCTTCATCACCGGCACGGGATTGAAGAAATGGTAGCCGACCACGCGACCCGGCTTCGCGCAGCCGGCGGCCATCGCGGTGACCGAAAGCGAAGACGTGTTCGATGCCAGGATGCACGATTCGGAAACCACCTTCTCGACCGCTTGCCAGAGTGCGCGCTTGACCTCGAGCTGCTCGAGCACTGCCTCGACCACCAGGTGGCAGGGCGCGAACGCGGCAAGCGAGTCCACGATTTCGATGCGTGCGAGCGACGCATCGGCGTCGGCCTGCTGCACGCGGCCCTTCTGCACCTGGCCCGCGAGCGCTTTGGCGATCGCGTCCTTTGCCGCCTGCCCCGCGCCCGGCTTGGCGTCATAAACCCTGACCTGCACTCCCGCCTGCGCAAGCACCTGCACGATGCCGCGGCCCATGGTGCCGCTGCCGGCGACACCGGCGGTCAGGTCGTTGCGCGAAACGTCGAGCATGGGGGGCAATTGCGAGAAAGCCATGATTTTACCCGTCCGCGCGCCAGCCTATCGGCGCGGCTGCGAACCTCGACCCGAGCGCTATAATCGCCGCACAAGACATAGAAGGCCGAACGCGTGCTGATCGAACGGTTCGGATTATTCGCAAAATAACCGGACGAAGGAGGCGTGGCCATGAAGTACAGCAAGATCCTTCTGGCTTACAACGGATCCGCGGAAGGCAAGCGCGCGCTGCTTGAATGCGCGGATCTCGCCCAGTTCTACGGGGCTGAAACGCACCTCCTGGCAGTGGCCAGCATGCCGCCGAGCCTGTTTCTCACCGAAGGTTTCGTGCCCGAGGAACTGCTTGAGGAGGAGAAGAAGCGCACGCAGCAGGTACTCGATGAGGGCATCAAGACGCTGATTGATCGCAACTTCAAGGCCTCCGGACACCTCGCGGTGGGCGAGCCTGTCGAGGAGATCTGTCGCCTGGCGAAGGAACTGGGCGTGGATCTGATCGTCGTCGGGCACAACCAGAATACGTCGTTTGCCGCGCGCTGGTGGAAGGGCTCGGTCGGCGTTTCGTTGATCGACTACGCACCCTGCAGCCTGCTGATCGCGCTTTCGAGGATCCGGAGTTGAGCGTTTGGAATACAAACACATGAACCGACGCCACATCACCGGCTTCACTGTCTGGCTGCTTTGCGTGTGCGCGGCCGGGTGCGCGAGCGTTACCGGGCCTGCCGAACGTTCGCCGCAAGCCGACAAGATTTCCGTTTACGAGACCTCGCCTCCGGGTCCCCGTCAATACCGCCTCGTGAAGCGCATCTGGGTGGAATCATGGAAAAGTGCGTTCACGGTGCCCAAGTACGGATCGGCCGCTGAAGGCGCGACCGATCTCCAGAACCAGGCCGCTGCGCTGGCCGGCGACGCGATCATGTATTTCGGCTGCTATCGCTTCGACGCGGATACCCAGCGCGAATCGGGTCCCCTGATCTGCAACGGCAACGTGATCAAGTACGTCCAATAATCAACAGCAAGACCAGGGCAATCGCCGCGGGAAGCGCCTGAACCCACAGAATCCTGCGGCTCACCGTGATCGCTCCGTACACACCGGCGACGATCACGCAGACCAGAAAGAAGATCTTCACCGACGCGCCGGCGGCACCAAGCAGAAGTCCCCATGCGAGGCCGGCAGCGAGGAAGCCGTTGTACAAACCCTGATTCGCTGCAAGCGTTTTCGAAGCCGCGGCATACTCAGCCGTCAAGCCGAAGGTCTTGCGGCCATAGGGTTTGTCCCACAGAAACATCTCGAGAACGAGAAAGTAGACATGGAGAACGGCAACCAGTCCGGTCAGAACGTATGCAATCACGGTCATCGTCTGTCCTGTTCGTTGCCGTCCGGACAACTTCGCCCGTCCACAAACGCAATTGTGATCCACAAGCACGCTGTCAGGGGACAGAACGTCTGGCGGGGCGCTTTCTTTGATTTGTCTTTAAAATCCCACTCATGAAATTCGGCCGGAAAGGGCGTCTCGAAGACGCCCGGATGTTGAAGGGGCAGGGACGCTACGTTTCTGATTGGAACCTGACGGGGCAGGCCTACGGGTACTTCCTGCGCTCGGACCGCCCGCATGCGCGAATCCTGTCGATCGACGCCGCGCGCGCGCTTGCGCTGCCGGGTGTGGTGGCGGTGCTGACCGGCGAAGACGAGAAGGCCGCCGGATTCCAGCCGTTGCCGGCGGCAGCACCGATGAAGGGACGCGGCGGCGCGGAGTTGCTCAAGCCGCCGCGTCCGACGCTCGCACAGGGTCACGTGCGCTACGTCGGCGAGCCCGTGGCGATGGTGATTGCCGAGAGCGCCGCGATCGCGCAGGACGCCTCCGAGTTGGTCGAGGTGAATTACGAGGACCTGCCCGCAGTCATCGATGCGTTCGAGGCGCTCGAGGCGGGCGCTCCACAGGTCCACGCGAGCGTGCCCGGCAATCTGGCGCTCGATTTCGTCGGCGGCGATGCGGCGGCGACCGACGCCGCGTTCGCGAAGGCCGCGCGCGTGGTTGCGCTCACCGCCTACCACACGCGCGTGGTCGGCAACCCGATGGAGCCGCGCGGTTGCGTGGCGCATTACGACCGCGCAAACGACCTGTACCTGCTCCACGCCTGCACGCAAGGCGTACCGGTGATCCGCCTGCAGATGGCTGCGGTGCTCGGTGTGCCACAGGACCGGATCCGCATCATCGCGGAGGAGGTCGGCGGCGGGTTCGGCGTGCGGTTCAACACCTATCCCGAATACTGCGCGGCGCTGCTCGCGGCAATAAAGCTCGGCCGCCCGGTGAAATGGGTCGGCACCCGTTCGGAAATGTTCCTCGCCGACGAGCAGGCGCGCGACGTCCTGCACAAGGGCGAGCTGGCACTCGACGCTGACGGCCGCATCCTCGGCATGCGCTTCGAATTCGTCTGCAACCTTGGAGCGTACCTCGCGTTCACCGGCGCGTTCGTCAACACGGTGAATCTGGTCAACGTCGCAAGCGGTGTGTACGACGTGCAGGCGGTGCACGTGCATGCGAGCCTGGTTTTCACCAATACCGTGCCGACGGCCGCGTACCGCGGCGCGGGCCGGCCGGTGAGTTCGTTTGCAATCGAGCGCCTGATCGACGAAGCCGCGCGCGCGATCAACATGGACCCGGCGGAATTCCGCCGCCGCAATCTGGTGCTCAGGGAGAAGTTTCCGTACAAGATCGTCACCGGTTTCGAGTACGACTGCGGCGACTTCGCTGGCGTGCTCGACACGGCGCTCGCCGCCGCAGACTGGAATGGCAGCGAATCGCGCCGAGTGGAAGCGGCCAAGCGCGGCAGGCTGCTCGGGCGCGGCATCTCGACCTACATCGAGGCGAGCGGCGCGGGCGGTTTCGCGCCCTACGACCAGGCGCAGATCGAGTGGGACCGCGACGCGAACATCACGCTGCGCGCCACCTCCCACTCGCACGGCCAGGGACACGAGACGGCGTATGCGCAGATCGTCGCCGAGGTGCTCGGCGTGCCCATGGAAACGATCCGCCTGCGCACTGCCGATCCGGAGATGAACATGACCGGCAACCCCACCGGTGGTTCACGCTCGCTGCTCGCCTTCGGCAGCGTATTCCAGGTGGCGGCGCATGAGGTGGTGAAAAAGGGTCTCGCGCTTGCCGCGGAGAAGCTGGAGACGGCCGAAGCGGACATCGAGTTCACCGATGGGCGTTACCGGGTCAAAGGCACCGACCGCGAGGTCGCACTGACGACGCTGGTGAAGATGCATGCCGGCAATGCTGCCAACCCGCTCGATATGGACAAGCGCGACATGAAGGTCGGCGCGACCTTTCCCAACGGCTGCCATATCAGCGAAGTCGAGATCGATCCGGAGACTGGCGAGGCGGAGATCGTGCGTTACACGGCGTGTGACGACGCCGGCAACGTCATCAACCACCAGATCGTCGAAGGCCAGATGCAGGGCGGCATCACGCAGGGCGCCGGCCACATCTTCGGCGAGCAGGCGATCTACGACCGCGAGGCGGGGCAGTTGCTCACCGGCAGCTTCATGGACTACCCGATGCCGCGCGCGATCATGGTCGACGGCCTGAGGGTGCTCGAGCACCCGGTGCCGACGCAGACCAATCCGCTCGGCGCAAAAGGCGTGGGCGAGGCGGGCGTCACCGGTTCGATGCCCTGCCTGATGAACGCGGTGCTGCTAGCAGCCGGATCACCGGGCCCGGCGGCCTGGCATACAATGCAGACGGCGTTTACCTTCTTGGAGGGCAGGGCATGAACCGTCTATTTCGCAGTGCCGCAGGGATCGCAGCCGCAGTGGTCGTTGCCGCGTTGCCCGCGCTGGACGCGGTCGCGCAGCAGAAGGTGCTGAAATTCATCCCGCAGGCCGACCTGCGCATCCTCGATCCGATCGCGACCACGGCCTACATCACCCGCAACCACGGCTACATGGTGTACGACACGCTGTTCGCCATGGACGAAAAGTTCCAGGTCAAGGAGCAGATGGTCGGCAAGCATGAGATCAGCAAGGATCAGCTCACCTACACGTTCACGTTGCGCGACGGCCTGAAGTTCCACGACGGCCAGCCCGTGCGCTCGGCCGACTGCATCGCCTCGGTCGAGCGTTGGGCAAAGCGCGACGCGCTCGGGCAGAAGCTCGCCGAGGCAACGGATTCGTGGACCGCGGTGAATGACAAGACCTTCAGGCTCAAGCTGAAAAAGCCGTTTCCGCTCGCGCTGGAAGCGCTTGCGAAGCCCTCGTCGAACGTGCCGTTCATCATGCCCGAGCGCATCGCCAAGACCGATGCGTTCAAGAACATCGAGGATGCGACCGGTTCCGGCCCGTTCAAGTTCGTGAAGGCGGAATGGGTGCCCGGCAACAAGGTGGTGTACGTCAAGAACACCGACTACGTTCCGCGCAAAGAGGCTCCGTCGTGGGCCTCCGGCGGCAAGGTGGTGAAGGTGGACCGCGTCGAGTGGATCTACATACCTGATTCGGCGACCGCCGCCGCTGCGCTCAACGCGGGCGAAGCTGACATATGGGAGCAGTTGCCGCCCGACCTGATCCCGCTGCTGTCGAAGAACAAGGACATCACGGTCAAGAACATCGACCCGCTCGGCTCGATGGGGATGATCCGCTTCAATTTCCTGTATCCGCCGTTCAACAATGAAAAGATGCGCCAGGCGCTGCTCTACATGGTCAACCAGCAGGACTATGTGATCGGCATTGCGGGCGACCCCAAGAACGGGCATCCGTGCTACTCGTATTTCACCTGCGGCACGCCGCTCGCCTCCGAGACGGCAGCGGATCCGCTCAAAGGCCCGCGCAACCTGGACAAGGCCAAGCAGCTGGTCAAGGAGTCAGGCTACAAGGGCGAGAAGATCGTCATCATCGACGCGACCGATCAGCCCATCGTGCATTCGCAATCGCTGCTCACGCTGGACATACTGAAGAAGATCGGGTTGAACGCGGAGATCCAGGCGGGCGACTGGGGCACGCTGATCACGCGCCGCGCGGTCAAGGAGCCGGTCGACAAAGGCGGCTGGTCGATTTTCCACACCTGGCTGGTGGGTCCGGACATGGTCAACCCGGCGGTGAACTTTCCGATTCGCGGTACCGGCGAGAAGGCGTGGTTCGGCTGGCCGACCGACAGCAAACTCGAAGAGCTTCGCGAAACCTGGTTCAACGCTACCGACGCCGCGGCCTCGAAGAAGGCGGCGACCGCAGTGCAGCAGCGCGCGTTCGAATTCGTGCCCTTCATTCCTACCGGGCAGTTCATTCTGCCGACTGCCTATCGCTCCAACATCACTGGCCTGATCATCGCGCCGATCAACCTGCTGTGGAACGTCGAGAAAAAGTAACCCGCGGCTTACGGCACTTGTATAGGTGTTCGCTTATGTAGTCCGGCGGCTGTTCGCGACCGTCGTCGTCATGGCGGTGGTCGCGTTCGTCGTGTTCCTGCTGCTTTATCTCACGCCGGGCGATCCGGCCGCGATCCTTGCGGGCGACGCCGCCACCGGCGACGACATCCGGCGCATCCGCGAGCAACTGGGGCTGGATGAGCCGTTCCTGGTTCGTTTCGGCGGCTGGGTATGGGGTTTGCTGCACGGCGACCTCGGCATCTCCATCTTCACCAATCTGCCGGTTACGCACCTGATCGGACAGCGCATCGAGCCGACCTTGTCGCTTACGCTGTGCACCCTGCTGGTTGCGGTACTGGTCGCCGTGCCGCTCGGCGTGATTGCCGCGGCGCGCGCCGGCACCTGGATCGACCGTCTGGTGATGGCGTTTTCGGTGGGCGGATTCTCGGTGCCGGTATTCGTGCTGGCCTACATCCTGATCCTGGTGTTTTCGATCGGGCTCGACTGGCTCCCGGTGCAGGGGTACCGCCCGATCCGGGAGGGCTTGTGGGAGTGGGCGCGTCACCTGATCCTGCCCAGCGCCGCGCTGGGCACTGTCTATATCGCGCTGATCGCGCGCATCACGCGCGCCAGCATGCTCGACGTGCTCGCGCAGGACTATGTGCGCACCGCGCAGGCGAAAGGTCTGGCGCCCGGCGCGGTGCTGGTCGGGCATGCGTTGAAGAATGCCGCGGTGCCGATCGTCACCGTGATCGGCATCGGCATCGCGTTGTTGATCGGCGGTGCGATCGTGACGGAAACGGTGTTTGCGATACCGGGCATCGGGCGGCTGACGGTCGACGCGATCCTGCGGCGCGACTATCCGATCATCCAGGGCGTGATCCTTATTTTTTCGGGTGCCTACGTGCTGATCAACCTGGCGGTCGACCTGAGCTACATGTTCCTCGATCCGCGCATCCGTTACTGACATGACCGCAATCGCGATCGATGGCGCGCAGAAATCCGTATCGCCGACCTGGCGGCGGTTCAGGGACGCGTTCCGGCGCCATCCGACCGCGATCGTGGGCGGCGCCGTGCTCCTCGCGATGATCCTGATCGCGGTGTTCGCGCCGTGGCTCGGCACCGTCGACCCGCAGGCGGTGGCGCCGGTCAGGCGCCTGAAGCAGCCGTCGGCCGATTTCTGGTTCGGCTCCGACATGATGGGGCGCGACGTCTACAGCCGCGTCATCTACGGCGCGCGCGTGTCGCTCACCATCGGTATCGCGGTCGCGTTGTTCAGCACGCTGGTGGGGCTCTTGATCGGGCTGGTGACGGGTTTCATCCGCTGGCTCGATGCAATCGTGATGCGCATCATGGACGGATTGATGTCGATCCCCCCTGTGCTGCTGGCCATCGCGCTGATGGCGCTCACCAGGGCGAGCATCGAAAACGTCATCGTTGCGATCACGCTTGCCGAAATGCCTCGCGTGGTGCGTCTGGTGCGCAGTCTGGTGCTCACGTTGCGCGAGGAGCCCTATGTCACTGCGGCAATCGCCGCCGGCACCAGCCTGCCGCGCATCCTGCTGCGCCACATCCTGCCGAACACCGTTGCGCCGCTGCTGGTGCAGGCCACCTACGTCTGCGCGTCGGCGATGATCACCGAGGCGATCCTGTCGTTCATCGGCGCCGGCACGCCCCCCAACATCCCGAGCTGGGGCAACATCATGGCCGAGGCGAGGAGCCTGTTCCAGATCGCCGGCTACCTGATCCTGTTTCCGGGCATCTGCCTTTCGCTCACCGTGCTGGCGGTGAACCTGCTCGGCGATGGCATGCGCGACGCGCTCGATCCGCGCCTCGCCCGGCGCATGTGACGCGATGAACGCTCCAGCCGCACCGCTGCTCGAGGTCGACGGCCTGAAGACGTACTTCTTCACGCGCGATGGCGTGGTGCGCGCGGTCGATGGCGTTTCGTTCTCGGTGTACCCGGGGGAGACGCTGGCGGTGGTCGGCGAGTCGGGCTGCGGCAAGAGCGTGACTTCGCTGTCGATCCTGCGTCTGATCGCGTCCCCGCCAGGCCGGGTCGTCGCCGGACGCTTGATGTTCGAGGGGCGGGATTTGCTGGGGCTGCCGGAACACGAAATGCGGAAGGTGCGCGGCAACGAGATCGCGATGATCTTCCAGGAGCCGATGACTTCGCTCAATCCGGTGCTCACGATCGGCCGGCAGATTGCGGAAGCGCTGACGCTCCATCGCGGCATGTCGCGCAGCGACGCGCTGGCGCGCGCGATCGAGATGCTGCGGCTGGTCGATATTTCCGAGCCCGAGCGGCGCGTCGGCGAATATCCCCATCAACTCTCGGGCGGCATGCGCCAGCGCGTAATGATCGCGATGGCGCTGGCCTGCAACCCGCGGCTGCTGATTGCCGATGAGCCCACCACTGCGCTGGACGTGACGATCCAGGCGCAGATCCTCGACCTGATGCGCGCGCTGAAGGACAAGACCGGCGCTGCCATCGTATTGATCACCCATGACCTGGGCGTGGTCGCTGAAATGGCGCAGCGGGTGGTAGTAATGTATGCGGGTCGCAAGGTCGAGGAGGCTCCGGTCGACGCGCTGTTCGCCCATCCGCGCCACCCGTACACGCGCGGTTTGCTCAAGTCGATTCCCCGGCTGGGCGATGCCGAAAGCGCCGGCCGCAGGCGGCTTGCCGAGATCCCGGGGATGGTGCCGTCGTTGCGCGAGGAGATCGCGGGTTGCATTTTCGCGCCGCGCTGCCCGCACGCCACCGAACGCTGCCGCCGCGAGTATCCGCTGCTCGAGCACAAGGGCGCGGGGCATTCGGTCGCCTGCTGGGAGTCGGACCGGATTGTGGCAGGGATCGAGGCGGGCGCGTGAGCATCCTGCTCGAAGTGAAGAACCTCACCAAGCACTTCCCGGTAAGGAAAGGCGTGTTTTCCCGGGTGAGCGGCCCGGTGCATGCCGTCGACAACGTGAGCTTCCAGATCGCCGAGGGCGAGACGCTCGGCCTGGTGGGCGAAAGCGGCTGCGGCAAGTCGACCACGGGCAAAACGATCCTCAGATTGGTCGATGCGACTTCCGGGACGATCGAATGGCGCGGCCGCCGCATTGATGCGTTGAGTGCCGCCGAGATGCGCCCCTACCGGCGCGAATTGCAGGCGGTGTTCCAGGACCCGTATTCATCGCTCAATCCCCGCATGCGCGCGGCGGACATCGTCGCCGAGCCGATCCGCAACTTCGATTCGGCCGGTGAGAGGGAGATCCGCGAGCGCGTTGCGGCGCTGTTCGAGAAAGTCGGCCTGCGCACCGACCAGATGGTGAAGTATCCCTACGAGTTCTCGGGCGGGCAGCGCCAGCGCCTGGGTATCGCGCGTGCGCTTGCACCCAATCCGCGGCTGATCGTGTGCGACGAGCCGGTCTCGGCGCTGGACGTGTCGGTGCAGGCGCAGGTGATCAATCTGCTGATGAACCTGCAGGACGAACTGGGGCTTTCGTATCTGTTCGTGGCGCACGACCTCGGCGTGGTCGAGCACATCAGCCATCGCGTGGCGGTGATGTATCTGGGCAGGATCGTCGAACTGACCGACAAGCGCTCGCTGTTCGCCGATCCTCAGCATCCGTATACCGAAGCGCTGCTCTCGGCGGTGCCGGTCCCCGATCCCCGGGCGAAGAGGAAGCGCATCATCCTTTCGGGCGACGTGCCGAGCCCGGTCAATCCGCCGCCGGGCTGCCGTTTTCACACCCGCTGCCCGTATGCGTTCGGGCGCTGCAGAACCGAAGAGCCGTTGATGAAGGAAGTCCGCCCCGCACATTTTGTCGCGTGCCATTTGCGCGACGCCTCGACCTGATCAGGAAAACAGCGCCGTCAGGAATGAACTTCGACTACATCATCGTCGGCGCGGGCAGCGCAGGCTGCGTGCTGGCCAATCGGGTCAGCGCGGACGGCCGCCATCGCGTGCTGCTGCTCGAGGCCGGGCCGCCGGATAGATCTGTCTGGATCCATCTGCCGATCGGCTACGGCAAGACCATGTTCCACCCGGTCTACAACTGGGGTTTCCACACCGAGCCGGAACCCGGCATGAACGGCAGGCGCATCTACTGGCCGCGCGGGCGCGCGCTGGGCGGCTCGAGCTCGATCAACGGGCTGATCTTCATTCGCGGGCAGCGCGAAGACTACGAGCACTGGGCGGCGCTCGGCAACCGTGGCTGGGGCTGGAGCGAAGTGTTGCCGTATTTCATCCGCTCCGAGGCGAACCAGCGCGGCGCGAGCGAGTACCACGGCGCGGACGGCCCGCAGGCTGCGTCCGATATCGGCTCGAAGCATGAACTGGTCGAGGCGTTCATCCGCGGTGCCGCCGAACAGGGCATCCCGAGAAACGACGATTTCAATGGTGCAGCGCAGGAAGGCGCCGGTTACTATCAGCTCACCACGCGCAACGGCCTGCGTTGCAGCGCCGCCGTCGCGTATCTGAAACCGGCGCGCCGGCGGGAGAACCTGTCGATTGCGACAGATTCGCACGTGACGCGCGTTCTGTTCGGCGCGGGCCGCGCTATCGGCGTCGAGTTCCGGCGGGGCGGGCGCCTGCTCACCGCGCGTGGCGCTCGCGAGGTGATTGTCGCGGCGGGCGCGCTGCAAAGCCCGCAACTGCTGCAACTCTCCGGCGTCGGTCCGGAGGCGCTGCTGCACGAGCACGGCATCCCGGTGCTGCGCGATCTGCCTGGCGTCGGCGAGAACCTGCAGGACCATCTGCAGCAGCGCCTGATCTTCCGCTGCGCCAAGCCAATCACCACCAACGACGAACTCAACAGCCTATCGGGTCGGATGAAGATCGCTCTGCAGTGGCTGCTCGCGCGCTCGGGGCCGCTCGCTGTCGGCATCAACCAGGGTGGCCTGTTCACGCGCGTGCTGCCGGAATCGAAGACGCCGGACATCCAGTTCCATTTCGCCACGCTCTCGGCGGATCTCGCCGGCGCAAAGCCGCATCCGTGGTCCGGGTTCACCATGTCCGTGTGCCAATTGCGGCCCAGTTCGCGTGGCCACGTGCGCATCAAGTCGCGCGACGCGTTCGAGCCGCCGGCGATGCAACCGCACTACCTCTCGACTGAACTCGACCGGCGCTGCGCACGCGAAGCGGTCCGCTGCGCGCGGCGCATCGCGCGGAGCGAGGCGATGCGGCCCTATATAGCCGCCGAGATTCGCCCGGGCGAAGCCGCGCAGAGCGACGATGATTTGCTCGGCTTCGCGCGCGAGTGCGGGGCGACCATCTTCCACCCTTCGGGCACCTGCAAGATGGGCAGCGACCCGCTGGCGGTGGTGGATGCGCGCCTGCGCGTGCACGGAGTGGCCGGGCTGCGAGTGGTGGATTGCTCCATCATGCCGACGCTGGTGTCGGGCAATACCCACTGGCCGGCGGTGATGATTGCGGAGAAGGCTGCGGACATGATTCTCGAGGACGCGCGCGCGGAGGCGTGAGGCCATGGACCCGATCGAGCAGTTCCGCGCGCAACTGCGCGGTGCTGGAAAGCGGCTGGTGCTTCCGGAGGGAAGCGACGAGCGCATACTTCGCGCTGCGCGCAGGCTGCAGGATGAGGGCATCGCGCGCCCGATACTTCTGCGCAGCGCGGGTGTTTCGCTGGACGGCATTGCTGCGATCGATCCCGAAACAAGCGACAGAAACGCTGGCTATGCGGAGCTCTACAGACAAGGGCGCCCGGACACGAAACCCGCGATCGCGCAGCGGCTGGTGCGCAAGCCACTGTTCCACGCCGGAATGATGGTGAAGGCGGGCGACGCCGATGCGATGCTTGCCGGCGTGGCGCACCCGACCGCGCGCGTGATCGAGGCGGGGTTGATGACGGTAGGGCTCGCACAAGGCATACGCGCGCCTTCGAGTTTTTTCCTGATGGTATTGCCTGACAAGGTCCTGCTATACGCCGACTGCGCCGTGAACGTCGATCCGGACCCGGAGATGCTCGCAGACATCGCGCTCGCGTCGGCCGGGAGCTATCGCAGGCTGCTGAATGACGAGCCGCGCGTGGCGCTGCTCTCGTTCTCCACCAAGGGCAGCGCCAGGCATGCGCATGTTGACAAGGTGGTGCGCGCGCTCGAGATCGCCAGGGAACGCGCGCCGCAGCTGGCGATCGATGGCGAACTGCAGGCCGACGCCGCGCTCGTTCCGGCCGTGGCGGCGAAGAAAGTGAAGGGCGAGAGTTCCGTCGCGGGCCGCGCAAACGTGCTGATTTTCCCGGATCTCGACGCGGGCAACATCGCCTACAAACTCACCCAGCACCTCGCCGGCGCGCGCGCGATCGGCCCGGTGCTGCAGGGCTTCGCGCGCCCGATCAGCGATTTGTCGCGCAGCGCGAGCGTGGAGGACATCGTCGCAACTGCCGCGATTGTTCTCGCGCAGGCATAGCGCGAGGCGCGATAATGGCTCGCGTACCTTTGCCTTCTGCAAGGAAATCCAGATGGCCGGCTTCAAGCGTCACGTTTTTGTCTGCCTCAACGAGCGCGATCCCTCGGATCCGCGCGGCTGCTGCAAACAACGAGGCTCAGAGGAAATCTTCGAGGTGTTGAAAGACGGCGCAAAAAAGGCCGGCTTGAAGGCAGAGGTGCGGATCAACCGCGCCGGGTGCCTCGATCATTGCGAACATGGCCCTACGGTGGTGATCTATCCCGAAGCGGTCTGGTACCACGTGCCGACCGTGGAGGATGCGCAGGAGGTCCTGCAAAGCCATGTCGTCGACGGCAAGGTCGTCGAGCGGCTGTTGATCGACAGGATCGCGTAGCCGGCTACTTTCCGGCCTTGGAGGCAGCCAGCTCCTTCTCCAGTTGCTCGATGCGCGACTGCAGCGCGGCCACGCGCGAATTGAGCAGACCGACGTTGAAGAAGGTCTCGTTCTCCGCCGGCGCGTCGAGCGTGTTGCCGTAGCCCAGCCAGGAAGAGTCGTAAACCTTCACGTTCTTGAAGCCCAGTTGTTTCAGCACCCCGGCGCTCTCGGAAGCGCGTGCTCCGCTCTGGCAGTAGACGATGGTTTCCTTTTCAGGATCGAGTCGGGCATAGAGCTGCTTCAGTTCGGCCACGGGCTTGAGCGACATGCCCGAGCTGTCCGCCACCTGCTTGCGCGAAAGCTTGAGAGGCGTGTCGGGGTCCACCCAGTTGTGTTCGTAGGGAACGTTGATCGCGCCCATGATGTGACCGCCCCGGATGGAGCGGATATCCTCGCCGCTGAATTCCTTGGGCGTGCGCACGTCGAGGATCTGCACGTTCGGGTCGTCGAGCCGCGCCACGACTTCACGGGTGCTGACCGCCACGGCGGGATTTGCCGTCAGCCTGAGCGCGACCGCCGGGAGCCGGTGCGCCTCGCGGCTCACCGGATGGCCGGCGGACATCCACTCCTCGATGCCCCCGTGGTAGACGCGCACGGCGCTGCCGCCGAAATACTGGATCGCAAACAGGCCGAAATACGGGTTCCAGGTCCCGCGATTGCCGTAGACGATGATTTCCCGACTCGGATCGATCCCGCCATCACCGAGGATCTTCTCGATGCGGGCGGTTTCGATGAAGTCTTCGGTGTTGTCGTCGCGCAGCACTTTTGGTGCGTCGCCAATGCTGACGGCGCCATGGATGTGGCCCTTGGCATACGCATCGGCAGGGCGCACATCCCAGACGATGACGCTGCGCTTCAGCGCCTCGGCGACATAGGGGGCGTCGACGATCACGTCCGAAGCAGCCGCAGCGCCGATGCAGAACAGGAACGGCAACATCAGGAGGAGACGTTTCATGGGCGAACCCTCACGGTATCGTTCGACCCCCCGGGCCGATATTTTCATTTTACTGCGTCAATGCGGTGCATGACACACCTATTCCTGCCGCACCGGGTGTAGATTGAGTGCCGTCCGGGGTTGACGGGGCTTTCGGCCAGGCGACCTGCCGATGGAGCAGGCGACCAAGTAAATGATCAAATGAATCGAGCGTGGCGCCCAAAGTGAGACGCCGATGAACGCTGCATTGCTCGCTGATCTGCGCGCCGCCCTCGACGCGGGCGCGGTGCTTGTCGACGACGAAGTCACGAGCCGTGCCGCTGGCTTCATGCAGACGGACAAGCTTAAGGCGCGGGTGCTGGTGCGGCCAAGGACCACGCAACATGTTGCCGCGGTACTCCGGCTTTGCCACGCAGCCGGCCAGCCGGTGGTCACCCACGGCGGCCTCACCGGCCTGGTGCACGGCGCCGACGCGACGCCCGTCGACCTGGTGCTTTCGCTCGAGCGCATGAACGCGATCGAGGAAATCGACCCGCTGCAGCGGATCGCGGTGGCGCAGGCGGGCGTCACGCTTCAGGCGCTGCAGGAGGCGGCGGACGAACACGATCTGTGCTTCCCTCTCGACCTCGGCGCGCGCGGTTCGGCCACGCTGGGCGGAAACGCCTCGACCAACGCCGGCGGCAACCGCGTGATCCGGTACGGCATGATGCGCGAAATGGTGCTTGGCATCGAAGCGGTTCTTGCCGACGGCAGGATGGTGTCGTCGCTGAACCGAATGATCAAGAACAACGCGGGCTACGATCTCAAGCAGTTGTTCATAGGCTCCGAAGGCACGCTCGGCGTGGTGACGCGGCTGGTGCTGCGCTTGCGCGAGAAACCGCGCAGCCAGGACGTCGCGCTGGTCGCTGTTGCCGGCTTTGACCGGCTTGCCGCGCTGCTCAAGCACATGGATCGCGCGCTCGGCGGCGGGCTCACTGCGTTCGAGGCGATGTGGCGCGAGTTCTACGAGCTGGTGACGACGCCGCCGGCGCTCTCCCGGCCCGCGGTGCCGCACGGGCATCCGTACTACGTGCTGGTGGAAAGCATGGGGGCAGACGCGGCCCGGGACTCGGCGCGTTTCGGCGCGGCGCTGGAGACAGCCTACGACGCCGGCCTGGTCGCCGATGCCGTGGTGGCAGGTTCTGATCGTGAGCGCGCGGCGCTGTGGGCCATTCGCGACGACGTGATGCAGGTGGCGCGCGACGGCATGCCCTTCATCTTCGATGTTTCGCTGCCGATCTTTGCGATGGAGGGATATGTCGAGGAGGTGCGGGCGGCGCTCGCCGCGCGCTGGCCGGACCATCGTTGCTGGGTTTTCGGCCACCTGGGCGATGGCAACCTGCACCTGGTGATCCGCGCGGGCGCGCCCGACCCTGAAACGCGAAGCGGCGTTGAGCACCTCGTCTACGGCCCGCTTGCCAGGATCGGCGGCTCGGTCTCGGCCGAGCACGGCGTCGGACTGGAAAAGAAGCCTTATCTCGGGATCAGCCGCAACGCCGAGGAGATCGAACTGATGCGAACCATCAAGCGCAGTCTCGATCCGCGCAACATCCTCAATCCCGGGAAGATTTTCTGATTGGGCGCTGAAGGCAGGGCGATCGGAGGAACGATGACCGAAGGCGTACTGGCCGGCATCCGGATCCTGGACGTCGGGCGATTCATCGCCGGGCCGTTCTGCGGTGCGCCCCGCGCCGGTCGTCGATACGCCGATCCGGCTGTCCGAGACGCCCGGCGCGATCCGAAGCCGCGCGCCGACGCTGGGCGAGCACGCCGCGGAAATCCTCGGCGAAATCGGCTATTCGGTGGAGGAGATCGCGCATCTGCGCGACGCCCGCATCGTCTGAAGGCACAGCGCAGCTCCGCGCGGTTACCATTTGTTGCAAAATGTTGACAATTTAGTCAGATTACAAGAGATGATGCAGGCGTTTTCAACTCAGGACGCATCATGCGCGCACAACATTCTGGAAATCGGATCATCGCGCTGCTGCTGGGCGTCGCAGCTTTCGCGGCATCCGGCTGCGCGCTCGCTGACCCTCCGACGCGTGTCGCGCGCGTGGGCTACCTCGCCGGAAATGTGAGTTTTTCGCCGGCCGGTGAGAACGACTGGGTACAGGCGAGGCTCAACCGCCCGCTGACCACCGGCGACCGGCTGTGGGCGGATCGCGCATCAAGCGTTGAACTCCAGGTGGGAGGCGCCGTGATCCGCATGGGTGAAAGCACCAGCCTCACGCTGCTCAATCTCGATGACAACGTCGCACAGGTACAGCTCGATCAGGGCACGCTGAACGTGCGCGTGCGGCAATTGGGATCGCGGCAATCGGTGGAGGTGGCGACGCCGAATCTCGCGTTTACCACGCGCCGCGCGGGCAGCTATCGGATCGAGGTCGACCCGATGGACGATGCGACGGCCATCGTCGTGCGTAGCGGCCAGGGCGAGGTCTACGGGGAGCGCGCGGCCTATGCGGTCGACTCGCGCCAAGCCTACCGCTTCGCGGGTACCGGGTTGCGCAGCTATGAATACATTGCGGCGCCGCGCGCGAATGAGTTCGAACGCTGGGCCAGCGATCGCGATCGTCGCGCCGAAAGTTCGGCCTCCGCGCGCTACGTGTCGCGCGACCTGATCGGTTACGAAGACCTCGACGCGAACGGCACATGGCGCAATGAGCGCGGTTATGGCAACGTTTGGGTGCCGACGCGCGTGTCTGCCGACTGGACGCCGTACCGCGACGGGCATTGGGCATGGGTCCATCCGTGGGGCTGGACCTGGGTAGACGATGCGCCCTGGGGATTCGCTGTGTCTCACTACGGCCGCTGGGCGAACTTCGGAGGGAGATGGGCATGGGTGCCGGGCCCCGCGCGCAGCCCGGCCGTTTACGCGCCGGCGTTGGTCGCTTTCGTCGGCGGCAGCAACTTTCAGCTTTCGATTTCGAGCGGAAACGTCGCAGGGGTCGCGTGGTTCCCGCTCGGGCCGCGCGAGGTTTACCGGCCGTCGTATCCGGTCAGCCGCGGCTATTTCGACAACGTCAACCGCAGCAACACGACCGTCACCAACACGACCATCACCAACGTGTACAACAATCGGAATGTGACCAACGTCTATGCGAACCGGCAGGTACAAGGCGCCGTCGTAGCCGTGCCGGCGACGGCATTCGTGCAGTCGCAGCCCGTGTCGAGGGCGGCGGTGCGGCTGTCGAGAGAAACGGCCGCCAGCGCGCCGATTTCAGCCGTCGCTGCCGTGGCGCCCGTTCAGCAAAGCGTTCGCGGAGGCGCACCCCCGGTGGCCAGCCCGCCCGCTGGCTCGCCCGCTCGCGCGAGCGAGCGGCGCGTGGTTGTTCGCAGCGCGCCGCCTGCAGCGCGGGCCGGCTTCGCCGCGCAGGAGCGCGAGTTGGCCGCGAAGCCGGGGACGCCGCTTGCGCCTGCCGCGAGCGCGGCGCTCAAGCCGGCCGCACCGGTGCCAGCGCCGAATGTCGTCGTTGCCGCACCGCCGAAATCGGCGCCGCCGAGCGCGCTGCCGCCTGCGAATGCTCCCGACGGCAAACCCAGCGCGCGCGACAGACGCGACGAGCGCAGGGCAGACACGAAACCGGCGGCAGCGCCGGTTGCACCGCCGCCGGCTACGCCAGCGCAGCCGGCTGCCCCCGCAGCGGCGAAACCTGCACCCTTGCCGGCGCAAGCCGCACCTGCGCAAGCTGCACCAGCGCAAGCTGCGCCGGTTTCACCGGCGGGCCAGCCGCAGCGGGACGAGAAAGCAGCGAAAGGGGAGCGTCAACGCGATCGGGAGCGGGGCGTAAAGGGCGATCAGGCAGGCAAGGGTGATCAGCCTGCAAAGCCTGCGGCAACACCGCCTGCGCCTCCAGCTGCGCCAGCACAGCCAGCACCTGCTGCGCAGCCGAAGCCGGTGGCCGTTCCGCCGCAAACGGCGCCAGCACAAGCTGCGCCGGCAGCCCCTGCACCAGCCAAACCTGCGCCCGTACCGCCGCAAGCCGCGCCTGTTCAAGCTGCGCCGCCTGCAGCCGCAGCGCAGCCACAGCGGGATGAGAAAGGTGCAAAAGGCGAGCGTCAACGCGATCGCGAGCAGGGCGGAAAAGGCGACCAGGGAACCAAAGGCGATCAGCCTGCGAAACCGGCCGCACCGCCGGCAGCGCCTGCACCCGCCAAACCTGCGGCCATACCGCCGCAAGCCGCGCCTGTTCAAGCTGCGCCACCTGCAGCCGCGAAACCAGCGCCGGAGGCTGCACCAGCGAAACCTCAACCCGCACCGGTCACGCCGAAACCGGAGCCTGCTCCTGTTCCGGTGAAACCTGCGCCGCCTCCTCCACCTCCGCCGGTGAAGCCGGTGCCCGCGCCGGCTCCCGTGCCAACACCTGTGCCGGCGCCGCCGAAACCCGAGCCCGCGCCTGCGGCCAAGCAAGCCCCAATGGCTCCGCCCGGCGCCGCGCCTCAGTCACCGCCCAAACCCACGCCCGATGCCGGCAAACAGGATGACGGGAAAAGCGACAAGCAGAAGCGCGAGGAAGCAGCAGCGAAGAAGAAGCGCGAGGAAGCAGCAGCGAAGAAGGGCGATGAGCAGCCGGCGCGCGAGGAGGAGAAGAAGAAATAGTAGAACCAGCGCGATGAGCGAACTCAGCGCTGCTCGAGCGGCGTGTACGCCCGCGGTTCCGGGCCGTTGTACAGCGTGAGCGGGCGGATCAGGATATTGTTCTCCATCTGCTCCAGCACCGACACCGCCCACCCCGGCACCCGGCCGACTGCGAAAATCGGCACGAACAGGTCCGGCGGAATGCCGTTCAGGTAATACACCGCGCCGGCGTAGAAATCGACGTTCACGTTTACCCCGTGGCGCGAGTATGGCTTCATCGCCTCGACCACCGCCTCGAGGATCTCGTACCACTGCGGTTGCCCCATTTCGCGCGAGAGTTTCTCCACGCCGGCGCGCATGTGCCGCGCGCGCGGATCCTCGGCACGGTAGACGCGATGGCCGAATCCCATCACCGGCTCCTTGTTGCCGCGTTTCTTCTTCACGTAGTCGGCCGCTTTCGAAGCGTCGCCGATTTCCCGCGCCATGAGCATCACGTTCTCGGCTGCGCCGCCGTGCGCGGGGCCGGAGAGCGCCGCAATCGCGGCGGTGACGGCCCCGTGCAGGTCGGCCTCCGTGCCGGCCACCACGCGCGCGGTGAACGACGAGGCGTTGGCGCCGTGCTCGGCATGCAGGATCATGTCCGTGTCCATCAGTCTTGCCGTGTCGGTGCTTGGCGCCCTGCCCTGCAGCATCCACAGGAAATTAGCGGCGTGGCCGAGGCGCGCATCCGGCGCCACCGGGTCGCGGCCGTTCCTGATGTGCTCGTGCGCGGCGACGATCATCGGCACCTGCGCGGTGAGCCGGATGCCCTTGCGCAGCGTCGCTTCGGCAGACTTGTCGGAAGTTTCCGGATCAAAGGCCGCGAGCGCGGAGACCGCCGTGCGCAGCACGTCCATCGGGTGTGCGCCCTGCACGGTGCGGATCACGTCGTAGATCTGGGGAGGCACCCTGCGCGCGTCCTTCAGCTGCGCGGTGAACTCCTCCAGCAGCGCGCGCGTGGGCAACTCGCCTTTCAGCAGCAGGTAGCAGGTTTCCTCAAACGTGGAGTGCGCGGCGAGGTCGTGAATCGAGTAGCCGCGGTAGCGCAGCTCGCCGGCCCGCCCGTCGATGTAGCACACGCGTGAGCGGTCGAAGTACACGCCTTTCAGGCCGCGGTGAATGTCGATTTTGTCCGCTGCTTCGCTCAAGGGTCTTCTCCCTGAATGCTCAATCGATCAACGTCCGCGCCATCTGCTCGGACGCCCGCTTGAGGGCGGGTAGGTACTCCAGCTGGCGCGCGAGCGGCATGCGCGACATCGGCGCGTGCACGGCAAGCGCGGCGCAGGTTCGCCCCGCGCCGTCGCGCACCGGCACCGCGACGCAGACGAGGCCCGCAAAGTACTCCTCGTCGTCGGTGGAGTAGCGCTGCGCCCGGATCTGCTTCAACTCGCGTTCGAACCTGGGCCCGTCCACGATGGTCTTGGCGGTGTGCCGCGGCAGCGGCAGGCTGGCGGTGAGCCGGTCGCGCTTGGCCTTGGGCAGCATCGCCAGCAGAAGCTTGCCGCTCGCGGTGCAATGCAGCGGCACGCGCGAGCCGGTCTGCAGATTCATCCGCAGCGGCGAGGGCGTCTCCACGCGATCGAGGTAAACCACCTGCGCGCCATCGAGCATCGTGAAATTGCAGGTCTCGCCGATCTGCTCCACCAATGCCTGCAGGATGAGGTGCCGCGCGGCGCGGAAGCTCGAGTTGAGCAGCACCTCCAGTCCGAATGCCGAGAGGCGCGGGCCGACGGTGTAGCGGCGGCCATCGGGCTCGCGCACGATCAGGCCGTTGGCGGCCAGCAGCGCGATCATGCGATGCACGGTCGGCTTCGGCAACCGCGCGGCTTCGGTGATCTGCCCGAGCGTCAGCGGCTTGTCAGCCCGGGCCACCGCCTCCAGCAGCGAGAACGCGCGCAGCGCGGGCGGACTCTGGTCGAGTTTGCGAGCCATATTTAAATAATATCAAAACCTGGAATGAAAAAGTCTAATTTAGGCTCATTAACCTTGACGCACCCGGGGTGCTGTGGAAAGCTTCGCTTCTCGAAAAAGGAGTTCTCCATGGGCAACGTTCCGGCAGCCGACCAGTTCCAGGTTTCCTCCAATCGCACGGTCGTAAAGGGCAAGCAGCGCATGACGCCCTCCGAGGCCTTCGTAGAGACGCTGGTTTCGCAGGGCGTCACCCACGTGTTCGGCATCGTCGGCTCGGCCTACATGGACGCACTCGACATCTTTCCGGCAGCCGGCATCCGGTTCGTTCCCGTAGCGCACGAGCAGGGCGCCGCGCACATGGCCGACGGCTTCGCGCGCGTCTCGGGGAGACACGGGGTGTGCATCGGGCAGAACGGCCCCGGCATCACCAACTTCGTCACGGCGGTCGCCGCGGCGTACTGGGCGCACTCGCCGGTGGTCGCGATCACGCCTGAGACCGGCAGCATGGGCATCGGGTTGGGAGGCTTTCAGGAGACCGAGCAGCTGCCGATCTTCTCGAAGATCACGAAATTCCAGGCGCACATCAACAATCCGAACCGCATGGCCGAGCTGTCGGCGCGCGCCTTCGACCGCGCGCTGCTCGAGACGGGTCCGGTGCAGATCAACATCCCGCGCGACTACTTCTACGGCGAGATCGACTGCGAGATCCCGGCGCCGGTGCGGGTCGAGCGCGGCCCGGGCGGCGAGCAGGCCCTCGAGGCTGCGGCCGCGCTGCTCGCGCAGGCGAAGTTCCCGGTGATCCTCTCGGGCGGCGGAGTGATCATGTCCGACGGACTTTCGCAAGCGGTCCGGCTCGCCGAACTGCTGCACGCGCCGGTGGCCAGCAGCTACTTGCACAACGATTCCTTCCCGGCATCGCATCCGTTGTGGTGCGGCCCGCTCGGTTATCAGGGCTCCAAGGCGGCGATGAAACTGATCGCGCAGGCCGACGTGGTGGTCGCGCTGGGCAGCCGCCTAGGCCCGTTCGGCACGCTGCCGCAGTACGAACTCGACTACTGGCCGAAGAGCGCGAAGATCATCCAGATCGACGCCGACGCGAAGATGCTCGGCTTGGTGCGCCCGATCTCGGTCGGCATCTGCGGCGATGCGAAGGCCGCCGCCGCGGCGCTGGTGACGCGTCTGACCAGCCGCTCGCTGGCCTGCGCCGCGAACAAGGCGGAGCGCGACACGAAGATCAGGGCCGAGAAGTCCGCCTGGGAGCAGGAGCTCGCCGCGTGGACGCAGGAAAAGGACGCGTGGTCGCTCGAGGTGTCGAAGGCCTCCGGCTACATGCATCCGCGCCAGGTGCTGCGCGAGCTGGAGAAAGCGATGCCCGCGGGCGCGATGGTATCCACCGACATCGGCAACATCTGTTCGATTTCGAATTCCTACCTGCGCTTCGAGCAGCCGCGCTCGATGTTCGCGGCGATGAGCTTCGGCAACTGCGGGTATGCGTTTCCGGTGGCCATCGGCGCGAAATTCGCCGCGCCCGATCGCCCGGCGATCGCGTACGTGGGCGACGGCGCCTGGGGCATCAGCTTCAACGAGCTGCTCACCTGCGCGCGCGAAAAGGTCGGTGTCACCGTAGTGCTGTTCAACAACCAGCAATGGGGCGCGGAGAAGAAGAACCACGTGGACTTTTATTCCAACCGGTTCCTCGGCGTGAATCTCGAGAACCCGAGCTGGGCGGGCATCGCCAAGGCGTTCGGCTGCGAGGGCGTCACGGTGGACAAGCTCGCGGACGTGGGCCCGGCGCTGCGCAAGGCCTGCCAGGCGCAGCAGCAGGGCAAGACCACGGTGATCGAAATGATGGTCACGAAGGAACTGGGCGACCCGTTCCGCCGCGATGCGCTCAAGCTGCCGAAACGCCTGCTGGAGAAGTACAAGGCTTACTCGGCCTGAGAGCCCGGAGCCATTCCAACCCGAAAGGAGGGTCGACATGCGGAAGCTGATCGTGGCAGTACTCGCGCTGTGCGTGTCCGCCGCAGCCCAGGCGCAGCAGTGGCCGACCAAGCCGGTGCGCTTCATCAATCCGTTCCCCGCGGGCGGCGGTACCGACACGTTTGCGCGGCCACTTGCGGCGGTGCTCACGAAGAACCTCGGCGAGCAGTTCATCGTCGAGAACCAGGGCGGGGCGGGCGGAACGATCGGTGCAGCGAATGCAGCGCGGTCGACACCGGACGGCTACACCTTCCTGATTGGCGCGGTGCATCATACGATCGCGCCGGGCGTCTACGCGAAGCTTTCCTACGACATCGAGAAGGACCTGGTGCCGATCACGCTGCTCGCGGTGATGCCCAACGTGCTGGTCCTCAACCAGGCCACCAACTTCAAGACGGTGAAGGAACTCGAGGCCTACGCGAAGGCGAATCCCGGAAAGCTCAATTACGGCACGCCCGGATCGGGCACCTCGCAGCACCTTGCCGCCGAATTATTCAAGATGAACACCAATACGTTCATGGTCCACATCCCCTACCGCGGTCTGGGGCCAGCGATGCAGGATTTCCTCGCCGGCAACTTCGAGGTGATGTTCGATGGCATGGGCGCCTCGGCCGCACAGATCCGCGCGGGCAGAATCCGCGGCATCGGCCTGATGGCGGCGCATCGCCATCCGCAGTTCCCGGACATCCCGACCATGGCCGAACAGGGTTATCCGGGCATGGAAGTGTCGACCTGGTATGCGATGTGGGGTGTGAGAGGCACGCCGCAACCGATCCTCGACAAGATGTACCACGAGACCGTGAAGGCGCTGCAGGATCCCATCATCAAGACCGCGTGGCAGAATGCGGCGGCCGATCTCGGCGGCCAGAAGCCCGAAGAGTTCGCGAAGTTCGTGCACTCCGAGATCGAACGCTGGGGCCGCGTCGCCAAGGCTGCCGGCGTCAAGGTCGACAACTGAGTGGGTAAATCGGAACCCATCGCCGCCACGGCCGGGGACGTGGTTCGCGTGCTGATTGAGCGCGCACGCATCGCGCAAGCCGATTACGAGCGCTGGACGCAGGAGCGGGTGGACGAGGCGGTAGCCGCCGCCGGCTGGGCGATCGTCAAGCCGGAAAACAACCGGCGCCTTGCCGAGCAGGCGGTCAAGGACACCGGCATGGGCAACGTGCCGGACAAGATCGCCAAGAACGAGCGCAAGACCATGGGCCTGCTGCGCGACCTGCAGGGCCTGCGTACCGTCGGCGTGGTGGCGGAGCATCCGGAGCTCGGCGTCACCGAAATCGCGCGCCCCGTGGGCGTGGTGGCCGCGGTGACACCCTCGACCAATCCCGGCGCGACGCCAGCCAACAAGATCATCAATGCGCTCAAGTGCCGCAATGCGGTGATCCTCGCGCCTTCGCCGAAGGGATTTTCCACCGGCGCACTGTTGCTGGAGCTGATGCACGCCGAACTGGCCAAGGTCGGCACGCCTGAGGATCTGGTGCAGATCCTGCCGGCACCGGTGACCAGGGAGGCGACGCATGCGCTGATGCGCCAGGTCGACCTGGTGGTCGCCACCGGCTCGCAGGCCAACGTGCGCGCCGCGTACGCCTCGGGCAAGCCCGCGTTCGGCGTGGGGCTGGGCAATGTTGCGGTGATCGTTGACGCCAGCGCCGACGTGAATGACGCGGCGAGGAAGATCTGCGAATCGAAATGCTTCGACAACGCCACCAGCTGTTCCTCCGAGAACAGCCTGGTGATCGTCGACGCGGTCTGGGATGCGATGCTCGCGGCCTTGACGCGTGCCGGCGGCGCGCTGCTTTCGGCGCCAGCGAAGACGAGCCTGCAAGCCGCAATGTGGTCCGATGGGAAGCTCGCGGGCGCCGTGATGGCCCGACCAGTGAGCGCTATCGTCAAGGCCGCCGCACTGCCGGACGACCTTGCGCGCGCGGAATTCCTGATGGTCGAGGACAGCGGCGCCGGCAGGGAGCATCCTTTTTCCGGCGAGAAGCTCTCGCTGGTTCTCACGCTCTACCGCGTCAAGGACTTCGACGCTGCGTTCGAACAAGTGCGCTCGATCTACGCGTACCAGGGCGCCGGGCATTCGGTGGGCATTCACACGAAGGATGAAACCCACGTGATGCGACTCGGCCTCGAAATGCCTGCCGCGCGCGTGATCGTCAACCAGGCGCATGCGATCGCCAACGGTGGTGCGTTCGACAACGGCCTGCCGTTCTCGCTCTCGATGGGTTGCGGCACCTGGGGCGGCAACAGCATTTCCGAGAACCTGCACTGGAGGCATTACCTCAACATCACGCGCGTGGTGAGGACGATCGCGCCGCGCACGCCCAGCATCGAGGGCATCTTCGGCGCCTATCGCCGCAAGTTCGGCGCCTGACGCCGCGCGCGTCGCGTTCATGCGCACCATCCGCCACCACATCGATCGCTGGGCCGGCCGCGCGCCGAATCGCCCCTACCTTGTCGCGCCTGAGCCGAAACGCGCGCTGACGTTCGGCGAGTTGCAGCGCGAGTCGGTCAACCTGTGCCGTTTCCTTGCGGCAGAGGGGCTGGAACCGGGGGACAAGGTCGCGACCTACCTGCACAACGGATTGCAGACCGCGGCGATCTTCCTGGGCGCGATGTATGGCGGCTATGTTTCGGTGCCGTTGAACCTGCTCGCGCAGAGCGCGCAGCTCGAGTACGTGCTCGAGCACTGCGACGCGAACGTCGTGTTCACGACGCAGGACCAGGCCGCGCAGCTCAGCGAGCGGTTAAAGGCGGTCGCGCGGCCGATCTCGATCATCGTCATCGATGTCGACGCCGCGAGCCTGTTCATCGCGCAACGCCTGCCGCAGACGCGCGTGCACGCGCCCGCCGAGCGGGATCCAGCGCTTCTCATGTACACCTCGGGCACCACGGGCAAACCCAAGGGCTGCATGCTGACACACCGGAACATCGTCTCCGGCGGCCTGTATGTGAAAGCCGCGCACCGGCTCACCGAGCGCGACCGGGTGCTGTCCTCGCTGCCGCTGTATCACATCAATGGCCAGATCGTGGCCACCGTCGGGCCGCTGGTGCAGGGCGGCAGCGTGGTCTGCCCGCACCGCCTGTCGGTGTCGCAGTTCTGGGACCTGCTCGCCGAATACCAGTGCACCTGGTTCAACGTGGTGCCGACCATCATCTCGTATCTTGCGTCATCGACGACGCTCGATGACCGGATCGGCGAATGCGCGCTCGACCTCTCGCGGGTGCGCTTCGGCCGTTCCGCGTCCGCACCGCTGGCACCGGAACTGCACCGGGCTTTCGAGCAGAAATTCGGCTTCTCGATCATCGAGACCTTCGGCATGACCGAGACCTGCGCGCCGTGCTTTTCCAATCCGCTCGACAAGGCCGGGCGCAAGTACGGCTCGGTCGGCAGGCCGGTCGGCAACGTTGCGAAGGCCGTGCGGCGCGACGGCTCGGAATGCCTGCCGGGCCAGGTCGGCGAACTGATGGTCAAGGGCGACAACGTGATGCAGGGCTACTACAAGAGCGCCGAGGAAACCGCGAAGGCGCTCGAGCCCGACGGCTGGCTGCACACCGGCGACCTGGGTTACATGGACGAAGAGGGCGACTATTTCGTCACCGGACGGCTGAAGGAGCTGATCATCAAGGGCGGCGAGAACATCGCGCCGCGCGAGATCGACGACGCGTTGTTCAGACACCCGGCGGTGCTGGAGGCCGCGGCGGTCGGCATTCCGGACCGGCACTACGGCCAGGAGATCCTCGCCGGCGTGGTGCTCAAGCCCGGCATGCAGGCGAGCGAAACCGAGTTGCGCACGTTCTGTGAAAAAGAGCTTGGCCGGTACAAGACGCCGAAAGTATTCTGTTTCCTGCCGGAACTGCCGAAAGGCCCGTCCGGAAAGGTGCAGCGCCTCAAACTGCTCGACGCAATGACCTGAGACTCTCGATAAAGGAAACGCCATGGGCCACGCCGATCCGATCCTCGATGTCGATGTGATGGACTACCAGTGGGTTCCGTTCACGCCGAATCGCGATTTCCGCAAGGAGCCGAAAATCTTCGTGCGCGCGGAGGGGCTGTATTACTGGAGCGACAAGGGCGACCGGATCCTGGACGGCTGCAGCGGGCTGTTCTGCGTGCCGCTCGGCCATGGCCGGCGCGAGATCGCAGATGCCGTGCACAAGCAGTTGCTGGAGCTGGATTTTGCCGGCGCGTTCATGCGCAGCCACCCGAAGGCGTTTCAACTGGCGAAGAAAATAACCGAGTTCACGCCCGCGGGCATGAACCGCGTGTTCTTCACCAACTCGGGCTCCGAGGCGGTCGACACGGCGATGAAGATCGCGCTTGCTTACCACCGCGCGAAGGGCGAAGGCGGGCGCAACATGTTCGTGTCGCGCGAGCGGGCGTATCACGGCGTCAACATGGGCGGCGTGGCGCTCTCCGGGCTGGTGCGCAACCGGGACACTTTCGGGCCCGGCGTCGCGGGCGTGGTGCACATGCGCTCCACGATGCTGCCGGAGAACAAGTTCGTGAAAGGCCAGCCGCAGAAGGGTGCGGAACTCGCCGAGGACCTCACGCGGCTCGTCGCGCTGCACGGCGCACAGAACATCGCTGCGGTGTTCATCGAGCCGATCGCCGGCTCGACCGGTTGCCTGCCGCCGCCGGTCGGCTATCTCGAGCGCGTGCGGGAAATCTGCGACGCAAATGGCATCCTGCTGGTGTTCGACGAGGTGATCAACGGCCTGGGCCGCACCGGGCACGACTTCGCATCGAAGGCGTTCAACGTCACGCCGGACATCCTCACCATGGCCAAGGCGCTCACCAACGGCATGCAGCCGATGGGCGCGGTGGCGGTGCGCCAGCACATCCACGACGCGATCGTCGAGCGCGGCCCGGAGCACCTGGTGGAGTTCTTTCACGGCTACACCTATACGGCGCACCCGGCTTCCTGCGCGGCGGGCCTCGCGACGCTGGAGATCTACCAGCGCGAGAAGACTTTCGAAAAAGCACGCGAGCTCGGCCAGTACTTCCTCGATCGCGTGTTCGAACTGAAGGACCTGCCGTGCATCAGCGACATCCGCGGCTATGGCCTGATGGCGGCTTTCGACCTCAAGGTGAAGGACGGCAAACCGGGGCTCGCCGGGCACGAGGCGCAGAAGCGGCTGTTCGATGCGGGCCTGCACCTAAAGGCCACTGGAGACGCCATCATCATGGCGCCGGCCTATGTGGCAGAGAGGAAGCACATTGACGAGATGATTTCGATCATCCGCGAGGTGTTGTCGAAGCAGTCGTGACGAGCCGGAGCAGCGCCAGTCACATCACCGGCAATTCGCAGACGCCGCAATTCAGGCCGCAGGTGAGATGATTACCATCTACCGCACCCGGCGCATCCTCACCATGAACCCGAGCCGCCCGGAGGCGACGCACGTCGCCGTGAAGGACGGCCGCATCCTCGGTGCGAGCTCGCTTGAAGAACTCACCGGCTGGGGCGCACACGCGCTCGATGAACGGTTTGCCGACAAGGTGCTCATGCCCGGGTCATGCGCTGCGCGGGCTCGAGCGGCTAGAATGGCTCCATGGCGCTCGATCTGAAGGTCAACGGCCAGCGGCCGGCCGTCGAGGCAGGTCCCGCGATTCCCAGCGAAGTCGACATGGCACAGCTGGAACGCATTTTCCGCACGCTCAAGTCCGCCACCGGGGAGCCTGCAGTACCCGACCATGCGGCGCGCCAGGCCCGCCTGAAGGCGCTCGAGCACCTGCTGCTCGAAAACGCGGCGGCGTTGTCGGAGGCGGTCAGCCGCGATTTCGGCAATCGTTCGATTCACGAAACGCAGCTCCTGGAAGTTTTTCCTGCGCTGCAGGCGGTGAGGGGCGCGCAGAAACATCTGCGCTCGTGGATGAAGCCGCGGCGCGGCTGGGCATCGATGTGGTTCCTGCCGGCGCGCACGCAGCTTCGTTTCCAGCCGCTTGGGCTGGTCGGGATCATCGTTCCCTGGAATTACCCCGTCCTGCTGGCCATCGGGCCACTGGTGGCGGCGCTCGCGGCAGGCAATCGCGCCATGATTAAAATGTCGGAACTCACACCGCATGCGGGCGAGTTGCTTGCCGCGCTGGTCGGCCGTTATTTTTCCTCAGGTCAGCTCGCCGTGGTCAACGGCGGGCCCGCGACCGGCAAGGCGTTTGCTTCGCTGCCGTTTGATCACCTGTTGTTTACCGGTTCCACCGCCGTCGGGCGCCATGTGATGCGTGCGGCGGCCGAAAACCTCACTCCGGTGACGCTCGAGTTGGGCGGGAAATCACCGGCAATCGTGGGCACGGATTTCCCGATTTCGGTCGCGGCCGAGCGAATCATTTTCGGCAAATGCCTGAACGCCGGGCAAACCTGCATTGCACCCGACTACGTGCTTCTGCCCAAGGGCAGCGAAACGCAGTTCATCACCGCCGCGCGGGCCGCGGTGGGCAGGTTCTACCCGCTGCTCAGGGACAACCCGGACTACACGAACATCATCGATGACCGGCATGCGCAGAGGCTCGCAGGTTATCTGCAAGACGCTCGCGCCAAAGGCGCCGTCGTCATCGAAATCAACCCGGCAGGCGAAGATCTGTCGGCTTGCCGCAAGATCGCTCCGGCACTGGTCACGCGTGTGAATGACGGCATGCGCATCATGCAGGATGAAATCTTCGGTCCTCTGCTACCGCTGCTCAGTTATGAATCGCTCGACGAGGCCATCGGCTATGTCAACAACCATCCCCGCCCGCTGGCGCTCTATTACTTCAGCAATGCAGGGCCGTCCGTCGAGCGCGTGCTGAACGAAACCACGGCCGGCGGCGTGACCGTCAATGAAACGCTGCTGCATATCTCGCAGGAGAACCTGCCTTTCGGCGGCGTGGGCCCGAGCGGCATGGGTCACTATCACGGACGCTTCGGTTTCGAAACGCTGTCCAAGCAGAAGGCGGTGTTTTATCAGAGCCGTCTGAATGGCCTGAAACTGTTCTGGCCGCCGTTTGGCAAGCGCTTTGAAGGGTTGATCAGATTATTGCTGCGATGATGCTCGGAAAAACCGTGAAAACGACGCACTGGCTCGCCATGCTGGCATTTGCGATGTCCGGCGCTGTTTTTGCGCAGTACTATCCGAACCGGCCGGTCAAGGTCGTCGTGCCCCGGGCCCCGGGGCAGGCGCCGATCTCGCGGCGCGCATCGTCGCGCTGAAACTGCGGGACGCGCTCGGCCAGAGTTTGGTGGTCGAGAACAAGCCGGGCGCCGGCGGCTCGATCGGCTCGGAGACCGCGGCGAGAGATTCTCTTGCGCCCGTCGGCGGAGATCCAGAACGCGCTGTAGGCGCGCGATCTCCACGAGCGCTACCTCGCGCTCGGCATGGACCCCGCCTGCAGCACGCGGGACGGGATGGCCTCGTACATGCGCCGCGAGCATGAGCGCTACGGCTCGATCATCCGCGGCGCGAACATCAAGATCGAGCAGTAGCGGACCCCGGACTCGACCGCCCGACAACGGAATTTGCGTCGGGGCCTCAACCTTTTTCAGGGAGCGTCGTTATGTAACAAAGAAATGTTCAACTGCGATGGTGGCGAACGTGTTCAGGCTGTTCGGATTCTGGCAGATCGGCAAGCGGGCCGGCCGTTCGGCCGTCCGCCCGGGCCCGGCCTCGCCAGCGGCCTATGCCGAGGCGCAGCTGGCCGGCTGGGTGCCGCCGCCGTCCGAAATCCCGGTCCACACCGAACCTGCCGGACCCGCAACCGAAGAACAGTCGGATAACGCGGACTTTCTCCCCCGGGTCTACCTCCGCCAGCAGTGCTGAAATAGGCTAATCGCAGAAGTACTCCACGACTTCCTCCGCCCCCGCGCGAGGTTGGCCGAAGGCGATCCACCCGTGCTTGTCCAGCGTGAACTCTTCGCGCTGCAGCAAGATTTCGGTTCCCCCCTCGGTGGTGACGAAAGTCCCGTTGGTACTCTGGTCGGCGAGGACGAACTTGTCATGCCGCCGCTCGATGGTGCAGTGCTGCCGTGAGGCCATGTTGTCGGCGATCACGAGGCCGCAATCCTGGTCACGCCCGATGGTGAGCAAGTCGTTGTCGCGTCGGCGGGAGATTTCCAGGCCGCGGTGCTTCAGGCGCAACACGCCCGGCTCGGGCTCGGACTTCACGCGGCGGGGATGGGACACGGTCATGTCGCCGGCCTGGCGCCAGATGAGCTCGCACAGATCGACTTCCTCGGCCTTGCCCTTGACATGGATTGCATAGAGCTCCCGCGTGAAGTTGCGGAACACCGGGCCAAGCCGGTCGACGGTTTCGCGCGAGGTAATGATCTGGCTCCTGCCGGCCTGTTCTGCGAGCCTCGCGGCAACGTTCACGGTGTCGCCGAAGATGTCGTTGTCGCTCTGGATCACGGGGCCGCTGTGAAAGCCGATCCGCACGCCGAGCTTGGTATTGCCGACCATCGGAAGCGTGTCGATTGCGTATTGCATGCTGGCCGCGGCATTGGCCGCCGCGTCGGGCGTCGGAAACACGGTCATGACTTCGTCGCCGATCGTCTTCACCACGCGCCCGCCCGAGGCCTCTACGGTTTTGCGCAGCAGTTCGACGCAGCGCGCGATCGCCTCCATGGCAGCCGTGTCGCCTTCGGATTCGTACAGTTTCGTGCTGCCGCTCACGTCGGCAAACAGCACCGTGGTCTGCCTTGCCTGCTCCATAGCCTCCCCGCTGCCCCGGCTTCCCGGGAATTTGCGGATAAGAGTGCGTGTTTTTGGTTTGTTTTGCAACCGTGGATTCGGTTGCCATGGGGATCGACGCGGAGCTCAGCGGCGTTTCAGGAACCGCTCGAACGCGTCGTCGACGCCTAGCAGGTAGGTGCTTAACTCGTCAAGCACGTCGGCGGTCAACTCGTCCGCTCCCAGCCGGATCTGGCTCGCGCCAGCACGCCGCACGTGGTCGAGCTCGATCAGAATACCGGTGCCGTCATAATCGCCGCGCAGCACCGCCTGGCACGGAAACGGACCGGACGTGGTGAGCGTCGCGCGCACCACCTGGCCGAACTCGTTTTTCGCTTCGACGCATTGGTACTGGACATTGCGCCTGTCCAGCCGTTCGCGGACGCGCGGCAGCTCCTGCCCGGTGAGGTCGATTTTCATCGGCCGGGGGCTGCGCACCCTGTACTTGAAGGTCACGTAATCGATGACGTCCTTGTCGCCGAGGCTGCGCGCGCGGGAATCGGTAAATCCATCCGACAGGATCGCGCCCGTGACCTCGCCGAAATACAGCACCGCGTACGGGCGCTCCGATACCGGGCGCGCGGCATTCAGCTCGACGGTGAATTCGGATAAAGACCTGAACGCCTCGCGCAACCAGTTGTCGATGCTTGCCGTGACCGCGGCCTTCTTCGCCTTGTCCTGTTCCGCCGTCTGGCCACTGGCCCGCTGGCGGAGCAACTCGAGCCCGCTGGCACGGCGGCCGATACCCTGCGCGCCCTGCGTAGTCGAATCGCGCTGGCGCTCGAATTCGGTACGGCGCTTTTCCTCCTCTTCGCCCCAGCGGCGCAGTTCCTCCTGCTTGCGAGCCCGCGCCTCCTGCTCCTCGCGCAGGCGGGCCTGCTCCTCGGCCTCGAAGGCCCCGGAAAACGCATCCAGGTCCGCGATCAACTCCGCGCCGGCCTTTGCCGACTCGGGCGTCACCGCCGGACGGCCCACCGCGGGCGGCCGAAGGACGGTCTTCTCGGCATCGGTGTCATACGTCCGCGCGGCGCGGCGAAGCACGGACGTGCCCCCCACCGGGGGCGCGCTGGCGCCGCCCGCGGCCAGCCCGTCGAGGTTGCGCAGGTCGTTCGCCATGTCGCCGGCACGTTCGTAGCGCTCGGCCGGGGATTTCGCGAGCGCGTGCGCAAGGATGCGATCGAAGGCGGCGGGGATGCCAGGGTCCACCTCGTGCACCGGCCGGTGCGTTTCGCCCGCGACGCGGTTCATCAGCGCAAACACCGTCGTGTCTCCGGGACGTTCGAACGGCGTACTGCCGACCAGCATTTCGTACAGCACCACGCCGAGCGAGAAGATGTCGGAGCGCGGATCGACCGGCTGGCCGAGCACCTGCTCGGGCGACATGTACCTGGGCGAGCCGAGCGACGCGCCTGAAAGCGTCATCGACGACGAGGGCACGTGAGCGACGCCAAAATCGGCCAGCTTCGCGCATCCGGACGCTGACACGACGATATTCGCGGGTTTCACGTCGCGGTGCACGATGCCGAAGCGTTTTGCGTGGTCGAGCGCGTCGGCAACCTGCGCCGCGATATCGGCAATTGTCGCGAACGGCATCCGCTTGGCGTCGAGAAGCATGTCCTGCAGCGTACGGCCATCGAGCAGTTCCATCGCGATGTAAGCGGTGCCATCCTCCTCGCCGACGTCGTGGATGGTCACGATGTTGGGGTGGTTGAGGCGTCCCGCGGAGCGCGCCTCGCGCAGGAAGCGCTCGCGGGATTCGGCCATGACTTCGTCCCGCAGATTCGGCAGGAGCGTCTTGACCGCGACTTCGCGCTCGATGATCGGGTCCACCGCGCGATACACCATACCCATCGCACCGCGACCGAGTTCGCCGAGCACGACGTAGCGACCGAATCGTTTCTGCTCCATGACCAAGACTCATTCAAACACTAAACTGGTGGAGGCGGCGGGAATCGAACCCGCGTCCGCAAGCCCTACACAGTCAGGACTACATGCTTAGCCTGGCCATTTGGATCTCGCCTCGCGCCCGCCGGCCGGCGGGCTGACGCTTGGCCAGCCGCTTCGACGGATCCACACAGCCAAGCGGCCAGGCCGTGCAGAGAGGCTGATGTGAATGGCGCTGCACCCCTCTCGGGGCCTAACCCATCAGCAGGCTAGTGCAGCGTCTCGCCGGTATTAGGCGGCGAGAGCGAAACGCTCGTCGTTGGCGTTTAGTTGCTTCCAGCTGGATTTACGAGGGAACTGGTCCTCGGCATGCCCTGCGCTGCTACGCGACCCACGTCGAAACCAAGTCGCCCCCGTATTCGAGAAAACAACCACATTATCCCATATAGGGGCTATAGGTAGCCGATCAAGTCGCCCGGCCGCGCGATCACGGCATCGGCGTTCCACGAGCGCGGGCCGCCGTTTTCGGTGCCGGTGTAGCCGTACTCGACCGCGATCGACACCATCCCGGCGGCTTGCGCCGCCTGCACGTCGCGCAGGTCGTCGCCGACGTAGCCGCATTGTCCGGGCGCCAGCGCGAGGCGCTCGGCCGCCGCAAGCAGCGGCGCAGGGTGCGGTTTGATGTGCGGCGTGGTGTCGCCGCATACCACGCAGCCGACGCGCTCGGCGAGCCCGAGCAGCCTGACCAGCCGCTCGGTGAAGTGCGTCGCCTTGTTGGTGACGATTCCCCAGGCGATGTTCCTGGCTTCGAGCTGCGCGAGAAGTTCCGCGATGCCCGGGAATAGGCGCGTCTCGACGCAGATCGCCGCGTCGTAGTGCGCGAGAAATGACAGCTTCATTTCCTCATAGGTCGCATCGCCGGGCTTGAGGTCGAAGCCGATGCGCAGCAGGCCGCGCGCGCCGCTCGAAGCCCAGGGGCGAACCGTCTCGATCGGCAGAGGCGCGAGCGCGTGCTGCTCGCGCAGCCGGTTGAGCGCGCCGCCGAGGTCGGGCGCCGTGTCGGCGAGCGTGCCGTCGAAATCGAACAGCAGCGCGCGCAGCGACCCGTTCGCGTTCATCCTTCGCGCTCGCAGCGCGCGAGGTAGTTCACGTCGCAATCGTTCCCGAGGCGGTAGGTCCTGGTGAACGGGTCGTAGATCATGCCGACCAGTTCCGCGACGCGCAGGCCGCTCGCCCGGCACCACGACGCGAGTTCAGAGGGTTTGATGAAGCGTGCGTAGTCGTGGGTGCCCTTGGGCAGGAGCTTCAGCACGTACTCCGCGCCGATGATGGCGAACAGGTAGGACTTGAGATTGCGGTTGATGGTGGAAAAGAACACCTGCCCGCCGGGCTTCACCAGCCGCGCGCACGCTGCGACCGTGCTCGACGGGTCAGGCACATGCTCGAGCAATTCCATGCATGTGAGCACGTCGTAGGCCTGCGCACCCCCGGCGGCGTGCGCTTCGGCGGAGGTGAGCAGGTAATCCACCGGCAGGCGGCTTTCCATCAGGTGCAATTGCGCCACCTTGAGCGGCTTTTCTGCCATGTCGAGACCGGTGACCGAGGCACCGAGCCGCGCCATGGCTTCGGCGAGGATGCCTCCGCCGCAACCGACGTCGAGCACGCGCTTGCCCGCGAGCTTCGCGTGAGCGTCGATCCACGCCAGGCGCAGCGGGTTGATCTCGTGCAGCGGGCGGAACTCGCTTTGCGGGTCCCACCAGCGGTGCGCAAGCTCGCTGAATTTGGCGATTTCAGCCGGGTCTACATTCACCATGAACGGATGTTAATCCCCAGGAGCCGCAAAAAAAAAGCCCTGCCGGAGCAGGGCTTTCTCACAGGGTCACGCGCTTATTACTGGCGCGTCCCGATGACCTCGATCTCGACCCGGCGGTTCTTCGCACGGCCGTCCTTCGACTTGTTGCTCGCCACCGGCTGTTTCTCGCCTTTGCCTTCGGTGTAAATGCGGTTCGGTTCGACACCCTTGCTCACGAGGTAGGCCTTGACGGCTTCCGCGCGGCGTACCGACAGCTTCTGGTTGTAGGTGTCGCTGCCGATCGAGTCCGTGTGGCCGATCGCGATCACCACCTCCAGGTTCATGCCCTTGATCTTGCCGGCGAGATCGTCGAGCTTGCCCTTGCCTTCCTTCTTCAGGACCGACTTGTCGAAGTCGAACAGCACGTCAGCGGCCATTGTCACCTTCTGCGCGGCCGGTTTCGGCGGCGGCGGCGGCGCGGGCTTCGGCGGCGGGGGCGGCGGCGGCGCGGCCGGCGACGGAGCCGGGGGAGCCTTCGGCATCAGATCGGGATCGCACTCGGCGATCGCCATCGCGGGCGTCCAGTACCCGGCGCGCCAGCACAGGCCGGTCGAGTTCTTCCACACCGTATTGCCCGAAGCGGGGTTCGTCCAGTAGCCCTGCTTGTCCTGCGCGGCGGCATTCAACGAAGCGGCCGAAAGCGCTACGCCAGCTGCAACCATCAGCGGCATCCAAATCTTTTTCATTTTGCGAACCCCTCTCCGAGCGATCTGTAAAAGTTATTCGATTCAAGACTCTGCATGGGCCTTAAGACTATTTTGCCATAACTTGGCACGGGTGTCCAAATCCGTCAAATCAGTGTTTTGCAGCGCTTCGGCAACAACTCGCGCTGTGCCATCCACCCAGACGTGGCTGACGTGCTCCCGTCCGGCACAATACACCAGGTGCGAAGCCGGGTCGTAGCAGGGAAGCAACTCGGGGCCTGCGATGCGCACCGCCGTCAGGTCGGCGCGCTTGCCCGGTGTGATCGAACCGATCCGCTCGGCAAGCCCCAATGCCTGCGCGCCGCCGAGCGTCGCGGCGCGCAGCGCCGCGTGGGCGGGCATGGCCTCGGCGTCGCCCGCAACCGCCTTCGCAAGCAGCGCCGCCTGGCGCATTTCCTGGAACAGATCGAGGCGGTTGTTGCTCGCAGCGCCGTCGGTGCCGAGCGCGATGTTGACCCCGGCCTTCGCAAGTGCGGCGATCGGCGCAAAGCCGCTGGCGAGCTTGAGATTGGAAGACGGGCAGTGCACGACCGATGCGCCATGTGTCGCGAGCAATTCGATCTCCTCGCGCGAGACGTGCACAGAATGCACCGCGACGAGATTCGGGCCGAGCAGGCCGAGCCGGCGCAACCGCTCCAGCGGCCGCACGCCGTGCTCGGCCACGGAGCGCTCGAGCTCGTCCGTCGTCTCGTGCAGGTGAATGTGGACCGGAACGTCCAGTTCTCCGGCGATCGTCGCGATCCTGCGAAAGGTCGCATCCGATACCGTATAGGGTGCGTGCGGCGCGAGGCAGAAGCTGAGCAGCGGATTTTCCCGGTGGCGGTCGCGGAGATCGAGTCCCTTGACGAGGTAATCGTCCGGATCGGCTGCATAGGCGCTCGGCAAATCGATGACGATGATGCCGAGCGATGCGCGCATCCCGCACGCGCGCGCCGCCTCGAGCGCGGCCTCGGGGAAGAAGTACATGTCGTTGAAACAGGTTACGCCGCCGCGCAGCATCTCCGCGCAGGCAAGCAACGTCCCGTCACGCACGAAGTCCGGGGAAACGTGGCGCATCTCGGCGGGCCAGATGTGCTCCTGCAACCAGCGCATCAGCGGCAGGTCATCGGCAAGGCCGCGCATCAGTGTCATCGCGGCGTGTGTGTGCGCGTTGACGAGGCCCGGGATCAGCACGTGCTCCGGAAGGTCGACGACGACAGCACCGGGGAAACGCTCCTCTGCGTGCTGCGCCGGCAGCAGCGCCTCGATACGCCCGCCACGCACCGCCACGGCATGATGCTCGAGCACCACGCCGGTGGGCTCCACCGGAATCGTCCAGCGCGGGCGGATCAGGGTGTGATCATTCACGACGGCATGTGATCCTGCATCAATCTCGCTCGTGCAAACAAAAAGCCCCGCTGTAGCGGGGCTTCCTGTGTTCCGCGCGGGCCGATTACTTCGGCAGGCCCTTGATCTCGACCTCCACCCGCCGGTTCGGCTGGAGGCAGGCGATCAGTGCCTTGCGGTCCTTCTGATCGGGGCAGCTCTTGACGGGCATGGTCTTGCCGAAGCCGTAGGTTTCGATCTTAGAGGCATCCGTACCCTTGCTGACCAGATAGGCCTTGATGGTTTCCGCGCGGCGTTCCGAGAGCTTCTGGTTGTATTGCGACGAACCCAGCCGGTCCGTATGGCCGTTGACATTGATGAACTGGACGGTCGCGAACTCGTTCAAGCGCGCGACGACTTCCTTGTCGACCAATGCTTTTGCGGCGGGCGTGAGCGTTGATTTGTTGAAGACGAACAACTCGGTCGACGTGATGACCAGCGTCTTGGCCGCCGCGGGCGCGGGCGCGGGTGCCGGCTTGGGCGCCGGTGGGGGTGGGGGTGGCGCCGCAGGCGTTGGCGCCGGCGCCTTCGGAACGAGATCGGGATCGCATTCGGCGATCGCCATCGCGGGCGTCCAGTACCCGGCGCGCCAGCACAGGCCGGTCGAGTTCTTCCACACGGTGTTGCCCGATGCAGGGTTGGTCCAGTAGCCGGCCTTGTCCTGAGCGGCTGCCAAGCCCGCAGCCGACATCAGCGACGTCGCGGCCGAAGCAGCCAACAGCAGTTTGAATGTTTTCACCGCAACCTCCGTGGATTCTCTTATCCGGCGCCCCGCTCGGTGCGGGCATGTGCTGATGCGGATTGTAAGCGCAGCGCCCTTGTTTCGACAAGCGGATGTGCGGGGGAAATCAAGCCGCGGCGCAACGGGTTCGTTTGACGCCGCAAGGGCATTTGAGGCAGCGCGACGTGTTAAAATTTTCCGTTTTACGTGCGTCCGATTTCGGCCGGCGAATTCGCGCAGGCTTGCGGCCCGGACAGAAGGCCTTCCCAGAACGCCCGGAAATGGATCAATTCGCCAAGGAAACGCTCCCGATCAGTCTCGAAGAGGAGATGCGGCGCTCCTATCTCGATTACGCGATGAGCGTCATCGTCGGCCGGGCGCTCCCCGACGTACGCGACGGCCTGAAGCCGGTGCATCGCAGGGTGTTGTTCGCGATGCATGAGTTGTCGAACGACTGGAATCGGCCTTACAAGAAATCGGCGCGCATCGTCGGCGACGTGATCGGCAAGTACCACCCGCACGGCGATTCGGCGGTGTACGACACCATCGTGCGCATGGCGCAGAATTTCTCGTTGCGCTACATGCTGGTCGACGGGCAGGGCAACTTCGGCTCGGTGGACGGCGACAATGCCGCGGCGATGCGCTATACCGAGATCCGCATGGCGCGGATCGGCCACGAGCTGCTGGCCGACATCGAAAAGGAGACGGTGGACTTCGGGCCGAACTACGACGGCTCGGAGAACGAACCGCTGATTCTCCCGTCGCGCATCCCGAACCTGCTGATCAACGGTTCCTCGGGCATCGCGGTGGGCATGGCCACCAACATTCCGCCGCACAACCTCACCGAGGTGGTCAATGCGTGTCTGGCGATCCTCGAAAATCCGCGCTTGAGCATCGGCGAGCTGATCAAGATCGTGCCGGCGCCGGATTTCCCCACTGCGGGAATCATTTACGGCGTGTCGGGCGCGCACGAGGGCTACCTCACCGGCCGCGGCCGGGTGGTGATGCGCGCGCGCGCCCACTTCGAGGAATTCGACAAGGGCAACCGCACGGCGATCATCGTCGACGAACTGCCCTACCAGGTGAACAAGAAGACGCTGCTGGAGAAGATCGCCGAGCTGGTGCGCGACAAGCGCATCGAAGGCATCTCCGATATCCGCGACGAATCCGACAAGTCCGGCATGCGCGTGGTGATGGAGCTGAAGCGCGCCGAGATTCCCGAGGTGGTGCTCAACAATCTGTACAAGCAGACGCAGCTGCAGGATACGTTCGGCATGAACATGGTCGCGCTGGTGGACAATCAGCCGCGGCTGTTGAATCTCAAGCAACTGCTCGAGGCGTTCATCGGGCACCGGCGCGAAGTGGTGACGCGGCGCACCGTGTTCGAGCTGAAGAAGGCGCGCGAGCGCGGCCACGTGCTCGAAGGCCTCGCGGTGGCGCTCTCGAACGTCGACCGGGTGATCGAACTGATCAAGCAGGCGCCGACGCCGGCGGATGCCAAGCGCGGCCTGATGGCGCGCGCGTGGCCGTCGCAGCTGGTGCGTGAGATGCTCGAGCGCGTGGCCACCGGAGGTGCAGCCGCGCAGTTCCGCCCCGAGGGCCTCGCGGCGGAATTTGGACTGAAGGACGACGGCTACCGGCTGTCCGATGAGCAGGCACAGGCGATCCTCGAACTGAGGCTGCAGCGGCTCACCGGGCTCGAACAGGACAAGATCCGCGACGAATACGGGCAGGTGATGGCGACCATCGGCGACCTGCTCGATATTCTCGACAAGCCGGCGCGCGTGGTGGCCATCATCGGCGACGAACTGAAGGCGATCAGGGAGCAGTACGGCGACGCGCGGCGCAGCGAAATCGTCACCCACGCCGAGGACATCGCGCTCGAGGATCTGATCGCGCCGCAGGACATGGTGGTGACCTTCTCGCACGGCGGCTACGCGAAGGCGCAGCCGCTCGACGAGTACCGCGCGCAACGCCGCGGCGGTCGCGGCAAGCAGGCTGCCTCGACCAAGGAAGACGATTTCATCGAGCGCCTGTTCGTCGCGCATTCGCACGATTACTTGCTGTGCTTCTCCGACCGCGGGCGTCTGTACTGGCTCAAGGTTTATGAAGTGCCACAGGGCGGCCGCTCGAGCCGCGGCAAACCCATCGTCAACATGTTTCCGCTCGGCGAAGGGGAAAAGATCACCGCGGTGGTTCCGGTGAAGGGGTTCGACCCCAAACATTACGTGTTCATGGCGACCGCGCAGGGCACGGTGAAAAAAACCGCGCTGGACGATTTTTCGCGCCCGCGTCCTTCGGGCATCATCGCGGTCAACCTCGACCCGGGCGATTACCTCGTCGGCGCGGCGCTCACCGACGGCAGCTACGACGTGATGTTGTTCTCCTCCGAGGGCAAGGCGGTGCGTTTTCACGAAGACGAGGTGCGCCCGATGGGGCGGCAGGCCACCGGCGTGCGCGGCATGCGCCTGGGCGAGGGCCAGAAGGTGGTGTGCATGCTGGTGGCGAACAACGAGCAGCAGACGGTGCTCACCGCCACCGAGAACGGCTTCGGCAAGCGCACGCCGATCGCGGAGTACACGCGCCACGGCCGCGGTGGCCAGGGACTGATCGCGATCCAGGCCTCCGAGCGCAATGGCGCGCTGGTGGGCGCGGTGCTGGTGGACGATGCCGACGAGTTGATGCTGATCTCAACCGGCGGCGTGCTGATTCGCACCAAGGTGGCGCAGATACGCGAGCAGGGCCGTTCGACGCAGGGCGTGACGCTCATCTCACTCGGCGAGGGCGAGAAGCTCGCCGGCATCGAACCGGTCGCCGAGCGCGACGAAGATGACAACGCAAATGGCAACGGCGGCGGTCACGGCACTGGCGCCAGCAACGGTGCGGCCGCGCCCGAGGGCGGCGACGGCGGGCCGAAGGAGGAATGATCGTGTCGCGGGTGCTCAATTTCAGCGCCGGTCCGGCGGTGCTTCCGGAGGAGGTGCTGGCGCAGGCCGGTGACGAGATGCTCGACTGGCGTGGCTCGGGCATGTGCGTGATGGAGATGAGCCATCGCGGGAAGGAATACATGGAGATCCACGCGCAGGCCGAGCGCGATCTGCGCGAACTGCTCGCGATTCCGTCGCGCTACAAGGTGCTGTTCCTGCAGGGCGGCGCGTCGCTGCAGTTCGGCATGCTGCCGATCAACCTGTGCCCGCCCGGCGGCAAGGTCGACTACGTGGTGACCGGCGAGTGGTCGAAAAAGGCGGTGAAGGAAGCGGCGCCCCTGTGCGACCTGCATATCGTGGCGAGCTCCGAGGACCGCAAGTTCACCTGCGCGCCTGCGCAGGGCGAGTGGCGGCTGCGCAAGGACGCTGCCTACGTGCATTACTGCTCGAACGAGACCATCCGCGGGGTGGAGTTCCACTGGGTCCCGAGCACCGGGGATGTGCCGCTGGTGGCGGACGCGTCCTCGCACATCCTGTCGCGCCCGCTCGAGGTGTCGAAGTTCGGCCTGATCTATGCCGGTGCGCAGAAGAACATCGGCCCGGCAGGCCTGGCCATCGTGATCGTGCGCGACGACCTGCTCGGCCGCGCACGCCCAGGCACGCCTTCGATGCTAGATTACAAGGTGCACGCCGACGCCGACTCGATGTCGAATACTCCGCCGACCTTCGCGGTGTATGTCGCCGGCCTGGTGTTCAAGTGGTTGAAGCGGCTGGGCGGATTGAGCGCGATCGAGCAGCAGAACATTGAAAAGGCGAAGCTGCTCTACGACGTGATCGACGCGAGCCGGTTCTACCACAACCCGGTCGACAAGCGCGACCGCTCTCGCATGAACGTTCCGTTCACGCTGCCGGACGAAAGACTCGACGAGGCCTTCCTCAAGGGTGCGAAGGAGCGCGGCATGATCCAGCTGAAGGGCCACCGCTCGGTGGGCGGCATGCGCGCCTCGATCTACAACGCGATGCCGGTGGAGGGCGTGCGCCGTCTGGCCGAATTCATGCGGGAATTCGAGAATCGCCATGGATAGGCCGGCTCCCGTGAGAAAAATCGAGGTTCTCGTCGTCAACGTGATTGCCCCGGCCGGGCTGAAGCGTTTCCCGATCGCGCGTTACAGCGTCGTGAAGGATGCGAAGCACCCGGACGTGGTGATGGTGCGCTCGCAGGACCTGCACGCGTTCGACTTCGGTGCGGGGATCAAGGCGGTGGCCCGTGCCGGCGCCGGCACCAACAACATCCCGGTGGCACAACTGTCGAAACTCGGCGTGCCCGTGTTCAACGCCCCCGGCGCCAATGCCAACGCCGTGAAGGAACTGGTGCTCGCCGGGATGCTGCTCGCTGCGCGCAACCTTCCGGGCGCGCTCGAGTTCGTGCGCGGCTTGGACCCGTCGGCCGCCGATCTGGGCAAGCGCGTCGAGGACGGCAAGAAGGCCTACGCCGGCATCGAACTGCCCGGGCACACGCTGGGGGTGATCGGCCTGGGCAAGATCGGCAGCCTGATCGCCGACACCGCGATTCGCCTCGGCATGCATGTGCAGGGTTACGATCCGGACATCACGGTCGACGCGGCCTGGAGCCTGCCGTCGCAGGTGCGGCGCGCAATCTCCGTCGACGACCTGATCAAGGCGAGCCATTTCGTAACGCTGCACGTTCCGCTGGTGGATGCGACGCGCCACCTGATCAACGCGAAGAACGTCGAGCACTTTCGGGCGGGTGCGGTGCTGCTCAATTTCTCGCGAGAGGGCATCGTCGATGACCAGGCGGTGCTGAAGGCCCTGCGAAGCCACCGGCTGCGCGCCTACGTGACCGATTTCCCCTCTGCGGCGCTGCTGCGCGAACCCGGCGTGATCGCGCTGCCGCACCTGGGCGCCTCGACCCAGGAAGCCGAAGACAACTGCGCCATCATGGTGGTCGACCAGGTGCGCGAATACATCGAGAACGGCAATGTGCGCAACGCGGTCAACTTTCCCGACACGGTAATGGCGCGCGAGTCGCCGTTCCGCGTCGCGATCGCCAACTCCAACGTGCCGAACATGCTGGCGCGGATTTCCGAGTCGATGGGTGGCGCGGGTCTCAACATCCACAACATGCTCAACAAGTCGAGGGGCGAAATGGCCTACACGCTGGTCGATGTCGACAGCGCGGTTCCCGCTCCGGTGGTCGAGCGGCTGGGCGCCATCGACGGCGTGCTCGCGGTGCGGTATCTTCCCGCCGAGGGATGAGCGACAGGATCCAAAAGCTGCGCGGGCAGATCGACCGGCTCGACGACGAGTTGCTCTCGCTCGTCAACCGGCGCGCGCGGCTCGCGCGCGAGATCGGCGCGTTGAAGAACGGTGCGCCGGCCTACCGTCCGGAGCGCGAAGCCACGATCCTGCGCCGTGTGACGCAGACCAATCGGGGCCCGCTGTCAACCGAAGGCGCGGCGGCGATCTTCCGCGAAGTCATTTCGGCCTGCCGCAGCCTGGAGCAGAATGCGCGCGTTGCCTACCTCGGGCCGGAAGGCACCTTCAGCGAAATGGCGGTGCTGCGCCGGTTCGGCCATGCGGTGGAGGGCGTGCCCTGCGCCTCGATCGACGAGGTGTTCCGTGCGGTCGAGACCGGCGGGTGCCAGTTCGCGGTCGTGCCGGTGGAGAATTCCACCGAGGGCGCCATCGCGCGCAGCCTCGACCTGCTGCTCGCGACGCCGCTGAAGATCTGCGCCGAGATCGTGCTGCGGGTTCACCAGAACGTCATGTGCGCGAAGGCGAGCCTCAAGTCGGTGAAGCGCGTGTACTCGCACGCGCAGTCGATCGCGCAGTGCAACGGCTGGCTGTCCCGGCATCTGCCGCACGCGGAGCGCGTGCCCGTCGCGAGCAACGCAGAAGCGGCGCGCCGCGCCGCCAAGGAGGCCGGCGCCTGCGCGATCGGGCCGGACATTGCGGCCATGCGTTACGGGATGAAGATCGTCGCCTCCAACATCGAAGATGTCGCCAACAACCGCACGCGCTTCCTGGTTCTGGGCGACCTCGAACCGGGCCCGAGCGGCCGCGACGCCACGTCGATCGTGATGTCCGCGCCCAATCGCCCGGGCGCGGTGCGGGATCTTCTGAACCCGATCGCGAAACACGGCGTGAGCATGTCGCGCCTCGAGTCGCGGCCGACCCGGATCGGCCAGTGGGAGTACTACTTCTACGTCGACCTGATCGGCCATCGCAGCGATCCCCCGATGGCACAGGCGCTCACCGAGCTGGCAGAACTCGCGCCGCTGCTGAAAATTCTCGGCTCATATCCGGTGTCAACGCCATGAATACCGACGTCCACGAGCAGTCTCCGTCCTACGTGCGCGCGATCGCGCCCTACCAGCCCGGCAAGCCGATCGGGGAACTGGCGCGCGAGATGGGGCTCGACGCGAAGGACATCGTCAAGCTGGCCTCGAACGAGAACCCGCGCGGCATCGGGCCGCGCACGCGCGCGGCGATCGAATCGGCGCTCGGCGATCTCGCGCGCTACCCCGATGCCAATGGTTTCGAGCTCAAGCAGGCGCTGGCGCGGCGCTACGGCATCGGCATGGACTCGATCGTGCTCGGCAACGGCTCCAACGACGTGCTCGAGCTGGTTGCCGCGGCTTTTCTCAATACTTCGCGCTCGGCGGTGTTCGCGCAGCATGCATTCGCGGTGTATCCGCTCGCCACCCAGGCCCGCGGCGCCGGCTCGATCGAGGTGCCCGCGGTGGACTACGGCCACGACCTCGAAGCGATGGCGCGCGCCGTCGCGAGCGACACCGCGGTGGTGTGGCTGGCGAACCCGAACAATCCGACCGGAACCTTCTGCCCGCCCGACGCGCTCGAGGCCTTCTTCAAGCGCGTGCCCGCGCACGTGATCATCGTGCTCGACGAGGCGTACAACGAATATCTCCCTTCCGAGCGGCGTTACGACAGCGTGCGCTGGCTCAAGCGCCATCCGAACCTGGTGATCACGCGCACCTTCTCGAAGGCCTACGGGCTGGCGGGGTTGCGCGTGGGCTACGCGCTCGCGCATGCGAAGGTGGCTGACGTGATGAACCGCGTGCGCCAGCCGTTCAACGTCAATTCGGTTGCGCTCGCGGCGGCGAGCGCCGCGCTCGGGGACATGGAGTTCGTCGCCAGGAGTTTCGCCGAGAATCTCGCCGGTCTGCGCTACCTCGAGCAGGGCGCCCGCGCGCTCGGACTGGATTACATTCCCTCGTTCGGGAATTTCATCACCATCCGGGTGGGCAAGGCGGGCGAAATCTACAAGCGCCTGCTCAAGCGCGGAGTGATCGTGCGCCCGGTCTCGGGCTACGGCCTGCCCGAGCACTTGCGCGTCACCGTCGGCACGCCCGAGGAAAACCAGCGCTTCCTCACCGCGCTCACCGCCAGCGTCAAGGACTGAGATGGCTGCGCCGCGCTACGGCCGCATCGCCATCATCGGCGTCGGCCTGATCGGCGGATCGTTCGCGCTTGCGCTCAAACGCGCGGGCGCCTGCGGCGAGGTGGTTGGCGTGGGTCGCGATCCGGCCAACCTTCGCATCGCGCTGGAGCGCGGAGCGATCGACTCGAGCGAGCCCGACGCGGCAGCGGCCGTGAAGAACGCGGATCTTGTGCTGGTCTCCACACCGGTGGCGCAGTTCGGTAAGACCTTCTCCAGCATTGCCGCTTCGCTCGCGCCGCAGGCGCTGGTGATGGACGCAGGCAGCACCAAGCAGGACGTCGTTGCCGCCGCACGGGCGCACCTCGGTGGATGCCTCAAGCAGTTCGTGCCGGCGCACCCGATCGCCGGCGCCGAGCACAGCGGCGCGGCCGCCGCGCGCGCGGATCTGTTCGACGGCAAGCGTGTGGTGCTCGCGCCGCTCGCGGAAAACCCGGACGCGCTGGTGCGGCGGGCCGAGGAGGCTTGGGTCGCGTGCGGCGCGCGCGTGTTTCGCATGAGCGCGGCAGAGCACGACGCGGTGTTCGCGGCGGTGAGCCACCTGCCGCACCTGCTCGCCTACGCGCTGGTGCACGAGCTGAGCGAGCGCGGCGACGCGGCGCGGCTGTTCGGCTACGCAGCGGGGGGGTTTCGCGACTTCACGCGCATTGCGTCCAGCCACCCGGAGATGTGGCGCGACATCTGCGCCGCGAACCGCGTTGCGCTGCTGGCGGAAATGGACCGCTACGTATCGAAGCTCGCCGCCATGCGCACGCTGGTCGAGCGCGGTGACGCGGCGGGGCTCGAGCGCGTGTTTGCCGATGCGCGAGCGGCGCGAAACCGCTGGCTGGCAGGCGAATTCAGCCCGTGAGACGCGCGTTCCTAGACCTCGCTGCGGTGCGCCGCGCGGCCGGCACCGTCAGGCTGCCGGGTTCGAAGAGCATTTCCAACCGCGTTCTGCTGCTCGCGGGGCTCGCGCACGGCGAGACGCGCGTGCGCGATGCGCTCGACGCGGACGACACGCGCGTGATGCTCGATGCGCTTCGCGCTCTCGGGATCGACTGGCGCCGCGCGGGCGACGGCGCGATCGTAATCCGCGGGGCCGGCGGACCGCCGCCGGCGAAGAACGCCGAACTGTTCCTCGGCAATGCCGGCACCGCGTTCCGTCCGCTCACGGCGGTGCTGGCATTTTCTGGCGGCGAGTACCGCCTGTCGGGTGTGCCGCGCATGCTCGAGCGGCCGATCGGCGATCTGGTCGACGCCTTGCGCCGCGTCGGAGCCGGCATCGACTACGCCGGCGCGCAGGGATTTCCGCCGCTCGCGCTACATCCGGGCGCCATTCGCTTCGACGCACCGGTGCGCGTGCGCGGCGACGTGTCCTCGCAGTTCCTGACTGCCCTGCTGCTCGCGTTGCCGCTCCTTGGCCACGCGTCGGCCATCGAAGTGCAGGGCGAGCTGATCTCGAAGCCCTATGTCGAGATCACGCTCAACCTGATGCGGCGCTTCGGGGTCACGGTCGAGCGCGACGGCTGGCGCGCATTCCGCGTGCCGCGGGGGCATTACGCGAGCCCCGGAGAAATATACGTCGAAGGCGACGCGTCCGCGGCTTCCTACTTTCTTGCCGCGGGTGCGATCGGCGGCGGGCCGGTGCGCGTCGAGGGCGTCGGGCGCGCGAGCATCCAGGGCGACGTGCGCTTCGCCGAAGTGTTGGAGAGCATGGGCGCGAAGGTGGAGTTCGGCGAATCCTGGATCGAGGCGCGCGGATGCGGCGGGCTGAAGGCGGTGGATCTCGACCTCAATCACATTCCGGATGCGGCGATGACCGTGGCGGTGATGGCGCTGTTCGCGGATGGACCGTGCACGCTGCGCAACATCGCGAGCTGGCGCGTCAAGGAAACCGACCGCATCGCGGCGATGGCGAAGGAACTGCGCAAACTGGGGGCGGTCGTCGAGGAGGGCGCGGATTTCCTGCGCGTCGTGCCGCCCGCCAAGCTAACATCCACGGTTGCGATCGACACCTACGACGACCACCGCATGGCGATGTGTTTTTCGCTCGTATCGCTCGCGGGCGTGGCGGTCCGCATCAACGACCCGGATTGCGTCCGCAAGACTTTCCCCGAGTTCTTCGACGCGTTTGCTTCGATCTGCGATGCGGCTCGGTGAGCACGAAATGGGTGTTTTGAACGTGCGAATGGACAATCGAAGACGCTAGCGCGGTTGTCACTTGCCTTCGCATTGACGAAGCGGTTCAGGCGCAGCCATAGGGTGTACGGGGAAGAGTTACGCCTTGCGGTCCCGGTCGATTTCGGAAAAGAGGTCGCAATCGAGCGGCAGGCTGGCTGGCGCATGATGTGTATATAATTAAAAACTCTTACACATTGAAGACAAGATCATGCGCACGAACATCGACATTGACGACAAGCTTCTCTCCGAAGCGATGCGCGCGAGCGGCTGCAAGACCAAACGCGCAACCGTCGAAGAGGGCTTGCGACTGCTCGCCCGCAAAAAGGCCTACCGCGGCATTCTGGCGCTGCGCGGAAAGATCCATTGGGAGGGTGATCCTGGCACGCTGCGGAGTCTGAAGCGCAGGTAATCCCGGGAATGGTGATCGCCGACACGAGTGTGTGGGTTGACTTCCTGCGGGGCGCTCAAGCTCCGTATTGCGACCGGATGGCGCTGCTCCTGGATGACCAGACAATTGCGCTTTGCGATCGCGTGCTGCAGGAAGTGCTTCAGGGCGTGCGCAATGACCGGGAGTTCCGGACACTGAGCACCCGCTTGCTTGCATTGCCGTGCTTCAACCTTGGTGGCCACACACTGGCCCTCGCCGCCGCGCAAAACTATCGGCGCATGCGTCGCCTCGGCGTGACACCGCGCAGCGCAACCGACGTTCTGATCGCGACGTTCTGCATAGAGGAAGGCCACGAACTGTTGCACAACGACCGCGATTTCGACTTCATGGCGGCGCACCTTGGCTTGAAGGTGGCTGCCTAGGAGCGATCGGCGATCAATCCCGCCCACCGCAGCGGTGCTAAGCTTCAGCGGCACTGAGCGCCATGGCCTATCAAGACCGCATCTCCATTGATCCCGCGATCCGCAGCGGCAAGCCCTGCATCAAGGGCACGTGGATCACCGTCTACGACATTCTGGAATACCTCGCGGGGGGGATGACGGCAGATCAGATCCCGCGCGATTTCGCGTCGCTTGCAAGCGATGACGTCAATGCGGCGCTGGAGTTCGCCGCCGTCCGTGAGCGCAAGCTCGCGGGCTCGACGGCCAGGTGAATTTGACGATCCCCGTCATCGCAATCGATGGCCCGTCTGCCTCCGGCAAGGGCACTGTGGCGCGCCGGGTCGCTGCGCAGCTGGGCTTTCACTATCTGGAAAGTGGAGCCCTGTACCGGTTGGTGGCGCTTTCATCCCAGCGCCAGGCCGTGGCCGAGGACAACGAGCCACGCTTGGCCGAACTGGCCGCCAAGCTCAATATACGTTTTCAGGGAGATCACATCTATCTTGAAAATCAGGAAGTTACTCCAGATCTCTACACCGAAGACTGCGCCCGACGCGCCTCGACCATCGCCCGCTCGCCGACCGTGCGCACCGCGCTGCTCGAGCGCCAGCGCGATTTCCGGGTGCCGCCGGGTCTGGTGGCCGACGGGCGCGACATGGGCACTGTGGTGTTCCCTGACGCCGTCCTCAAGGTGTTCCTGACGGCAAGCGTTGCCGCACGCGCCCAGCGCCGGTATAAGCAGTTGAAAGAAAAAGGTTTCGATGCTAATCTTGCCGCCCTTTCCCGCGACCTAGAGGCGCGCGACGCCCAAGACGCTAATCGCGCCGTAGCGCCGCTCAAACCCGCAAGCGACGCGGTTGAATTGGGCTCGACCGATCTGTCGATCGAGGAAGTGGCCGCGCGCATCTTAGCGTGGTGGCTGGAACGCAAGGCAACGAGCAAGTAGTCTGATTTGGAACGAAAAAACAGGAAATCTCGCGCTGTAACAGGTGGGTGCGCCGCAATCCCCGCGGTGGCGCCCGTGTTTGCAACCCAACCCGCACACGCCGTTCATCCGGCCGGCGGCTGAACCAGGTCCTTCAACCACAACATGACCAGTCTCTCCCCCGCAGTTTCCAACCCCGCAGTTGTAAACCCTCCCACCAAGGAATCCTTCGCCGCGCTGTTCGAGGAAAGCCTCACCCTCAAGGAGATGCGCATCGGCGAGGTGATCACCGCCGAAGTCGTACGCGTCGACCAGAACGTCGTCGTGGTCAACGCCGGCCTCAAGTCCGAGAGCTTCATCGCGGTCGAGGAATTCCGCAATGAGCAGGGCCAGGTCGAAGTCAAACCCGGCGATTTCGTCAGCGTCTCGATCGAGGCGCTCGAAGACGGTTTCGGCGAGACGCGCCTGTCGCGCGAAAAGGCCAAGCGGCTCGCGGCCTGGCTCGACCTGGAAAAAGCGCTCGAGCAGGGCGAAAAGGTCCAGGGGATGATCACCGGCAAGGTCAAGGGCGGCCTCACGGTGATGGTCAACGGCATCCGCGCGTTCCTGCCGGGTTCGCTGGTAGACCTGCGGCCGGTGAAGGACACCACGCCGTTCGAAGGCAAGGAGATGGAATTCAAGGTCATCAAGCTCGACCGCAAGAGGAACAACGTGGTGGTGTCGCGGCGCGCGGTACTCGAGGCAACGGCGGGAGCCGAGCGCGACGCGCTGCTCTCGACGCTCGCCGAGGGTGCAGTGGTGAAGGGTATCGTCAAGAACATTACCGATTACGGCGCGTTCGTCGACCTGGGCGGAATCGACGGCCTGCTCCACATCACCGACCTCGCTTGGCGCCGCGTCAAGCACCCTTCCGAAGTGGTGAACGTCGGCGACGAAGTCACCGCCAAGGTCCTCAAGTTCGACACCGAGAAGAATCGCGTTTCGCTCGGACTGAAGCAGCTCGGCGAGGATCCCTGGGTCGGCATCTCGCGCCGCTACCCGCAGGGCACGCGCCTGTTCGGCAAGGTCACCAATCTCACCGACTACGGCGCATTCGTCGAAGTCGAGGCCGGCATCGAAGGCCTGGTGCATGTCTCGGAGATGGACTGGACCAACAAGAACGTGCATCCGTCCAAGGTGGTGCAGGTCGGCGACGAGGTCGAGGTGATGATCCTCGAGATCGACGAGGAGCGCCGCCGCATATCGCTCGGCATGAAGCAATGCATGCCGAACCCGTGGGATGACTTCGCGCGCGAGTTCAAGAAGGGCGACCGCGTCAAGGGCCAGATCAAGTCGATCACCGACTTCGGCGTGTTCATCGGCCTGCCGGGTGCGATCGACGGCCTGGTGCACCTGTCGGACCTGTCCTGGTCGGCGAGCGGCGAAGAGGCGGTGCGCAATTTCAAGAAAGGCGACGAGATCGAGGCGGTGGTGCTGTCGATCGACGTCGAGCGCGAGCGCATTTCGCTCGGCATCAAACAGCTCGAAGGCGACCCGTTTACCAACTTCATCGCCAGCCACGAGAAGAACAGCATGGTGAGCGGCACGGTCAAGTCGGTCGACGCGAAGGGCGCGGTCATCGCGCTCGGCGGCGACGTCGAAGGCTATCTGCGTGCCTCCGAATACTCGCGCGACCGGGTCGAGGACCTGCGCAACCATCTCAAGGAAGGCGACACCGTGCAGACGATGGTGATCAACGTGGATCGCAAGAACCGCTCGATCAACCTGTCGGTGAAGGCCAAGGACATGGCCGAGGAGACCGACGCGATGAAGCAGTTGCGCACCGAGAACGCGGCCAGCGCCTCGGGCTCGACCAATCTGGGCGCGCTGCTGCGGGCGAAGCTCGACGGCCACGACGACACCCCGAACCAATAGCGGATTTCAGCTCCGCCAGAATGACGCTTCAGGGAGAAGGCCGGGCATGACCAAGTCCGAACTGATCGCGCGGCTCGCGCAGCGCTACCCGCAGCTGGTGGCGAAAGACGCCGAGTACGCGGTGAAAATGATTCTCGATGCGATGACGCACAGTCTGCTGAGCGGACATCGCATCGAGATCCGCGGATTCGGCAGCTTCGGCCTGAACTACCGGCCGCCGCGCGTCGGGCGCAATCCGAAATCCGGCGAGAAGGTGCACGTGCCGGAGAAATACGTGCCGCACTTCAAGGCCGGGAAGGAACTGCGCGAGCGGGTCGACGGCATGGAAGACGGCGACGGCAAGCCATCGTCCTAACGGCCTCTAGCGGCGCGCGCCTTGCCGCCGGCGCGTCATCGAAGCTTGCGGGCAGGAACCCAACATGCGCGCGATCACCTGGACGGTACGTTTCCTCATCTTTCTGTTCCTGCTCGCATTCGCTGTGAAGAACACCGAGCCGGTGACGCTGCGCTTTTTCTTCGACCTCGCCTGGCAGGCGCCGCTGGTGGCGCTGCTGCTGGCGTTTTTTGTCGCCGGTACCGCTTTAGGCGCCGCCGCGATGCTCGGCGGCTGGCTGCGGCAGCGCCGCGAGATCCAGCAGTTGAGGCGCGAATCGGGCGCGCCTGCGCAAGCCGTTCCGGCGGCCTCGCCCCCGGCGGTGGACGCCTGAAGAGCGATGGAGTTCGAATACTGGTGGTTGCTCGGGTTCCCGATCTTCTTCGGGCTTGGGTGGCTGGCCGCGCGCGTGGACATCCAGCACCTGCTGAGGGATTCGCGCGCGCTGCCGCGGTCGTATTTCAAGGGACTCAACTTCCTGCTCAACGAGCAGCCCGACAAGGCGATCGAAGCCTTCATCGAGGTGGTCAAGGTCGATCCGGAGACGCTCGATTTGCATTTCGCGCTGGGGGGCCTGTTCCGGCGTCGCGGCGAGTATGACCGCGCCATCCGCATGCACCAGAACCTGCTCGAGCGGGCCAACCTTCGCCCGGAGCAGCGCCGGGCGGCGCTGTTCGCGGTCGGCGAGGACTACCTGAAAGCGGGCATCCTCGATCGGGCCGAGGCATCGTTTTCGAGCCTGCAGGACGGCCCGCAGGGGGGCGAGGCGCGCGCCCACCTGCTCGAGATCTACCAGCAGGAAAAGGACTGGCCGCGCGCGATCGCGATGGCCGAGCGTATCGCCGCCGAGACGGGTGAATCGCGCGGGCGGGAGATCGCGCATTTCCGCTGCGAACTGGCAAGCGGCGACGTGACGCATTCGCGGCCCGATAGCGCTCGCGCCAACCTGGAGGCCGCGCTGGCTGCGAACCGCAAATCGGTGCGCGCGAGCCTGCAACTTGGAGACCTGGAGCGCGCCGCCGGCAACATCGATGCCGCGATCGAGGCCTGGAAGCGCATCGAGTCGCAGAGTCCCGCCTATCTCGCGCTGGCCGCGCAGCGGCTGCTCGAGGCTCACCGCGACCAGGGCCGGCTCGACGAAGGGCTGACGCTTATCGCAGGCTACCTGGAGCGCTATCCGTCGCTCGATCTTCTCGATACGGTGTTCCAGTACACGCTCGACACGAAAGGGGCGGAAGCCGCTTACAAGCTGGTGCGCGACGAGCTGCGCCGCAATCCCACGCTGCTCGGCCTCGATCGGCTGCTCGAGGCGCAGATCGTCACGGCAACATCGCCTGAACGCAGGCGCGACCTCGAGATGGTGAGAAACCTGGTGCACGGCCACACGCGGCGCCTGGCGCGCTACCGCTGCGAGAACTGCGGTTTCAAGGCGCGCCAGTTCCATTGGCACTGTCCGGGGTGCGGCGGGTGGGAGAGCTATCCACCGCGCCGCACCGAAGAATTCGACCTCGCGCCGTGATCGATGGAGAAAGCGACGTGAAGAGTCCGGATACGAACAAGGCGCGCGTGCTGGTGGTCGGCGACGTGATGCTCGACCGCTACTGGTTCGGTGAGGTCGAGCGCATTTCGCCCGAGGCGCCGGTGCCGGTCGTACTGATCAAGCGCGAGGAGGCGCGGCCGGGCGGCGCCGCGAACGTGGCGCGCAACTGTGCGACGCTGGGCGCCAGAACCCAGCTGCTGTCGGTCGTGGGCGACGACGATGAAGGTCGCCTGCTCGGGCGGATCTCCGAAGAGGCCGGCGTACGCGTCAATTTCCATACCGACAGGTCGATCAAGACGACGCAGAAGCTGCGCGTCCTCGGGCGACGGCAGCAGCTTCTTCGCATCGACTTCGAGACCGCACCGTCGCGCGAGGTGCTCGCCTCGAAGCTCGCCGATTTCACGGCCGCGATGCCATCGTGCAATCTCGTGATCCTCTCGGACTACGGCAAGGGAGGGCTTGCGCACATCGCGCGGATGATCCGCCTGGCGCGCGAGGCCGGGAAGAAGGTGCTGGTCGACCCGAAGGGTGACGACTGGTCTCGCTACACCGGCGCCCACATCGTCACGCCTAACGTCAAGGAACTGCGCGACGTGATTGGAAGCTGGAAGACGCAAGCCGATTTGGAGCGCCGCGCACAGCGGCTGCGCAGGAATCTCAGGCTCGAAGCGTTGCTGCTCACGCTCGGTGGCGACGGCATGACCCTGTACACGCAGGGGAAGGTGATGCACGTCCCGGCCGATGCGCGCGAAGTGTACGATGTGAGCGGCGCGGGTGACACGGTGATTGCCGCGCTCGGCACGATGCTCGCCGCGGGCGTGAAGCTCGAGCGGGCGGTGCGCATCGCCAATCGTGCCGCCGGCATCGTGGTCGGCAAGCTCGGCACAGCAGTCGTCACCAAGAAAGAACTGTTCGGATAAGCTATGTCCTACGTCGTCACCGGCGCCGCCGGATTCATCGGATCGCGGCTGATCGCGGGCCTGAACCGCGCGGGCGTCAGCGAGATCCTCGCGGTCGACAACCTCGAAAACGCCGACAAGTTCCGCAACCTCGTCGACTGCGAGTTCGAGGACTATCTGGACAAACGCGATTTCCTCGCGCGCCTGCGCGCCCACGAGTTCGAGGGCGGGATCGACGCCGTGCTCCACCAGGGCGCGTGCTCCGACACCATGCAGACCGACGGGCGCTACATGATGGCGAACAACTACGAGTACTCCCGTGCGCTGCTCGATTGGTGCCAGGCCGAGGAGATCCCGTTGCTGTATGCCTCTTCCGCGGCCGTGTATGGCGCGGGCACCCTGTTTCGCGAGGAGCGGAGCTGCGAATCGCCGCTCAACATCTACGGCTACTCCAAGTTCCTGTTCGACCAGCTGGTGCGGCGGCGGCTCCCCGACCTTTCCGCGCAGGTCGCGGGTTTTCGCTACTTCAACGTCTACGGTCCCAACGAAGCCCATAAGGGACGCATGGCTTCGATCGCTTACCATGCCACGCGCCAGTTCCTCGACACCGGCAAGGTGAAGCTGTTCGAAGGCAGCGGCGGCTATGCGGCCGGCGAGCAGTTGCGCGATTTCGTCCATGTCGACGACGTGGTCAGCGTGAACCTGCATTTTCTCGAGCGGCGCGAACTCTCGGGCATCTACAACTGCGGCACGGGGCGTACGCAGACCTTCAACGACGTGGCGCGCGCAGCTGTGAACGGCGTGCGCGCCGCGCGCGGCGAACCGCCGCTCGCGCTCGGCGAACTGGTGGCGCAGGGCGTGATCGAATACATCACCTTTCCCGACGCGTTGCGCGGCAAGTACCAGAGCTACACGCAGGCCGACCTCGGCCTGCTGCGTGCGGCGGGCTACTCCGGTGCGTTCCGCGGCGTCGGGCAAGGTGTGGAGCAATACGCGAGGGCGCTTTTCGAGAAGCGCAGCGCCTGATGGCAAAGTACCGCACCATCGAGGACTTCATCGGCGAGACACCGCTGGTGCGTCTGCTGCGCCTGCCCGGTGCTGATGACGAGCGGCGCGGCAACGTCGTGCTTGCCAAACTGGAGGGCAACAATCCGGCCGGCTCGGTGAAGGACCGGCCGGCGCTTTCGATGATCGTGCGGGCGGAAAAGCGCGGCGCCATCAAGCCGGGCGACACGCTGATCGAGGCGACCAGCGGTAATACCGGCATCGGTCTCGCGATGGCGGCGGCATTGCGCGGCTACCGCATGGTGCTGGTCATGCCCGAGCACCTGTCGGTCGAGCGGCGCCAGACGATGCGTGCCTTCGGCGCCGAGATCGTGCTCACGCCGAAGACGGGCGGCATGGAGTCCGCACGCGACCTCGCCGATCGCATGGTCGCCGACGGCAAGGGCGTGATGCTCGACCAGTTCGCCAATCCGGACAATACGGCGGCGCATTACGAAGGCACCGGGCCGGAAATCTGGCGCGACACCCACGGCGGGATCACGCATTTCGTCTCCAGCATGGGTACGACCGGCACGATCATGGGCGTGTCGAAGTTCCTGAAGGAAAAGAGCGCCAAGATCCAGATCGTCGGCTGCCAGCCGACGGAAGGCTCGCAGATCCCCGGGATCCGGAAATGGCCCGAAGCCTACATGCCGAAGATTTTCGAGAAGCCGCGGGTCGACCGCATGATCTTCGTCAGCCAGGCGGATGCGGAAGACACGACGCGGCGCCTGGCACGCGAAGAAGGCATTTTTGCCGGCATCTCGGCGGGCGGAGCAGTGTGGGCGGCGCTGCAGGTGAACGCGGAAACGAGAAATGCGACCATCGTCACGGTCATCCCGGACCGCGGCGACCGCTATCTCTCGACCGGAGTGTTTCCGGATTGACTCCAGTCCTCGCGTTCGACATCGAGACGGTCCCGGATGTCGCGGGCATCCGGCGCCTGTACGAGTTGCCCGGTGCGCTGCCCGACCACGAGGTCGCGGAGGTTGCGTTTCAGAAGCGGCGTGCGCAGAGCGGCAGCGATTTCCTCGCCCCGCACCTGCACCGCGTGGTCGTCATCTCGTGCGTGCTGCGCGACGCCGACGGGCTGAAGATCTTCTCCATCGGCGAGCCCGAGCGCGACGAGCGCGCGGCGATCCAGAAGTTCTACGACGGCATCGAGAAGTACACGCCGCAGCTGGTGTCCTGGAATGGCGGCGGATTCGACCTGCCGGTGCTGAATTACAGGGGGCTGATCGCGGGAGTCGATGCGCCGCGTTTCTGGGAGCAGGGCGACGAAGACCGCGATTTCCGCTTCAACAATTACGTAAGCAGGTACCACGCCCGGCACCTCGACCTGATGGACGTGCTCGCGATGTACCAGCCGCGCAACAATGCGCCGCTCGATGACGTGGCGCGGCTCGCCGGGCTGGCGGGCAAGATCGGCATCGGGGGCGCAGCGGTGTGGCCCGCCTACCAGGCCGGCAAGATGGCTGAAATCCGCAATTATTGCGAAGCTGACGCGCTCAACACTTACCTGCTGTACCTGCGTTTTCAGCGCCAGCGTGGCCGGTACACGGCGGAACACTGCGCGCGCGAGGCACATCTGGTGCGAACCACGCTCGAGCGCATTGCAACGGAAGCGTCGGCGCCGCACTGGCGCGAGTTCCTTGAGCGCTGGCCGGAAAAGCCTGTTTCCCCGTGAGTTTCGAGCTGGAGATCGAGTCCCTCGACACGCAGGGGCGCGGCGTCGCGCGCCGCGACGGAAAGGTGGTGTTCGTCGAGGGCGCGCTGACCGGCGAACGGGTGCGTGCCGATCTGACCGGGGAAAAGCCTTCCTACGATCTTGCCCGCACGGCAGAAATGCTGCGCGCAAGCCCCGACCGCCGCACGCCGCGCTGCGAGTATTTTGGCACCTGCGGCGGCTGCGCGCTACAGCATGCGGGCGCCCGCGCGCAGGTCGCAGCCAAGCAGCGCGAACTGGAGGACAACCTCGCGCGCATCGGGAAGGTGAGCGCCGGGATGCTGCTCCCCGCGGTGTACGGCGAGGAATGGGGCTACCGCCACCGCGCGCGGCTCTCAGTGCGCTACGTGGCAAAAAAGGGCGGCGCACTGGTGGGCTTCCGCGAGCGCAAATCGACCTACGTGGCCGACATGGCGAGTTGCGAGGTGCTGCCGCCGCGCGTTTCGCGCCTGATTCCGCAACTGCGCGCGCTGATCAGCGCGTTCGAGTCGCGCGCCCGCATGCCGCAGATCGAGGTCGCGGTCGGCGATGCGGTCGACGTGCTGGTGTTCCGCCACCTCGATCCTCTATCCGCGTCTGACGCCGAGCGGCTGCGCGGATTCGCTGAAGCAAGCGGCGCCTGGGTCTGGCTGCAGCCGGCCGGGCCCGCCAGCGCAGCTCCGTTTCATCCGGCGCAGGCGCCGGGCCTGTATTACGAACTGCCGGAATTCGGCGTGCGCATCGAGTTCGCGCCCACCGACTTCACGCAGGTGAACCACGGCGTCAACCGGATGCTGGTGCGCCGCGCGCTGCGGCTGCTCGACCCGCGGCCTGGCGAGCACATCGCCGACCTGTTCTGCGGCCTGGGCAACTTCACGCTGCCGATCGCGCGGAGCGGGGCGCGCGTGATCGGACTGGAGGGCAGCGCCGGATTGATCGAACGCGCGCGCAGCAACGCGGTGCTGAACGGCCTCGCCGCCGGCGCAAGCTTCGAGGTCGCGGACCTGTTCGTTGCCGGCGCGGCTGCGCTGGGCAAGCACGGCCCATTCGACAAACTGCTGATCGACCCGCCGCGAGAGGGTGCGATGGGCATGGTCAAGGCGCTCACCCAGGAATGGCCGCGCCGTATCGTCTACGTTTCCTGCGACGCGGCGACTCTCGCGCGAGACGCGGGGGTGCTGGTCAACGCCAGCGGTTTCACGCTCTCAGCGGCCGGGGTGGTGAACATGTTTCCGCACACAGCGCACGTTGAGAGCATCGCAGTGTTCGATCGCGATCGCCCGGCGGACTGACGCGATCAGCGAACTGCCGCAAGCCTCGCCCAGTCCTCCGGTGCGATGCGCGCGATCACGCGCCGGTAATTCCCCGGAATGAGCACGACCGCCCACCCCTCCTGCACCGTCAGCCCGGTTGCCTCGAAGAAAATGCCTTGGTGCGTGAACAGCATGTGGTTCATTCCCGCGGGCGGGCGAGTGGCGAGCAGCGCGCGCACGCCTGCGATGCGTTCCGGGGATTTCACGACCGGCCCTTCCGAGGTCAGGAACTCGGACCACTCGATCTGGTCGGCGAACATGCGCGCGGTCTGCGCCACGCGGCAGTAGCGGCTCGAAACGAAGCGCGCGACCGGCGGGCCGAAGCGTTTGAAGCCCGCGCCGGCGGCGCGGACCCCGGCGAGTCCCTCGGCGCTGAGGTTGCGCTGGGTCGAGCAGTCATCGATGGAGAAGCGGCCGGTCTCGCGGCTCTTTGCTTCCAGCTCGATCTCGTCGCGGTTGGTGCGCCCGTGGCGCATGTAGACCACGTAGCCGCCGGTGCGCAGCGCCTTCGCGATCTCGGGCACTCCCGTCAACTCGGGCGTGGGTTCGTGCGCGGCGGGCGGCGCGAAATTGCGCTCCGGACTCTGGATCGCCTTGCAGCCGGGCAGCGCCGCCAATGCGAGGGCGGCAAACCACCAGAGAAAAAAGAAAGGCCGCCCGCAGGCGGCCTTGGTCTCGCGCGGCAAGGCGTCAGTCGCTATTGCCGCCGAATATTCCCAGCAACTGCAGCAGGCTGGTGAACAGGTTGTAGATCGCGACATACAGCGACAGAGTCACCGAGATGTAGTTGGTCTCCCCGCCGCGTACCACCGCGTTCACCTGCCAAAGGATCAGCAGCGAGCTGAAAATCACGAACGCGCCTACCAGGACGAGGTACAGCACCGGGCTGGCGAAGAACACGTTTGCGACCACCGCCAGCATGATCACGATCGCGCCGATGGCGAGGAAATTGCCCATGCCGGAAAGATCGCGCTTGGTGGTGGTGGCAATTGACGCCATGGCGAAGAACACCGCCGCCGTGCCTCCTGCGGCCATCATCACCAGCTGGATGCCGTTGCTGAAACCCAGCACCCTCTGCAGCAGCGGCCCGAGCAGCAGGCCCATGAACAGCGTGAAGCCGAGCAGGAGGCCGACGCCGATTGCGCTGTCGCGGTTCTTCTCGATCGCAAAGATCCAGCCATAGAAGATGCCGAGGATCGCGAAGAACGAGATCATCGGGCTCGCGCGCAGGAACGTGAGGTCGATGTTGGTGCCGATGGCCGCGCCGATCACCGTCGGCACGAGGCTGACGGCGAGCAGCCAGTAGGTATTGCGCAGGACGCGATGCCCGTCGGAAACGCGTGTTTCCGCGGCTGTGTTCTGCGGATCGTAGGCGACCGGCGGAATGTTCTCGCCGTAGGCGTTCTGGGTGGAACGGATCGGTTGCAACTCGGGTTTCATATGCCTCTCCTTGGTTCGTAACGTCCCATTAGACTACCAAATCGCCGGCGGGTTGCAACCGCGAAAGTCCTTCAACCGCAAAGGGATACCCTACCGGTAAAATGGGGCCGCCGGTCGGAAAGTCAAGCGCGGGGAAGGGTGGCAGAGTGGTCTAATGCACCGGTCTTGAAAACCGGCAGGGCGCAAGCCCTCGTGGGTTCGAATCCCACCCCTTCCGCCACCGCAAAAAGCTCTCTAACCCTCGAATTCAGCGTTGTTTTCCGGTAAACTCGTCATCTTTTTTTGGCACCGCGGCATGTCCCTCATCGTCCAGAAATACGGCGGTACTTCGGTCGGCTCGGTCGAGCGCATCAGGAACGTCGCGCGCCGCGTCGCCAAGTGGCGTTCGGCAGGCCATGACGTGGTGGTGGTCCCTTCCGCGATGTCGGGCGAGACCAACCGCCTGATCGCGCTCGCAAAGGAGATTCAGGCGCAGCCCGATCCGCGCGAACTCGACGTGATCGCCTCGACCGGCGAGCAGGTCACAATCGGCCTGCTGGCGATGGCGCTGCTCGAGCTCGGGGTGAAGGCGCGCAGCTACACCGGCTGGCAGGTGAAGGTGCTGACCGACTCGGCCCACACACGCGCGCGCATCGACTCGATTGATGAAGTGCGCCTGCGCGGCGATCTTGCTGCGGGGCGCGTGCCGGTGGTCGCGGGCTTCCAGGGCATCGACGGCGAGGACAACATAACCACGCTCGGCCGGGGCGGCTCGGACACGTCGGCGGTGGCCCTCGCCGCGGCGCTGAAGGCCGACGAATGCCAGATCTACACCGATGTGGAAGGCGTCTACACCGCCGATCCGCGCATCGAGCCAGACGCGCGCCGCCTGCGCAACGTCACTTTCGAAGAGATGCTCGAGATGGCGAGCCTCGGCTCCAAGGTGCTGCAGATCCGCTCGGTTGAGTTCGCCGGCAAGTTCCGTGTGCCGACACGCGTGCTTTCGAGCCTCACCGACCCGATGCTGCCCGTAGAGGAAGAGTCCCGGTCCGGCACACTCATCACTTTCGAGGAAGATCCGCACATGGCGATGGAAAAAGCAATCATCTCCGGCGTCGCCGCGCAACGCGACGAGGCCAAGATCACGGTGCACTCGGTGCCCGACAAGCCCGGCATCGCCTATGCCATCCTCGGCCCGATCGCCGATGCGGGCATCAACGTCGACGTGATCGTGCAAAACGTCAGCCACGATGGCAGCACCGACCTTTCGTTCACGCTCGGGCGCGGCGACATGCCCAAGGCCATGAAGATCCTGAAGGAACAGGTCCAGCCGCACATCAAGTGCAGGGACGTGACCGGCAACGAGGGCATCGCCAAGGTGTCGATCGTCGGCATGGGCATGCGCTCGCACGCGGGGATTGCCGCGCAGATGTTCCGGACTTTGGCCGAGGAGGGGATCAATATCCAGATGATCTCGACCTCAGAGATCAAGATCTCGGTGGTGATCGAGGAGAAATACACCGAGCTCGCGGTGCGCGTGCTGCACAAGGTCTTCGACCTCGACCGGGTGTGAGGGGCCTATAATTCGCCGTTCGGAGAGATGCCCGAGTGGCCGAAGGGGGCGCCCTGCTAAGGCGTTATACGGTTTGCGCCGTATCGAGGGTTCGAATCCCTCCCTCTCCGCCAACTTTGCTATAATTCGCGGCTCAAAACGCGCCCGTAGCTCAGTTGGATAGAGTACCTGGCTACGAACCAGGGGGTCGTGGGTTCGATTCCTGCCGGGCGCGCCAAATAAAATAAAGGGCTGCATCGCTGCAACCCTTTTCCTTTTCTACGATTCTACGCCGACTCTACGTGTTCTGTAGGTGCGGGCGTAGAATTCCTAAATTCGTAATCGGCTGATTGTCTGTTCAATCCAGACTAGCGGCACCAATCTCAAGGGCAGTCGTCGTGCGTCCATTCCGGCAGATCCTGCCCGATCCCGCACTCCGGCTTAAAACGCGCTATTGTTGCAGTTCTGGACTCCGGAGAAGCCTATGCAGGACAAGCTGAAGACCCTGGAAGAGGCTGCCACCCAGGTGAAGAGCGGCACGCGCCTGGTGATGAGCGCCAATATGCAGCGCTCGCCGATGGCGTTCCTGCGTGAGGTCGTGCGCCAGCGCGCCGACAGTCTGCGCGTCATCGGCGTGGTCGGCGGCGAAATCAATATCGATTTCCTGGTCGGCGCAGGCGCCGTCGGCGTCGTGGACACGTGCAGCGTCACCCTTGGCGAATACAGTTGTGGTGAAGACTGCGCCGGTGATGACCGCGAACAAGAACGGCCGAACAAACGAAGCCCGAAGCAAGTTCAAATGCAAACGCAGGAGGTTAATCTGATTGGCCAGATCTGCAAAGGTATCGCGCCTAAACATTAATTAATGACTGGATTCCCCGCGCAATCCCAGTTGATGTCGGCGCGGCCGGGGTCGTGACCGGCGGCGACCGCTCGGCCAGACGTCGGACCAGATGCGGTAACGGCGGCGCCGTCAGACACGACGTAGCCGTATTTGAAGTAAGCCGCATGGCCGTCGCTGAAGGTCATGAGCCCGCCCTGACCATGCCGCGAGGAAAAGCGTGAGGTGTAGCCATGCGGGGTGGCGAGGATAAACTGATTGGCATCGCCCAGGGGAGAAAATGGTGTCTCGGCGGAACGATTGCGAACATCGGAAAAAAGCACGAAGGATGAGGGATGGGCCACCATGTTGATTCGCAGGGTCTTTGGTCCACCCAAGCTGATATTCTCGTTGGCGATGGACTTTGAGTTCATCGCATACTGGAACAACGGACGGACACCCGGAATCATGTCATGCTTATCTGTAGCCGCGACCGCGTCCTCGGAGGCAATACCCTGGGAATAAGCGGTCGGGCAGGTGAATATGGATTTGGAACCATAAAAGTGGGTTGGATCGTATGCCCAGACATACATGGGCTTATTGGCGACGTAGGAGGGCAGGGCAT
>JADGRQ010000043.1 GCA_017880775.1 Burkholderiales bacterium | reverse complement strand
CACTTTCGCGGCGGACTGGCGATGGCCACCATCGCCGGCTGCGCCGGCTTCGGCGCGATCTGCGGCTCCTCGATCGCCACCGCGGCGACCTTCGCGAAGGTCGCCTATCCATCGATGAAGAAGTTCGGCTATGCCGATTACCTGTCGACCGGCGCCATCGCGGCGGGCGGCACGCTCGGCATCCTGATCCCGCCTTCCACGATCATGGTGATCTACGGGATCATGACCGAGACCAACATCGGCAAGCTGTTCGCCGCGGGCGTCCTGCCCGGAATCCTGGCCACGTTGCTGCTCTGCCTCGCGGTGCAGTACGTCACCTGGCGCGATCCGAAGGCCGGGCCGCCGGGCGAACGCATGCCGTGGCGCGAGCGATTCGCGACGCTGCAGGGGATAGGTTGGTTTGCGGGCGTCGGAGCGGTCCTGCTGGCGGCGAACAAGCTGGGCTGGCTTGAGGGCGACGATGCAGCGGTGATCGGGGCGTTCGCCGTATTCGGGCTGGCGATGATCTACAAGGGCGTGACCAGCGTCATCGCGCTGTTCGTGCTGGTGATGGGGGGCATTTACGGCGGCGTCTTCACTGCGGTCGAGGGCGCCGCGGTCGGCGCCATCGGCGCCATGGTGTTTGCCATTTCCCGGGGCGTTCTCAGTTGGAAGACGCTGTACGCCTCGCTGGTCGAGAGCGCGCGCACGACCTCGATGCTGTTCCTGATCCTGATCGGCGCGCTGATGTTCGCCGAGTTCGTCAACATCACCACCATGCCGAACGACCTCAAGGCCCTGGTGTCGCGTTTCGACCTGCACCCGATCATGGTGGTCGCGGCGATCATGGTCATTTACGTGATCCTCGGCACGGCGATGGAGGAGCTCTCCATGATCCTGCTCACGGTGCCGATATTCTTCCCGCTCATCGTGCACCTGGGCTTCGATCCGGTCTGGTTCGGCATCCTGATCGTCTGCGTGGTCGAGATCGGGCTGATCAGCCCGCCGGTCGGCATGAACCTGTTCGTGCTCGCTACGCTGCTGCCTGAGGTGCCGACCGGCACTGTGTTTCGCGGCGTGATGCCGTTCGTCGCGGTCGACTGCATACGCCTGGCGATCCTGGTCACGTTCCCCGCGATTTCGCTCTACCTGCCCAGCCTGATGAGATGACGACACCGTGAGGTTACGATGAACGTCCGCGACAAGGAATACATCAGGCAGCGCTACACGTGAACTGCATGCAGTTCACGCGCGCAGCGGGGCCTCGTCCATCAGCGCGGCCTGCTCCTTCAGTTCCAGGATTCGGTCCTGCCAGTAGCGTGGCGTGTTGAACCACGGAAAGGCCGCCGGAAACGCCGGGTCGTCCCAGCGCCGCGCGATCCACGCCGAGTAATGGATCAGCCGCAGCGTGCGCAGCGGTTCGATCAACAGCAGTTCGAGCCGGTCGAATTCGCGGAAGATCTCGTAACCCTCGAGCAGTTTGCCGAGCTGCTGTTCGGCCACCGCGCGCTCGCCCGAGAGCAGCATCCACAGGTCCTGCACCGCGGGGCCGGTGCGGCTGTCGTCGAGGTCGACGAAATGCGGACCGTCCGGGGTCCATAGGATGTTGCCGGCGTGGCAATCGCCGTGCAGGCGCAGCTTGCGCGCACCGCTCGCGTTCTCGAAGGCGGAACGCACCCGTCCGAGCGCCATGTCGACCGCGCTGGTCCACGCGTCGCAAAGCTCTGAGGGGATGAAATCGTGTGCGAGCAGGTACTCGCGCGGTTCGTCGCCGAAACTCGCGATGTCCAGTGCCGGGCGTTCGCGAAAAGCCGATGCCGCGCCGACCGCGTGGATGCGCCCGAGGAAGCGGCCGATCCATTCGAGCACGCTCGGGTCTTCCAGTTCCGGCGGGCGGCCGCCACGCCGTGCAAACACCGCGAAACGGAAGCCTTGGAATTCGTGCAGGGTCCGGCCTTCGAGTTCCATCGCCGCCACCACAGGGACCTCGCGCGCCGCCAGCTCCGCGGTAAACGCGTGTTCCTCGAGTATCTGTGCGTCGGTCCAGCGCGCCGGTCGGTAGAACTTGGCCACCACCGGGAGCTCTTCGTCGCGCCACACCTGGTAGACGCGGTTCTCGTAGCTGTTCAGCGCGAGCAGCCGCCCGTCGCCGCGCACGCCGACGCTGTCGAGCGCGTCGAGCACGCGTTCGGGCGTGAGACCGGAATAGGGCGGATCGACGCTGGGCATGCGGCCATTGTACGGGCCGTGTTGTGACGGCCGCGAAGATCAGCAGGCCGAGCGGCGCAGCACGCGCCCAGCGCGCGCACCGCCCGGTTTCCCGCCGCGCCAGGCGACCTGTCCGTTGACGACGACCGTGTCGATGCCCTTCGCGGCCTGGATCGGTTTGGCGAAGGTCGCTGATTCGTCCACCGTGCCCGCATCGAACACCGTGATGTCGGCGAACGCGCCTTCCTTGAGCACGCCGCGATCCTTCAGGCCGAAGTTCTTCGCGGTGAGGCCGGTCATCTTGTAGACCGCCGTTTCGAGCGGAAACAGTCCCAGGCCGCGCGCATAGTGGCCGAGCACGCGCGGAAAGGTCCCCCACAGGCGCGGATGCGGCGCGGCATCGTGCGGCAGGCCATCGGAACCGACCATGGTGTGCTCGAAGGCGAGGATGCGCTGCACGTCCGCCTCATCCATCGAAAAATAGATCGCGCCCGCCGGCAGCAGCTTCTCGACCGCCGCGTCCTTCGCCAGACCCATACGATTCGCCACTTCGTCCAGGTCCATGCCGCTGAACTCGGGGTGCGGTTTCGACCACGTGACCAGCACCTTGGACGCGACCGCGGTGCGGCTCACGGTGAGGATGGTGGAGGAGGCCGAATAGGGATAGCAGTCAAGGCAGATCGACTGTGATTTCATGCGTTCGGTGATCAACGCCAGGGTTTCCGGCGAGCGCCCATGGTTCGGCAGCCCCACCACTTTGTGGTGAGAAATCACCACCGGCACGCCGACCTCGCGCCCGATGCGGAAGGTTTCCTCCAGCGAATCGATCACCCGGTCGGCCTCGTCGCGCATGTGCGTGCAATAGATCCCGCCGAATTCCGCGAGAGGCTTGCAGATTTCGATCACCTCTTCGGTGCTCGCCGCGCTCGCGGGCTCGTAATACAGCCCGGTCGAGACGCCGACCGCGCCGGCCAGCAGCGCTTCGCGCACCCGCTCGCGCATGCGCGTGACCTCGTCCGCGTTTGCCGGCCGCCCCAGGTCGTTCATCTCCGCCACGCGCAACGAACTGTGGCCGACCAGCAGCGCGCAATTGGTCGCGGCCGGTTTTGCCTGCAGTTCCTCGACATAGGCGCGGAAGGTCGGAAACCGGTACCAGCCTCCGTCCTCGTCGAGCAGGTCGAGCGGCGGTACGGTTTGCGGGCGCCTGCCGGCGGGCATCGGCGCGAGGCTGATGCCGCAGTTGCCCGCGACCACCGTAGTGACGCCCTGGCTGATCTTGGGCGCCATCTCCGGCGCAGAAAGCATCAGGCGATCATCGTGGGTGTGCGCGTCGATGAACCCGGGCGCCGCCACCTTGCCGGATGCATCGATCTCGAGATCGGCCGCAGCGTCATCGAGCCGGCCGATCCTTGCAATGCGGTCGTGGCGCACGGCGATGTCGGCAGCAAAGCGTGGTGCGCGCGTGCCATCGACGACGGTCGCATTGCGGATCAGCAGGTGATAGCGCTCGGCCATTCCCGGTCTCCAGTCAGTCGATCTTCGCGTTGGCGCGGCGCACCACATCCGCCCACTTGGGCGTTTCCCTGCGCACCAGCGCCACGAACTCCTCAGGCGTCCCGCCGTCGGCCTCGGTGTCCAGGTTCCTGTAGCGCTCGAGTACGGTGGGCGAGGCGAGTGCCTTTCTGATCTCAGCGTGGAGTCTGGCCACGATTTCGCGGGGGAGGTTGGCCGGCCCGATCACGCCGCCCCAGGCGACGGTTTCATAGCCCGGTACGCCCGCTTCGGCGATCGTCGGAAGATCTGGGAAGACCGCTGAACGGCGCGGGCCCGACACGGCGAGACCGCGTACGCGGCCCGATTTCACGTGCGGCGTGATCGATGACAGGTTGTCGAACATCATCTGTACCTCGCCCGCAATCAGGTCATTGATCGCCTGCGGGCTGCCGCGGTACGGAACGTGCAGGATGAACGTGCCGGTCATCGACTTGAACAGTTCGCCACCCAGGTGCCCGGTCGTGCCGTTGCCGGGCGAGGCCATCACCAGTTTTCCGGGGTTCCGCTTCGCATAATCGATCAACTCGTTCACGGAGCGGACCGGCAGATTGTTGTTCACCGCGAGCAGGTTGAACACGCGCACACAGTTGGAAATGAGCGTCAGGTCCTTTTCCACGTCGTAGGGTATCTTCGCCAGCAACGACCTGTTGATCGCCAGCGACACGATGTTGCCGTAGCCGATCGTGTAGCCGTCGGGCGCGGCGCGCACGATGTCGAGCGTGCCGATGGTGAAGCTTGCGCCCGGCTTGTTCTCGACCACGAACACCGCGCCCATCGACTTCGACATCTCGGCGGTGAGGATGCGCATCAGCACATCGGGCGAGCCGCCGGCGACCGAGGGGATGATGAAACGGATCGGCTTTTCCGGCCAGGCGGCATGCGCACCGGCCGCGAACAGGAGTGCGGCAAGGTAGCCGAGAAGGCGATTCATGCGGTTTCCCCGATCATTGTCAAGTATAGGTGCTGTCGTGCCGCTTCGATTTGCGCGGCCGGCGATACTGGGTGATGCCGGCAACCCTGCTCTCGTACGGATCGCGGCGCATCAGCAGTTTCTCCTGCGCGCGGCCCATCAGGCGGTAGTGGCGCGCGTCGTCGAGTTGTTCGCCGACTTCCCAGGCGTCCTTCTCGCCGGTGACCCAGATCTTCGGGTCGATGCGCCGCAGGTCGAACGCGACGGAATATTCACGCAGCGTCTTGCGGTCGCGCTTGTTCGCGTATTCGTGGACGAAGGACATCGCCAGTTCGCGCAGGTTGCGGTAGACGGGATCGCGATAGCGCAGGCCGGGCCCGTTGGTCTTTGATAGCGCACCCCAGTGCCCGCGGCGGCGAAACAGGGCCACGACATGGTCCGAGTCCTTCACCGCGCGCAGGTCGAACAGCAGCGGCGGCTCCGCGTGCACCCACAAGGCCGCCGCGGCCACCATCGCGCCCTCGATGCAATGCGCGTTGCCCTCGCGCAGCACGGTGCGCACCGAGCGGCAGGTGTCGCCCTTGGGCTCGAAGTTCTGCTTCAGCCTGAACAGGAAATTCTGGATCTTCGCAGGCGTGCTCAATCGCCGCAGTACGGCGAACTCCGCCTTGGTGAGGCCGAGGTCCCGCGCCGTCGCGCGTCTCTTCCTCACCCGCTCGCAGCGGCGTTGGCGCCCGCGATGCGCCCGAACACCGCGCCGTTGGTGAGGCCGGTGCCGCCCGGGTAGTTGAAATAGAAGATCCCGCCGACCAGCTCGCCCGCCGCGTAGAGTCCCGGGATCGGCTCGCCGTCGGTGGAGAGTACCTGCGCGCCGGTGTTGATGCGCAGTCCTCCGAATGTGAAGGTGATGCCGCAGGTCACTGCGTAAGCCTCGAACGGCGGCGTATCCAGCGTATTCGCCCAGTTGGACTTGTCTACCGCGAGCCCCTTGGTCGCGCGCCCGTCCTTCACGTTGGGGTTGAACGGCGTTTGCGCCTGCACTGCGGCGTTGTAGCGCCTGAGCTCGTCGAGCGCCGCGGTCGCATCCACGTCGTCGAGCTTGCCCACCAGCTCCTCGAGCGTGTTCGCCGTGCGCTTGGTCACCTGGCGGATGCGGTATTCGTCGCGCAGCAGATACAGCACCTTCTGGTCGAATACCTGCCAGGCGAACTGCCCGGGCTGGGCGAGGATCACGCGGCCGTATTTCGCGTAGGTGTAATTGCGGAAGTCCGCCCCCTCGTCGACGAAACGCTTTCCACTGGCATTCAGCATGATGCCGAACGGGTAGGAGTGTTTCTGGAACTGGTCGCCCACCGCGAGGTCGCCGAACTCGGGCGCGTTCCTCTCCCATCCCACCGCATGGCAGCCCGACCAGTTGCCGGTGGGCGCGGCGCCGATCTCGAGCGCCATCGCAATCACGTCGCCGGTGTTGAAGCGCGTGCCGCGTACCTTCGCCAGTTCCCACCCCGGGCCGAGGTAGCGCGCGCGCCATTCAGGGTTGGCTTGGAAGCCGCCGCCCGCGAGCACCACCGCCCGAGCGCGCACGTCGAGCGATTTTCCGGCGCGCCTGACGCGCACGCCGTGCACGCCGCCGTCGTCGTTCAACAACGCGCTGGCTCGCGCCCGGTACCAGATCTCGATGCCGTTTTTCCTGGCCGCCTGCGTGAAGGTATCGACCAGTCCGGGCCCGCCGCCGACCGTCTCGACCGTCAGCCCACCCCAGAACCTGAACCTGCCGTCGATCTTGAAGGCTTGGCGTCCGTAAATCGGCACGAAGCGCATGCCCTTGGATCGCATCCAGATCAACGTGTCGAGGCTTCGCTTGACCAGGATCTCGGTGAGATCCGGGTCGCAGCGGTATTGCGTGACGCGCGCCATGTCATCCAGGAACTGTGCTTCGGTGTAGGTGCCGAAATCGGTGCGCGCCACTTCCTCGTCGGTGAGGTCGGGCATCAGCTTGCGCAGGTCTTCGACACCCGCATAGGCGACGCGCATCGCGCCGGCGGTAAATCGCGAGTTGCCGCCCGATTCGTCCTCGGGCGAGCGCTCGAGCACCAGCACGCGTTCGCATTTCTCGCGCGCCGCCAGCGCCGCGCACAAGGCGGCGTTACCTGCGCCGACAACGATCACGTCCCAATCCGTCATGGCGACGGAGTTTAGCGGAACAGGCCGGGTTGACGCTCAGGTGGGGCGAAACAGGTAGGCGTCCATCGCGAGCACGCCGTTTTCCACCTCGTCGTATACGCGCTCGATGCGCGGATGCCCGCTCGCCGCGCCGAGCGCGACGAACAGCGGCAGCAAGTGCTCTTCGGTCGGATGCGCGCGCGCAGCGTGCGGCGCGCGGCTGCGGTAATCGGTGAGTTCATCAGTGGCGCCGGATTCCAGCCGGTCCTTGATCCATGCCTGGAATTCGAGCACGTAGGGCATCGCCCGGTCGGTGTCTGTGCGCTCGCGCAGGTTGTGCGTGGTCTGGCCCGATCCGATGATCAGCACGCCCTCATCGGCGAGCGGCGCGAGCGCACGCCCGAGTTGCAGGTGATGGCGCGCGCCGAGCGGGGTTTGCAGCGATACCTGCACCACCGGCACATCGGCTTTCGGATGGGAATGCAGCAGCGGCGACCACGCGCCGTGATCGAGGCCGCGCAGGCCGTCGATGGCCGCTGTGTAACCGGCGTCCTTGAGCAGTTGCTGGGCGCGAGCGGCGATCTCCGGCGCGCCGGGCGCCGCGTAACGGATCTTGTAGAGCGGCGCGGGAAAGCCGAAAAAATCGTGGATCGTTTCCGGCTTCGCGTTCCCGGTGAGCATCGGCAGGTTTGTTTCCCAGTGCGCCGAGGCGATCAGCATCGCCTTCGGATGCGGATAGCGTTCACCGAGCGCCGCCCACGCCTCGCCGACCGCGCCCGCGTCGAGCGCGTGCATCGGCGAGCCGTGCGAGATGAACAGCGTGGGCAGCGTCGCAGCCATGACCTATTTCACCAGCCCTTCGGCCTTGAGCGCTTCCTGCACCTTCGGACGCGCCGCGACGCGCGCGTGGTAGGCCTTGATGCCGGGCCAGCGTCCGAGGTCGACTCCGGTCATGCCCGCCCAGTTGAGGATCGTGAAGGCGTAAGCATCCGCAACGGTGAAGCGTTCGCCCATCAGGTACTGCTTGCCGTCGAGTTGTTTGGCCAGGTAGTCCAGTCGCAGTCCCAGCCGGTCGAGCGTCGCCTGTTTCCAGTCACCGCCGATTTTCGGGTTGAAAAACGCACCCCAGGTCTTGTGCAGTTCGGAGGCGATGAAATTGAGCCATTCCTGCAGGCGATAGCGCTCCATGGTGCCTGCCATCGGCGCGAGACCCGACGCGGGCTTCTGATCGGCGAGGTATTGCACGATCACCGGGACTTCGGTCAGGCGCTGGCCGTTGTCCAGTTCGAGCAACGGCACGTAGCCCTTCGGATTGACCGCGTTGTAGTCGCTGCCGTTGGCCAGTTTCTTCGCCTTCAGGTCGACCTTCTTCAGGTCGATGGCGATGCCGGCTTCGCGCGCGACGATATGTGGCGAGAGCGAGCAGGCACCGGGTGAGTAGTAAAGCTTCATTGTTCGGCTCCTTGGTTGTTGTTCAGGTTCGTGCGGATTTTACTCGGCCTTGATGCCCGCCTTCTGCACCGCTTCCTTCCAGCGCGCCTGTTCCAACGCGATGAAATCGGCGAACTCCTTCGCAGTGGACCCGACCGGTATCGCGCTGTCGTGCGCGAACCGCTCCTGCACCGCAGGCGATCGTGCCGCTCGGGCGGCCTCCTCGCTGAGCCGCTTCACGATCGCATCCGGGGTCTTCGCGGGCGCCAGCAGGTCGTACCACTGCGAGCTCGAGTGTCTTCGACATCTCGTTCGCCACCGAGCGTGCGACGATCTCGGAGCTGCCGCCGGGGGCAAACGGCACGACCAGACGGATCGGTTTGCCCGGGTACTGCGCCTGCGCGGCGCACGCGAGCAGCAGCGCGACGATCGCGAAAGCGGATCTTCGCATTGTGTCCTTCCTCATCCTAGAACTGGTAGCGCCGCAGCCCGCCGTCGACCGGGATCACTGCGCCGGTGATGTAGCGCGCAAGCGGAGAGACGAGAAAGCAGACCAGGTTCGCGATGTCCTCGGGCTTGCCGTATTCGCCCACCGGGATCTCGTGTTCGGACTGCCATTGCCGGTACTCGGGCGTGTAGTTGCGCAGGATCTGTTCCGACAGGATGCGCCCCGGCGGGATGCAGTTGACGGTGATGCCGTGCTTGCCCACTGCGCGCGACAGCCCCTTCGCCCACGAATGCATCGCGGCCTTGGCGCAGAACGCGCCGTTGATGCCTTCGGGCTCGGACTTTCCGGTGATGTTGATGATGCGGCCCCATTTGCGCCCGATCATCTGGGAGAGCAGCTGGTGGGCGATCTGGCGCTGGCGCGTGAAATTGAGCGTCAGCGCCTCGTCCCACTGCGCCTCGCCCGCATCCAGCTCGAAGGCACGGCTGCCGCCTGCGTTGTTCACCAGGATGTCGACCGAGCCGAGGCCCGCGAGCGCGGCCGAAACGATGCGCTCTGCGGCGTCCTCCTGCATCAGGTCGCATTCGATGATGACCGGTGCATGCCCGCCCTGCGCCACGATTTCGGCTGCCACCTCGTGGAGTAGTTTCGTGCGCCGGGCAGCGAGCGCCAGACGCACGCCCTCAGCGCCCAGCGCGAGCGCAATGCCGCGGCCGATGCCTGCAGAGGCTCCGGTGACGAGGGCTGTTCTGTCCTTGAGCTGCAGATCCATGGGCGCTACCGTCCTAGAGCGATTCTACGGGTAGGTGCTGCTCGACCCAGTGCGCGCAGGCGAGCGCGCGCGCGTCGTCGCCGATCATGCCGACCACCTGCAGGCCGAGCGGTAGGCGCTGCGGGCCGGTCGCGGTGGGCACGTGCACGCAGGGCGTGTGCAGCAGGCTCCAGATGCGGTTGAACACCGGATTGCCGGTCGCCTCCAGGCCACGCGGCGCCTCGCCAGGCGCGCTCGGCACGACCAGTGCGTCGAATTCGCGCAACTCGTCGCCAAGCATCCGGCGGCATTCCGACGCGAGTTTCATCGCGGTGTCATAGCGCTCGGTGGGCACTTCGAGACCGCGCGCAAGCTGGCTGCGCAGCGGCTCGCGGATGCGCTCGCTGTTGCGCCGGTGCTCGTCGGCAAGGCAGCGCGCCATCTCGAAATCCCAGATCGTGCCTTGCGCTTCGGCGAGGCCCGCGAACGCTGCGGGGAGTTCGAGCTCGCGCAGTTTCGCTCCGGCAGAGGCTAGGCGCACGGCTTCGCGCTCGAACAGCGCGCGCGTCTCCGGTTGGGCCTCCGGCCATTGGGGCGTACGGCACCAGCCGAGCCTCGGCGCGTCGACTTCGGCGCTCACCGCGAACGCGCGCCGCGCGAGCACGCCGACGAAGGACGCGGCGTCTGCCACGCGGCGCGCAAAAACGCCGACCGTATCGAGGCAGTCGGAAATCGCCTTTACGCCGACGCGCGGCAGCGTGCCGAAGCTGGGCTTGTAGCCGACTGCGCCGCAAAACGACGCCGGACGGATGATCGAGCCGGTGGTCTGCGTACCGAATGCGACCGGAACCATCGCAGCAGCAACCGCTGCCGCCGATCCGGAGGATGAGCCGCCCGGGGTGTGTCCCGGGTGATGCGGATTTCGCGTCTTGCCGGGGGGGAAGGTTGCAAACTCCGTGGTCACGGTCTTGCCGAGCACCAGCGCCCCGGCCGAACGCGCAAGCGCGATCACTGCGGCGTCGGCCGCCGGCCGGTGCCGTGCGTAGATCGCCGAACCGTACTCGGTCGGCAGGTCGAAGGTATCGAACACGTCTTTCACGCCGATCGGCAGTCCGTGCAACGCGCCGCGAATGGCGCCGCGGTCGAGTTCCTTCGCAGCGGCGAGCACCGCGGCGCGATCGATGTGCGTCCATGCCTGCACTTCGGGCTCGCACGCATCGATGCGCTCCAGGCAGGCGCGCGCGAGGGACTCGGCGGTCAGTTCGCGGCGCGCCAGGCGCGCGAGCAACTCTGCTGCGGTTGAATGTTCGAAGATCACATCTGGTGTCCTCAGTCCCGACGCGCGCGGCAGACGCGCTACAGACGGGAAACGCTCAGTGGGGATCGAATCGGGGCGGGCGCCAGGTGAGCGGCGCCGGACCCGGCTGGCGCAGCACCCGCAGCATGCGCAGCGCCGCTTCCTTGCCGAGGTAATAGCCGGGAACGAGCACGGTTTCTGAAAAATCCAGCACGCGGTAGAAGCGTTTCGCGGCGTCGTTGCTCGCGCGCAATTCTAGGTGGATGGTTGCGATTCCTGCAGTCTGCGCCGACTCGACCAGCCATTCGACCAGGCGGCGCGCGATCCCGCGGCGGCGGTACAGCGGCCGCACCGCGAGCAACGCGAGGTGCGCGCGCTCGTCGCCGAATTGCATCATTGCAAAGCCGACGACGAGCTGTCCGTCGCAGGCTACCAGCGCGACCGTATCGCGGTCGGCAATTCCCCGCGCGATGCGCGGGGCGTCGTAGCGCCACCCCAACCCGGACTCGATCAGGTCGCGCGACATCAGCGCAATTCCCTGCACATCCCGAGGCTGGGCGAGGCGGATGGTGATCGCAGCGGCGCTCATGCCGCTGATTCTGCCATACGCGCGATGCTTACCGGGCCGGCTTGCCCCAGAGCTCTTCCAGGCGTGCGTCGCGCCCGCAACCGGTGCGGTAGAACTTGTAACGCACCGGGTTCTTCCTGTAGTAGTCCTGGTGGTAGTCCTCGGCCGGCCAGAAGTCGCCGGCCGCCAGCACCGGTGTGACGATCTGGGCCTTGAACGCCTTTGATTTTTCCAGTTTCGCCTTCGAGTCTTCGGCGATGCGCTTCTGCTCGGGCGTGTGATAGAACACCGCGGTGCGGTATTGGGTGCCGACGTCGCAGAACTGCCGGTCCTTCACCGTCGGATCGATGTTGCGCCAAAACACTTCCATCAGCTTTTCGTAGCTGACCTTTTTCGGGTCGTAGAGCACCTGCACCGCCTCGGCGTGTCCGGTAATGCCGGCCGAAACCTCCTCGTAAGTCGGATTCCGCTTCTGGCCGCCCGTGTAGCCCGAAGTCGTCGAGACCACGCCGGGCAGCACGTCGTACGGCGGCTCCATGCACCAGAAACAGCCGCCGGCAAAGGTGGCTTTCTCAAGTCCCGCCGGTGCAGGCTTGTCCTGTGCGGCGGCTCCGGCTGCGAGTGCGGCGAGCGCCACGACGGCGAGGGTTCGGGCAAGTTTCATTGTCGTCTCCAGGAAATAGTGCGCTTTGGTCGAACCAACAGGCAGCTTCTTTACGTACGAATTAGAATGCACCGCAGATGGAGCTTGCATGAAAAAGAGGCCCAACTTCCTCGTCATCCTGATCGATGACCTGCGCTATGACGAATTCGGCGCCGGCGGGCATCCGTATATGAAGACCCCCCACGTGGACCGCATCGCCCACGAGGGGGCGCTCTTCGACCGGGCGTTCCACACCACGCCGATCTGCTCGCCCAACCGGGCATCGATCGTCACCGGCCAGTACGCCAGCCGGCACGGCATCATCGACAACGTGGCGCGCGATGCGGCCAGCCACCGCCTGCCCAACTACCACCTCGAGTTGCAGCGCCTCGGATACGAAACCGCGCATATCGGAAAGTGGCACATGGGCAACGACGGCATGCCGCGCCCCGGGTACGACTATTGGGTGGCGTACGACGGGCACGGGCGCCTGTATGACCCGAAGCTTTGTCACGACGGGAACTACCAGGAGCACAAGGGCTACATCACCGACATCATGAATGCGATGGCGGTAGAGTTCGTGAGGAAACGGCACGACAAGCCCTGGTCGTTGTTTTTTGCCCACAAGGCGGTGCATCCGGATGCGGTCCAGGCTGCCGACGGCACGCTGCAAATCGACAAGCAGGGCGGCTATCGCGTCGCCGAGCGCCACCAGGACCTGTACAACGGTTGCGTTTTTCCGAAGAAACCCAACATGCTGACTCCGGCCGAAGTGGTGAAAAGCAAGCCGGTCTGGGCCGAGGCCTTCGAGATGAAAAAATCGGCCAAGTCCCGTGCGGTTCTCGATGCACTGCACTCGGGCACGCAGGAGGAGATCCGGTTGCGTGCCCGGATGATGGCGGCGGTCGACGAAGGCGTCGGGATGATCTTCGATGCGCTCGAGCGCAGCGCTCAGCTGGAGAACACTTTCATCGTGTTCCTCGGCGACAACGGCTTTTTTTTCGGCGAACACGGCCTCGGACCCGAGCGGCGCTTCGCCTACGAGGAAGGCATCCGCTCGCCATTTCTGGTGCGTTACCCGCGCAAGGTGAAGGCGGGGATGCGGGTAAAGGACCTGGTGATCTGCCAGGATATTGCGCCTACGCTGATCGAGCTCGCCGGCGGCAAGCCGGGCGCGCAGATTCAGGGCCGCTCGCTGCTGCCGCTGTTCGCGGGCAGGCGAACGGGCTGGAGACGATCGTTTCTCGCCGAATACTGGGCGGAAAACGCCATGCCCTGGCTGGTGGGGATGACCTACAAGGCAGTACGCACCGACCGCTACAAGTACATCCACTGGGTGAACCGCGGCCGCGCGCAGGAGCTCGATGAGCTCTACGACCTGGACAAGGATCCGTTCGAACTGAAGAACCTGAATCGCTCGAAGCCGCACGCCGGCGTGCGCGCGAAGCTCAGGCGCGAGCTCGCCAGGCTGGTGGCTGGCGCGCTGGGCCTTTAGGAGGCGAAGCAGTTTCAAATCGCGCGCCGCGCGAACATAGTGAGATAATTGGCTCATGCTTACACTCGAAGACTGCATCGCCCTGTCGGATCTCACCGAGGACGAGATCCTTGCGATCGCTTCGCACGAGCGCATTCCGGAGATCGCCGCGGCCGAACTTGGCAACTACCTGGTGTGTAGCGACGACGGCGAATGGGTGATCAAGGCCATGATCTGCGACGACATCGCGCATGCCCGTGCCGGCGCGAACCGCGAGCGCGAGCTGGCGCTCAGGATGGTGCTGCGCAACTACATCTGTTCGCATCCGCGCTGCGACGAGCGCCAGCGGGCGGCGCTGCGCCTGCCCGAGCGGCGCGCCCGGTAGCGCGGATGGTGCCACGCGGCGACGGATGATCTAAGATACGCTGAGCGGGGCAGCCAGAGGAGGGCAGACCATGCAAGTCAAGGAGATCCTGCGCGTCAAGGGCAATCGTTTGTTGTCGATCGATCCGGGCGGCCGCGCGGTGGACGCGGTCAAGACGATGGCCGACCAGAACCTCGGCTCGCTGGTGGTGTTCGAGCAGGGGCGGATGATCGGCATGCTGACCTTCCACGAAATCCTGCGCGCGATGGCCGCGCGCGGCGGCGCGCTCCGAGACGTCAAGGTCAGCGAAATCATGATGCGCGATCCCGTCACCACCGCGCCCGACATGGAAGTGAACGACCTGCGCCGGACCATGCTCGAGACCGGCGCGCGCTACCTGCCGGTGGTGCAGGATGAGAAACTCGTCGGCGTGATCTCGTTCCGGGACGTCGCCAAAGCCGTTCTCGAGGAGCAGGATTTCGAGAACAAGATGCTGAAGGGTTACATCAAAAATTGGCCGGCGTAGCATTCCCGCCTCGCGGTTGAAGCGCCGCGGCTTCGTTCTCGCCGCCGGTGCCCTTGCGACAGGCGGGGCGGCGCTGGCGGCGTGGCGGCTGTGGCCCGAGCAGGGATTCTGGAACCCCTGCCTGGCGCGCCTGCCGCGACATCTGGCCGAGCATGAGCTGGTGCGCGCAGCGTGGGACGGCATCGATCCACCGCAGGTGTGGGATGCGCACGCGCACCTGGTTGGCACCGGTGACTCGGCGAGCGGCATCGTTGTCAATCCACGCATGGAGAGCCTGCTTGATCCAGCGCAGTACGCGCGCCGGCTGTTCTTTCTCAATGCCGGCTGCGCGCATGATGCGCCGGGCAGCGTCGATCGCGCCTACGTCGAGCGCATGCATAATCTTATCGACGCCATGCGCCCCGGGGTGAAGCTGCTACTGTTCGCTTTCGACCGCGCTTACGGCGAGGACGGCCGGCCGGATGCGGAGCGCACGAGCTTCTACGTTCCCGATGCCTACGCCCGCGACACCGCGCGCGCGCATCCGCAGTATTTCGAGTGGGCAGCCTCCGTCCATCCCTATCGCGCCGATTGCATCGAGGCGCTCGAGCAGGCACGCCGCGACGGCGCGCGCGCCGTGAAGTGGCTGCCGGCGGCGATGGGCATGGATCCCGCGTCGCCGCGGTGCGACCGGTTCTACGCGGCGATTGCGAAACTCGGCCTGCCGCTGATCACCCACGCGGGGCTCGAACGCGCCGTGGTTGGCACCGACAGCCAGGATTTCGGCAATCCGCTGCGCCTGCGCCGCGCGCTGGAGGCGGGAGTGCGCGTTGTGGTCGCGCATTGCGCATCCATGGGCCAGGACCGTGACCTCGACAAGGGCGAGGGCGGGCCTTTGGTGGACAGCTTCGAGCTGTTCGCGCGCATGATGGACGAGCCTCGCTGGCAGGGCCGCCTGTTCGGCGACGTGTCGGCGATGACCCAGATCAATCGCGCCGGGCCTGCACTTGCGCGCACGCTCGAGCGCGACGACTGGCATGCGCGCCTGCTGAACGGATCGGACTATCCGCTGCCAGGCGTGATGCCGATCTTCTCGGTCGACTATCTCGTAACGCTCGGCTTGGTCGAGCGCACGGCCGCCACGGTGCTCAAGGAGATCCGCGCGCACAATCCGCTGTTGTTCGACTTCGTGCTCAAGCGCCATCTGCGCTCCAACGGCAAGGGATTCCCCAAGGAAGTATTCGAAACTCGCGCGTTCTTTGAGCTGCGCAGCTGAAGCGGGCTTCGTTCAAGCGAGAGATCGGCTATTCTCGATCGGGATCAGACGCCCTAGCACCCTCACGGTCCGCCGCGCCAGAACGGCAAACACAGCCAGAATCACCGCGGCCGTCGGTCGCATCACGTTATGCTAAGCTTTTCGCCATGTCCGGTAACAGTTTCGGTACGCTTTTCTGCGTCACCTCGTTCGGCGAGTCGCACGGTCCGGCGTACGGCGGCGTGGTCGACGGCTGCCCACCGGGGCTGGAGCTTGCGGCTGCGGATATCCAGCGCGAACTCGACCGGCGCAAGCCCGGCACTTCGCGCCATGTCACGCAGCGGCGGGAATCCGACCGCGTTGAGATCCTCTCGGGCGTGCACGAAGGCAGGACCACCGGAACTGCGATCGGTTTCCTGATCCGCAACGAAGACCAGCGCTCGAAGGATTACAGCGCGATCGTGGACAAGTTCCGCCCGGGGCACGCCGATTACACCTACTTGCAGAAATACGGCGTGCGCGATGCGCGCGGCGGAGGGCGCGCTTCGGCGCGCGAGACGGTGGTGCGCGTCGCCGCCGGCGCGATCGCGAAGAAATGGCTTGCCGCGCGCTACGCAGTGCGCGTGTGCGGTTACCTCGCGCAGCTCGGGCCGCTGCGCATCGCGTTCAAGTCCTGGGACTCGGTCGGGGAAAACACGTTTTTCGCGCCTGATCCTTCGGCGGTACCGGAGCTCGAGGCCTTCATGGACCGGCTGCGCGAAAGCGGCGATTCCTGCGGCGCGCGCGTGAACGTTATCGCGCAAGGCATGCCGGTAGGCTGGGGCGAACCGGTATACGGGCGGCTCGACGCCGACATCGCTGCGGCGATGATGTCGATCAATGCGGTGAAGGGCGTCGAAATCGGCGCCGGCTTCGCATCGGTCGAGCAAAAGGGCAGCGAGCACGGCGACGAAATGACGCCCGAAGGATTCCTGTCCAACAACAACGGCGGCATTCTCGGCGGAATCTCCTCCGGGCAGGACGTCACGGTGTCGATCGCGCTCAAGCCGACCTCCAGCATCCGCCTGCCACGCCGGACGGTAAATGCGAAGGGCGAAGCGGTGACGATTGAAACCACCGGTCGCCACGATCCGTGCGTCGGTATCCGCGCCACGCCGATCGCCGAGGCGATGCTGGCCTGTGTTCTGATCGACCACGCGTTGCGGCATCGCGCGCAGAATGCCGATGTCGAGCCTCCGATGCGGCCGATTGCCGGCGCCAGGAAACCGCTCGGCGATCGATGAGCGCTAGAAAACCCCAAGGAAATCAATTACAGTGGCAACTTAATCCACGCGTGTGAGGCGATGACATGAGCAACAAAGGGCAGCTCCTACAAGACCCGTTCCTGAACACCCTTCGCAAGGAGCACGTGCCGGTCTCGATTTACCTGGTCAATGGCATCAAGCTGCAAGGTCAGATCGAGTCGTTCGATCAGTATGTGGTGCTGCTGCGCAACTCCGTCACGCAAATGGTGTACAAGCACGCGATTTCCACGGTCGTTCCGTCCCGCGCGGTCAATCTGAATATCGACCATGGCCCGGATGGAGCGGCGGCCGCTTAGCGCTGGCCGCGTCCCGCCCGTCACTCCGCTTGTTCGAACGCCCCGCCGCTGCCGATCCACGGGCTGCCGTACTCGTCTGCCTCGATTTCGGCGATGCCGGTTATGAGGACGGCGTCGAGGAATTGGTGCGCCTCGCCGCAAGCGCCGGGGCGCGCCGCCACTGCCTGGTGAAAGGGCGGCGCGCGCGGCCCGATCCGAAATTCTTCGCCGGCACCGGCAAGGTCGACGAGATCGGCCGCGCGGCCGAGGACCTGAACGCCGGCTGCGTGATCTTCAACCACCACCTTACGCCGGCGCAGGAGCGCAACCTCGAGGGCGAGTTGAAGCGCCGCGTGATGGACCGCACCAGCCTGATCCTGGAGATCTTCGCCCAGCGCGCACAAACCAGCGAAGGCAAGCTGCAGGTCGAGTTGGCGCAGCTCGATCACCTCTCCACACGGCTGGTGCGTGGCTGGACCCACCTCGAGCGCCAGCGCGGGGGGCTCGGCAAGACCGGCGGGCCCGGCGAAAAGCAGCTCGAACTCGACCGTCGCATGCTTTCGCAACGCGTGCGCCTGCTGCGCACGAAGCTCGAGCAGCTGCGCAACCGGCGCGAGGTGCAGCGACGCGCGCGCGCGCGGCGCGAAGTGCCTTCCGTGTCCCTCGTCGGTTACACCAACGCGGGCAAGAGCACGCTGTTCAACGCGCTTACCCATGCCAAGGGAATCGTCGAGGACCGGTTGTTCGCCACGCTCGACACGACCACCCGCAAGGTGTTCGTGCCCGAGGCGGGCGCGATCGTGATTTCCGATACCGTCGGCTTCATCCGCGACCTGCCGACCGGACTGGTTGCGGCATTCCGCGCCACGCTCGAAGAAACGGTGCACGCCGACCTGCTGCTGCACGTGGTGGACGCGGCCTCGCCGGTCCGCGACATGCAGATCGAGGAGGTGAACAAGGTGCTCACCAGCATCGGGGCCGGAACGACGCCCCAGCTGCTGGTGTGGAACAAAATCGATCGCGCGAGCGATACGCCGGGGGTCGAGCGTGACGAATATGGTAAGATTTTTCGCGTGCGCGTAAGCGCCCGCACGGGCAGCGGGCTTGGCGACTTGCGCGGCGCGCTCGCGGAGTTTGCCCGCGAATCTTCACAGGCCCGCGCGGCGCGCTCGCAGAACAGTCACCCACAACCCGATACACGGCTCGAACCAATGGATTCCGCATGTCGCTGAATGATCCGAACTGGGGCCGGGGCGGCTCGCGCGGCCCCGGTGGTGGCAACCAGGGTCCGCCCGACCTGGACGAGTTGTGGCGCAATTTCAACCGGCGCCTTGCGGGGCTGTTTGGCCGCGGCGGCCGCAGCGGTCGCGGCGACGATGGCAATGGCGGCGGCAACTTCGGCTTGCCCAGCCCCGCGCGCATGGGCGGCGGGGCGGGTCTGCTGCTCGGCGTGATCGCGGCGGTCTGGCTGGCGAGCGGCTTTTTCATCGTGGTCGAAGGCCAGCGCGGCATGGTATTCACTTTCGGCAAATTCTCCGAGGTGGCGCTGCCCGGCCTGCGCTGGCGCCTGCCCTGGCCGATCCAGAGCAACGAGAACGTCAATCTCGCACAGGTGCGCACGCTCGAGGTCGGCTACCGCAACAGCGTCAAGACCAAGGTGCTGAAGGAGTCGCTGATGCTCACGGACGACGAGAACATCGTCGACCTGCAGTTCGCGGTGCAGTTCACCGTCAAGGACCCGCGCGAATACCTGTTCAACAACGAGCGGCCCGACGACACCGCTGCGCAGGCGGCCGAGACGGCGATGCGCGAGGTCATCGGCAAGAGCCGCATGGATGGAATTCTGTACGAATCGCGCGAGGCGATCGCGGTCAAGACGCGCATGCTGATGCAGGAGATCCTCGACCGCTACAAGACCGGCATCGCGGTGTCGAACGTGACCATCCAGCTCGCACAGCCGCCCGAACAGGTGCAGGCGGCGTTCGACGACGCGGTCAAGGCCGGCCAGGATCTGGAGCGGCAGAAGAACGAAGGCCAGGCATACGCCAACGACGTGATTCCGAAGGCGCGCGGCGCGGCGTCGCGGCTGATGCAGGAATCCGAGGGCTACAAGCAGCGCGTGATCGTCAACGCCGAAGGCGAGGCGTCGCGGTTCAAGCAGGTGCTCGCCGAATACAGCAAGGCGCCGGCAGTGACGCGCGAGCGCATCTATCTCGACACCATGCAGCAGATATTGAGCTCCACTTCGAAGATCATCGTGGACGTGAAGGGCAGCGGCAACCTGCTGTACCTGCCGCTTGACAAGCTGCTGTCGAGTGCCGCGGCGGGTGCCGCGCCCGAGGCGCTCGCCGCGCCGCGCGCAATCGAGCCGATGGCGCCTGTGGAGGGCCCGCGCTCGCGCGACACGCTGCGCGGACGCGAACGCGGGGAGCGGCCGTGAAGGCGCTGGGCCCGCTCGCCGCCGGTCTGTTCGTGCTCGCGCTGCTGGCGAGCGGGGCCATGTTCACCGTCGACCAGCGCCAGAACGCGATCGTGTTCCAGCTCGGCGAGGTGAAGGACGTGGTCACGGAGCCGGGGCTGCATTTCAAGTGGCCGATGATCCAGAACGTGCGCTCTTTCGACATGCGTATCCTCACGCTCGACGATCCCGAGCCGCTGCGCTTCATCACCTCGGAAAAAAAACCGGTGCTGGTCGATTCGTTCGTCAAGTGGCGCGTGGTCGACGTGAAACAGTATTACGTCTCGGTGCAAGGCGACAAGCAGCTCGCGCAGAAGCGCCTCACGCAGACGATTTCCGACGGCCTGCAGGCCGAATTCGGCAAGCGCACGGTGCACGACGTGGTCTCGGGCGAACGCGACACGATCATGGAGCTGATGCGCGAGAAGGCCGACGTGGACGCGCGCCGCATCGGCGCGCATATCATCGACGTGCGTCTGAAGCGCGTCGACCTGCCCCCCGAAGTCAGCGAATCGGTGTACCGGCGCATGGAAGCCGAGCGAAAGCGCGTGGCGAACGAGCTGCGCTCGACCGGTTCGGCCGAGTCCGAGCGCATTCGCGCCGACGCCGACCGGCAGCGCGAAGTGATCCTCGCCGAGGCCTACCGCGACGCGCAGCTGATCAAGGGCGCGGGCGACGCCAAGGCGGCCGCCACCTACGCGCAGGCATTTTCGCAGAATGCGGAGTTCTACTCGTTCTACCGCAGCATGGAAGCCTATCGCTCGAGTCTGCGCAACCGTGGTGACCTGATGCTGCTCGAGCCGAATTCGGACTTCTTCAAATATCTGAAGGACGCAGCCGGAAAGTCCGCGAAGAAGTGATGCATCATGGCGACCACGTTTCTGATGGCGCTCGCCCTGATGCTGGTGATTGAGGGGCTGCTTCCGTTCCTCGCGCCGGGCCTGTGGCGCGAGACTTTCCGCCGCATCATCAAGATGTCTGACGGGCAGATCCGTTTCTTCGGCCTGACCGCGATGCTGATCGGGCTGCTGCTGCTTCTGCTGGCGCGCTAGGGCCATGCGCACCTGGCTGCTGCCGGAGTACATCGAGGACATGCTGCCGGAGGAGGCCGCGCGCATCGAGCGCCTGCGCCGCGCGATCCTCGACCTGTTCGAGTGCTGGGGCTATCAGCTGCTGATGCCGCCGCTGCTCGAATATGTGGATTCGCTCCTCACCGGCACCGGGCATGACCTCGACCTGCGCACCTTCAAACTGGTGGACCAGCTCTCCGGCCGCATGATGGGCGTGCGCGCCGACATCACGCCGCAGGTGGCGCGCATCGATGCGCACCTGCTCAATCGCCAGGGGGTGACGCGGTTGTGCTATGCCGGCAGCGTGCTGCATACGCGGCCGGCCGTGCCCGACGCCACGCGCGAGCCGCTGCAGATCGGCGCCGAGGTCTACGGACACGCGGGCGTCGAGAGCGATCTCGAGGTGCAGCGCCTGCTGTGCCGCGCGCTCGAGATCGCGGGCGTGAAGGGCGCGCGCATCGACATCGGCCACGTGGCCGTATTCCGCGGCATCGTGCGCGCGGCAGGCGTCGGCGCCGAGCTCGAATCGGAGTTGTTCGAGGCGTTGCAGCGCAAGGACGTTCCGGCGGTGAAGGAACTGACCAGGGGGCTCGAACGCGGTGCGCGCGAGGCCCTGCGCGCGCTGCCCGAGCTCTACGGCGGGCCCGAGGTGCTGTCGCTGGCGGCGAAGCGGCTGCCGCGGCTGAAGGAGGTGGGCGCAGCGCTGCACACGCTCAAGGCGCTCTGGAGAGTATGCGCGATTCCGGCAAGCTTCGATCTGGCCGAGCTGCGCGGCTACCACTATCACTCGGGCGTGGTGTTCGACGTCTATTGCGACGGCGTCGCGGGTGCGGTGGCTCGCGGCGGGCGCTACGACGAAGTCGGCAAGGCGTTCGGCCGGCCGCGCCCTGCTACCGGGTTCTCGATCGACTTGCGCAAGTTGGCCGGCTCCGCCGCGAGACCTGGGCCGCGTGCGGCGATCCTCGCGCCCGTGCAGGCGCGAAGGAATGCGGGCGACGCGGGTCTCGCCCGGGCTATCGAAAAGTTGCGCGCGGCGGGAGAGATCGTCATCGAGGAGCTTCCCGGCCACGAAACGCATCGCGCCGAGCTGGGGTGCACGCGCCGGCTGGCAAGAAAGGGCGGCGTCTGGAAGGTGGAGAAGCTTCGCAAATGAGGAACGCCGCGCGCAACGTCGTCGTCATCGGCACCCAGTGGGGCGACGAAGGCAAGGGCAAGGTCGTGGACTGGCTGACCGACCACGCGCAAGGGGTGGTGCGCTTCCAGGGGGGGCACAACGCCGGTCACACGCTGGTGATCGGGACCAAGAAGACGGTGCTGCACCTGATTCCCTCGGGCATCCTGCGCGGCAACGTCGATTGCTACATCGGCAACGGCGTGGTGCTTTCGCCGGCGGCGCTGGTCGAGGAAATGGACGAACTCGAAGGCGCCGGCGTCGAGGTCGCGAAGCACCTGCGCATCTCCGAGGCCTGCCCGCTGATCCTGCCGTATCACGCCGCGCTCGACCTTGCGCGCGAGGCGGCAAAGGGCGCGCAGAAGATCGGCACCACCGGGCGCGGCATCGGGCCGGCCTACGAGGACAAGGCTGCGCGCCGCGCGATCCGTCTGCAGGACCTGTTCAAGCCGGTGCGCTTTGCCGAGAAGCTGCGCGAGCTGCTCGACTTCCACAACTTCGTGCTGAAGAACTATTTCCGCCAGCCCGAGGTGAGCTTCCAGAAAACCCTCGACGATGCGCTCGCGCTCGCGCCGCGCCTTGCGCCGCTGGTTGCGGACGTTCCGCGCGCGCTGTACGAGGCGAACAAGGCGGGCCGCAACCTGCTGTTCGAGGGCGCGCAGGGCAGCCTGCTCGATATCGATCACGGCACCTATCCGTTCGTCACTTCATCGAACTGCGTCGCCGGCGCCGCTGCCGCCGGCGCGGGAATCGGCCCGCAGCAGCTGCACTACGTGCTCGGCATCACCAAGGCCTATACCACGCGCGTGGGCGGCGGGCCGTTCCCGACCGAACTGTCCGACGACGTCGGCGAGCGTTTTCGCCAGCGCGGCCACGAATTCGGCGCCACCACCGGCCGGCCGCGCCGCACCGGCTGGTTCGACGCGGCCGCGCTCAAGCGTTCCATTCAGATCAACGGCGTGTCCGGCCTTTGCATCACCAAGCTCGACGTGCTCGATGGCGCCGAATCATTGAAGATCTGCGTCGGCTACTCGATCGACGGCAAGCTCTCGGACATCCTGCCGGTGGGCGCCGAGGAACTGGCGCTGTGCGTGCCGCAGTACGAGGAAATGCCGGGCTGGCAGGAAAGCACGGTGGGCGTGAAGAGCTACGAGGCGTTGCCGCGCCCGGCGCGCGATTACCTGGCGCGTATCCAGGAACTCACCGGAGTGCCGATCGACCTGATTTCAACCGGGCCGGAGCGCGATGAAACGATCATGCGGCGGCATCCGTTCAAGGCTTGATCAGTCGTCCCCGCGCAGGCCGCGCGATATAACCCGTAGTGTCACGAATGAGCGTCTCGGGATCAATTCGTCTCTGGAGCAAGGCACCATGACCACCGATGAGGAATCAATGCTTCTCTCCCGCATCACCTCGGAACCCGGGAAGTGCGGCGGCAAGCCTTGCATCCGCAGGATGCGGATCCGCGTGATCGATATCCTCGAGATGCTCGCGCACAATGTTCCAGCAGCGGCGATCCTGAAGGATTTTCCGGATCTCGAGGCTGAAGACATCCAGGCAAGTCTACTGTTCGCCGCTCGCCGCGCAGAGCATGCGCGGCTGGTGGCATGAAATTCTGGCTTGACGCGCAGCTCCCGCCCGCCCTCGCCCGCTATCTCACCGAAGCCTTCGGCGTTGAAGCTCAAGGAGTGCGCGACCTCGGCTTGCGCGACGCGGCCGATCGGGAATTTTCCAAGCAGCCAGGCAAGCCGGGACCACGGTCATCACGAAGGACGGCGATTTCGTCGAGCTCGTTCAGAGACTTGGGAAACCGCCGCAGATTGAACCGCTTTTGTGATACAAAAACTTGTATAATCGCATCGCATGAAGCCGATCGAGTTTCTCGGCAATTCGCTGGACGCTTTGCGCGAATTTCCGAAGGAGGCTCGCCGCCAAGGCGGGTTCCAGCTCGACAAGGTGCAGAGGGGACTTGAACCGGACGACTGGAAGCCCATGAAGACGGTCGGCCCGGGAGTTGCGGAAATTCGTGTGCGTGACGTGACGGGAGCATTTCGGGTGATCTATCTCGCCAGGCTCGACGACGCAGTCTACGTTCTGAACTGTTTCGAGAAGAAGGCGCAGCGAACGCCGCAGTCGGAAATCAAACTTGCGCGGACAAGGTTCAAGGAAGCGATCAGGAGGCAGCAATGACCAAACGGCGATTTGAAAGTGTATGGGACGCGATTGAAAGCGATCCCCGGGAGGCTGCGAATCTGCGTGCGCGCGCTGAATTGATGGTCGCGTTGCAGGAGCATGTCCGTCGCCGCTCGATGACGCAGGCAGAAGCGGCTCGCCTGCTGGATATCACGCAGCCGCGTGTCTCGGACCTGATGCGCGGAAAAATCGAGCTGTTCTCCATCGATACGCTGGTGGATCTGCTTGGGCGGGCTGGGGCAAGCGTGAAGTTGCGCGTGCAGTTCAAGCGCGCCGCTTGATCGTGAAACGCAACCGCCTTTCCGACAGCGACCTGCAGGTCTCCGAAATCTGCCTCGGCACCATGACCTGGGGCGAACAGAATACCGAGGCCGAAGCGCACGCGCAGCTCGACCGGGCGCTCGCGCACGGCATCAATTTCGCCGCCGGGCTGCTCGAGAAAGCATGCCGCGCCGCGATCCCGGACGCGCGGCCCGCGTTCATCGAGTTCGTGCAGACCTTCGGCGACCTGGTGAACTTCCATCCCCACGTGCATGTGCTTGCCGCCGACGGCGTTTTTCGGGCGGACGGTGCATTTGTTCGCCTACCTCCGATTCCAGAGGCACTGCTCGAGGGCGGCTCTCGCCGCGCGGTACTGGCTTTTCTGGTCGAGAAGCGGGCGGTCTCGGAGGAGCTTCGCGCCCGCATGCTCGGCTGGCGCTACAGCGGGGTCTCGGTTCACAACCAGGTACGCGTCGCGGCAGACGACACTGAGGGCAGAAAAAAGCTCGCCGGCTACATGCTGCGCGCGCCGCTCTCGCTTGCCAAGATGACCTACGACGCGCCGAGCGGCACTGTGATCTACCGCTCCAAGATGCACTTGGGACTGAACAGGAACTTCCAGGTCATGGCCGGCGCCGAGTGGCTGGAGCTGCTCTGTAAACACATTCCCGACCGGACAAGATGATTGTCGCGCCCCAGGTTCGCTCCGCTCGCCCCTGAGCGCACTTCACTTGCCTGATCGCAGGCGAAGCCGGCAAGATTCGTCATAACGCCGATTACGCGCGCACCGAATGACCAGAGGACACCCCGTCACCGGCCAGATC
>JADGRQ010000022.1 GCA_017880775.1 Burkholderiales bacterium | reverse complement strand
GGAGCAGGAGCACGAGCAGGAAGGTGAAGGCGGGAAACACCAGGTGGTGCCCCAGTAATCCGATCACCAGGGCGCGCGGCGTCTGCAGCGCCACCCTGAAATCTTCCGCCTTCAGTTCGAGCGAAACGCCGAACATGACGAGGCCCAGCACGCAGTTCAGCAGGAACAGCGTTTGCGGGTTGAAGTTGAGGCGGACGAGATCGATGTCGGTCATCAGCCCTTGGGTTCCTCGTGCATCTTCTTGAAATGGATCAACCCCGGCGCCCACATGTGCTTGACCGGGTCGACGTCCACGTGGATCACCGCGCACTTGCCGGAGGCCAGCGCGCGCTCGAGCGCCGGCTGCAACTGCTTCGGGTCGGAAACGCGCTCGCCGTAAGCGCCCATGCTGCTTCCGAGCTTGTCGAATTCGATCTCGCCCAAGTCGGCGTTGATCGTCTCGTGCGGATCGAGGTGCTTGAACAGCATGGTCTTGAACGGGCGCAGCATGAACTGCTGGTTCATCTTCACCATGCCCCACTGCTTGTCGCAGAGCACGATGTAGACCACCTGCGCATGGACGCGCACCGCCGTCTCGATCTCCTGCGGATGAAAACCCATGGCGCCGTCGCCGATGATGCAGCAGACCGGCTTGCCGGGTCGCGCAACGGCAGCACCCACGGCCTGCGCCATGCCGGCGCCGAGCATGCCGAACTTGAACGTCGAGAGGACCGTATTCGGCACCTTCACCTGGTGATAGAACATGGCCCAGATGGTGGCATTACCGCCGTCGGCCACCAGCACCGAATCCTCGGGGAAGACCGTGCGGCAGACCGCCGCGATATGCGCCGGATGCATCGGCACCGACATGTCCGAGAGCGCCTTGTCCCAGCCCGCGCGATCGTTCTTCATCGCCTTGGCGTAACCTGCAACGCGTGTACGGCGACCCTCCAGGTTGATCTCGCCCTTGCGCCGTTCGATCTCATCGCCCAGCAGTTCCAGGAAACGCCGTGCATCGGCGAGGACCGCAAGATCGGCCGGCTTGTTCAGGCCCAGCATGTCGCCGTCGATATCGACCTGGATGGTCTGCTGCTCCGCGGGCTGCCGCCAGTAGGGCGGCCTGCCCCACCAGTCGGTTTCGCCGATGCGCGAACCCAGGATCAGCACCGCGTCGGCATCGTTGCGCACCTTGTGATTAAGCTTGACGTGCGGCATCGGGATGGCCAGCGGCGAGGTTTCCGGCAGCACTCCGCGCGCGGCCCAGCTGGTTGTCACCGGTGCGTGCAGCAATTCCGCCACGCGGCGCAACGCGGCAAAGGCTCCGGAATGGATAATGCCGCTGCCGGCGTGAATCATCGGCGCGCCGGCCTCGATCAGCAGCTGCGCCGCGCGCGTGACCTGCGCGGTGGCCGGTTCGATCGGCCCGGTCTGCCGGTACTGGTGCGGCGCCCAGAAGGCGACGTCCGCCTTCACTTTGCCGTTCATGATGTTCTCCGGCACGTCCAGGTGCACCACGCCGGGCCGGCCCTCGTAACTCCTGCGCAATGCCTTGCGCAACAATTCGGGCACGCGCTCGAACGAGGATACGGCGGCGCTCAACTTGGCGATCTTGCCGATCACGCCGGCCTGGTCGAAGCACTGGTAGGTGCCGCCGCGGTCCGGATACATGATGCCCGGCCGGCGCGCGCTGGTGATCGCCAGCACGCGGTTGCCATCGGCCTGCTCGACCACCAGCCCGGGCAGCAGGTTGGCTACCCCGGGGCCGTTGCTTGCCATGCACACGCCGAGCTTGCCGGTCAGCCGCGCATAGGCGCCCGCCATGTGCGCGGCGGAAGTCTCGTGCCGCGGCGTGACGATCTCGATGCCGAGCCGGTGCAGCGCGGAATAAAACCCGAAATACGTGCCGTCGATGATGCCGAAGACCTTCTCGACGCCCTCGGCTTGCAGCATGCGGGCAATGACTTCGCCGCCGCTAAATTCTGCCATCTCGTCTCCTGGTCATTGCTTCGAGTCTACCGAGTCTGCGGCGGCCTGCGATCCAGCTCGGCGTCGAGATAGGACACGGGGTCGCCAAGCGGCTCGAGGTGCGTGAATACCGTGGTGTGCGGGAGAAGGCCGTGGATCTGGTGTTCAACGCTCTCGACGAGATCGTGCCCGCGCTTCACCGTCCAGTCCCCCGGCACCAGCACGTGCATCGACACGAACGACCGGCCCGCAGCCTCGCGCGTGCGCAGCGCATGAAACTCGATGCCTTGCGCGCGCAAAGGCGCGAGCAGCCTCTCGATGGATGCGACGGTTTCGCGCGGCAGCGCGCGATCGAGCAGGCCACGGAACGAGCGGCGCATCAGCGACACCCCGGTGAAGACGATGTTCACCGCCACCGCGAGCGCGATCAGCGGGTCAAGGCGTTCCCAGCCGGTCATCGCGACAGCTCCGACGCCGGCGATCACGCCGACCGAGGTCCAGACATCGGTCATGAGGTGGCGCGAGTCCGCCTCGAGCGCGATCGAGCGGTGCTCGCGCGAGGCGCGCAGCAGCACGCGCGCAACACCGAAATTGACCAGCGAGGCCGCGCCCGAAACCGCGAGCCCCAGTCCGACACTCTCCAGCGGCTGCGGCGCGAGCAACCGCTCGATCGCGGCCCAGGCGATCGCGGCGGCGGCGACGAGGATCAGCGTGCCCTCGGACCCGCTTGCGAAATATTCAGCCTTCGAGTAACCGTACGCGTGTTCCACGTCCGCCGGGCGCGCCGCGACCGTGAGCATGAGCAGCGTCACGATCGCCGCGAGGAGATTCACCAGCGATTCGAGCGCGTCGGAGAGCAGTCCCACCGAGCCGGTGAGCCACCACGCGAGCGTCTTGAGCGCGATGGTCGCAATCGCGGCAGCAATCGAGAGCCACGCAAAGCGATTCAGGTTGCGCTCGCTCATCATGCCCATGCTGCCAATGGTATCGCGCCTGCTTCCCCAGAGCGCGCGACACAATTGCGCCGGAACGACGAAACTGAATTATCATTTGCGCCCCATTCAACGGAGAAAACCCCATGACCATCAAGGTCGGTGACAAGCTGCCCGATGGCAAGCTCAGCGAATCAACCGAATTCGACGCGGCCTGCCCGCTGCCACCCAAGGACGTCAACGTCGCGGATGCCGTGAAGGGCAAGAAGATCGCGATCTTCGGCCTGCCGGGTGCGTATACCCCCACCTGCTCAGCCAAGCACGTGCCGAGCTACTTGGAGAACCTGGACAAGCTGAAAGCCAAGGGCGTGAACGAGGTCTGGTGCGTCGCCACCAACGACGGCTTCGTGATGGCCGCCTGGGGCCGCGACCAGAAGGCAACCGGCAAGATCCGCTTCATGGGCGACGGCAGCGCGGTGTGGACCAAAGCGCTCGGCCTCGAGCTCGACCTCACCGCGCGCGGCATGGGAGTGCGCATGAACCGCTTCTCGATGCTGGTGGATAACGGCGTGGTGAAGTCGCTCAACGTCGAGGGACCCGGAAAGTTCGAAGTGAGCGACGGCGCGACGATGGTCAAGCAGGCCTGAGCTGGCAGCCTGGGCATCCAAAGGCCGCCAAGCGCGGCCTTTGTTTTTCTGCGTGCCGGCATTTGAAGGACGGCGGTGCAAGCGCTATGGCTGGACAAGATTCGGACACGGCCCGAAGTCCGGGCCGAGACTACGCTTATCGTGCTGTCTGAATTTTCGGCGCCACTTCTCAACGCAGTCTTTGCGATTCAGCCTGTACTCTGGTTAATTACTTGAGGCTGCCGGGCGAACCTCTCGGCCGGATACAAACTGTTACAGCATGGCGGTCAGCGCCAACGTAGGCTGCCGGCGTGGGATAGCCGGCCATTAACAAGGAAATTCCATGCGCAAACAACTGAACCTGATTTCATTCCTCGGCGCCCTGCTCGGCGCCGGTACCCTGCACGCCCAGACCCCGCCCGCGGGCGATGAAGGCGGCAAGCCCGCGGCCATGAAGGGCCGCGATTGCAGCCAGGCGCCCGATCCGAAGGCCTGCGAAGAGCGCCGATCGAAAATGCGCCAGGCCCACGAGCAGGCCGAGGCGGCCTGCAAGGGCAAGGAAGGGCCCGACCAGCGCGCCTGCATGGGCGAGCAGATTTGCGCCCAGGCGAAGGACTCGGCACAGTGCCGCGAGCGCATGGGGAAGCAGGCCGAACACGCCATCAAAGGCCGCGATTGCAGCCAGGCGCCCGATCCGAAGGCCTGCGAAGAGCGCCGTTCGAAGATGCGCGAAGCCCACAAGAAGGCCGAAGAATCCTGCGCGGGCAAGGAAGGAACGGACCACAGCTCGTGCATGCGCGAGCAGATGTGCGCGCAGGACAAGGACCTGGCCCAATGCAAGGCGCACACGCCTGTCAAGGGCAATAAGACAAGAAAGATGCAGTAGTCGAACTGGATCCCCGCCTGCGCGAGGATGACTGTTGACGGCTAGGCTTTCGGCGTCAGCTCCAGCAGCAGCGAATTCAGCCGCTTGACGAACCCGGCCGGGTCGTCAAGCTGGCCGCCTTCGGCCAGCAGCGCCTGTTCGTAGAGCAGCGCGGACCAGTCCTCGAACCGCGGGGTCTCGCCCTTCAGGCGCTCGACCATCGGGTGTGACGGATTGATCTCGAGGATCGGCTTGGTGCCCGGTACCGGCTGGCCCGCCGCGCGCAGGATGCGCGCGAGGTTGGCGCCGATCTCGTGCTCGTCGGAAACCAGGCAGGAGGGCGAGTCGGTCAGACGCAGCGTCACGCGCACCTCCTTCACCCGCTCGCCCAGAGCCGTCTTGATGCGCGCGGTGAGCCCGCGCAATTCCTTTGCCTTGGCCTCGGTTTCCTTCTTCTCGGCATCATCGCCGAGCGCGCCCAGATCGAGCCCGCCGCGCGCCACCGAGGCGAGCGGCTTGCCGCCGAATTCCGCCAAGTTGGCCACCAGCCATTCATCGACGCGATCGGAGAGCAGCAGCACTTCGATGCCTTTCCTGCGGAACACCTCGAGATGCGGGCTGTTCTTCGCGGCAAGGAACGATTCGGCGGTGACGTAGTAGATCTTCTCCTGGCCGGGTTTCATGCGCACGACGTACTCGGCCAGCGACACGCTTTCGTCCGCCGTGTCCGCCTGGGTCGAGGCGAAGCGCAGCAGGCCCGCGACGCGCTCCCGATTGGACGGGTCTTCGCCCACGCCTTCCTTCAGCACGCGCCCGAACTCCTTCCAGAACGCGGCGTATTTCTCCTTCTGCTCCGCGGCCAGTTCCTCGAGCAGACCAAGCACTCGTTTCACCGCGCCCGCGCGGATCGCTTCGAGGTCGCGGTTCTGCTGCAGGATCTCGCGTGAGACATTGAGCGGCAGATCGTTGGAATCGATCACCCCGCGCACGAAGCGCAGGTAGCGCGGCATCAGGTGCTCCGGATCGTCCATGATGAACACGCGCCGCACGTAGAGTTTCACCCCGTGGCGCGGCTTCTGCTCCCACAGGTCGAACGGGGCATGCGCGGGCAGGTACAGCAACTGCGTGTACTCCTGCCGTCCCTCGACCCTCGCGTGCACCCAGGCGAGCGGATCGTCCGTGTCGTGGGCGACGTGCTTGTAGAATTCCTTGTGCTGCTCCTCGCTCACTTCGCTCTTGGGCCGCGCCCACAACGCGCTCGCCTGGTTGAGCGTCTCCTCCTTGCCCGGCATGAATTCCTTGGTCACCGGGTCGACCGCGGACGCGCCTGCGAGCACCACCGGCAGGCCGATGTGATCGGAGTATTTGCGCACGATCGCCTTGATGCGCCAGGCGTCGAGCAGCTCCGCCTCGCCTTCCTTGAGGTGCAGCGTAACCTCGGTGCCGCGCGCCGAGCGCCTGGCGGGCTCCACCGAGTACTCGCCGGCGCCATCGGATTCCCACAGCACGGCCTGCTCGGCCGGCAACCCTGCGCGGCGCGTCGCAACCGTCACGCGGTCCGCGACGATGAACGACGAGTAGAAACCCACGCCGAACTGGCCGATCAGGCGCGCGTCCTTCTGCGCGTCGCCTGTCAGCTGCGCGAGAAATTCGCGCGTCCCGGAGCGCGCGATCGTGCCCAGGTTGGCGATGACCTCGTCGCGCGACATGCCGATGCCGTTGTCCGCCACCGTGAGGGTGCGCGCGACCTTGTCGAAGCTGACGCGGATTTTCAGCTCCGGATCGCCTTCATAGAGCGCGCCATCCGCCAGCGCGGAAAAGCGCAGCCGGTCGCACGCGTCGGATGCGTTGGAGATGAGCTCGCGCAGGAAAATCTCCTTGTTGCTGTACAGCGAATGGATCATCAGCTTGAGCAGTTCCCGGACTTCGGTCTGGAAACCCAGCGTTTGCTTCTGTACGGCTTCGTTCGTGGCGCTCATGGCGTTTTCTTCGGTTGACGGAGTGTCGGGGCGGATAGTGGGGACGAAACTCAAGGAATTCAAGTGTTTCACGGCAGCCTAGGGCCCCGGCGCTAGAAACCCCTTCCGTCATGAGTACATCCGCATCCGGGCTTGGCGTGAACCATGCGTCAGAATAACGCTCCAACCTTTCCGTCGCGCCCCCCGGTCCACGCTCCACACGCCCCCATGCTCCGAACCGCCCTTGCCGCCGTCGCGTCGATCCTGCTGCTCGGGTTTGCGCCCGCGGGCGCCGCGCAGTCCCCGCCTCAGCGCATCGCCCAGGTCGAGGGGGTCACCGAGTACCGGCTGGACAGCGGCCTGCGGGTGCTGCTGGTGCCGGATGCAACCGTGGACACGGTCACAGTGCACGTCACCTACCTGGTGGGTTCGCGCCACGAAGGCTACGGCGAAAAGGGCATGGCGCACTTGCTCGAGCACATGCTGTTCAAGGGCAGCCCGCGCTTCCCCGACGTAAAGCCCGAGTTCACGCGCCGCGGCGCGCGCTGGAACGGCAGCACCGCTCCGGACCGCACCACCTATTTCGAGACCTTGCCCGCGGGCGAGGAAAACCTCGACTGGGCGCTGGCGTTCGAGGCGGACCGGATGGTGAACGCGTTCGTGCGCAAGGAAGACCTCGACAGCGAAATGACGGTGGTGCGCAATGAATTCGAGCGCGGCGAGAACAGTCCGGGTTCGGTGTTGAACCAGCGCATGCAGCAGCTCGCATTTGCATGGCACAACTACGGCAACGCCATCATCGGTGCGCGCTCGGACATCGAAAATGTGCCGATCGAACGGCTGCGCGGCTTCTACCGCACCTGGTACCAGCCCGACAACGCGGTCCTCATTGTGGGCGGGAAATATGACGAGCGCCGCGCTCTGGAAATGGTGGCAACGCATTTCGGCGCCGTGCCGAGACCGGCGCGCGTGCTGCCGCAGTTCTACACCGAGGAGCCCGTGCAGGATGGCGAACGCAGCGTGGTGCTGCGCCGGGCGGGCGACACACAGCTGGTATCGGCGATGTACCGGGTGCCCTCCGGCGGACATCCCGATTACCCTGCGATCGACGTGCTCACCCATGTGCTCGGATCGGCGCCGAGCGGCCGCCTGCATCGCGCGCTGGTGCAGACCGGCAAGGCGAGCCGCGTCTGGGGATACGAGAGCGCCAGGTACGACCCCGGTGAGGCCAGCTTCGGTGCCTCACTGGCAAAGGACGCGCCGCTCGATGCGGCGCGCGACGCGCTGCTGGTGGAACTCGAAACGCTGGCCGCAAAACCGATCACCACGGTTGAAGTCGAGCGCGCCCGCACCGAGTTGCTCAACGAGTTCGAGAAGATGCAGCTCGACGCGCGCTCCCTGATCAACGGCCTTTCGGAATTCTCGGCGCTGGGCGACTGGCGGCTGTTCTTTCTCTACCGCGACCGCCTGCGCACGGTGAGCGTGGCCGACGTGCAGCGCGTTGGGCAAGCCTATCTGAAGCCCGCCAACCGGGTGCTCGGCGTTTTCGTTCCGACCGCGCAACCCGAGCGTGCGCAGATCCCGCCGCGCGCCGACGTCGCCGCGGCCGTGGCGCAATACCGCGGCGCCGAGCGCAGCTTTGCCGGCGAGGCGTTCGATCCGAGCCCCCAAGCGATCGAGGCGCGTGTGATCCGCAGGACGCTGGCAAACGGCATCCGCGTCGCAATGCTGCCGAAGAAGACGCGCGGTGCAACGGTGCAGTTCTCGCTTACGCTGCACTGGGGCGATGAAGACAGCACGCGCAGCCGCTACGCCGCCTGCAGCTTCGCAAGCGGCCTGTTGATGCGCGGCACGACCAGGCTGTCGCGCGCGGAGCTGCGCGATGCGTTCGAGAAGCTGCGCGCGACGGTCTCGGTCGGCGCGGGCGGCGCGTCGATCGAGGTGCAGCGCGAAAACCTCGCCGCCGCATTGGACCTGGTCGCCCAGGTGCTGCGCGAGCCGGCGTTTCCCGCGACCGAGTTCGAGGAAATGAAGCGCGCCTCGCTGACTTCGATCGAAGCCGAGCGCAGCGAACCCGCGGCAATTCTCGAAGAGAATCTCGGACGCCACCTCGCGCCCTACCCGAAAGGCCACTGGAACGAGACGCGCACGCTGGCAGAGCGCCTGAGCGACACCGCCTCGGTCACGCTCGAGGATGCGAAAAGCTGCTACCGGGATTTCCTCGGCGCGAGCGGGGCGGAGATTGCGGCGGTGGGCGATTTCGATCCCGATGCGCTCACGCAACAGCTCGAGGTGCTGTTCGCCGACTGGAAGAACCCGGCGCCGTACACGCGCATTGCGCAGCGTTACTTCGAGCGTCCCGCGCTCGAGCGCGAATTCGTGACCCCGGACAAGGCGAACGCCGTGCTGCGCGCGGGTCTGTCGGTCCGCATGCGCGATGACGACCCGGATTTCCCGGCGATGGTGCTGGGCAACTACCTGCTTGGCGGTTCCTCGAGCGCGCGCGTGCCGAACCGGATCCGCGAGAAGGAAGGGCTGTCGTACAGCACCTATACATGGTTCTCGGCGAGCGCACAGGACGAGGCGGCAAGCTTCGGCGCCTCCGCGATCTTCGCGCCCGCCAACAAGGCCCGCGTGGAGACCGCGCTGCGCGAAGAACTGGCGCGCACGCTGGAGGGCGGATTCACTGCCGAAGAAATCGAGCCGGGCAAGCGCGGGTTCCTCGAGGCCCGCCGCCTCGCTCGCACGCAGGACCGCGCGTTGACCGCGCGCCTTGCGAGCTACCTGCACCTCGGCCGCACGCTAGCCTGGGACATCGAATTCGAAAAGAGCATCGCGGCGCTCGCCCCCGACCAGGTGCGCGATGCGCTGCGCCGGCACCTGGACCTGAAAAAGCTCAGCGTGATGAAAGCGGGCGACTTCAAGCAATGAACGTATGGTCTTATTCGATCGGCAGATACTGCACCGCAAGAATCTCCAGTTCCTCCACGCCGGCCGGCGTGCGCAGGGTCACCGTATCGCCTTCACGCGCCTTGAGCAATGCCTTGGCAATCGGGGAAATCCAACTGACGCGGCCATTAGCGGGATCGACCTCGTCGACGCCGACGATGGTCACCCTGCGCTTGCCGGTGGCAGCAGAGGAGACCGTCACCGTCGCGCCGAAGAACACTTGATCGGTCTCGCGGCCGGCGGCGTCGACGATCTCCGCATTTTCCAGCCGCTTGATGAGGTAGCGCACGCGCCGGTCGATTTCGCGCAGCCGCTTCTTGCCGTACAGGTAGTCGCCGTTCTCGGAGCGATCGCCGTTGGAGGCTGCCCAGGCCACGGTCTTCACCACCTCCGGGCGCTCGACCTCGACCAGCGCCCTCAGCTCCGCTTTCAGGCGCGCGAAGCCCGCCGCAGAAATGTAGTTGCGCGGCGGCGGCGGCTCTTCGATCTCCGCGTCGGATTCAAGCTCGTCTTCCGACTCGCGCACAAACGCTTTCGACATGCCGCATTCCACTTTTATTGCGGGAGGCTCGAAATTCTACACTTGCCAGCCCTCTTGCTCGCGACCAGAATGTGCCGCCTGCGGAGAACATTCGGGAAGCCCCCATGGCAAGTGACAAGGACGACCTGCTCGCCAAGTTCCGCTTCCGCGAATACGCGCTGATGGCGCTGATCGCGATCAACGCGATCCTCGCAAACCTGCCGCGCGCGTACGTCGAGGAGACCCTGCACCTCAGCTATAACTACCTGATCGCCGGGCTGGCCTGCACCGTCGTCGTCGGGCTGTTTCTCTACCTCAAGTTCTTCTACCTGATCGCGGTCGTGCTGCTGATCCTCGGCGCGAACCTGCCCGACCAGATTGCCGAGCATTTCGGCATCTCGAAGCTGCCGCTGATCCTCGCGCTGATGCTGATGGTCGGGATTTCGCTGATCAACCATCTGGTGAAGCTGCTGCCCACCGGTCTCGAGCCGAAGCTCAGGGAAAGGAGCGCGGAGGCAATCCGCGCGATGTTTTACGGCATCGAGAAGAACAACGTCGCCTATGTCGGCAAGGTGCTCGGCATGCATTTCGACCCCAACCTGCGCCACGAGAACGGACTCACGCCGCTCGCCTTTGCAGCGATGAAGGGCAATCCGCAGATGGTCGAGCTGCTGCTGCGCAACGGCGCTGATGTGACCGTCGCCGCTGCCGACGGCGATACGCCGGTGGAACTCGCATTGCAGATGGGGCACGCGGAGATCGCCAATCAACTCAAGTTGGCGCGCATCGAGCGGGAAGCGCGCGCGTCGGGCGCCGTGCCGGCGCCGGCGCAAAGCAGCTAGATCGTTGAGCCGGCGATGCGCCACAACCGCATGCTGCGCCAAATCCTGATCGCCGCGCTGGGATTTCTCCCGGCCGCGGCGTTTTCACAAGCTGCCTCGCTCGGACAGATGCGCCTTCCCCCAGGCTTCTCGATCGAGCTTCTCGCCAAGGTCCCGAATGCGCGCTCGCTTGCGCTCGGCGCGAAGGGCACACTGTTTGTCGGGAATCGAACTGGCAATGCAGTGTACGCGGTCCGCCTTGCGGGATTCGACGGCAAGGGGCCGGTGCGCGCAGAGCGCGTACTGCGCATTGCGAGCGGACTGTCCATGCCGAACGGAGTTGCATTCCGCGACGGCGCACTGTACGTCGCGGAAGTGAACCGCATCCTGCGCTTCGACGCGATCGAGGACACTCTGGAAGCGCCGCCGGTGCCGGCCGTCGTGTTCGACCGGCTTCCGTCGGAATCGCATCACGGCTGGAAGTTCGTGCGTTTCGGCCCGGATGGATGGCTGTACGTGCCGGTGGGAGCGCCCTGCAACGCGTGCGAGGCCGATCCGGACCGTTATGCGCTCATCCTGCGCATCTCTCCGGACGGCGCGAAGCGCGAGGTGTACGCGCGCGGCGTGCGCAACAGCGTCGGCTTCGACTGGCATCCGGCGACTGGCGAGCTCTGGTTCACCGACAACGGGCGCGACATGCTTGGCGACGATCTCCCGTCGGACGAGTTGAATCACGCGCCGCGCGCCGGCTTGCATTTCGGCTTTCCATGGTGCCACCAGGGCGATCTCCCCGACCCGGAGTTCGGCCGCTCGCGCAGTTGCGCCGAGTTCACCGCGCCGGCGCGCAAGCTCGGAGCGCACGTCGCTTCGTTGGGAATGCGGTTCTACACCGGCCAGATGTTCCCGCCCGAGTATCGCAACCGGATCCTGATCGCCGAGCACGGCTCCTGGAACCGCTCTAGCAAGAGCGGGTACCGCATTGCCGTTGCGAGGCTGGAAGGCAACCACGCAACCGCCTATGAGCCGTTCGCCACCGGCTGGCTGCAGGGCGAAAGCGTTTCCGGCAGGCCGGTGGACCTCGAAATCCTGCCCGATGGATCGGTCGCGGTTTCCGACGACCACGCGGGCGCGGTCTACCGCATCCGCTACTCCAAACCGTAGCGCGTAATGCTTTGCAAGGACCTCGTTTTGCTGTATGTTTATCCATGTTGCTCGGGCTTCATTGCCAGGCTGAGCCCCGTCTTTTTTTGAAGTTAAAATAGAACAATAAATCAATCTGTTGCATGTTCTTGTTGACGCGTAACAAGAACTGCGCGATGTTAGCTTCCGGAACCGTCATCCGGACGCTATGCTCGCCGCTCACCTGACCTCGGGATAAGACCAAAAATGACCACGACGGAGAAGACCAGGAACCCCCCCGCCCTCGCCGACCAGGAAATCTGCCGCGAGGCGCTGCTCGAGAAGTATGCCAAGGGCAAGGAAGACTCGATCGACGCGGTGCGCCAGCGTGTCGCGCACGCGCTGGCGGCGGTCGAGCCTGAAGACAGGCACGCCGCCTGGGAACGCCGCTTCCTTCAGGCTCTGGAAGGCGGGTTCATACCCGCCGGGCGAATCAATTCGGCCGCCGGCATCAATATCCAGGCGACGCTGATCAACTGTTTCGTGCAACCGGTGGGCGACTCAATCACCGAGCTGGTGGACGGCAGACCCGGCATCTACACCGCGCTCGCCGAGGCCGCCGAAACGATGCGCCGCGGTGGCGGCGTGGGCTACGATTTCTCCTCGATCCGGCCCAAGGGTGCGGAGGTGAAGGGCACCCAGTCGCGCGCCAGCGGCCCGGTGTCGTACATGCGCGTGTTCGACCGCTCCTGCGAGACGGTCGAATCCGCAGGCGCGCGCCGCGGAGCGCAAATGGGCGTGCTGCGGTGCGACCATCCGGACGTGGAGGATTTCATCCACGCCAAGGACCACGGCGACCTGACCAATTTCAACATCTCGGTGGGCGTAACCGACCAGTTCATGCTCGCCGTGGAAGCCGACCGCGAAATCGAACTGGTCCACAAGGCCAGGCCGGGCCGCGAGCAACTCGAGGCGGGTGCGTATCGGCGCGACGACGGGCTGTGGGTGTACCGCAGAATCGCGGCGCGCGAGTTGTGGGAACAGGTGATGCGCTCGACCTACGACCACGCCGAGCCGGGAATCCTGTTCCTCGACCGGATCAACCGCGACAACAACCTGAATTACTGCGAGACGATCGACGCGACCAACCCCTGTGCGGAGCAGCCGCTGCCGCCCTACGGCTGCTGCTGCCTGGGTTCGATCGATCTCACGCGCTGCGTGCTCAACGCTTTCGAGGAAGACGCGGCGTTCGACTTCGAGCGCTTTGGCAAAGTGGTCGAGGTTTCAGTGCGCATGCTCGACAACGTGCTCGAGGTGACCGCCTGGCCGCTCGAGCAGCAGAAGAGCGAGGCCATGGCCAAGCGCCGCATCGGGCTCGGTTTCACCGGGCTCGGCGACGCACTCATCATGCTGCGCCTGCGCTACGACAGCGACGCCGCGCGCGCGATGGCCGAGCGCATCTCGGAGGCGATGCGCGACAACGCGTACCTGGCGTCGGTCGGACTGGCGAAAGAGCGCGGCCAGTTTCCGCTGTTCAATGCCGACCTGTACCTGTCCGGCACCAGCTTCGCCGCGCAGTTGCCCGACGAGATCAAGGCGCAGATCCGCAAGCACGGCCTGCGCAACTCACACCTGCTGTCGATCGCCCCGACCGGCACCATCAGCCTCGCGTTCGCGGACAACGCGTCGAACGGAATCGAGCCGCCGTTTTCGTGGGTGTACACGCGCAAGAAGCGCATGGCCGACGGCACGCTCAAGGAATTCCCGGTCGAGGACCACGCCTGGCGAACCTTCCGCGCGCGCGGTGGAAACATCGACCAGCTCCCCGAGTATTTCGTCACTGCGCTGGAGATCTCCGCCACGGCACACGAGCAGATGGTGGCCGCGGTCGCGCCCTACATCGACACCAGCATCTCCAAGACGGTGAACGTCCCGGAAGACTATCCGTACGGCGACTTCCAGAACCTGTATTTCGACGCCTGGAAATCGGGGCTCAAGGGCCTTGCCACCTATCGGCCGAACAGCGTGCTCGGCGCGGTGCTATCGGTAGACAAGCCCGCCGCTGCCGAGAAACCCCAGGACTTCCGCTCCGACGATGTCAACCGGCGCATCGAGATCCGCAATCTTCCGCTGCCGGTGCTCGCATCGCTGCGCTGGCCGAACCGCCCGAACCTGTCCGAGGGCAACCCGGCCTGGACCTACATGATCGAGCACCCGCACGGCCAGTTCGCGGTGTTCGTCGGCCACGTCGAGAATGGCCGCAACCACGCGTTCGAAGTGTGGGTGAACGGCGCCGAGCAGCCGCGCGGCCTCGGCGCGCTCGCCAAGAGCCTTTCGATGGACATGCGCGCCAACGACGCCGGGTGGCTGCAGCTCAAACTCGATAGCCTCGCCAAGGCGGCCGGCGACGACGCCTTCGACATGCCGTTCCCGCCGCACGGCGAGAAAAAACGCATGCCGAGCGTGGTGGCGGCCTTCGCGCAGGTGCTGCGCTACCGCGTCGAGCAACTGGGCGGCGTTGCCGAAGGAGCTCCCACACCGGTGCTGGATTCGATGTTCAGCCTGAAGGAGCCCAAGACCGGAACGGACGGCACCATGTCGTGGACTGTGGATGTGCTCAACCCCAGGACCGGCGACGATTTCGTGCTGGGCCTCAAGGAGATCACGCTTCCGGACGGCGTGACTCGCCCCTACTCGATGTGGCTGGCGGGCGAATACCCTCGCGTGCTCGACGGGCTGTGCAAGCTGTTGTCGCTGGACATGCGCGTCCTCGACCCGGCGTGGATCGGCATGAAGTTGCGCAAGCTGCTCAACTACCCTGAGCCGCTCGGCGATTTCATGGCCTTCGTGCCGGGTGCGCGCAAACAGCAGACCTATCCCTCGACGGTTTCGTATCTCGCGCGCCTTATCATCCACCGCTACGCGATGCTGGGGCTGCTCGACGAGGACGGCCTGCCGCTGCGCGAGATGGGCATGCTCGAGGCCCCGGCGAAGGCAGGAACGCCACGGGTCATGAAGGGCGGGCAATGCCCGGAGTGCGGCAACCACGCCCTGATCCGCAAGGACGGCTGCGATTACTGCACTGCCTGCGGCTACGTCGGCATGTGCGGCTGAGGCTGCAACAATAGCCGCGAGGAGGTTCCCCATGAAGATCCTGCGCCCGTGCGCGGCAGCGCTGCTGGTCGCGCTCCTTTCCGCCTGCGGCTCGATGAACGTGATGAGCGATGGCGCCGATTCACGCCTGATGCTGCAGGGCAACGACCCGGTGGCCTATTTCGCCGTGGGCAAACCGGTGAAAGGCGACCCTGCGATCAAGACGGACCACGCCGGCGTCACCTACCGCTTTTCCAGCGCGGCGAATCGGAACAGCTTCGTGAAAGACCCGGCGAAATACACGCCGCAGTACGGCGGCTTCTGCTCCAACGGCATGGTCTACGCCGTGCCGATCGCCGGCGAAACGACGGCCTTCAAGATCATCGACGGCAAGCTCTACATGTTCGGCGGCCTGGGTTCGAAGCTGTTCTTCGAGTTGGATCAGGAGAGGAACCTGAAGCTCGCCGACGGCTACTGGGAGAGCGAGGTCAAGGACTCGAACTGGCGCTGGCAGTCCTGGAAGCGGGTCTGGTTCAGCAAGGTGCCGCACTACAAAACCAACCGCGAGCTCGCGGCGGAGTACGAGAAGCGCTACGGCAAGAAGCCGGGTGCGTAATCTTCAGAACAACACCACCATGCCGGCGTGCAACATCTGGTCATTGCGGCCCTGGTTGCCTGCCGGATCAACCACTTGCGCGAAATCCAGGCGCAGGCTCAAACGCTTTGCGTAAGAGAGCCGCAGACCGACGCCGACGCTGGCGCCCGACTGGCCGGAAGCTTCGCCCGGCTGAATCCTGTTACGGTAGGTGGTGCCCAGATCGTAAAAGGCTAGCGCGCGCACCTTGATGTCGTTCCAGCCCAGTTTGGAGCCCAGTTTGGAGCCGAAGTCGGGGGTGTAGATCTCGACGCTGCCGCTGTAGCCCTTGTCGTTGGCAACTTCGCGGACGTTGAATCCGCGCACCGAATCGGGTCCGCCGAAGCCGAACTGCTCGCCCGGAACCAGCGCATCACCGGTGTACTGACCGTTGATTACCGCGCGCAACTGCCATTCATTCGTGAGCACACGCGTGAAATTCGCACCACCGCGCAAAATGCTGTAGGCGGCGTTTGCCCCGGGACGCGCCGCTCTGAACTCGATGTCAGTTCCATCATTGCCACCAGGAAGGTTGCGGGAATAGCTCGCGTAGAACCCGTATTCTGAATTCGCCGTGCGCGACAGACCGGTGTAGGCCACGCTGACCGGGTGCACCGTGACGTCCGGCACCAGCCCCCCGGCAATCCCGACCAACGTCACATCGTTCGTGTAGGCGCGATAGTCGAGTCCGAACGACAGCTTGTGCTCGTATGCGCCGATTGTGTTCAGGTACAAATTGTAGCGCGCGCCGAGTATCGTACCGCTGCCGCTCACGTTGAACAGGCCTTGCAGCGTGCCGGAATTGACGTCGGAGTAGCCGGCAAACAATTCCAGGGAACTGTTGCGGTCATAAAACGGGATGCGGTAACCGGCGCCGAAGATCGTGACTTTGCTCAGATGGTCTGGGCTGGTCACGTACTGCAAATTCAGGATGTCATCTCGGTTGGTGAGGTTGGAATGCTGCAGACCGAAGCCTGCGCGGTAGCGGCCCGTCGCCGTCGTCCCGGTATTGTCCAACGTGACCGCGTATCTGAGCGGTTTCTCGTCCGTCACCTTGACGGTCGCGTCGATCTCGTCCTCGCTGGCGCCCGCTCGTAACAACACTGTGGTCTGCTTGGCTGGATGCTCGTTGAGCAACTGCAGATTGCGTGCGATCTGGCCGGAGTTGGGGGTCACCCCGGGTTGCAGGCCGGGAAGACTGCTGCGAATATTTGCTTCATCGAAATACTGGTTGCCTTCAACGGTGATCTTGCCGAGCCGCGGCTCGATCACGTTCAGCCGCACCACGCCGCGCGTAATGTCCTGTTCCGGCAGCAGCACCTGCACCGCGGCATAGCCGCGATCGCGGTAGGCCTGCTCAAGCGATTCCAGCGCGCGCTGAATATCGCCGAAATCCTTGTTCTGCCCGGTGTACGGGGCGAAGATGCGCTCGATTTCCTCCGCCCCGAGCAGCGTATTGCCGTTCATCTCGAAGCGGGCGATTTCAAAGCGCGGCGCGGCGGAGGCGTCAGTCGCGGGCGCCTGTCCCCAGACAGCTCCCCAAGGCGCAAACAAGCCTATCCATATCGCAAGCGCGAGGAAGCCAAGGCGGTGGTTTACGGACATACCGTTTGCGCGCTTGTTAAGTTATTACTTTTGAACATACCTAGAAGTATATGATTTTGCAACATATACATGCACCCCCAGCAACCTGCCAGCGAATACTGTCTCCGTTCTACAACGCGTGAACCGAGTCGCGACTAGTTGCAAAGATTTGCAGTTGGTCCCGAAAAGAACCCCGGGATAGGAAAAACAACGCCCCCGAGGGGGGACGCGCTCGTCGGGCCAACGTTTAAAGACAGCCCATCCGTCCACCCCGACCGGCCCTCGGTGATCTCCTCTGTTTTCGGGCCGACTACCATGATGTAACTGCCCGTATTAGTCTCGTGGTAGGTGCCTTGAGGCAGTTTCTCGCCGCCGCTGACGACCCCGGCACAGCTTGGATCGCAGACGAGCGTATTGCCCGAAGAACCGCGGATGCCGATCGTCGCCGTGGCGGTCGAGATACGGTAAGCATCCTGGTTGCCGCGCTTGCCAACCAGCCCCGTTATGGTTCGCAGGCCGCCTTTTATCAGGCGGAAAAAAGCACCGTCCTCCTGAGGCTTGTCCTGCAAAAACTGGAAATTCTCGACTTTCATCCGCGTGTTGGGACGCATCGTCATCGAGCTGCCGTCGGGGAAATTGATCTGCGCGTAGCTGTCCTTCTGCGTCGTGAGAGTGTCGCCCGGCCTGACCTCGGATTTTTGCGACAGGATCAGCAATGCTCCGTCGGGCCTCTGCGCCGAGAGGGTGCCGCTCAAATTGGCAACCTCGCCCCCGCCCGCTGCGAATGCCGGCAGGCTCGACGCACCGCCCGCTAGAAGTGCCAGCATCATGAAACCGATCTTGTTCGTGTTCATTCAACGCTCCTTCACGCCGCCACCATGACGGCACCAAGTGTAGTGTTGCTCATTCGTGCACCCAATCACGGCCTGCACATTGCGTTGAGTCCCTTGCTGATCTGTTTCTCATCGCTCTTCTTCTCGTCTTCCTTCTTGTCCTTGTCGAACGCGGTGAAGTCTGTCGACCGGTCGAGCGCGGCAATCAGGGAGCTCTGCAGTGATTCATCGAACCCTGACTCGGGCGGCACCTCGAAGAAGCCGGCGTTGATCAGGATCTTGCCGGTGGCGAAAACGCCAAAGAGATTCTGCAGCTTGAGCGGCCCCACGTTGTTGAAGACGAAGTCGCTGGCAATCCCAGAGGAGTTGCCGGACAGGGACACGCCCACGTCGTTTGCCTCGGGCAGATTGACCTGGCCGTTTGTCGAGGAAACGTTGAGGCTGCCCGTCACGGTCGTGCCGTTCTGCTTCTTAGTCACGATGGTGGCGCCGGGATTTTGCGTGATCGCGCCGCCCGAGCGCAGGGTCAAGCTTGTGCTTGTCGTACCTCCTGCCGGAGCGATCGGCGCGCTTACATTAAGGGACCCGGACGCGCTGCTGCCGATGATGAGGCTGGACGTGAGGCTGGACGCGTTGACCTGGTTGATCTCAGCCGCCGTCAGACTGAGCGCAGCGGGGTTCTCGGTGCCCAGCTCGATCGGCCGCCCGGCGGTCAGCGTCGTGAGCGTGACGGTGCCGGGGCTCGTGATGGGAGCAGCTAAGTTCATGGAATCCGACGTAATCGTCACGTTGCCGGAGCCGGTCGACACCCGCGCGCCTACATTGGTTGATCCGCCGATGATGTTAAGTGTGCCAGAGGTCCTGCTCATCGGCGCGCTGACGTTGACGAATCCCGTCGTGTTGGTGCCGAATGTCAGGTTGGACGCCGAGATCATATCCATCTCGGCATCGGTGATGCCGAATACGCCGGGCGGCTTGGAACCCAGATCGATCGGCGAGCCTGCAACGCGCGGCGCGAGTATCACCGTGCTCGCGTTTATCGTGAAGGGGTTGGCCGTCGGGGAAATAGTCAGGGTGTCGGAGCGCAAGGTCACGGTACTGTCCGATATCCCGTTCTGCCCGTCAACGGTGCCGATAGTGAGCGCGCCACTATTGGTAAAGCTGAAGTTACCGGAGCTCGACCCCGCCAGCGTGGTGACGCTATTGTCCTGGGTCAGATTTGCCTGCCCGGAAGTCTGGATGCGCAGGTTGGTTTCCGTGATCGGCGCGGTCTGCGAGATCCCTCCGTTACCGGCGAACAGCGTAACGGTGCTCACGCCCGAGGGGGCAATGGCCTGACTGATGTTGATCGAACTGGCCGTCGTATCGCCGAGCTGGAGCACGCCCGTGGTTACGAAGTTGTTGATCTCCCCAGAGGTGAGGCCTAGGGTGGTCCCGCTATCTGCGCCGCCGAGATCCATTGCTCGCGAGTTACGCGGCGCGACGATGATGCGTCCGCCACTCGGGACCGTCACCGTATTCGGTACCGTCATCTGATCCGCGTGCAAAGTAAGCTTGGCCGCATTTGTGAAAGTGACGGAGTCGCTGACGTTGAGGCTTCCGGCATTGATCGTGAAGGTACCCAGCGTCGTAACGAAATTGAGCTCTCCCTGATCGAGCCCGACGAATGGAGGAGAGCCGAGCGCGCGGAGATCGACGGCGGCAGTCGGGTTGGCCGTGCTGATCGTCACGTTCCCGCCCGACACGCCGGCAAGAATTGCGATGTCGTCCGTCGTCATCGTGACATTCCCGGTGGTGGTCAGCCCAGCGTTCACGTTGATCGTCCCGCCGCTCTTCGTGATGAGTGTGGCATTGCGCGAACCGAAGTCGGTAGCGGCGCCGCTCACCGTGATCGAGGGAACGCTGCTGCCGCCGAACACGAGGTTCGGCGCGGAAAGCGCCGCCAGGTCCGTGCTCTCGAGACTCAACAGGCCAGGGCCATCGGCCACAGCGCCGCCCAGATTCATGATGGTGGGCGCATTGATCGGCCGCAGAGTGATCGTGGAACCGGCCGACACCGTGCCGGCGCCCCCGCTGAAGGTCATCGAATCGGCGACCCCCGTAATCGCGCCGAAGCTGCTGGCGACATTGGCGCCCGCAGTCAGCGTGTTGGCGGTCAGGAAGATATTAGAGCCGGCGGTGACGTTCGCTCCGAGGTTCATTGTGCCGGCGGCGGTGGCAGTGATGCTGCCGCCGGCGCTGACAGCGGCCGTAGTGGTCAGCGTGCCGGTGTTGAGCGTGAGGTTCCCGTTCGGCACGGCCAGCGCGCCGCTGACGATGATTGAATTCCCCGCGGCGGTCAAGAGTTGCAGCGAGGTTGGCGCGGTCGAGCTGCTGAGATTGACCGGGCCTGCAACCGTAATGGTGCCCGTCCCCGGGGCGGTGTTGCCGACGAACAGGGTGGCCGCGTCTATGAGGTTGAGCTCGGCATTGGTCAGTTCCAACGCGCCCCCCGATTTGACCGCTACGCCGAGGTTGATCGGCTGGGTCGCGGTCACCGGGAGGAGGGAGACGTTGTTGGAACCGAAAGCGGCGGAGATGCCGGCATTTACGTTCAGCAAATCCGTTTGCAGAGTGATCTGGCCGTTGGATGTCCGCACGCCGGCCAGGCCGCCGGTCAGGTCGTCCACCGCGCCTACGTTCAGCGCTCCTCCGACCTGCTTGAAGTTGATCGCCCCCCCGGTAGTATTCAGTGCCACCGTACCGCTCACGTTGTTGTCCTGGGTGAGGGTGATGCCGGTGGTCGCCCGAACGGCGAGGTTCTGCACCGATAAGGTACCCGCCGTCTGGGTCACGCTGCCGTTCGCGGTCCTCACGCTCAGAGTGGTCGCGCTGCCCGATGTGACCGGGAGGTTGACCGCCCCGACGAACTGAATGCTGTTTGCGGTAGTGTTCGTCAAATCGCCGATGTGCAACACGCCGGAAGCAGGCCGGAACAGATCGAACTCCGCGTTGGTCAGGATGCCGGCCGCTCCACCGAGCGTGAATGTTCCGGAGGGCTTGGAGACATCGATGGAACCAGTGCCGGTGGTCGTCACCGTATCGCCGACGATAAAGTCAGTGCCCGTGAGGAAAATGCTGTTGGCGAAGGTAACCGGGGCGCTGAGAGGGACGGTCAAGCTTCCGGAGACCGCGTTGCCGAAGAATAGCGTGCCGCTCGGCGCCGAGAGCTTATTCAGTTCGCCTTGGAGCAGGCCGAGCGTCGCGCCGCCGGGCTTGGTGCCCAGGAAGATATTCTTGCCGGCGGTGTTCGGGGCGATCGAGATGTTGCCGCCCGTCGAAGTCACGCTGGCGTTCACGTTCATCGTGTCGCCGAAAAAAGCGAGGTTGCCAGTCGCGGAAAGGGAGATCGTGTCGTCGGTGCTGAACGTAATGCCGGCGGGAACGCCCGAGCGTAAGGTAAAAGTCCCCACGCCGGGGGGAATCGTCGTGGCCGCATTCACGGCCACCGGTCCGGTGTTGGCGTCGCCGAGCGTGAACGAGCCCGCTGTGACGTTGAGCAGTTCCGCGGGCAGAAACTCGAGGTTTCCCGAGAGCGGATCTTTGGCGCCGCTGACAATGTTCAACGGGCGGGAAGGCGTCAGTGGCGCGATTACCAGTGTTGTACCCGGCGACCCCACCGAGGCGCTGATGTCGGCCCGATCGGCCTTCAGCGTGAGCGTGTTGGCGGAGATTTTGTCAAGGTCAGCCTGCGAGATGCCGAGCCGGGCGCCGGTCACGTCCGCGCCGCCGAGATCCAGCGTCACCCCGGTGCCGGTCGGCATGATGTTTACCGTACCGAACGGGATCAGGATCTGGGACGTCACATCGAGGTTATCGGCCGTGATGTTGACCGTGGACACGCCATTGAAGTTGTCAGTGATGCCGGGGATGCCGTCCACGGTCCCGATCGTGAGTGGCGTCACGGGCTTGTTGTTGAACGTAAAACTGTTACCGCTGCAGCACAGTTGCGCGGCGAGCGTGGTGACGACATTCGCCTGCGGCAGATTGACGTTACCGAAGCCAACATTCAGCGCCAAGTTGGTCACGGTAATCGTGCCAGGCGTGGGACCGCCCGCCTGCGTGATCCCGTTGCCACTCGAGAGCACGAGCGTCTGCGTGCCGGTCGGCTGGATCGCGCCCTGGATCGTCAGCAGGTCGGAGCGGGTCGAGCCGATGCGCAGTGCGCCCGACGCGCCGGTCACGAACTTGTTCACCTCGCCGGACGTGAGATCGAACGACCCGACGCCGTGCGCCAGCACGCCGAGATTGACCGGCAGGAACGACAGGAACAAACCCGGCACGAGGTCGATGTTGCCCAGGCTGGTAACCATGCCGCCAGGCCCAAGATTGAGGTTGTCGGTCAAGAGAAACACGGATTGCGCGTTGACGGGCCCGCCTACCGTGATCGCAGGCGCAAGGACATCGAGCGAAGCGGCGGTCGTCAGGCTTGCGCCGGGGCTGACCGTGAATGACGTGCCGGAAGACATGGAAACCGAGGAAACCGAGGAGCCCGCAACAGTAACCGGCGTGCTCACGGTGAATGCGCCGGGCGAGCCGTTGCCGAACGTAAACCCTCCGGACGTGACAAGATTGGAAAGTTCCGCCTGGGTAAGCGAAAGCGCGCCGGCGGTGTTGGTGCCGAGATTCATGGCGCGGCCCGCGGTATTCTGCTGCACCGAGATCCCGCCGGCGCCGGCGTTGAGCGCCGCCTGGATGTCCATGTCGTCCGCTGTCAGGGACGCCCCCGCGCTCGTCACCGGCGCGGCAAGAGTCAGCGTGTTTCCGCCTCCGGCGCTAGCGCTGAAAGATCCCCCGCTCCCGCTCACAGGGGCGGTCACGGTGACCGGGCCGGTGGATGAACTCAAATCCACGCTGCTCAAGCTGGTCACCCCCGGGCCGCTGATCGAGACCCCGGTGAAGCCCTTTGCCGAGAACGACGTGCCGCTCGAGATCGCCGCCGCGACATTGACGGCATTGGCGCTCGACGAAAGCGATATGCTGTTGCCGCTGCCGGTGCCGGTATTGCGCAGCGTGCTGATCGGAGCGTTGACCGCGATGGGGCCCCGGCCGGAAATATCGACAAAGCCACCGTTGGTCGTGATCGCGCCGCCAACGGTAACACCCCCAGTGCCAATGCCGGAGAAATTGTTGGCAGCGAGGGTGACATCAAGGGGGTCGCCGGTCGACGTGATGCTGCCCGCGCCATCGATGACGATGTTATTGTGCGCCTGCAGCGTGAGGAACGGGAACGGGATCGTTGTGCCGTTACCCGTCCCGCTCGCCTTCTTCAGGATCGGCGCGCTCACCGTAATGTTGCCGGCTTGCGTGCCATCGAGAGGTCCCTGGCTCGTCGTGGTGAGCACGACGTTGCTGCCGAAATCGAGCTGGGCATTGATCAGATTCACGCCCACGCTCGAACTTTCCGCGAGCGGCGAGAAAAAAGGTGCGCCAGTATTATTGACGACGCTGCCGCCCGCGACGACGTTGAGGTCGTCCGGATCAAGCAGCCATGTCCCTCCCGTTCCTCTGGGCGCGCTTACGTCAGGTCCCCGGGTAACGTCGAGAGCATGGCCTGAGGTCTCCACAAAGCCGCCATCGCCGGATTGTGCCCCCCCGCGCGCGCTGATGCTGCCATAGACCCGCGTCGCGTCGTCGGACCAAACGATCACTTTGCCGCCGTCGCCGCTCGCGATCGCATCCGCCTTGATTGCCGCAGTCGGCCCCAAGTACGTGCGGTATGCGTTCTGCACGTCAGGATTGCGGCCCTGGTAATCCCCGCCCACAAGCACTGTGCCGCCGCCTGCTTGGCCGGATGCGTCGACAACCGCACCGTCGAGCACCCCGACGAGATGGCCGAGCAGCTGCACCGTGCCGCCCTTCCCTTCGCTGCCTTTTGCTTCAACCGTGCCGGAGACGAGCGTGGTGTCGCCCGACTGAATTGTGACTTTGCCGCCTTGCGCGCCGCTTGCGCTGATCGTGGCCCCGGCGTCCACCGTCGCGCTCTGCGTGGCTTTCAGCAGAATCTCGCCGTTCTCACCCGCAACCACCCCATCGGCCCTGATGGCCCCGCCGGCACGTATCAGTCCCGCGTAGATGCCCACCTTGCCGCTCGCGGCCATGATCTGCCCGACGTTCACCGCCTCGTTGTCCGGCGCGATGAGCTCCACCCGCAGCCCCGGGGTGCCTGCCTCAACCAGTTCCACGCTGCGCCCTGCCGCCAGTATCACCTCGCCCCGCGGGCTGGTGATGATGCCGCTGTTCTGCACGTTTGGTGCGATCAGATAGACCTGCCCGCCCGCGGGCGTTGTGATAGAGCCCTGGTTGACGACGGAGCCCGCCCCCGGTACTTCGGTGAAGCGAAACCGCCCCGCCAGAAAGTCGGCATTCGACAAATTCAGCGTCGAGGCCACCAGCCCCGCCACGTCGACCTGCGCGCCCGCGCCAAACAGAATCCCGCTGGGATTGATCAGGAACACCCGCCCGTTGGACTGCAACGCCCCCAGGATCCGCGACGGATCGGCGGCGCCCACCACCCGGTTCAATACCGAGCTTGCCGCCGACTGCTGGATGAAGCGCGTGAGTTCATTCGCGCCGATCGAAAAACCCTGCCAGTTGATGATCGACCCGGGCGTGTTGGTGATGCTCAACGTGTTGCCGTTGTAATTGAAAGTGGCCTGCCCATTGACCACCGCGAATCCATTCGGATTGGCGTATGCCGTGGGCACGGAAACCGAGAAACACGCGGCAACTGCCAGCGAAACTGCCTTCACATGGAGCAGGTTCGGTGAGCGACGGCGTTGATGATAAGCCATGGTTTCCCCTTCCAAACCATTGATATCCTGTTAAGTCTACACCTACACGCGCCACGCTTTACATGAATTTTTGCACGCACCACGGAATTCGGGGTTACCCGACCCGGCCCTGCGTCCAGAGCAACCCGATGATGGTCTTCACGTCGCTGATGCGGCCGTCGCGGCTCATCGCGAGTGCATCACCGAACGGCAGCACCAGAACCTCGAGGAACTCGCCCTCATCGAGCCGCGCCTCGCGCTTTTCCAACCCCCGCGCAAGCCAGAGTTCGATCCCCTCGTCCGAGTAGGCGATGGCGTTATGAATCACGCCGAGCCGCGTCCACTCCTTCGCCACGTAGCCGGTCTCCTCCAGGAGTTCGCGCTTCCCAGTCTCCAGATGCGGCTCGCCCGACTCGAGCTTGCCGGCCGGGATTTCGATGAACTCGCGGCCGTGCGGGTAACGAAATTGCCGTTCGAGGACGACGCGGCCGTCATCGAGCAGTGCAACGACGCCGACCGCGCCGGGGTGGTGGATGTACTCGCGCACCGAAGTCTTTCCGTCGGGGAGCCGGACGACGTCGCGCTGGACGCGGAAGAATCCGCCGGCATAGACCTCCTCACCGGAAACCAACCTCTCGGTGAGATCCCTGCCCTTCAAAGGCTCTTGATCGCCAGGTAGCACAGCGCGAGCAGCGGCTGCGGCAGGATGCCGATCACCAGCAGCGCCAGCCCGTTGATCGACAGCAGCACGCGCATCTCGCCATTGGCCGCGAGCGCCAGATCCATGCCGGCGCTGCGCGCCGCATCGGTCGGGGACCCGCCCGTTTCGTCGAAGTACATCAGCTTGACTACGCGCAGGTAGTAGAACGCGCCGATCAGCGAAAGCAGCACCGCCACCACCGCGAGCCAGATCTGCCCCGCGTTGACCGCGGCCGATATCACCGCGAACTTGGCGTAGAAACCCGCGGTGGGTGGCACGCCGGCAAGCGAGAACATCACCACGAGCATGATGAACGCGGTCCACGGGCTGCGCTGGTTGAGGCCCTTCAGGTCCTCGAGGTTCTCGCATTCGACGCCCTTGGCAGACAGGTAGAGCAGCATTCCGAAGGCGCCGAGGCTCATCAGCACGTAGACGATGACGTAGAACATCGCCGCGCTGTACGCGTCGGCGGCGTTGAACCAGTTGCCCGCGACCACCCCAGAGAGCAGTCCGAGCAGCATGAAGCCCATGTGGGCAATGGTCGAATATGCGAGCATGCGCTTCAAGTTGGTCTGGGCGATCGCGGTGATGTTGCCGATCGCCATCGACAGCACTGCGAGGATCACCAGCATCTGCTGCCAGTCCACCGCCAGATCGAGCAGGCCGTTTACCAGCATGCGTATCGCCATCGCGAACGCCGCCAGCTTGGGCGCCGTACCGATCACCAGCGTCACGGCCGTGGGCGCACCATGGTAGACGTCCGGGATCCACATGTGGAACGGCACCACCCCGAGCTTGAAGGCGATGCCGGACACCACGAATACCAACCCGAATGTGAGGAACACGCGGTCGGAGGTGTTCGCCGAGAGCTTCGCCACCGCCCGGGCTATGTCGGTGATGGTGAGCGTGCCGGTGGCGCCGTAGATCATGGACATGCCGTACAGCAGCAGGCCGCTGGCGAGCGCGCCGAGGACGAAGTATTTCATCGCCGCCTCGGTGGATGCCGCCGAGTCGCGGTTGAGCGCGACCATCGCGTACAGGCACAGCGAGAGCAGCTCCAGGCCGAGGTACAGCGTGAGAAAGCTGTTGGCCGACATCATCACCATCATGCCGAGCAGCGCGAACAGCAGCAGCACCAGGAACTCGCCGCGCAGCAGGTCGCGGTCGATCAGATACTGGCGCGAATAGATCAGCGCCACCGAGACCGCGACGTAAGCCGCAAGTTTCAACACGTGCGACATGACGTCGGCGACGAACAGGTTGCTGAAGCTGTAGATCAGTTCCCCGCCGGTCGACACCAGAATGAAGCCGGTCAGCAGCGTGCAGCCCAGCAGCGCCGCCTGCGCGAGCAGGAAGGAGCCGGTGCGCCGCTCGGACTTCACGAACAGGTCGGCGATCATCACCACGCAGCCCATGATCAGAAGAAACATCTCCGGCAGCGCGGGAAAGAAATTCGGCAGGGAGAATGGCACGTTCATTCAGAGTCCGCGCTTCATGTCTTCGGCAATGCCACGTGGCGCAGCAGCTCGTTTACCGAGGCATGCATCACTTCGGTGAACGGCAGCGGCCACACGCCCATCGCCAGCACCGCCAGCGCGAGCAGCCCGAGAACCGTGAACTCGCGGCCGTTCAGGTCGATGAGCGCGGCGACATGGTCGTTCGCCGCAGCGCCGAAAATCACCCGCTTGTACATCCACAGCGTGTAGGCTGCGCCGAAAATCAGCGTGCTCGCCGCGGCGAACGCAAGCCAGAAGTTCGCCTTCATCGCACCCATGATCACCATGAATTCGCCGACGAAGCCGCTGGTCCCCGGCAGGCCGCAATTGGCCATCGCGAACAGCATCATGAACGCGGCGAATTTCGGCATGCTGTTCACCACCCCGCCGTAGTCGGCGATCATGCGTGAGTGCATGCGGTCGTACATCACGCCCACGCACAGGAACATCGCCGCCGAGACGAAACCGTGCGAGATCATCTGCACCAGGGCGCCCTCCACCCCGAAGGCGTTGAAGATGAACAAGCCGAGCGTGACGAAGCCCATGTGCGAGATCGACGAATAGGCGATCAGCTTCTTCATGTCGGTCTGCACCAGCGCCACCAGCCCGATGTACACCACCGCGATCAGCGACAGCGCAATCATGAACCAGGCCAGTTCGCGCGACGCATCGGGCAGGATCGGCAGCGTGAAGCGTATGAAGCCGTAGGCGCCCAGCTTCAGCATGATGGCGGCGAGCACCACCGAGCCGCCGGTCGGCGCCTCGACGTGCGCGTCGGGCAGCCAGGTGTGCACCGGCCACATCGGCACCTTGACGGCGAACGCAAGCAGGAAGCCAAAGAACAGCGCGATCTGCGGCGCAAGCGCGAGCGGCAGCTTGTGCCAGTCGAGGATCGCGAAGCTGCCGCCGGACTTGTTGTACAGATACAGCAGCGCGACCAGCAGCAGGAGCGATCCCAGCAGCGTGTAGAGGAAGAACTTGAACGCGGCATACACCCGGTTGGGACCGCCCCACACGCCGATGATGATGAACATCGGGATCAGCGTGGCCTCGAAGAACACGTAGAACAGCACCCCGTCGAGCGCCGCGAACACGCCGTTCATCAGCCCGGAGAGGATCAGGAACGAGGCGTAATACTGCGCGACCTTCTTGTCGATCACCGACCACCCCGCGATCACCACCAGCGGCGTGATGAAGCTGTTGAGCAGGACGAAGAGCACGCTGATGCCGTCCACGCCGAGGTGGTATTGAACATTGAACCGCGGGATCCACGGCACCAGTTCGACGAACTGCATGCCGGCCTGGTGCGCGTCGAAACCGCTGTAGAGCGGGATCGTGACCAGGAAGCCGAAGATCGCACCGATCAGTGCAAGCGCGCGGGCGAGCGGCGCGTTGCGCTCGCCGCCGGCGGCGAGCACCAGCAGCCCCGCGAGGACCGGAACCCAGATGGCCAGAGACAGAAGTGGTGGTGCGTTCACGATTCGCTTGTTTGAAGAAGGCTTCCTACGTTGTTCTTACGGGCGCGCGAACCACAACGTGAGCAGCACGAACACGCCGATGATCATGGTGAAGGCGTACTGGTAGATCAGCCCGCTCTGGAACAGCCGCACCACCGAGGACGTCCAGCCGACCAGTCGCGCGGATCCGTTCACGATCACGCCATCGATCAAGCGCTGGTCTCCGCCCTTCCACAACCCGTTGCCGATGGCGCGCGCGCCATCGGCGAACAGCCACGAGTACAGCTCGTCAAATCCGTACTTGCGCTCGACGATCGCGTACAGCAAGCCGAACTTGCGCGCGACCACCTTCGGCAGGTCCGGCCGCGCGATGTACAGATACCAGGCGGTGGCAATTCCGGCCAGCGCGAGCAGGAACGGCGCCGCCGTCACGCCGTGCGCGACATAGGCCCATAAGCCGTGGTACTCGGCGGCCATTTGCGCGACCGCGCCGTGCTCCGGGCGCACCGCAATCGAACCGCCGAAATAATCCCCGAACACCGCCGTTCCGACATACCAGCCCGAAAAAATCGACGGGATCGCGAGCAGCACCAGCGGCAGGGTCACCACCCAGGACGTCTCGTGCAGGTGTTCGCGCGTGTGCGCGTCCATGCGCGGCGCGCCGTGAAACGCCATGAACAGCAGCCTGAAGGTGTAGGTCGCGGTGACGAACACGCAGGCGAGCACGCAGAAATACGCGAACCCCGCGCCAGGCACGGTCGCCAGATGCGCCGCTTCGATGATCGCGTCCTTGGAAAAGAACCCCGCGAACGGCGGAATCCCGGCCGAGGCGAACGCCCCGATCAGCACCGTCCAGTAGGTGAGCGGCATGTACTTGCGCAGGCCGCCCATGCGGCGCATGTCCTGCTCGTGGTGCATGGCGATGATCACCGAGCCGGCGCCGAGGAACAGGAGCGCCTTGAAAAAGGCGTGGGTGGCGAGGTGAAACATCGCCGCCGAATAGGCCGAAGCGCCGAGCGCCACGGTCATGTAGCCGAGCTGCGAAAGCGTCGAATATGCCACCACGCGCTTGATGTCGAACTGGGTCAGCGCGACCAGTCCCATCGAGAGCGCGGTGATGGCGCCTATCACCAGCACCACGGAAAGCGCCGTGCCCGACAGCTCGTACAGCGGCGACATGCGCGCCACCAGGAAGATGCCGGCCGTCACCATGGTGGCGGCGTGGATCAATGCCGAGATCGGCGTCGGACCTTCCATCGAATCCGGCAGCCAGACGTGCAGCGGAAATTGCGCGCTCTTGCCCATCGCACCGACGAACAGGCAGAGGCAGATCAGCGTGATCAGCAGCCATGGGGCGCCGGGGAACACCTCGATCGTACGGGCTGCAAGGGCGGGCGCCTGCGCGAACACCTGGTTGTAGTCGAGCGTGCCGAAAAACGCGAGCACCAAAGCGATGCCGAGCAGGAAACCGAAGTCGCCGACGCGGTTGACCAGGAACGCCTTGAGATTCGCGTAGATGGCCGTCGGGCGGGTGTACCAGAAACCGATCAGCAGGTAGGACACCAGCCCGACCGCCTCCCAGCCGAAAAACAGTTGCAGGAAGTTGTTCGCCATCACCAGCATCAGCATCGAAAAGGTGAACAGCGAAATGTACGAGAAGAACCGCTGGTAGCCGGGGTCTTCGGCCATGTAGCCGATGGTATAGACGTGCACCATCAGCGACACGAAGCTGACCACGATCATCATCAGCGCCGACAGGCGGTCGATGAGAAAGCCGATCTCGAGCCGCGTTTCGCCGCTGGTGACCCAGGTGTAGACGCTGCCGTTCCAGGTGTTTCCGGCGAGCACGTCCGCGAAGATCACGCACGACCCGACGAACGACGCCAGCACCGAGAGAATCGTCACGCGGTGCGCATTGGCGCGTCCGATAGCCCGGCCCCACAGGCCGGCAACAATCGCCCCGGCGAGCGGCGCCAGCGGCACGACCAGATACAGGGTCTTCATGGAAATCATCGTGTCGATCAGGGTCGTCGGACAACCACGGCCCGCGTCATCCTTTTAGGCTGTCGAGGTCCTCGACGTTGATGGTGGAGAGGTTCCTGAACAGCACCACCAGGATTGCAAGGCCGATCGCCGATTCGGCCGCCGCCACGGTGAGAATGAAGAACACGAACACCTGGCCCGCGGCGTCGTCAAGATAGCGCGAGAAAGCGATGAAATTGAGGTTTACGGCCAGCAGCATCAGCTCGATGGCCATCAGCAGGATGATGACGTTCTTGCGGTTGAGGAAGATCCCGACCACGCTGATCGCGAACAGCAGCGCACCCAGCACCAGAAAGTGCGACAACGTGAGCGTCACCGGTCGCGCTCCGCGGGCATCGAGACCAGCTCCACGCGGTCGGCGCGTCGCACCCGGGTCTGCTCGGCCGGGTTCTGGGTTTTCACGCCCTTGCGCCGGCGCAGCGTCAGCGCGACGGCGGCAACGATCGCCACCAGCAGGATCACCGCGGCAATCTCGAATGCGAAGGCGTACTCGGTGTAGAGCAGGCGGCCCAGAGCCTTGGTGTTGCTGTAGCCCGCGGCGGACTCCTTGAGCGGCGCCTCGCTGAAGCCGAAGTAGCGCCCGCCGATCATCAGCGCCATTTCGAAGGCCATCAGGATGCCGACCGTCGCACCCAGCGGCAGGTAGCTCCAGAATCCCTCGCGCAGCTGCTCCAGATTGATGTCGAGCATCATCACCACGAACAGGAACAGCACCATCACCGCGCCGACGTACACCAGCACCAGCGTGATGGCGAGGAATTCCGCGCGCAACAGCATCCAGATGGCCGCGGCGGTGAAGAACGACAGCACCAGGTAGAGCGCAGCGTGCACCGGGTTGCGCGCGGTAATCACGCGCAGCGCCGCGAACAGCAGAACCGCTGCGAAGCAATAGAAAATAGCGGTCTCGAACATCGTGCGCTTTAGCGGTAGTTGGCGTCGGCAGCGCGGTTTTTCGCGATGCTCTCTTCGTAGCGGTCGCCGACCGCGAGCAGCATCGGCTTGGTGTAATACAGGTCGCCGCGGCTCTCGCCGTGGTATTCGAAGATGTCGGTTTCGACGATCGCGTCCACCGGGCAGGCTTCCTCGCAGAAGCCGCAGAAGATGCACTTGACCAGGTCGATGTCGTAGCGCGTGGTGCGGCGGGTTCCGTCCGCACGCGCTTCGGACTCGATGTGGATCGCCAGCGCGGGGCACACGGCTTCGCACAGCTTGCAGGCAATGCAGCGCTCTTCGCCGTTGGGATAGCGGCGCAGCGCATGCAAACCGCGGAAGCGCGGGCTGAGCGGCGTCTTCTCCTCCGGGAACTGCACCGTGATCTTGCGCGCGAACAGGTGCCGCCCGGTGAGCGCCATGCCGCGCAACAACTCCAGCAGCAGGAATGAGCGGAAAAACTCGATCATCCGGGTCATCGGGTCACCTCCACAGGCTCCACGGCGTCTGCATCCAGATGCCGATCACCGCGATCCACGCCAGCGTCAGCGGAATGAAGATCTTCCAGCCAAGGCGCATGATCTGGTCGTAGCGGTAGCGCGGGAAAGTCGCGCGGAACCACAGGAACAGGGTCACCACCACGAATACCTTCAGCGCCAGCCAGCCGAACGGCGGAAGCCAGTTGAACAGGGCCGAGTCGATCGGGGCCTGCCAGCCGCCGAAGAACATCACCGCCGTCAGCGTGCTGATCAGGATCATGTTCGCGTACTCGCCGAGGAAGAACATCGCGAATGCCATGCCGGAGTACTCGACCATGTGGCCGGCGACGATCTCGGATTCGCCCTCGACCACGTCGAACGGCGCGCGGTTGGTCTCGGCCACGCCGGAGACGAAATACACCACCACGATCGGCAGCAGCGGCAGCCAGTTCCACGACAGGAAATTGAGTCCCTTTGCCGCGAAGCTCCCCCTGCCCTGCCCGTTGACGATGTCCGAAAGATTCAGGCTGCCCGACACCATCAGCACCACCACCAGCGAAAATCCCATCGCGAGCTCGTAGGACACCATCTGCGCGGCCGAGCGCATCGCGCCGAGAAACGCGTACTTGGAGTTGGAGGCCCAGCCCGCGATGATCACCCCGTACACGCCGAGCGAGGTCATCGCCATCAGGTACAGCAGCCCGGCGTTCACGTCGGCAAGCACCACCTCCGGAGCGAACGGAATCACCGCCCAGGCCGCGAGCGCCGGCATCAGCACCATCACCGGCGCGACGAAGAACAGCTGCGTGCTCGCCTGCGTCGGGACGATGATCTCCTTCAGCAGCAGCTTGATGCCGTCGGCGATCGGCTGCAGCAGCCCGAGCGGCCCGACGCGGTTGGGCCCGATGCGGATCTGGATCCAGCCGATGAACTTGCGTTCCCACAGCGTGAGGTACGCGACGCACAGGAGCAGAGGCACGACGATGGCGACGATGAAGGCGAGGTTGGCGGTGGTGTCGAACACCGCCGGTCCCCACACAGGGCCGAACCATGCGTCGGGCCGCGTAAGAATCCAGTCGACCATTCAGGCCGCCTGCTCCACGGGCAAGGTTTCGACCGAGAGCGTGCTGAACATCGCGCCGAGGCCCGCCGTCGAGGCGTGCGCCGCCGCCACGCGCACGCATTGATCGGGCAGTCCCGGGTCGAGCGCCGCGACGAGCCGGACGCTGCCTTCCCCTTGCCTCACACGCACCGGCTGGCCAGCCGAAATCCCGAGCGCGGCAAGCGTCTTCGCGTTCATGCCTGCGCGCGGCGGCTGCGCATCTTTCGTTTGCTGCAGGCCCGGCGCGCGCCGCACCAGTGCGTCGGCGAAATAGATCGGAACATCGGCGACCCGCTGCAATCCGCCGCCTGCGGTCTTCGGCGCGGCGGCGGTCCCTTCAATCGGGACAGCGGCGCGGTTGGACAACTGCGCCGACACATCCTTTCCCGCAAGGCAGGAATCGCGCACCTGCTCGGCCGACTCCTCGCCGAACCCGGCCAGGCCGAGCATCGAGCCGAGCACGCGCAGCACCTTCCAGCCGGGACGCGCCTCGCCCGCCGGACGCACGCAGCCGTGGAAGCTCTGCACCCCGCCTTCGGTCGAAACGAAGGTTCCCGCAGTTTCAGTGAACGGGGCGATCGGCAGCAGGACGTTTGCGTATTCGCGCGCCCCGTGATTGAACGCCGACAGCGCGACCACCAGCTCCGCGCCGCGCATTGCGCCGAGCGCCGCGCGCGGATCGGCGCAGTCGAGCTCGAGCTCCGCGTTGAGTAGAACATAGGCCTTGCGCGGCTGCTCGAGCATGCTGCGCGCGTTCAGTCCGCCCGAGGATTGCGTGCCGTAGGGCAGGCAGTTCGCGAGATAGCCGCCGACGCTGTTGGCCGCCTCGCCGAGAAAACCCAGCGTTGCGCCGGTGGCCTCCGCCAGGGCCTGCGCAAGCGCATGGATCTGCACGGCCTGCGGATGCTGCTGGGCGAAATTGCCGAGCAGGATCGCCTTGTTCTCGCCGGACTTGAGGCTCTCGAGGATCGCCGCCGCCGGGCCCGAGGCGCCCGCCCTGATCGAAGCCAGCGCCACAGGAATTTCCAACGGAGGCACGATCAACCGGTTCGCGATCTGCATCAGCAGGTCGTCGTCGGCCGAATGCAGGATATTGATCTGCGCGCGCCGTTTGGCAATCTGGCGCAGCCGCTGCGCGATCAGCGGATGGTCCTTGCGCAGGAACGCACCGATCACCAGCACGCGGTCCAGTTTGCTCAACGCGGCGATCGGCATGCCGAGCCAGGGCGCCCCGGCGAGCTTGCCATCGGCCGAAAAATCAGCCTGGCGCAGGCGAAAATCGACGTTCTCGCTGCCCAGGCCGCGCGCCAGCCGGCCCAGCAGGCTCAGTTCCTCCAGCGTGGAATGCGGCGTGGCTAGCGCACCGATGGCCGATCCGCCATGCGCGGCCTCGATGCGCCGTAGCTCGCCCGTCACGAACTCGAGGGCGACCTGCCAGTCCACGGCTTCCCACTGCCCGGCGCGCTTGAGCATCGGCTGCGTGAGGCGCTCCGGGGAGTTCAGGCCCTCGTAGGAGAACCGGTCCTTGTCCGAAAGCCAGCATTCGTTGATCGCCTCGTTCTCGAGCGGCAGAACGCGCATCACCCTGTTCTGATTGACCTGTACCACGAGGTTGGAGCCCAGGCCGTCGTGCGGGCTCACCGATTTGCGCCGCGCCAGTTCCCAGGTGCGAGCGCTGTAGCGAAACGGTTTGGAGGTGAGCGCGCCGACCGGGCACAGGTCGATCATGTTGCCCGATAGCTCCGAATCGACGGTCTTGCCGACGAAGGCGACGATCTCGGCGTGCTCGCCGCGACCCACCATGCCCAGCTCCATGACGCCTGCGATCTCCTGCCCGAAACGCACGCAACGCGTGCACTGGATGCAGCGGCTCATCTCTTCGGCGGCGACCAGCGGGCCGATGTCCTTCGCCAGCACTACGCGCTTTTCCTCCTGGTAGCGCGAGGCGCCCTTGCCATAGCCGACCGCGAGGTCCTGCAGCTGGCACTCGCCACCCTGGTCGCAGATCGGGCAGTCGAGCGGGTGGTTGATCAGCAGGAACTCCATCACCCCGTTCTGCGCCTGTTTGGCCACGGGCGAGAAGGTCTTCACTTTCATGCCGTCGGTGACCGGCGTGGCGCATGCCGGCAGCGGCTTGGGCGCCTTCTCGACCTCGACCAGGCACATCCGGCAGTTGGCGGCGATCGACAGCTTGCGGTGATAGCAGAAGTGCGGGACGTAGATGCCGAGCTGGTTGGTGGCATCCATCACGGTGGAGCCGACAGGCACTTCGAGCTGCCGGCCGTCAATCTCGATTTTCAGCATGGGCGTTCCATCAGACCGCGTGAGCAAGCGCCGCCGCCTGCGTCGGTCCGGCGCGCCCGTACCGCGGCTCGATATCCCGGCCACTCACCATGCAGCGCTTGTGCGCAATGTGGTACTCGAATTCCGGCCTGAAATGATTGATGAAGCTCTTTACCGGCAGCGCGGCGGCATCGCCCAGGGCGCAGATCGTGCGTCCGGCGATGTTGTCCGACACGTTCAGCAGCAGCTCGAGGTCTTCCTGCCTGCCCTGTCCCGTCTCGATGCGGTGCACCACGCGGTACAACCAGCCGGTGCCCTCGCGGCACGGCGTACACTGCCCGCAGGATTCCTCGAAATAGAAATACGACAACCGCTCGAGCGCGCGCACCATGCAGGTGGTCTCGTCCATCACGATCACCGCGCCCGAACCGAGCATCGAGCCGGCCTTGGCGATCGAGTCATAGTCCATGTCGGTGGCCATCATCACGTCCGCCGGCAGCACCGGCATGCTGGATCCGCCGGGGATGACCGCCTTCAGTTGGTTGCCGGCGCGCACGCCACCCGCCATCTCCAAAAGCCTCGCAAACGGTGTGCCGAGCCTGACTTCGTAATTGCCGGGACGGTTGACGTGGCCGGTCACCGAGAACAGCTTGGTGCCGCCGTTGTTCGGCTTGCCGAGCGCGAGGAAAGCATCGGCGCCGTTGCGCAGGATCCACGGCACCGCCGCAAAGGTCTCGGTATTGTTGATCGTGGTCGGCTTGCCGTACAGCCCGAAGCTCGCCGGGAACGGCGGCTTGAAGCGCGGCTGCCCCTTCTTTCCTTCGAGCGATTCGAGCAGCGCGGTTTCCTCGCCGCAGATATAGGCGCCAAATCCCGGATGCGCATACATTTCGAACGAGAATTCCGAGCCCAGAATGTTCTTCCCGAGGTATCCCGCTCGCCGGGCTTCCTCGAGCGCCTGCTCGAACTGCTCGTAGATCTCCCAGATCTCGCCATGGATATAGTTGTAGCCCGCGGTCGAGCCGGTGGCATAGCCGGCGATGACCATGCCCTCGATGACCGAGTGCGGGTTGTAACGCAGCAGGTCGCGGTCCTTGCAGGTGCCCGGCTCGCCCTCGTCCGAATTGCACACGATGTACTTGGCGCCGGGAAACTGGCGCGGCATGAAGCTCCACTTGAGGCCGGTCGGAAAGCCGGCGCCGCCCCGTCCACGCAGCGCCGATTTCTTCACCTCGGCGATGACGCCCTCCGGCGGCAGCTTCTCGGTCACGAGCTTTCTCAATGCCTGGTAGCCGCCGCGCTGCTCGTAGTCGGCAAGGCGCCAGTTCCTGCCGTCCAGGCCGGCCATCAGGATCGCATCGGGACCGTAATCGAGCATGGTGCTATCTGCTACCTAGTTGGTCGGACAGCGCGTCGATCAACGCATCGATCTTCGCGTTCGACAGGTAGTCATACATTTTCTTGTCGTTCACGACCACGACGGGCGCCATCGCGCAGGCGCCCATGCATTCACCTTCCTTGAGCGTGAATTTTCCGTCTGCGGTGGTCTGGTTGAAATCGATGCCGAGACGCGCTTTGAGGTGCTCGGCGGCGTCGAGCGACCCCTGCAGGCCGCAGGGCAGGCAGGTGCAGATCGAGATCTTGTTGCGGCCGACCGGCTCGAGGTTGTACATGTTGTAGAACGTCGCCACCTCGTACACCGCCACCGGCGCCATGCCGAGGTACTGCGCGACGAAGTTCATCGTCTCGGTCGCCAGCCAGCCCTTCTCGTCCTGGGCAATGATCAGCGCAGGCATGACCGCCGACTGCTTCTGGTCGGCCGGGTACTTGGCCAGCTCGCGATCGATCTTCTTCAGGGACTCGGCGGAGAGCATCAGCCGGCCTTCATCGAAAAGGTCATCTGTCTATATCGCCGAAAACGATATCCAGGGTGCTGATGATGGTGACGGCATCGGCCAGCATGTGGCCGCGCGACATTTCGTTCATCGACGAAAGGTGCGCAAACGCCGGCGAGCGCAGCTTCATGCGGTAAGGCTTGTTGGCGCCGTCGGAGACGAAGTACACGCCGAATTCGCCTTTCGGATGCTCGACCGCCGCATACGCCTCCCCCTCCGGAACGTGCATGCCCTCGGTGAAGAGCTTGAAGTGATGGATCAGTTCTTCCATGTTCGACTTCATCTCGACCCGCGACGGCGGCGCCACCTTGTGGTTGTCCGTGATCACCGGCCCGGGATTGGCACGCAGCCAGTCGACGCACTGTTTGATGATGCGGTTCGACTGGCGCATCTCTTCGACGCGCACCAGGTAACGGTCGTAGGAATCCCCGTTCTTGCCTATCGCCACGTCGAAATCGACCCGGTCGTAGACCTCGTAGGGCTGCTTCTTGCGCAGGTCCCAGGCGACCCCGGAACCGCGCAGCATCGGACCGGTGAAACCGAGCGCCAGCGCGCGCTCGGGCGACACCACGCCGATCCCCACGGTGCGCTGTTTCCAGATGCGGTTCTCAGTGAGCAGCGTCTCGTAGTCATCGATGCATTTCGGGAAACGCGCGGTGAAGTCCTCGATGAAATCGAGCAGCGAACCCTGCCGGTTGCGGTTGAGCACCTTCAGGTCGTTCGCGCCGCGAAACCGCGACGGCTGGTATTGCGGCATCGCATCGGGCAGGTCGCGGTAGACGCCGCCCGGGCGGTAATACGCCGCGTGCATGCGCGCGCCGGAGACTGCCTCGTAACAGTCGAACAGGTCCTCGCGCTCGCGAAAGCAGTACAGGAACACCGTCATCGCGCCCAGATCGAGGCCGAGCGCGGCGAGCCCGAACAGGTGGCTCATGACCCGGGTGATTTCGTCGAACATCACGCGGATGTACTGTGCGCGCAACGGCACATCGACCCCGAGCAGCTTTTCCATCGCCATGCAGAACGCATGCTCGCTGCACAGCATGCAGACGTAGTCCAGCCGGTCCATGTACGGCAGCGACTGGATGAACGTGCGCGATTCGGCGAGCTTCTCGGTCGCGCGATGCAGCAGCCCGATGTGCGGATCCGCACGCTGCACCACCTCGCCGTCCATCTCCAGCACCAATCGCAGCACGCCGTGTGCCGCGGGGTGCTGCGGCCCGAAATTCAGGGTGTAATTGCGGATCTCCGCCATCTACTTGTCCCCGGCGTAATGCTCTTCGCGCACCACGCGCGGCACGATTTCGCGCGGTTCGATGGTGACCGGCTCGTAGATCACGCGCATCTTCTCGGGGTCGTAGCGCATCTCGACGTGCCCGGAAATCGGAAAATCCTTGCGGAACGGATGCCCGATGAAGCCGTAGTCGGTGAGGATGCGCCGCAGGTCCGGATGCCCTGCGAAGACGATGCCGAACAGGTCGAAGGCCTCGCGCTCGTACCAGTTGATGCTCGGCCACACGTCGATCACCGAGTCGAGCATCGGAAATTCGTCATCCGGGCAGAACACGCGAAGCCGCAACCGCCAGTTGTGCGTGACCGACAGCAGATGCAGCACGGCCGCGAACCGCGTGCCCCGCACTGCACCGTCCTTCGGGCGGTCGCCATAGGTCGAATAATCGATTCCGCACAGGTCGGTTGCCTGCTCGAAGCGCAACTCCGGCGCGTCGCGCAGCGCGAGGCAGACCGGGTTGTGGTCCGCGGCGCGCACCACCAGCGTCAGCTGGTTGTGCTGCTCGGAGAGCGAAACGACGCGCTCGCCGAGCAGCTTCGCAACCGCGTCATTCAGCCGCTGGATCTTCGGAGACATCATTCAGCGCGCGATCGTGTTGGTGCGCTTGATCTTGTTCTGCAACTGGATCAGGCCGTAGAGCAGCGCTTCGGCGGTGGGCGGACAGCCCGGCACGTAGACATCCACCGGCACGATGCGGTCGACACCGCGCACCACGGAGTAGGCGTAGTGGTAATAGCCGCCGCCATTCGCGCAGGTGCCCATCGACACCACCCAGCGCGGCTCGGCCATCTGGTCGTAGACCTTTCGCAACGCCGGGGCCATCTTGTTGCACAGCGTGCCGGCCACGATCATCACGTCCGACTGCCGGGGGCTGGGCCGGAAAACGATGCCGAAGCGGTCCAGGTCGTAGCGCGCGGCACCGGCGTGCATCATCTCGATGGCACAACAGGCGAGGCCGAAGGTCATCGGCCACATCGAGCCGGTGCGCGTCCAGTTCACCACCGTGTCCACGGTGGTGGTCATGAAGCCGTGCTGCATCAGTCCGTCAGAAGCACCCATGGCTCAATCCCAGTCCAAGGCGCCCTTGCGCCACTCGTAGAAAAAGCCGACTACGAGAATGCCGAGGAACACCATCATCGACAGAAAGCCGAACAGGCCGATCTCGTTCAGCACCACCGCCCACGGAAACAGGAACGCGATCTCCAGGTCGAACAGGATGAACAGGATCGCGACCAGGTAGTAGCGCACGTCGAACTTCATGCGCGCGTCCTCGAACGCCTCGAAGCCGCATTCGTAGGGAGAATTCTTCTCCGCATCCGGGCGGTGCGTGCCGAGCAGCAGGCTGACCGTCCGGCCGAGCGCCATCGGCACGACGCCGATGGCAGTGCCGACGAGCATGAACAGCAGCACGGGATAGTATTCGGCAAGCATTTGTCCTCCGCCAACCTCTCAACGCAAAGCAAGACCTCTGGTGCCCACGAGCAGACTCGAACTGCTACGGCTGATTAGGCCACCAGCCCCTCAAGCTGGCGTGTCTACCAATTTCACCACGTGGGCGCGACAAGCGTAATTTAACAAACAAATCGTCAATCCCCGCGCCGCACCGCTTACTGCGGCACGTCCTTCGCCTTGGAATCCCCGGGGGACGCCTTCACCCCCGCGTCCGCCGGCTGCGGCACCGCCGCAGCGGGTTTCTCCACCGGCTTCGGTGTCGTGCCCGAATCCGTCTTGACAGCATCGATCAGGCCGCCGCCCGCCTTCGGCTTGTGGGTCGCGAGGTACGCAAGTCCAAGGCTGGTGATGAAGAACACGGTCGCGAGCACGGCGGTGATCCGCGAGAGGAAATTGGCTGATCCGGTCGCACCGAACAGGCTGCCTGAGGAGCCGCCGCCGAATCCCGAACCCATGTCGGCGCCCTTGCCGTGCTGAAGCAGAACCAGCCCGATGATGGCGGCCGCCACCAGCACGTGAAATCCCAACACTACCTTCAGCCAGATGTCCATCGTGTTATTCCTTGCCCTCTGCCGCGCGGCAGATCGCCAAAAAATCTTCAGCCACCAGCGATGCGCCGCCGATCAGCCCGCCATCGACGTCCGGCATCGCGAATATCGCCGCCGCATTCGCCGCCTTCACGCTCCCTCCGTAGAGGATGCGCAGCCCCGCCGCAATTCCGTCGTCACTGCGCGCCACACGTGCGCGCAGGTACGCATGCACGTGCTGCGCCTGCTCCGGCGTCGCGTTGCGCCCGGTTCCGATCGCCCACACCGGTTCGTAGGCCAGCACGGCCCGCGCCAGCGAATCTGCGCCCGACGCATCCACGACCGCATCGAGCTGGCGCGCCACCACTTGCTCCGTGCGCCCGGACTCACGCTCGGCGAGCGACTCGCCGACACACAGGATTGGGACCAGCCCCGCCTTGCGCGCCGCGGCGAATTTCGCCGCGACCTGCGTGTCCGTCTCCCCGTACAACGCCCGCCGCTCGGAATGGCCGACGATCGCGTAGCGGCAGCCGAACTCCACCAGCATTGCCGCGCTCACCTCGCCGGTGTACGCGCCCGAGCCGTGTTCGCTCAGGTTCTGGGCCCCCCACCCGACCCGGGAACCCGCCAGGCGATCGGCCGCCTGTGGCAGGTACGGAAACGGCGGGCACACCACGCATTCAATGCCCGCCAACTCGCGCGCGCCTGAGACCAGCGCCCCGAGCAGCGCGTCGTTCGCGGCACGACTGCCATGCATTTTCCAGTTGCCGGCCACCAGCCGCGTACGCGTTGCCATGCCTTGCCCAAAAAAGACTTGCAATTTTACCGGCCGCGGCGCCCCGGGTCAACGCAAAACCGACTGACAGATCAATCAGTTCGCGCATGCTGCACAACACCACCCGGGATCACACCCCGGCGACCCGCAACGCGAATTCGCGGCGACAGGCGTCGATCGGCGGGCATCGGCGCGCGCGTGTAAGGGCGCCTCAGCCTCTGCGTCAACGCGGATTTCCCGTTCCCGGTTCGATTTACTTGAACGGTATGTCGAAAATCATCTTGATGGTCCAGCGGTCGGTCGCGTCATTGAGTCCGCGGCCGATGCCGACATTGAATACCCACGGGTCGCGGTCGACGTCGAGCGCGAGAAACAGCGTCTTTCCCTGTTCTCGACCGGGTTTGAAACTCGACCAGGGGCCCTTTTCGTTGTAGTACTCGACCCCGATTCCGAAACCTCTGGCGATCTTACGCGACAGCTTGTAGCCGAGTTCGAATTCGGTATTCGGCTGCGGCGAGCCCGCCGAAATCGCCCGGCTGAAAATCGGGTTGATCGCAACCAGCCAGTCGGCACTCCGGTAACCGCCGATCAGGCGCAGTTCCCCGTTGTAGCGCGACGCGCTGAAGCGGTACGCGATGTCGGAAAACTCGATATTGCCGCCAAGGAACGGGCCGCCGGTTTCTTCGTCGCCCCGCAGCGGCAGCCACTTCAGACGCAGTTTGTAGCCGGCCAGCGCCGCATCGCCGGCGGCGTACACCATCGGCAGGTACAGGCCCGCCTCGAAATCACGCGGCAGTCCGTAAGAAAATTCCGGAGTGACGCGCAAGCCGTGGTGTGTAGTAACTTCGCCCGGGTAGTCCTGCCGGTTGGTGCCCCTCGGCGTCGTGTTGACATGCATTTCCAGACCTACGGCGTCCGGCTTGTTGATGTCGTCGGTATAGACCTGTATTTCATCGGGCAGCGCGGCAAGGGTTGTCGCGGAGGCGACCATGCAGGCCAACAACAGGAACCGGGAAAACAACTTGCTTGTCATGGGGCGGCGTACGTTCCGTCGGCGGCGCGCTACGACTTCGGAAGCTGGCCGCTCACCTCACGCCGGATCTCGCGCAACTTCGCCTTGACTCTGGCGGCGTTCCCGGCGCCGATGCGGATCAGGATCTTCTGGCCGGCCGAGCGCGCCTCGAGCTCGGGGTCCGCAAATTCGTAGAGCACCTTCCGTTGCACCAGCTTGATCGGTCCCTCGATGTCCGGCGCGGCAAGCAGATGGTCGATCGCCTGGACCAGGCGATCATTGAAGTATTCGGTTGGGTAACCCAGTTCCCTGTAGGCCTGCTGGAATAACGGGTAATGGTGAACATAGATCGCTACCAGTCTTCCAGCGTCGACCGATTCCGCCATCAGGACGTAAGGCAGATAACGTGCGGAATTCTGCGCGCTGATAACGCGATTCTCCCCCGCGCCGGTCAGCAGTAACGGTCCTGCCACCGCCTTCACCGGCATCAGCCTCGCCGCCAGTTTCTCGCGCGGCAGGTTGTCCACGGTTGCAACGATCCGACGGATGACGTTTTGCGGCTGGAAGAACTGCTCGAAGATGTTTCGTCCCAACAGCGACGCCAACCCTTCGCGCATCGTCGCGTCGCTTTGGTCGAGCGTCGGCAGGGAGGGCGAATCGGCAACCTGCGGGAGCGGAAACTGGATCTGCGGCGCGGGCCTGGCCGCGGTCGCGGGTGGAGTCTCCTTATGCGCCGACGGTGGTTGCGGCGCTGCCTCTTTTCTGTGTTGCCAAAAATAGAGGCTGGCGGCGACGGCGGCCATGATGACGGCGAGGACTGTCCAGCGGATCGGATCTTTCATGCTCGGCGAATATTGCGCGCGCGGGCCGCGTTCGGGCAAGTGCAGGCCACGCGTCGCGCGAAGCCCGGTCTTACATCCCGGGCAGTCGGGCGGGTCACTCGACCTTAAACACCGATGTAACCGGCAACTTGATACGGTCAAGGATCAGAGCGAATCCCATCGCGGCCGCAAAGATGGCCGCGATAGTGCGCCACGATATTGGAGCCATCAAGACGCCCGACGATGCGAGGTCTTGCCGCTGCCCGACGGGCCGACAACGGCGACGAATGAGGCGGGTTCTTTGGAAAAGTCGATTCCGCGCAAGGCGGGCACATCCACGTCGCCGACCCGGTAGGTTTTCGCGACCGTGTTTGCAACAACGAGGGACACATCCGCTCCAGCAGGAATGCGATATCGAGCCTTCGCGATATCGAGAATTGCGGATTGACCCAAGTGAACTCAAACCCGTGAATGACGTGAGGGTTATGTCAAGACTTGGCCGGCCGGAAAACGAGGAAATACTGGTTCGGCAGGAAGCCGTGCTCGCGGTCCAGCGTGTAACCGGCACGCTTGAGCTCGACCTTCACCTGCTCCGGCGCGATGCGTGCGGCTTTCGGCGGGCCTTCCGGCGATTCCATGCGGAAATCGATGATCGCAATGCGACCGTCTGGCTTGAGCGAACCGCGCAGCTTGCGGAAATAGCGCTCCCGGTCTTCGATATGGTGAAAGACGTCGACCATGAGGATCAGATCGGCTTTCTCCGGAAGGCGCGGGTCGTCGGGCGCACCCGCGACCGCTGTGACGTTGCTCCGCTTCTCACGCTGCGCGCGCTCGGCGAGGTACTTCACCATGTCCGGCTCGATGTCGACGCCATACACGCGGCCTTTGGGCACCATGGTGGCGAAGCGCATCGCGAAATAGCCGGTACCCGAGCCGAGGTCGGCTACTACGGCGTCCGACGGCAGGGCGAGCGCTTGGATGACTTCATGTGGCTTCTGCCAGGCGTCGCGCGACGGATCGTCGAATACGTGCGCCCAGTGTTCCGCGCCGCTGAAGCTGTGCTGGTGCGTGGCGGGCGATTGCGCGGTGGCGGATTGTGCGAGCAGCACCGCGATGCCTGAAAAAATTGCAGCCAGGACGAGGGATGAGCCTGGCTTCATTTGCCGGTTCCGATCATCGATGCGCCGAACCCCACTATGTTCGCCCGAGCGGCGCGCATCATTGCCGCCATGCCGTCGCGGGCGAGTTCGCTCACTTCATGCAGCATTTGCGGTCCCATTGCACCGGGATGAGGGAAGTCCGCAGCTATCGCCCCGCCGAGTCTTAACATCGCGACGATTCCGGCGGCGATCTTGCTTGAGCGTTTCATGTCGGATCTCCGGGTGAGTTCATGGATGCGCAATGGGGCGGGTTTCCCCGCCCCGGTATGGCAACCAGCGTGGTTAATGCGTGTGCGCCTCTGATCCCGGACCGAAACCCGCGCCCGGTCCGCGATGATCGGGAAGCGTGATGCCCTTCTCTTTGGCACGCTTCTGCATCTCGGTGTGGGTTGCTTCGGCCAGTTTCTGGCGTTCTTCGGGCGTCTTGGCGCTGCGCATCTTTTCCTGAAGTGCAGTGCGCTCTTCGGGCGTCATCAGTTGCTGTCCGGCCATTGGTCCTTTCGGTCCGCCGGCCATTACGCCGTGGCCCATGCCGTCTTGCATGGCGCCAGCCATCCCATGACCCATGCCATCACCCATCGGTCCCGGTTGGGCAAAGACGGCTGCCGCCGCACCCAGGCTCAGCGCGGCGAAGACACCTGCTGCTACTTTATGTGAGCGTTTCACGATCGGTTCCCTTTAGAGAGTTTGGAGTCGTATCTTTTCTGCAGGACCAATTGAAGCAAAGACTTGTAAACGCCGGATGTCGGAAGCCGCGGGTTTTGTATCGCAGACTTGCAGCGGGCAACGTTGTTACACTGGGTTACAGTTTTCCGGCTTGGAACGAGCCGCTTGAACGGAAAATGCCGGTCACCGCCATGCAAGACCACGTACTGATCGTCGACGATGACGCGGAGACCCGCAGCCTTTTGCGCGAGTATTTGCAAAAGCAGGGATATCGGGCGACCGTCGCCGCCGACGGCAAGGCCTTGCGCGGAGCGCTGGAGACCACGCGCCCGGATCTCATCGTGCTCGACCTGATGCTTCCCGGCGATGATGGTCTCGAGCTATGCCGCGATCTGCGCACCCGTTCCAATGTGCCAATCATTATGCTCACGGCGCGTGGCGAGGAGACCGACCGCATCGTCGGACTGGAGATGGGCGCCGACGATTACCTGGCGAAGCCCTTCAATCCGCGCGAGTTGCTCGCCCGGATCAAGAGCGTGCTTAGACGCACGCGCTCGCTGCCCGGCAACCTCGAATCCGAAGCGGTGAAGTCTTTCCGGTTTGCCGGCTGGACGCTCGACGTGGCGACGCGCAATCTCACCTCGCCCGAGGGAGTCGTTGTGCCCTTGAGCGGCACCGAATTCAAGCTTCTGCGGATCTTCCTTGCCCATCCCAATCGGGTGCTGACGCGCGATCAGGTCATTGAGCTCATGATTTCCCGCGACGCCGGTCCGTTCGACCGCGCGATCGACGTGCAGGTGAGCCGTCTGCGCCAGCGGCTGCGCGACGATGCGCGCGAGCCGCGGATCATCAAGACCGTTCGCGGCCAGGGCTACGTGCTGGCGGCGCAGGTCGAGGCGGCGAGCTGATGCGCCTCGCGCCGCGCTCGCTGTTCAGCCGCCTGGTACTGGTCCTGCTCGGCGGCCTCCTTATTGCGCAGCTCGTGAGCTTCGCGATCCATATGCACGAGCGCGGGGAGGCGCTTTCGCAGGCGAGCGGTATGCAGGCTGCGCAGCGCATCGCGGACATCGTGAAGCTCCTCGAGCCGCTCGGCCGGGCCGAGCGCCAACGGATCGTACAGGTCTTCAGCGCGCCGCCGCTCGCGATCAGTCTCGACCGGCGCCCGCTAGAGCCTCAGGAGCTGGGCGCAGAAGACAGCGCGCGGGCGGCGCTGTTCGGCGCGATGTTGCGGCGCTTCCTTGGCGACGGGCGGCCGGCTACTGTCGCGGTGACGGAAGAGCAGGCCATCCAGCCCCCGGCAAGGATGAAGCCCGGCTTCATGGGACCCGCTGCGCATGCTCCCTGGATGGCGCCCGGCGCCGCGATGCGCTTCGGAGTGCAGCCGGGGTTTTCGTTCGTCGCCCAGGTGCGCCTGAGCGACGGTTCCCTCGTTACGTTCGATTCGCGCCAGCCGGCTCAGATCGCCGGCTGGCCTTATCGCCTTCTACTCAGCTTGGCAGTACTTCTGGCCGCGGTCATCGCCGTCTCGCTCGTGGCGGTGCGATGGGCGACGCGCCCGCTCAATGCGCTGGCCGATGCCGCCGACGAGCTAGGCAGGAACATCGATCGAGCGCCCATGCCGGAGAAGGGCCCGCTGGAGGTGGCGCGCGCGGCGCGTGCCTTCAATACGATGCAAGCGCGTCTGGTTCGCTACATTCGCGAGCGCACTGCGGCGCTTGCCGCGATGTCGCATGACCTCAAGACCCCGGTGACCCGCTTGCGGCTGCGCGCCGAACTGCTGGAGGACGGAGAGCTGAAGAAGAAGATTTCGCAGGACCTGGAGGAGATGGAGTCGATGATCCACGCCACGCTCGAATTCATGCGAGGGGTCGAAAGCACGGAACAGGCACAGCCGCTCGACGTGATGGCATTGCTCGAAAGCCTGCAGGCCGACGCCGAGGACGCTGGCGGGCGGGTCGCGTTCAAGGGCAGCATTGCCAGGCCGTACGTCGGCCGGCCCCAGGCGCTCAAGCGCTGCCTGGGTAACTTGATCGACAATGCGCTCAAGTACGGGAAGTGTGCGACGATTCTCGTCGAGGACGACAACGAGCGGCTTGTGATCCGCATTCAAGACCAAGGCCCTGGCATTCCCGAAGCGGAGCTTGAGCGCGTATTCGAGCCGTTTTATCGCATCGAGGGCTCCCGCGGCCGGGATACCGGAGGCACCGGATTGGGCTTGAGCATCGCGAAAAACATCGCTCAATTGCATCAAGGCACGCTGACTCTGCGCAACATGAAGGAAGGCGGTCTTGAGGCGGAGTTGACGCTTCCAAGGCAATGAGTAGCCACGAACAGTAGATGCTGGATCAGGCGGTCCCGTTCAGTGGCAACCGATTCGACCACATGGAATGGGCAGGCGCTTTTGGCGACCTCGGAACGCTGATCCCATTCACGGTCGCCTACATCACGCTGCTCAAGGTGGCCCCTTCTGGATTCTGTTCCTGACAGGCAGTCAACTCGCGCTCGGTGCCTGCGATTTCAGCAAGGACAAACGGGAACGGTTCGTCACTCTCGCGACCGCGGCATTCGCGGTCTGGAACATCGGCATCGCGTTCGTGTTCGGCCTCGCTGCCTACTACGCCCACAAGCGCGGTCTATTCGAGATCTAATCTCACGACGACCCAAGATGCTTTGCCGATTTCGGCGGCTCTGGGCGAACACGTCATTTGAAGTGAAGGTGCGACCGGGTGCAGATCGCCGCGCCCTCAGATCTCCTCGGGGACCATCTTGATCGAGCCGCACGGGCACTCCGATACGCAGATGCCGCAGCCCTTGCAGTAGTCGTAGTTGAATTCAAATCCCTTGCCCGGGCCGAGCTTGATCACCGCGTTGTCCGGGCACACTCCGTAGCAGTTGTCGCACTCGAAGCAGTTGCCGCACGACAGGCAGCGCCGCGCCTCGTATAGCGCGTTGTCCTCGTCCAGCCCGCCCTGCACTTCTTCGAAGGTCGATTGCCGGCGAATCATGTCCAGCATCGGCCGCACCGTCTTCGGCGCATCGGCGAAATACCAGGGGTTGAGCGTTTCGAATCCGGCGATTTCGTGCTTCGCAGGCGCGACATACTCGCCGCCGCGCAGCCACGCGCCGATATGGCGCGCCGCCTTCTTGCCGTGGCCGATCGCCACCGTCACGTTGCGCTCGGCCGGCACCATGTCGCCGCCGGCGAAGATGCCCGGGTGGCCCGTCATCATGCCGCTGCCGACCTGCACCACGCCGTCGCGAATCTCCAGGCCGGGCACGTTGTCGAGCAGCGAGAGGTCGACGTCCTGGCCCAGCGCGAGCACCAGCGAATCTGCCTCGAGCGTCTCGAACTCGCCGGTCGGCTGCGGGAAGCCCTTGTCATCGAGCGCCATCTTCTCGACCGTGATCGAGTGCTCGCCGGCGTGCTTGATGGTCGACAGCCACTTGATCATCACGCCTTCCTCCAGCGCCTCTTCGACCTCGAAGTCGTGCGCGGGCATCCTCTCGCGCGTGCGGCGATAGACAATGATCGCTTCGGTTGCGCCCAGACGCCTTGCGGTGCGCGCCATGTCGATTGCAGTGTTGCCGCCACCGTAGACGACCACACGGCGTCCGAGCATCGGTTTGTCTGCGCCTTCCATCGAGCGTAGTACCGAGATTGCATCGAGCACCTTTGCCGAATCCCCGGCCGGGATGAATGCGCGCTTGGCGATATGCGCTCCCACCGCGAGGAAGGCGGCATCGAATTTGCCGCCCTGCATCGTCTCGAGGATGTTCGCGACCCTGGATTGGTACTGGATGCGCACGCCCAGATCGACGATGCGCCGCACCTCGGCATCGAGCACATCGCGCGGCAGGCGGTATTTGGGAATGCCGAACCGCATCATGCCCCCGGGCATCGGGCCGGCTTCATGGATCGTGACCTGATGGCCGAGGCGCGCGAGGTGATAGGCGGCCGACAGTCCGGAGGGGCCGGCCCCCACCACCAGAACATGCTTGCCGGAGCGCGCGGCAGGGGGTGCGAACCTCCAGCCGAGCTTGATCGCCTGGTCGCCGAGGAAGCGCTCCACCGAATTGATACCCACCGGCGAATCGAGCTTGCCGCGATTGCACACGCTCTCGCAGCTGTGGTAGCACACCCGCCCCATGATCGCGGGAAACGGATTTTGTTCGACCAGGTGGCGCCACGCCTTCTCGTAATCGCCCGACTCGGCGTGGAACAGCCAGCCCTGGATGTCCTCGCCCGCTGGACACTCGTGGTTGCAAGGCGGCAGCCGGTCCAGGTAGACCGGGCGGGCGGTGCGCCACGAGCCGGTGTGGTTGGCGAGCGACGAGCCGACGTCGAGCGTGATGGCGAAGGGCTTTTGCATCGCTACTGCTCCTCGTCCAGCAGGCCGTAGCGCCGGATGTTGCGGTCGGCCATTGCCTGCATGCGTGCGATGGTCTCGAGCGCGGGCGGCTCGCCGAACAGGTGCGCGAAGCGGCGCTGCGGCTTCAGGTATTCCGCGATAGGCACCTGGCGGCGGATCTTCGACACGTGGGTCACTTCACCGTACTCGGCCTCGAACACCGGGAAGAAGCCGCTCTCATGGGCGAGCCGCGCGAGCCGGATCGTGTCGTGCGAGGCCGAGCCCCAGCCGAGCGGGCAAGGCACGAAAATGTGGATGTAACGCGCGCCGTGGATCGCCATGGCCTTCTTGACCTTGTATTCGAGGTCGTGCAGATCGGAGACCGTCGCGGTGGCCACGTAGGGAATTTCGTGCGCCATCGCGATCCGCGGCACATTCTTACCCTGGCCGAACACGTTGCCCGGCTGCCCGCCCACGGCCGCAGTGGTGGCGGTCCGCGCCGTCGGCGGCGTGGCTGAGGAGCGCTGCACGCCGGTGTTCATGTACGCCTCGTTGTCGTAGCAGATATAGAGCACGTCGTCGTTACGCTCGAACATGCCCGACAGACAGCCGAAACCGATGTCGGTGGTGCCGCCATCGCCACCCTGGGCGACAACGCGCACTTCGTTGCGGCCCTTGGCGCGCATCGCCGCGGCGATGCCGGTCGCCACCGCCGCGGCATTGCCGAACAGCGAATGGATCCACGGGATCTGCCACGAGGTCTCCGGGTATGGCGTGGAGAACACCTCGAGGCAACCGGTGGCATTGGCGGCGATGAGTTGCCCGCCGGTGGCGTTCATCGCGGCGTCGATCGCGTAGCGCGCGCCGAGCGCCTCGCCGCAGCCCTGACAGGCGCGATGGCCGGAGTTGAGCGAGTTGGTGCGCTGCATGTTCGCCTGCACGCTGCGCTGTTGCGGCGCCAGCAGGCGGTTGCCGACGGTGAACGTCCCGGTCTGGTAGAACTTGACGACGGTCTGGTCCAAGTACGTTCCCCTCAGCCGATGCGCGAGGCGACGGTGCCGATATCGCGCAGGATGCCCTCGGCCACCGGTCCGGAGCGGCGCTGTTTCCTCTCGCGCTCGAGCACGCGGTTGACGATCTCCCAGTCGAGGTCGAGAAACGTCAGCAGTTCGAGCTTGTCGGCGATCGCCTCCAGCAGCAGCCTGTGCAGCGACGCCTTGGTGATCGCCCGCCCGCCGAGGCCTGCCACTACGGCGTATACCGGCTGCGGGCGATTGCGCACCGCGCTGCGGACGTCGCGCGAGACGATGCCACCGATGCCCACCGCAAAGCATTTCTCGACCACAACGACGCGCTTTGCCTGTGCGAGCGCGTCACGCAGGTCGGAGATGGGAAACGGCCGGTATGAAGTGATGCCGAGCACACCGATTTTCACACCCTGTTCGCGCAGATCGTCCACTGTGTCCTTGATGGTGCCCAGCAGCGAGCCGAGCGCAATCACGATGGTCTCGGCGTCTTGGGTGCGGTAAGTCTTGATCAGGCCGCCCGAGTCGCGCCCGAACACCTGCCTGAACTCGGCGGCGATCTGCGGCATCAGCTCGAGCGCCTGCATCTGCTTCGCATGGGCGAGGTAGCGCACTTCGGTAAACGCTTCGGGCCCGACCATCGCGCCGATCGTCACCGGCTCGCGCGGATCGAGCACCTGCCGCGGCTCGTAGGGCGGCAGGTACTGGTCCACCTGCGCCTGCGTCGGCACGTCGACGCGCTCATAGGCGTGGGTGAGGATGAATCCGTCCATGCACACCATTACCGGCAGCGACAGCTCCTCCGCAATGCGGAACGCCTGGATGTGCAGGTCCAGCGCCTCCTGATTGGTCTCGGCGAAGATCTGGATCCACCCGGCGTCGCGCATCGACATGCTGTCGGTATGATCGTTCCAGATGTTGATCGGCGCGCCGATCGCGCGGTTGGCCACGGTCATCACGATCGGCAGGCCGAGGCCCGAGGCGTTGTACACGGCTTCGGCCATGAATAGCAGGCCCTGGCTCGCGGTCGCGGTGTAGGCGCGCGCGCCCGCGGCGGAGGCGCCGATCGCCACGCTCATCGCGGCAAACTCGGATTCGACGTTGATGAACTCGCATCGCCCGAGCGCGCCCGATTTCACCATCGCACCCAATCCTTCGACGATGTGCGTCTGCGGCGAGATCGGATATGCGCAGATCACTTCGGGGCGGCACATCGCAACCGCTTCAGCGACCGCTTGCGAGCCTTCGCATTGCTTAAGCATGCTGGGTCTCCGCCTGCTTGTCGTGTTCCAGAACCACCTTGCAGGCTTCGGAGGCGGCGGCCATGTTGCCGGCGGCAACAGCGCCGCTGAACTTGTCGTTGATCGCCGCGTGCACCGCCTCCAGCGTGATCAGCCCGCCGAGCGCGGCAAACGCGCCGAGCAGCGCGGCGTTCGGCACCGGGCGTCCGACATGTTTCAGGGCGAGCTCGGTCGCCGGCACGGTGAGCAGCCGCCCGTGGCGGAAATCCTTGATGAAGTCGCCGAGCCCGAGCTGCTCGAAGCTCTTCGTGGTGTTAATCAGGATGTAGCCGTCCTTCTTCAGACCGCTGAATACATCCACCTGATGCAGCAAAGTCGGGTCCTGGATGATCAGCGCGTCCGGCGCCATGATCGGCTCGCGCAGGCGGATCTCCCGGTCATCGATGCGGCAGAAGGCGACCACCGGCGCCCCGGTACGCTCGGAACCAAAACTGGGAAACGCCTGCGCGTGCTTCCCGCCGAGGAAGGCCGCGATGGACAGCATTTCGGCGCCGGTCACGACGCCCTGGCCGCCGCGCCCGTGGATGCGTATCTGGAACATGCCCACCAGTCCTCCTTCGGCCATGCTATGGGGAACCCTGCGTCGCGGATTTGCGCTGGATCAATTCCACGATACGATGCGGTCGAGTCTCAGCCGACCGGCACGACAGTATGTCCGACCTAACGTTGATTCACCTGATCGTCGCACTCAACATTCTTGTTCAGCTCATGCTCATCGGGCGCCTTAGGTTTCCGTCCGGTGGAAAGCGCAAATACTATGTTTTCGCGGTCGCGATCCCGGTGCTTGTGTTGGTGTCGATACGACTGCTGACTGCCAGCGGGATGATTCACGGCCGCGTTGCCGATCAGCCGCCCATCGAACAATATATTACGGCTGCCGCGAGCATCATGCTCATGTTCGGGCCGTGGTTGGCGACGCTGGCCGCCATCCTCGACAAGAAGCGAAGCGGCTGGATGATCAAAACGCGTAAAGAAGGGTAGCTACATCATGCCCATGACCCTGGGCAGCCAGATCGACAACGCGGGCCAATAGGTCACGATCACGAGGAACACCAGCATGACGGCGAGCCATGGCAGTACCGCGACGGCGAGCTCGGTGATGCTCAGCTTGGAGATGCCGCTTGCAACGTAGAGGTTGAGCCCCACCGGCGGATGGCACAGGCCGACTTCCATGTTGGCGTCGATCAGGATGCCGAAATGCACCGTATCGATGCCCAGCTTCATGGCGGCCGGATGGAGGATGGGCGCAAAGATCAGAATGATCGAGGACGGGTCCATCACGTTGCCGGCGAGAAGGAGGACCACGTTGACGAACAGCAGAAACGTCACCACGCCGAGGTCCTTGCCGAGAATCCAGTCGGCCATGGCCTGCGGGATGTTCTCGTGCGACATCAGGAAGGAAAACAGGGCAGCGTTGGTGATGATATAGAGCAGCATCGCGCTCAGGTTCGCAGACGTCAGCAGGACTTTGGGCACGTCCTTGAGCGTCAGATCCTTGTAGACGTACACGGATATGAAGAACGCCCATACCGCGGCCATCGCCGCCGCTTCCGTCGCCGTGAAGATCCCGCTGTAGATGCCGCCGATGATGATCACGACAAGCATCAGCCCCCAAACGCTCTGGCGAAACGCCGCCCAGCGCTGCGCCCAGGTCGCTTTTGGCATGCGCGGATAATTGCGCTTCCTGGCGATGTACCAGGTGACCGCACACAGCATCAGGCTCAGCAACATTCCCGGAAACAGCCCGGCCACGAACAGGGCGCCGATCGAGGTGTTGGTCGAGATGGCGTAGATCACCTTGGGAATCGAGGGCAGCATGAGGATGCCGAGCGAACCCGCCGTGATGATTACGCCGGCACCGAAGCGCATCGGGTATCCGGCTTTCACCATTGCCGGCAGGATGATCGAGCCGATGGCAGCGACGGTGGCGACACTCGATCCGCAGACCAGCGCAAACATCGCGCACGCCACGATGCCCGCAAGTGCGAGCCCGCCATAGAAGTGGCCGACGACGCTGGTGGCGAAGGCGATCATGCGCTTGGCGACACCACCGTGAGTAAGGAAGCTGCCGGCGAGGATGAAGAACGGGATCGCCATGATCTCGAACCGCTCGATGCCGGTAAACAGCTTGAGCGCCACCGCCTCGACCGGCACGTGCGTTAACAGAAACAGGAACATCAGCACGGTCAGGCCGAGCGCAATCGAGATCGGTATGCCGGTCAGCATCAGCGCAACCAGCAACGCAAACACGATGCCGACGTTGCCGATGAATCCGACCGCGAGCAGTGTCACGGCGAGGCCGATCAGCCAGGCGGTTGCGCGTGGCTTCGACATCGGACCCCAGGCAGCTGCAGCGGCTGGCGCGCTCATTTCCTGCCTCCTTCGGGGACAGGGGGGAACGGATCCGATGTCTCGCCGTCATCGCTCAAGCCCTCGACATGGGCAGCGTCGTGATGCGGCACGTTCCCCGTGCGCACAAAGGTCAGCATCACTTGCAGGAAACGGAAACACATCAGGTACGAGCCCATCGGCACGGCCGAATACACGACCCAGGTTGGCCACTCGAGATCCGGCGTCGTCGGTCCTTCCGGCAGATCGCCGGCGGCGAGCCCCAGCAGATGGAACACGGCGTAGTGCATGCCGTTCTCCCATATGAAGCGCACTCCGAGGGTGCCGATGATGCCCGTGAAAATGGCGCCACCGGCGAGCGCCACCAGAATCGCCTTTTTGCGCCAGTCCTCGGGCAGGCGGTTGACCAGCACATCCACCCCCACGTGGATGCCGGTGCGCACCCCGTAGGCGGCGCCGAACTTGGCCATCCACACGAACATGTAGATGCACAGCTCCTGCGCCCAACTGAAGTGCAGCGAGAGCAGCCAGTCCTGCAGCACCGGTATGGGTGCTCCGGCCCCGTAGCGGTGGATCACGGCGAGGAAAATGAGCACGGTTGCCGCGCCCATCAGGAACGTGATGATCCATTCCTCGAGATGATCGAGCACTTTCATCGAGTGCCTCCCTGCTGCCGCATGGCAGTGGATGCAAAAAGACCACCGCGGTGCAATCCGCAGTGGCCGGCGGAACTCTATTACAGCTTATTGGGATCGAAACCCGTCGCTTTGTAGATGGCATCGAGCGTCTCTTTGCCGATCCGGGCTCCCTGTTCGCGCTGCACGCCGATCAGGGCTTTCTTCCATGCCCGTTTTTCGTCCGCGGTCAGCACATATATTTCGGACTTACCGGATTTGCGCACCAGTTCGAGCGCGTCGACGTTTTCCTGCTTGGCAATGTCGTTGGCATAGTCGGTCGCTTCCTTCATCGCCGCCTCGAGCGACGTGCGGATGCCGGCCGGCAGACCCTCCCAGAACTTCTTGTTGACGATCACCGCGTACTCGATGACGCCGTGGTCCGAGACCGTCACATTTTTCTGTACTTCGTACATTTTCTGCGTGTAGAGGTTGGATGGCGGGTTCTCGGTGCCGTTGACCACGCCGGTCTGCAGCGCCTGGTAGACCTCCGAGAACGCCATCACCTGCGGTATCGCACCCAGGTCGCGCATCTGCTGTTCCAGCACCTTGGACGACTGGATGCGCATCTTCAGTCCCTTGAAGTCGGCGGGCATCTTCAGCGGCTTGTTGGCGCTCATGACCTTGAAACCGTTGTCCCAGTATGCGAGGCCGATGATGCCCCTCGATTCGAGCTTCTTCAGCATGCTCTGCCCGACCGGGCCCTGCGTAACCTTGTGCAGGTCGGCGGCGCTGTCGAACAGATAGGGCAGGTCGAACACCTCGAACTCCTTGGCGCCCAATGGGCCGAATTTGGCGAGGGACGGCGCCAGCATCTGCACCGCGCCGATCTGCAGGGCTTCGACTTCCTCCTGGTCCTTGTAGAGCTGGCTGTTCGGATAGACCTCGACCTTGACCTTGCCGCCGGTCATCTTCTCGGCGAGTTCCTTGAACTTGAGCGCAGCCTTGCCTTTCGGCGTGTTCTCAGCGACGACGTGACTGAACTTGATGACGATCGGCTGCTGTGCATACGCAACGCCGCAGGCGAGCGCAGCCGTCATTGCAAACATGAACAAGCGTTTCATGAAACCCCCTTCCTGAAGTTGAGTGTGATCGACCGCCCCGGTTGGGCGCTGCCCCAGCCGCAAATGTGTGCGCAATCGGGCTTTGATGCAAGTCAAACCGGTACGAGTCCGGACGCGCGTTCAATGCGACATCAGCACCGGCACCGTCATGCTCTTGAGCAGCGAGCGTGTCGCTCCGCCCAGCACGATCTCGCGCACCCGCGAATGGCCGTATGCGCCCATCACGATCAGGTCGACGCTGTAATCGAATGCCCGCGACAGGATCACGCTCCCGATGTCGAGGCCCCCGGAACCGGTGCGGGCAGCCTCGGCGCGCACGCCATGTCGCGCGAGATAGAGCGCGATATCCGATCCGGGCGATTCGCCGTGGCCGCCCGGCGAGGCGTTGCCATCCACCGACAGAACGATGACCCTCTTTGCGCGCTGCAGCAGCGGAAGCGCGTCAGTGACCGCCCTCGCAGCCTCGCGGCTCGCGTTCCAGCATACGAGAATGTCCTGCGCGAAGCTCTTGATCTCGCCGACGTAAGGGACGATGAGCATCGGCCGGCCAAGCGCAAGCACCACGTCATCGGCAAAGTTCGCGGGCCTATCTTCCGCCGCGTCGGTCTGGTTCACCACCACGAGGTCGGCGTAGCGGGCATGCAGTGCGACAGTGAGAACGAGATCGCCTTCCTCGGTGCGCCACTCCGCGCCAGCGATTCCCGCAGCCTTTACGCCTGCGTCGAATTGGGCGCGGGCCGCAGCCGTCTGCTCGGCGCGCACCTTGTCCTGGTACTCCGCCAGAAACTCGCTGCCCAGCCCCGCCCGCGCGGCGCTGGGTACGTAGGGTGCGTGCCCGACATACAGTCCCACGACGTGCGCTTCCCATTCGTTTGCGATGCGCCCCGCGAGTTCGAGGCTGCGCGCGCTGCGCGAGCGGCCGTCCACCGGGACCAGCAATGTCTTGTACATGTTCTCTCCTTCGCGTCAATGGCAATCGGTTGCGACGGAATTACTTCGGGACATATTGTGGCGCGAATTCGCGGGCCGGTTTGATCTGGCTCAATGCATCGGTCAACCTCGCCACGAGAATCGTCCCCATGGTCAATCCGATCGCAGCGTGGAATACGGAGCACACCTATTTCGGCCGGCTGCTGGACCAGCTGGAAAAGCAGGTCGACGTGCTGCACACGGGCGAACGGCCGAATTACGAGTTGATGTCCGATATCATCTTCTACCTGCGGGATTTCGCCGACCGCTTGCATCATCCCCGGGAGGATGCGGCATTTGCCCGCCTGGCGCAGCGGCGCCCCGGCATGGAACTGGAATTCGCCCGACTGCGGCAGGAGCACCGCGTCATTGCCCGGGCCGGCGAGACGCTTCTCACGCTCCTCAACGAGATTGTCGAGGGAGGCGTGATTGCGCGCGCGGAGGTCGAGGCGGCTGCGGCCACATATCTCGTGTACTACCGATTCCATATCACCAATGAGGACAGAAACGTCCTGCCTCACGCGGCCGCAGTCCTCACGCCGGCGGACTGGGCGGCCGTGAGAGCCGCGGTGCCGGTGATCCGCGATCCGCTCTTCGGACCCGACCCCGAGGAACGCTACCGCGAACTGCGCCGGCAGATTGCGCGGGAGGCGCCGTCAGGGCCATGAAAGCCATCCGGTCGGCGCCCGAGTTGTACGCGCATGCCATCGCCATCGAGCGCGAAGCCGGCGAGCGCTATGCGGAGTTCGCGCAGCTCATGGCCGACGAAGGCAATGAAGGCGCGGCGGCGGTCTTCGCCAGGCTGTCCGCGCTCGAGGCCGAGCACCTCAAGGTCCTGCTGCGCAGAACGGATGGCGTGGCCCTGCCGGCGCCCCCGGACGGCAACTACAGGTGGCTGGATGCCGAGGCGCCGGAAACCGCAGCGCACGAGTTCGTGTACCGCCTCATGACACCGCACGAGGCGCCCGCCATCGCTCTCGGAGCCGAGCAGCGCGCGAGCGCGTTCTTCGAATCGGTGCACCGCACCGCCGATGACCCGGCGCTGCGCGCGCTCGCGCAGGACATGGCGATGGAGGAGAAAGAGCACATCGCGATGGTCGAGCACGCGCTCGAGCTCACCACCGAGCAGTTCCTGCACTCGCAGCTGATCTTCGTCAAATGATGCCGGCGCCCCGACGGCGCTAAACTACATCCGCGCAACGACGGACCCGAACGCGTCGACCTGCGCCCAGTCGGTGAACTCGACGACCGCGTTGCGCTCTGTCGGGCCATTCGTCATCCACATGATCAGCCGGATGACCATGCGGTCGCGGAAGCTGTACCTCGGGTAATCGATCTTGCCCGCGAAGACGGCCAGTTCACTCGGCCGCCACGCGATCCGCTTCAGCATTTTCTTCATGTAAGGGTTGGTGTCCGGCTGGCTCTTGCCGGGTTTCCGCGCAACCACGTTCACGGAAAACAAGGCGCCGGGTTTGGCGTCCAGGATCTTCCCGTTGCGGCGGATGAAGTCGAACACCAGCGGGTTGTGCTTGCCGTAGCGGACGCTCGCGCCCACGACAATCTTGTCGAAGGACGCGAGATCCGGACCGGGCTCGTCCCGAATGGACGCTAGCGCGACCTGATGCCCCTGCCGCTCGATGACCTGCCGCAGGCGATCACAGATCTTGCGCGTGTGACCATCGGTGGTCGAGTAGATGACCGCGATCCTGTCCATGCCCGAAAACCGGATCCGCCGCTGCGCCGGATCAGTTGTTCTTCGCGCCCTCGTTGACCCAGACCTTGAGGATCTCGAGGTCTTTGTCGGGGAGCTTCTCGCGCCCGTGAGGCATCCGGATGGAAGGATTCGCACGCCCCTCCACCAGCATGTTGAGCGCGCTCGTAAATGCGTCGCCGGGTTTGACCAGCAGTCCGAACTTGCCACCTTTCATCACGGTTTGATGGCTGGTGGTATCGAAGCCGCTGGCCTCGAATCCCGGCTTGCCCGGCGCATGGCACTCGGAGCAGTTCCTGGAGAGGATCGGCTGCACGTCGGCGCTGAAGCCGACGTTCCGGGGAGAGCATCCCGCTAGAAGCGCCACTCCCGCGATGATTGCGCATCCCACCACCTGGCTTCTCGGCATTTTCGTTCCTCCTGCTGAAAGCGATGCTATCCGGGTGGAGGCCGGCATGAGTTGATCCAGCGCAAAGCCCGCTGATGTCGCCGCATTCACGTTCCACGATGGACAAGGTTCGCCAGGTCCGCGGCGAGCCGCGCCGCGACGCGCCGCATGGTGTCGAGCAATTTGTGCGCGATCTTCTCACGCGCCGGAACCAGCAGCTTCGGCAACTGCACCGCCTGGCTCAGCAGGCGGGTCTCCTCCGCGTACAGGGACAGCAACTCCCGCAGCAGGCGCTCGAGCTCCATTCGCCCGAAGCTCGCCCGAATCGCTGCCCGCGCTGCGCCTTCGCGTCGCCATGCTTGCAAAATCCGGCAGGCGGCGGCAAGCAGGCGCTCGATGCGCGCCAGGCGCACCGGCGCGATCGCATCGTAGCGGAGCACGATGCCGACCGGAAACGCGCGTGACTGATCGAGAAACTCCCGGTCGACCCGCTTCGATTCGTCGTACAGGTGCTGCAGATCGTCGCGCCCGGGCGCGCGTCCGGCAGCGACCGACTCCGCCGCACGGCGGATCACGAGCGCATCCTTGCGCACTTCCTTGTCGACGTTCAGCGCGAGCGTCCGCTCGAGGTGCGGCAAGGCCAGCCGCAGCGGCAGGGCCGCGCGCAGCGCTTCAACGGTCCTGCGGCTGTAGGCCCTTAGAATGCGGCCGTTGATTGCCGCAAGGACGCGCGCCGCGTCCACGCAGCGCAGATCAGCCCGGCGACGGCTTGACTGCGCGATGAAAGCCGAGCATTCCGCAGAACACCGTCTTGGACGTCACGTTGACGAAGCCCAGATCGCGCAGCACTCCCGACAGTTCCTCGGCCGAATAGAACATTTTCAGCGCGTTGATGAAGTAACGCTTGCAGTTCAGCGCCGCCGGTCCGCTGCGGAACAGGAATCCGGTGAACGCAAGGCAGCTGCGCAGGTAAGCGTAATAGAGGCCCGCGACGACCCGGTTGCCGGGACGCAACATGTCGCTGTGGTGGAAATGCCCGCCCGGCTTGAGCACGCGGCGGATCTCCTCGAACACGCCCCTGACGCGCAGGTGACGCGAGGCAAACTGCAGCGTGACCACGTCGAAGTGATTGTCGGGAAACGGCAGGTGATGGACGTCGCCGATGGTGCTGTGGATGCGGAACCCCCTCGCGGCAGCCCGTTGCCTGCCGACCTCCTGCATCTCGGCGCTGCGATCGATCGCGTGCACGTCGAGCGTGGGTTCGCGCCCGAGCAGCGCGATGCCGATCGCGTTGGTGCCCGCGCAGACGTCAAGCACGCGCTCTCCCGCGCGCACGTCGACGGTGGACATGAAGCAGTCGAGGAAAAAACCCCACAGGCCGAGGCTGGCGATGAAATTGGCGCGATCGTAGTAAGGGGCGACGTCGGCGAACACCTCGTTCAATTCCCGCGTCCAGACGGTATTGAATCGTTGCTCGCGCAACTCTTCTCGCAAGGCCAGTGGCGGCGGTGGCATGTGGGTACTCCTCCTCTCAGATGCGCAGCAGGTAGACGATCGCGGCGAGCGTTCCCGCCACCGCGATCAGGTAAACGACCGTCGCGACCAGTGCATCGGCGCGCATGCCGAGGTCGTAGAGCGTGATGCGCAGCCGGTGAGCGGCACTCCAGAGCGAAAGGAAAACGATCCCGACGATGACGAGCTTGGCCAGCCAGTGGCTCGCGACGGCATGCAGCCGTTCGTAGGCAAGCAGATCGGGCGCGTGGCCCAGCGCGGCGAGCAGCGTCAGAAGGATCAGGGCCGGTGTGAGGAACGCGGTGAGCGTGCCGCCCGCGGCGAACGGCCCCCAGACGATCGGCTTGTTCGACCGGGCCATCGTCAGAACGCCCCCGCGAAGTAAAGGACAGCAAGCGACAGCAGCCCCCAGCCGACGTAATGCGCGCCGACAATCACGCCGTCCGGCACGAACTCCCCGCCCACCTGCACCGGCAGCGCCTTCGGCGTCAAGTTGAACCAGGTAATCGTGTGGTAGAGCGCGAAGCCAAGCGCGAGGACGTGGAAAGCGATGCTGGACGGGCTGTGCAAACGCTCGAGAAACGCCCCCCATGTGGCCGGGCCATCCGCCAGTTGCTTCGATCCCCATACCATCATCAGCGCATAGGCGCCGATGAACAGACAGCTCAACTCCCGCGCCATGTAGCGCAGGTAGCGCGGCTGGCGGAAAAACCAGCGGAACTTCGGGATCTCTCGAACGTAGGGCCTGCGGCTCATTTCTTCACCCAGGGCATCAGGTGTTCCTTGTACCAGTCCACCATGCTCTTGATCTTGACTTGCTGTATCGCGCCCGCCGGATCGACGTGCTCCGGACAGACTTCGGAGCACGCGCCGACGAACGAGCAGTCCCACACGCCTTCAGTCGCTGCGATCTCCTCCTGCCGCTCGTCGCGGCCGCCGTCGCGCGAATCCTGGTTGTAGCGGTGCGCGAGCGCGATGGCCGCGGGCCCGATGTAATTCGGGATCAAGCCGTATTCCGGGCAGGCAGCGTAGCACAGCATGCAGTTGATGCACAGCGTGTACTGCTTGTACTTCTTCAGTTCGGCCGGGGTCTGCAGGTACTCGCCTTCGCTGACCGGCTTGTCCTGTTTCGGGATCAGGTAGGGCTTCACGCGCTTCAGTTTCATCACGAAGTCGTCGATCACGGTCACCAGATCGCGCTCGATCGGGAAATGCGCGAGCGGTTCGACGCGAATCACGCCGTCGAAGGTGCGCAGAAACGCCTTGCACGCCAGCTTCGGTTCGCCGTTCACCATCATCCCGCAGCTGCCGCACACCGCCATGTGGCAGGACCAGCGGTAACTAAGCGTCGGGTCGATGGTTTCCTTGATCTTGTTCAATGCGTCCAGCACCACCCACTCTTCCTCGCAACTGACCGAGTAACGCTGGAAGTGCGGCTCGCTGTCGGTCTCCGGGTTGTACCGCAGCACTTCGAGTTCGACGACGCGCTCGCTCACTTGTGATCTCCCGAGTAATCGCGCACGCCCGGCTGCGACGTGGTGATCACGACGTCGCAGTAGTCGACCCTCGGCGGCTGCGCCGGGTGATGGAAGGCCAGCGAATGGCGGAGAAACTTCGTGTCGTTGCGCTCGACGAAGTCGAGGCGCTGGTGTGCGCCGCGCGATTCCGTACGCGCGAGGGCGCTCACGGTGACGGCTTCGGCGCAATCGAGCATCGATCCAAGTTCGAGGGCCTGCAGCAGGTCGGTGTTGTAGACGTTGGTCTTGTCGTTCAGCTCGACTTCGGCATAGCGATGGCGTAACTCGCCGAGTTTCGTGCACGCCTCGGACAAGCCGTTTGCGTCACGGTAGATTCCCGCGTTCTGCTCCATCGTCGCCATCATTTCCTTGCGCAGCCCGGCAGTCGACTCCTTGCCGCCGGTTTTCTCGAACAGCGAGCGGATGCGCGCCTGCGCCGCCGTGGCCTTCGCCTCGAGCGCTGCGTCGTTGCCCGGACGCGCGGACCGGACGTACTCCGCCGCGCTCAGCCCGGCGCGGCGTCCGAACACCAGCAGCTCCGTGAGCGAGTTCGAACCCAGTCGGTTGGCGCCGTTGATGCTCACGCAGGCGCACTCGCCCGCCGCGAACAGTCCGGCAAGCGGCGTCGCGGCGCGGATGTCGGTGTGGATTCCGCCCATCATGTAATGCACCACCGGGCGTACCGGCACCGGGTCGGTGACCGGATCGACGCCCAGGTAACTGGTCGTCACATCCCGCACCAGGGGCAGCCGCTCGTTGATCGTCTTCTCGCCCAGGTGCCGCATGTCGAGCAGCATGCAGTCGCCCCACTTGGTAGGCAGCATGTTGCCCTTCTTCTGCTCGTGCCAGAACGCCTGGCTCACCCGGTCGCGCGGGCCCAGCTCCATGGTCTTGAACACCGGCTTGCCGAGCGGCGTTTCCGGTCCCATGCCATAGTCCTGCAGGAAGCGGCGGCCGTTCTTGTTGACGAGGATGCCGCCTTCGCCGCGGCAGGCCTCGGTCAGCAGGGTCCCCGTGTTTGGCAGGCCAGTCGGGTGGTACTGGACGAACTCCATGTCCTTCAGCGGCACGCCCGCGCGGTAGGCGAGCGCCATGCCGTCGCCGGTCTTGATAGCGCCGTTGGTGGTGAACGGAAACATGCGCCCCGCCCCGCCGCCCGCGATGATGACCGCGCCGGCCTGGAACCGCTTCATCTGCCCGCTACGCATCTCGATCGCGGTGAATCCCTGGCAACGCCCGTCGTCGACGATGAGATCCGTGGCGTAGTACTCGTCGTAGCGCTCGATCGAAGGAAACCTGAGCGAAGTCTGGAACAGCGTATGCAGGATGTGGAAGCCCGATTTGTCGGCGGCGAACCAGGTGCGCTGCTTCTTCATGCCGCCGAACGGGCGCACCGCGACCGACCCGTTCGGCTCGCGGCTCCATGGACAGCCCCAGTGCTCGAGCTGGATGAGTTCCTTCGGCGCTTCCTGCACCAGGTACTCTACGGCGTCCTGGTCGCACAGCCAGTCCCCGCCGCCTACGGTGTCGTTGAAGTGATGCTCCAGGCTGTCGTCGGACTTGATCACCCCGGCGGCTCCTCCTTCGGCGGCGCAGGTGTGGCTGCGCATCGGGTAAACCTTGGAGATCAGCGCGACACGCAGCTTCGGGTCAGCCTCCGCAAGTGCGATTGCCGCGCGCAGGCCCGCGCCGCCTGCGCCGATGATCGCCACGTCCGCCCTGACCGTTTCCATTCGTTGTTGCTCCCGGGCAATCTGCCCATTCTAAGCGTGAAGTATTGACGTTCGGGGCGGGGCGCGATTTGACCGGGATCAAACCGGCTTGCGGGCTGGAGAATAGGGTGACCGCAACAGCAACCTCGGATGGCCGACGATGGCTACCTGCTCGAATAAGGGCGACCATTTCCGGGTGAGTGATCGCCACGCGTGGCCACCAGCTCTCGTTCGTGAGGACGATCGGCTTCGGCGCGAAGGCGAACATCCAGGCGGTGAAGCTGCCGCAATCGAGGCGGCCCGGCTACGCGCGGCGCGGAAGTTCGATCGCGTCGCGGTGGCCGAATCCCGCCGAGTTGTCGATGAAGTACAGGCGGTCTGGAGCCACCTCGTACCAGCGCACCCGGTCCATCGCTTCGGCAAGCGCGGCAGGCGCCCGCGCCAGCCCGCGGATGACGGGGAACTTCTCCCCGTAGAGACGACGGGCGCGCTCCTCTTCCTTGCCGCGGATCTCGCGGGCGATTCCCTCAAGCTGCACCCCCTTGATATCCGGCCAGTCGACGTAGTCCTTCTGAATCGTCGCCGAGACGCGCGGGCTTTTCGCCAGGTTACGGCAGTGGCGGCTGGTCGGTGACGACAGGAAGAACAGATTGCGGCCATCGTCGACGTAAAAGACGGCAGCAGCCCAAAGTCCCTCGCTGCCGTAGGTAGCCAAGGTCATGACGTGGTGCTCGCGCAGGTACGTCGCAACCCGCTGGCGCAGCGCCTCGGACATCAGGACCGGTCTGCAGAAGGATCCGTAGACGTCACCAGCGCGATCTGGGACCGGGACTGTTCGTCCTCGTGCAGACGCTTCAGACGATACGCGAACTGCGGCCGGGTCAGGCCGAGCATGCGGGCGGCGGAGGAGAGATTTCCGCGCGCCTTGTCGATGGCGGTCTCGAGCAGCATGACTTCGAGTTGCTCGAGCGTCATGCATCCGTTGAACACGGCTTCGCAGAGGTTCTTCCCCGTATCCCACCGGTGTACGTCGAGACTGCCGTTCATGCCGAGGCTGAACTCCCGCGCGTGCTCGTCCGCGCACGGCGAGAAAAGGTGGGTGGCTTCTATGCGGGTGCCGCCCGGCGCGAGGATCACGCCGCGCTCGACCATGTTCTGCAGTTCGCGGATATTGCCCGGCCACGCGTAGTTAAGCAGCGCCCGTTTGGCCTTGTCGGTAAAGCCGCGCAGTTTTTTGCCGTGGATCGCCGAGTATTTCTGCAGGAAGCGCTTGGCCAGTGGAGATATGTCTTCCTTTCGTTCGCGCAACGGCGGGATCTCGATCTGGTATGCATTGAGCCGGTAGTAGAGGTCCGAGCGGAACTTGCCCTCCCTCACCAGCCGGTGGAGGTCGCCATTCGCCGCCGCGATCATCCTGACATTGACCTTGCGCGTCTTCTGGTCTCCCAGGCGCTCGATCTCTCCCTCCTGCAGCACGCGCAGCAGCTTGCCTTGGGCCGGCAGCGGCAGGTCGCCGATTTCGTCGAGAAACAGGCTGCCGCCGTCGGCACGCTCGAATCGCCCGTGACGCGAGACGAGTGCGCCGGTGTAGGCGCCCTTCTCCACGCCGAACAACTCGGCTTCCACCAGGTCGTGCGGGATGGCGGCGCAGTTGATGGCGACGAACGGGCGCTCGCGGCGCGGCCCGGAATCGTGCAGGCAGCGCGCGAACATCTCCTTGCCGACGCCGGTCTCGCCAAGCAGGAGCACGGCGATCTGACTGCCCGCGGCCTGCTTGAGCAGCCCGTAGGCGGCGCGGAACCCGGGCGAGCTGCCGACCATGTCGCCGGGCAGCGCCTCCTTCTCCCCAATCGTGGCGCGCAGCTGCACCACCTGGGTCTGCAGCTCGAAGAGCTGGTCGGCGATCGACTCGGGCGTGAAAAAGCGCATCTGCTCGGCCGCGTCCTCCCATTCCTCCATGGGTTTGCCTACGATCCGGCAGTTGTTGTGCCCGGCCCCGGTGCACTCGACTTCCTTGTACAGGATGGTGCGACCCATGAACGCCGAGGTGTAGCCGCAGGCGTAGCCGATCTGCGTCCAGCACACCGGATCGGAGTGGATGCCGTAGTAGTGCCGGTGCCATTGCCCTTCCCAGGAATTCTCCCAGAGGAACTCGCCGTAGAATTTGCCGGTAACGCGGTCCAGCTCGAGCTTGACGGGCGTCACCCGGACGATGCCCTCCAGCGTGTGCAGTTGCGGGCCGGTCATGAACGCTTCGATGTCACTGGAGTTCTGCGCGCGGGTGCGCGCCAGCTCCGCATCGCGCACGCCGGAGGCGTAGCCCATGCGTGTGAGCAATCCTTGAGCCCGCTCCCTGCCCAGAGTATCGATCAGCTCCTTGCGCAAAGAGGCCTGCGCCTCGGCATGCACGAGCAGCATGCGATGTTCGTGAAGCCAGATCTGGCCAGTGTCTGCACAGAAATGCACGCGCGCGCGCAGGTCATCGCCTGCTGTGCGCTCGACGCTGCGAAGCTTGGTCATGGCCCAGCCCTCCTCTGGATCGGCTACTTCTAGAGCCGGATCGTGCAAGCCGACTTGATCGAGCTCATCGATTTTCGTGGAGCGGATCGCCGGACAACGGTTGACCAATTGATTAAAACGGCGCCTGCCGGGCGCGCAATAGTCACGAAATGATCAACGGCCGACAGCGGCGGTCGAACCCCGGCGCGGCCATCGCGAGCAATGCCGGAGCGGCTTTTTGCGCAACGCATCATCGCTTGATCTCCAATCCTGGCACCGCTGTTATCCGTTGGCTGTGTTCCTGATTGCTGCTTTGCGCAAGACGCGAGTGGCACGGAGCTTGCAAACGGTTACCGCTGCAGCCGGCGCAACCAGAGGCGACCGGAACGATCCGAACGAACCCATGAATCCCCAGGAGACATTCCAATGAAGTTTCCCATTCCACACGATATCAAGGCCAAGACCATTCCCGGCACCGAAGGCTGGGAACGAATGTATCCCTACCAGTACCAGTTCGTCACCGACGATCCGGTGCGCAACAAGTACGAGAAGGACACGTTCTGGTTCTACGACGGGCTGCACTATCCAGAGCCATTGTATCCCTTCGACACGATCTGGGACGAGGCTTGGTACTTGGCCCTGTCGCAGTTCAACAACCGCATTTTCATGGTGCCGCCGGTGCGGGGCGTCGACCATCGCATCATCAACGGCTATGTCTATATCTCCCCCGTTCCGGTGAAGGACCCCGAAGAGATCGGGCGCCGCGTGCCGAACTTCATGGAGCGTGCCGGCTACTACTACAAGAACTGGGATGCTCTCGAGGCCAAATGGAAGGTAAAGATGGAAGCCACCATCCGCGAACTCGAGGCGATCAAGATTCCGCGCCTCGCGGACATGGAGGACATGTCGGTGGTGACCGACGCAATCGGCGAATCGAAGGGCTACCACCTGCTGAAAAATTACGATGACCTGATCAACTTGGGCATCAAGTGCTGGCAGTACCACTTCGAGTTTCTCAATCTCGGCTACGCGGCCTACGTGTTCTTCCTCGACTTCGTGCAGAAGCTGTTTCCCAGCATTCCGGCGCAGCGCGTGACGCAGATGATCTCGGGCATCGACGTGATCATGTATCAGCCCGACGAGGAACTGAAGAAACTCGCCCGCAAAGCCGTTGAGTTGGGCGTGGACTCGGTGGTCACGTTCAGCCAGGAATGGACGCAGGTCGAGGCGGCGCTGAAGAAACTGCCCAAGGGAGTGGAGTGGCTCAAGTCGCTCGACCTGGCGCGCGAACCCTGGTTCAATATTTCCACCGGGACCGGCTGGTTCCACCACGACCGCTCGTGGAACGACCAGATGAACGTGCCGCTCTCGGGCATCGCCACCTACATCGGCAAAATCAAGCAGGGCGTTTCCATCGATCGTCCGACGGCGAAGGTGCGCGCCGAGCGCGACCGCATCACCGCCGAATATCGCGGTCTGATCGAAAAGGAAGAAGACCGCAAGCAGTTCGACGAACTGCTCGGTTGCGCCAAGACGGTGTTCCCGTACGTCGAGAACCACCTGTTCTACGTAGAGCACTGGTTCCACTCCGTGTTCTGGAACAAGATTCGCGAAGTCGGCGTGATCATGAAGGAGCATGGCGTGATCGAGGACGTCGAGGACATCTGGCTGCTGCGCCGCGACGAGATCAAGTCGGCGCTGTGGGACATCGTCACGGCTTGGGCGACCGGCGTCACGCCGCGCGGCACCAAGACCTGGCCGAAGGAAATCGTCTGGCGCAAAGGCGTGATGCAGAAGTTCAAGGAGTGGAGCGCGCCGCCCGCCATCGGCACCGCGCCGGAAGTGATCCAGGAGCCGTTCACCATCGTCCTCTGGGGCGTTACCAACAAGTCGTTGGCCGACTGGGCAGCGGTGCAGGAGGTCAAGGATCCGGACAGCATCACCGAGTTGAAGGGCTTTGCCGGCAGCCCCGGCATCGTCCAAGGCAAGGCGCGCGTGTGCAAGACAGTGAGCGAGGTAGGCCAGTTGCAGGAGGGAGAGATCCTGGTCGCGCCGACGACCTCGCCGTCCTGGGCGCCGGCCTTTGCCAAGATCGGGGCCTGCATCACCGACGTCGGTGGCGTGATGAGCCACGCCGCGATCGTCTGCCGCGAGTACGGCCTGCCGGCGGTGGTCGGCACCGGGCATGCGACGAAGATCATCA